>CAVIMN010000011.1:0-120346 GCA_963644035.1 bacterium
ACAGGACTCGAACCTGCACGTTGTGAAACACACGCACCTGAAACGTGCGCGTCTACCAATTCCGCCACTTGGGCTCGAAGAAATTTTAATTTCCTGTTTTGGTTGTATTCAAAATGTTTGAGCGGAAAACGGGACTCGGACCCGCGACCCCAACCTTGGCAAGGTTGTGCTCTACCAACTGAGCTATTTCCGCCTTTCCGCAAAAGCTTTGCAAAGGTATGATATTTTTTCGCAAATACAAACTTATTCTGCCTTTTTTTGAAAAGGCATTGCGATTTGCATAAAAAAAACGATAATTGAAGTTGTTTCTTATCACCATACAGGGCAATGTTTACAACTTTTCATTTATCAAAACATCACGTCTTCCATCTGTATTTTATCGGCATCCGTTATTTGTCTTATCACCTTGCACGGCACACCACCGGCGACAACTCCTGCTGGAATATCATGTGTAACAACAGCGCCTGCTGCTATAACAGAACCATTTCCAATGCTGACACCACCAATAACCGTCACACTTGCTCCGAGCCACACTCCGTCGCCAATATTGATTGGCTTGCTCGTCATAAGCGGTTCCGTCAGCCTCTGTACATAATTGACCGGATGTCCTGGACATGCCAGCACGCATCTTGGCCCAATAAAGACGTCCTTACCTATATTTATCGGCGAGGTGTCAAGGAATACACTGTCAAAGTTGACAAGCGTAAAATGTCCTCCTGCAAAATGAGTGTTTACCCCATAATCAAAATGTATATGCGGCATAATTGCCACATTCTTGCTCCATGTTCCAAGCAACTCCTTTAGTATTGCAGACTGAGCTTCAGCATCCGAGGGATCTGTAATGTTATATTTCCAACAGAGCTGGCGCGCCTTGCGTTGTATATCTTGCGGTATGCGCATCACATTTCCAACATACGGAACATTTGATGTAACAATACTACGCACGTCATCTTCATTCTGTATTCTTTCTTCCATAATTTTTATTCTTATCAAACCAACATCACATTTGTTTTCGTTAATATATACTGCACATTCTCTTCTCCATGTCGTTCACTTATGCAGGCATGACATAACAAAATCAATTGCAACCAAGCAGCAAAATCTGGCTCTTATGTAAAGGTACACATAAAATGCGAGAGGGTATACTATTTGAAAGATATTGTGCAGTAATGGAGAAAAATTGCACTTATTGACAAATGATAGACCATACTTTTACTTAAAGTCGCTAATTTTGCCAAAAGAAAGGTATGAAAGCTTAGGACATAAACAAATTATGGACACAAAAAACAATTCCAAAGGCAACGAAGAAAGAAGCATAACTGTATTCCTTGACAAAAGACACCCCTTTAGTGATATGGAAACATATAGGAACAAGAATACCGTGATAATGCTCGTTACATCAGGCAAGGCGCATATTGAAATAGACTTTAAGCCTTATTCGTTAAAGTCTGGCAATATGCTCATGCTTCCACCGTCCTGCTTTTTCAAGTGTATAGAGCAGAGCGATGATTTCATTGCATCTTATATTACTTTCACACAGGCTATAACCGAAGAACTGACAAACCGGTTTGAACCAACCTACTTCGCTTTCATGACAGAATACCCTGTTGGTGACATCCCAGCCGATGATGCCGTACACATAAACAATATGATGGCAGGAGTAGACCATATCCTTGAGAAATCAGAACAGGAACATAGCATTCAGATTGCCCAGTTATTGATACAGTGTTTCTATCTTGACCAATACGATTTCTGCAAGAAACAAATTGCCTGTAGGAGTACCCTTGGAATAAGCAACCAGGAAAAATTGTTCATGCGCTTCCTAACTCTCGTACACCAATACGCTGCTACAGAACGCGAGTTGTCTTTTTACTCCGACAAACTTTGCATAAGCAACAGGTATCTTTCTGCAATAGTACGCAACCAGACGGAAAAGACTGCCAAGGACTTCATTGACCAATGTTGCATAAAGGAGATAAAGATAAGGCTACACACAACATCAGAACCTCTTCAGAACATCGCTTACAGTATGAATTTCCCTGACCAGTCGTTCTTCTGCCGCTATTTCAAGAAAAATACGGGCATGACACCAAAGGAATTTAGGGCTAATTGAAAACGGGATAACACGCCCTTTTGAATATATCCATAGGCAAACAGTAAACGGGCTGCCCGTGAAATCACTTCACAGACAGCCCAGAGACTATCGATTACGCAAATAGGTATGAAAAATCAAATGTAACCGATCCTTGAAAAGGTGAATAATCAGAAAGTTCCTTCTTCCGAGCCACCGCCTAAGGCTTGATACAGAGATATTAGATTTTGGACTAACGAAAGATTGTTAGCGGATTGCGTCAGTTGAGCACTCAACAGCGACTGCCTTGCGGTCAGTATTTCCAAATAAGTAGTACTGCCGTGCTCCATTAACAGAGTGGTATTCCGAAGAGCACTCTCAAGTGCTGTCACTTGCGAAGCTATCGACACAGCCTTGTCCTTTGCTGTCTGACAAGCAGTCAACGCATCGTTGACTTCCTTTCCGGCATTAAGAAGCGTCTGTGTGAATGAGAGTTTTGCCTCTTCCTGTTGAGCCTTAGCTATTTTTAGTTGAGCCATGTTCTGTCCTCTACTGAAGATTGGTGCCGTGAGTGAGCCGAGAGCTGAAGCCAAAAGCCTTCCGGGGTTTATTATCTGTGCACCCGAATTGTTTGTCCACCCCACACTTCCGCTCAACACCAACGATGGATAGAATGCCGAACGCGCCTGGTTTACGCCATAAAATGCTGCTTCAACCGTGCGTTGCGCCATCCGCACATCGGGACGTTCAGATAGGAGCTGCAACGGAACACCTACAGATATACATTCAGGCAATGCCGGTGACATATCGCTTGCCGTTGCATAATGGCGTGGCGTCTCCCCAAGAAGGATAGACATTGCCGTTTCTGTCTGTGATATCTGCTGCTCCAGGTCAAGCACTGATGTGTGTACTTGATGCATGGCTGCCTCCATCTGATTTACACCTGCCTCATCATAACGCCCTACGTTCTTAAGGGCACGTGCCGTAACAAGTGTTTCTTCCCAGGCTTTCTCCGTTTCCTTTGATATCGACAACTGCTCCCTCAATGTGCCCAACGTATAATACGTATTGGCTATGTTTGCTATCAACTGAGTTCTAACAGCTTGACGATAATCCTGACTTTTGGCGTAAAGAGCCTTTGCCTGCTCCTTTGCGTTACGCATCCGGCCAAAGATATCTATCTCCCAACTCATTGTGAGAGGCACAGAGTATGTCTGCGTTGCCTTCTCGTTGTTGAAACTGCTCACTCCTGCCTGTGGAGCCAAGGCAAAAGCCGGAAGAAAGGCTAATTTTGCTGCCTTTAGGGTTGCAGAAGCCTCTTCCACCCTGAGTGCAGCTGACTGATAGTCGGTATTCTGTTTCAACCCTTTTTCTATCAGTTCTTGCAGTTGCTGGTCTGTAAAGAGCTCATGCCAGTCCATTGAACCCAAGCTCAATGTATCGGCAGAGCGGGTCTCAAGACTATCCTGCTTTGGCGACAACGACAACACGCTATTTTTGTCGCCATACAACCCTTCCGGCACAGAAGCCATTGGCTGATATTTCGTATATATGCCGCAGCCGCTTAACGATGCTATCATGGCGACTGACAATATAATTTTTTTCATAATTGTTTTGTTATTCGTCCTTCATTTCAAACAGGTTCCCCAAAGTATGTATTGACATTTGAGGAATACATATCTTCTGAAACCTGCTTTTCATTACTTGCCCGCTTTGCTCTTTTCTTCAATGCTCTTTATCAGTTCCTGCTGAATCTGCAAGTCGGCCTCTTCGTCGTAAGGCTTTCTCACCTTTTCCTGCAACCACTCGAACACGACGTAGAACACTGGAACGACAAATATTAGCGAGAGTGAACCTACGAGCAATCCTCCTACCACACCTGTTCCAAGAGAACTGTTACCGTTTGCACCAGCACCAGTAGAGAACATCAGTGGCAACATACCGAATACCATACAGAGAACCGTCATAAGAATTGGTCGCAAGCGGTCTTGGGCTGCAGAGAATGCCGACGATATAATGCCCATTCCAGCACGTCTGCGCTCCACTGCATACTCGGTAATCAAAATAGCTGTCTTGGCAAGCAAGCCTATCAACATGATGATACCCGTCTGCAAATAAATATTGTTCTCAAGTCCGAAGAGTTTTGCAAAGAGGAAACTACCCATAAGTCCGAACGGAACACTCAAGATTACCGCCCACGGAATAAGGAAGCTCTCGTATAGACATGCCATAATGATATAGATAAGAATGACACATACTCCATAGATGAAAATCGTCTTGCCGCCATCGCTGTTTCCTTCCTCACGGGCCATACCGCCAAATTCATAACCATAACCAGAAGGAAGGGTCTGAGCAGACACCTCAGCAATGGCTTTCTGAGCCTCACCTGAGGAATATCCGTCAGCGGTATTAACATTTACCTGTATAGAGCTGTACAGATTGAAACGGTTTGACACCTGTGGACCTACACCATCCGTCAGAGTAACGAACTCGCTAAGCGGAGCCATCTCCGAACCATTGCGCACGAACATGTTGTCAAGCGAATGTTTGTCTAGACGGAACTGTGGCGACGACTGAATCATCACACGATATACTTTTCCGAATTCGTTGTAGTTGCTCACATAAGAACCACCACAGTAGCTTCCCAGCGCATCAAGAATCGTTGAAGGAGATATGCCAGCACGTTTACATTTGGCAGCATCTACGTCTACAGACACCTGCGGGAAGTCCATGTTGTATGAGGTATATGCCACAGCCACCTCAGGACGCTGGTTTAGTGCCCCTATAAACTTCATCACATACTGATAGAACACCTTCTTGTCGCCACCCGTTTTGTCCTGCATATTCAGCTCTATGGAGTTTCCCATACCATATCCTGGGATCATCGCCGGTTGGAAACAGAACACCTGGGCTTCCTTCAGATTGGCAAATTCACCGTTCAGTCGCGCCATAACATTATCTACGGAGTGTTCCTTGCCTTTGCGCTCGTCCCATGGTCTAAGCTTTACGATAATCGTTCCGTAGGATGTGCCTTGTCCAGAGAGCAAACCGTATCCAGCAACAGTACTGAAGTGGGCCACTTCTTCTTGCTTTGCCAAAATATCAGAAATCTTACTGATTGTTTTGTTTGTCTCTTCCAATGTATTTCCAGGCGATGTGCTCACGTTAATCATCATCACACCCTGGTCTTCCTGCGGCACAAAACCTGTCTTCGTGGTACGAAGCAAGAATACCAGCAGCACAACGGATGCGGCAAGTCCCGTCCAAGCAAGCCAACGATGGTGGAAGAAGAACATAACTCCACGCTTATACTTACCCATTACAGCATTGAAAGAAGCATTGTATGCGGCACGAATTCGACCACTAAAGCCTTTCTTATTGGTTTCCTCGCCGTTTGGCCCGTCTTTAGACGGTTTCATCATCATTGCACAAAGTGCAGGACATAACGTCAAGGCTGATATCATGGAGAGTCCCACCGATGTTGCCATTGTTATACCGAACTGTGTATAGAAGATACCTGAAGTTCCTCCCATAAAAGACACTGGAATGAACACTGCCATAAAGACAAGCGTACATGAAACCACAGCCATACTTACATCATGCATCGCATCACGAGTGGCAAGATACGGCGACTGATAACCCGAGTCGAACTTTGCTTGTACTGCTTCCACAACCACGATGGCATCGTCTACCACTGTTCCTATGGCAAGCACGAGAGCGAAAAGCGTTAGGATGTTTATGCTGAACCCTGCAACTTCCAGACATGCGAATGTTCCGATAAGCGAGACAATAATGGAAATTGACGGGATGAGCGTACTCTTGAAGTCCTGCAAGAAGAAATACACCACGAGGATAACAAGGAGAATTGCTATGAGAAGTGTCTCTACAACCTCATGGATAGAAGCAAAAAGGAAGTTGTTTGAACTGTGCATCTCCACAAATTCACATCCCTTCGGCAGAGCCTTCGACATTTCAGAGAGCTTTGCCGAAATATTCTTGTTCACTTCCGTCGCATTAGCACCGGCAACCTGGAATGTCATGAAGGTAACACCCGGCTTTTTGTCCACCTCTCCGTGGAAACTGTATGACAGTCTGCCAAGTTCAACCTCTGCCACATCTTTCAGTCGCAACAGCGTTCCATCGTCATTGCTACGGATAACCATATTCTTGAATTCTTCCACGCTCTTCAACCTACCGTGGTATTTCAATGTATACTGGAACGTATTCTTTGAATTTTCGCCTATCGCACCAGTAGGAGCCTCAATGTTCTGCTCGCCAAGCACCTGTGTTACGTCTGAAGGCTGCAGATGATACTGTGCCATAAGGTCTGGTTTCAACCATATACGCATGCTATAAGTATCGCCAAGCTCAAGCACTTCACCAACACCATTGATACGCTTTATCTCCGGCACAACGTTGATGTCGAGGTAATTGGCAAGGAATGTCTCGTCATACTTACCATCATTGCTCACCAGCGCACCAATCTGCAAAAAGCTGTTCTGCTGTTTCTGCGTTGTAACACCAATCTTTGTTACTTCGGACGGCAACAATCCTTGTGCCTTCGACACGCGGTTCTGCACGTTTACCGTGGCCATATCCGGGTCTGTGCCCTGCTTGAAATACACATTTATCTGCGCTGTTCCCGAGTTTGTCGCAGTTGAAGTGATGTAAAGCATGTTTTCCACACCGTTGATACTCTCCTCCAACGGCATGATAACACTCTTCATCACCGCATCGGCATCTGCACCGGTATAAGTCGCCTCCACACGCACTGTAGGAGGTGCAATGTCTGGATACTGTTCCACCGGCAGGGAGAAAAGGGATATCAACCCTACCATAACAATCAGCACGGCGACGCATATCGCCATCACCGGCCTCTTGATAAATATGTTGCCTTTCATTTACTTCTGCTTTTTGGATTTTACTATATCTCCTTCGTGCACCATTCCTGCACCGTCGGCAACAATCTCGTCGCCAGGCTTCAAACCGCTTGTCACAACAAACTCATTGCCCGTTTGCAGTTGCTGCACTCCTATTAACTGAGCCACGGCCTTGCCGTCAACAACCTTATATACTATTCGCTTGTCTTGCTGCTGCACTGTGGCTGCCTGTGGTATAACGATAACATCTTTCATAACTGAAGGTATAAGCACGTTGCCTGACCCTCCGCTATTAAGCAGTCGCTCTGAATTGGGAAATACTGCACGCAAACTAACTGTGCCGGTCTGCGTATCAATCACACCGCTAATACTCTCCACTTTGCCTTTGTGCTGATAAACAGACAGGTCGCCAAGCTGAAGCGATACGGCTGGCATACTCTTCAGAGCTGCGTCCTTAGAACCATACTGACGTATAAAACCAAGAAGCTGCTTCTCCGTCATAGAGAAATAAACATACATTTCAGAATTGTCTGAAACGGAAGTAAGAGGTTTCTGCATACTTGGACCTACCAATGCTCCCACACGATAAGGCAATGTGCCTACCACACCATTTGAAGGGCTACACACCTCGGTATATGAAAGGTTGTTTTTTGCATCAACCACTTGGGCCTGAGCCTGCGACACTTGGGCTTGCGCCGTGTGATAAGCGTTTTCTGATGTTTTGTAAGCATAGGATGAAATAACCTTCTGCGCTAGCAGTTCCTTATTCTCCTCATACGTAAGCTTTGCAGTAGCAAGAGCTGCATTGGCTTGCCGTTCATTGGCCAGGGCAGTAGCAAGAGCTGCACGGTAAGGCACTTGGTCTATAACAAAAAGCAACTGTCCCTTAACGACTTTGTCGCCTTCTTTTACACACAACCGTTGTATTTTCCCCGACACTTGTGGATAGATGTCTATGTCCTGACGGCCCTTTATTGATGCAGAATAAGACGATTCCACGCCTATGGTCTTGCGACTCACCGTCATCGTCTTGAAATCAGCACTCGATGTTTGTTCCGTCTTTTTCTGTTGGCAGGACGTTGCCAGCAAAAAACAGCTGATGGCAATTCCCGCATAAGAAATTTTCATTGTCTTCATAATTCTTCACTTTTTCAAATCGTGTGCAAAGGTAAAATGATTGCCAAAGCGTTAGCATGACTATTATGGAATGGTTTTTTTCAAAAACGGAAAAAGCGTCATAAATTTCATACATTTTAAGACCTTTTAAAACGAGAACAAAAAAACAAATGCGGCCTAACCATAATTGGTTAAGCCGCATGTATTGCAGATTGTCGGCAATGATTGCCGATGAATATTATTTGACTAATGATGTGATAGGGTTTCTTACCCCTCTCATACTCGTAAGGAAAGCCTTGGCACTGCCAAAGCGTAAAAACATGTCAAGACGTATGGGCACATGGTTTTGGTCGTCTGTAACGTAGAAACGCACTATTTCCTCCCATTTACCATCGTCCTTTTCAAGATAAGAAAGCTCCACGCAACGGTATTTATGCCCGTTGTCTGCCTTTATCTTCGTTGTACCGTTGAAACGCAAACGGGCTGGCGATGTTCCTTTTCCGTCGGCTATTGGAAAATCTACCGTATGCCCTTTTTTCCAATTTGCCGAACTGAACGAGCGCGCACGCAGGAAGATGTTCAGCATATCGTAGACACAGTTTGACGGATTGAAGTTTCTCCATGAGTGTGTACCGTCGTTGTGCTGACGGTGACAACGCAATGATACATTGCCATTGGGATAGTTATAGAATACTTCGTCCACCGTGTATCGCTTGCCTTCACGTGCTCCCTTGCGGAAATAAAGCGGTTCGAGGGCAGTAGAAGAGTAGCAGAGCAGAGTGTCGCGCAGCACAAACATGTTGTCAACCTTTTTGTTGCCACGTGTCGTAAGACTGGAACGGAAAGCCCGCTGCCCCTTGTATGTACTCTCTACGGTATACATGCTAGCAGTCCCTGCCTTTACCCATACGAATTGCCAGTTGTAATAAAGGTTATATGAAAGGAATTCGCCCGACTTGAATGCTGTATTTCTGAACGAACACTGCGCTGCTGCAGTCAGTGCGAAGAACATTATTGCTGCCATTATGGCGAGGCGCATGCGCAATGCGCCAGTTGCTTGTTTATTCACTTGCTATAGATTTTTTTCTTTCTGTATTCACCTTTTATTAAAAGCAAAGGCTAATAGAATTATTTGGGGATATACTGTATTCCCATTTTCTTCGCCCGCTCTGCATTGCGGTGTTTAACCGTCTTGTCCTTATCAGCCTTCTGCTTCGTTATGGCATAGGGCTTCTGATGCGCTGCATCGCGTGCCTCAGGATTCCAGCTTAGGGTTATGTCCCACTTCGCCTTGCACTCTATCTTTTCAGGATAATAGTACGTCTGCTCTGGCTGCATACCTGCTGCATAATCTCCGGTGTCCCAAATACCGTTGCCGTTCACGTCGCGGAACATACGCAGGTAATATGTTGCAGGGGAAATGTAGAAGAACTCTGCTGCGCCGTTGGATACATTCACTGTTTTCACTACCTTGTCGCTAGTGTCAAGCAACTCCGCCACGAGCGGTACGCTGTCGCTGCCATTTATGGTCATGAGCAACGTTCCGTATTCGTCCTCCGACTTTACCTTAAGTCCTTGTTTGTAGGCTGCGCACACGTTGCCATAAATATCCACAAAGGCGGCGGAGTCTACCTCAAAGCTGTATTCCACATCTGGCCGCCATTCGCCAATCAACTCATAACGGCGCGGTATGGCTTTTTTCTCACGGAAAAGGAATTTCGAACGATACCACAACGTGTCATGCTTTGAATAGAGATGTATCTTTGAAGTATCAACACTAGCCAAAGGCACGGGCATGTCAATAATTATATTTTGGTCAGGATCTGGCTGCGACTTTACGCTATATTTCGGCTCAAGTGCCTCTGCAGGCATCGTTTCCTCGTAATCCCGCCCACGTTTCTTTGCCTTTTCCTGAGCTTTTTTCCAGTCATCATAGGCGCGCGCCTTTTCCTTGAGACGTTTTGCATACGGGGTCTTTGCCAAGACATCTAGAGTATCAATTGTTGTCACAAGGTTTCCCAACGTGTCTGTTGCCATATACGTCAACTGCATACGCAGGGTATCTTGATTGACAAGAAGTGTGTCGCGAAGCCAAAACCTAACAGTATCTTTCTTTTCCGTACTCTCTGTAAGGAAAGCTCCGTCGGAGTTAAAGTTAAGACCCTTTACTTCAGGAAGTTTCTCATCGCCTCCGCTAAAGAAGAGCGTGAACACACGTGGGTCGGTGCGTTCCACTTTCAGGAAATAGCGGTCGGTCTGACGTTCCGTAAAGGCACGCAGCACTATGTCGTCGGGCAGGAAGCGCGTATAACCAGTTGAGCGTATGGAGTCGATATGCAGTGAATCGCGCCACACGGTGTCTTGCCTCACGGCATCAGTGAAACGCGGTTCTATAACGTCATTGCTAAAAGCGAGCATTTCGCTCTTCTGACTGAAGAAATAGTTGCCGTCTGCATCCTGTAGTGCCACCACACGATATCGTCCCGGTGCAATGCCTCTAACGATAAAACGCCCGCGGCTATCGGTGCGCGACACGCGGAGCATCGGTTTTGAAAGAAAGGGGTCTTCGGCTTGCGCACTGTCTTCCAAGGCATAAAGTCCGACAAGTATTCCCTTCACAGGCTCAAGGTTTTCGGCATTGACCACGTTTCCCGAAACTTCAAGCGTGTCTATATGGTCGCTTGTGGAGAAGCTATATGTATAGTTTCCAAGGGGATTGCCCTCATTATTGTCTGATATGGCATCTGAAAAGTCCACTGTGTAAGTGGTGTTTTCCTTCAAACTGTCTTTCAGCTCCACCACAATCTTCTTTCCTGCCCCCTTTATTTCCGGTGCTTCCATCTGCGGCGGCGAGACAACCACCTTTTCCGTAGGGTTGTCAACCTGTATGAACTCATCGAAATATATGGTTATTTTCTTTGATTTCACACCAACTGCCTTGTCTTGTGGTGTTGTGCCTACGATGCGCGGTGGCGTTTCGTCATACCATCCTCCGTCGGGCTGTCCCATCTTGGCGCATGAAACGAGCAGCAATACAAAAAGACTTGCCACGACGAGCGCAATACCCGACCAATGGGCGGTTGCAAAATGTTGCTTAATGTTTTTTCTTTTATTCTGCATCAGGGAGTGTTACTGTTGTTGACCATTCATCTTCAGCATCTCGTCGATATTCTTACGACTGTTACTCAGGCGCGGCACCTTATGTTGTCCGCCGAGTTTTCCCTTCGATTTCAGCCAGTCATTGAAGAGTCCGCTACGGGCTTTCACTATTTCAAGATGCTGTAGCGTTATATCCTTGTAGCGCTTAGCCTCATAGTCGCTGTTTATCTCTTGAAGCTTAGTGTCGAGCAACGTGGCAAACTCTTGAATGTCTGCCGGTTCACGCGAGAATTCAACAAGCCACTGGTGGCGGCATTTCGCATTGTCGTCCATAAATACTGGAGCGGCTGTATATTCCAACACCTCAGCCCCCGTCTTTTCGCAAGCATAGGCAAGTCCGTTCTCTGCATTGTCAACAATAAGTTCTTCGCCGAAAGCATTTATAAAATGCTTCGTGCGCCCCGTAATTACGAACTTGTAAGGGTTTGTGGAAGTGAAGCTCACGGTGTCGCCTATGACATAACGCCACAGTCCGCATGATGTGGAAATAAGCATAGCGTAATTCTTGCCTTTTTCCACTCCCCAAAGCGGTACTACCATTGGATTGTCCTGCCCAAACTCATCCATTGGGATGAATTCATAGAACACTCCGTAGTCTATCATCAGCAACATTGACTTGTCGAGCGGATCATCCTGAAGGCCAAAGAATCCTTCGCTTGCGTTGTATGTTTCCATATAGTGCATGGAAGGCGACGTTATAAGCTGCTCATACTGCTTGCGATAAGGAGTGAATGCCACACCTCCATGGAAGAATACTTCAAGATTTGGCCACACTTCCTCAAGATGCTTCTTGCCTGTCAGTTCCATTACCCGCGTAAGCACGGAAAGCATCCACGACGGTACACCGCTGATGTTGGTAACATTCTTGTTCATCGTCTCGCGGGCTATACGCTCACGCTTTATTTCGAAGTCCGAAAGCAGAGCCGTTGATTTTTTTGGCACTCTGACAAGGTTCGCCAACGGATTGATGTTCTCTATAAGTATTGCACTCAGGTCGCCAACGAGTGAATTTGCCACATCGTAGTTTGGCGAATGACTGCCGCCAAGTATAAGGCTGCGGCCATCGAAGATGCGGCTCTTTGGATTGTTTCTAAGATATAAGACTACGGCATCGGTGCCTCCGGCATAGTGTACGTGCTGAAGTCCTTCGCGACTTACGGGAATAAATTTGCTCTTGTCGTTGGTTGTGCCAGACGACTTTGCATACCATTTGACGTTTCCTTGCCACAACACGTCACGTTCGCCGTGGCGCATCCTGTCTATGTCGCCTTTCAACTCCTCATAAGTGTTCACGGGAACATTCTCTGTGAAGTCTTCATACGTCTTTATAGTGCAGAAAGCGTGATTACGCCCGTATTCTGTATGTTTGGCAGCAGTGGTGAGATAGTTCAGAGTTTCCATCTGCAATGTCTCCGCCTCTTTGCCATAACGCTCAAGCTCCTTCATTCTGGAGACGAAAGCCTTTCTTACTATTTGTGTTAGACTCATTTACTTTGTTCTATTCGTGTTTTTTCAACTACCGGCATCGGCAGAAAGTTGTTATACTAGATGTAGACTTCTTTTCGCAAGCCCGCAGGGTAACAATTTTTTGCCCACGGCGTCTGAGCGATATGCCCGTGGGCTAAAAAAGCATTACGGGCATCCTTGTCTATCAATGGTCAAGCCGTTGCACTGTCTTCCCTCTCCTTGTCGGTGCGGATAAGCTGAAGAAGCTTTTCCACGGCTTCCGCCTCAGGGATATTTTTCTCCACACATTCCTTGCGGCGATAGAGGGAAATCTTTCCGCGTCCGGCACCCACATAGCCATAGTCTGCGTCTGCCATTTCGCCAGGACCGTTTACTATGCATCCCATTATGCCAATTTTCAAGCCCTTCATCTCTTTTGTGGCTTCCTTTATGCATGAGATAGTAGTACGGAGGTCGTATAATGTGCGCCCACAACCCGGGCAACTGATATATTCTGTCTTTGTTGTGCGCAAGCGTGCCGCCTGAAGTATGCCGAACGCCGTGGCGTCAATGTCGGCATGCGACAGAGTACCATTGTTCATAAGCCAAATACCGTCTGTAAGTCCGTCGAACATAAGTGCTCCCATATCGGCAGAAGCCTCAAGTTGGAAGTCGCTTTTTTCCTCTTGGCTATGGTTATACATCTGACAGAACACAACGGGGTTGCTGATTCCGTTGCACATAAATTCATGAACCAAGGCCCGCTGCTCGCCCAAACGGTTGGCATTGCTGCTGACACTCACCACGACTACCTCTGGATGCGCCTTTAGACAAGGAATATATTCTTCGCTTGGTGCCCCGTATGGCAGCACAAGGAACTTGATTTCTGCCTTGACACTATTAAGGAACGGTATGGCGTTGTATGGAAAGACGGGGAAGGCAACACAACGTGCTTCATCGCCAAGACTTGCAAAGACATTGAAATCAACAATGTATTTCTGTCCGTCAACAGGATTCTGCGGCATTTTCTGTCCCACATATATATAGTCCGGCGTTTGATCAGGGTTAGCATTGTTATCTTCTGCTTTAGCGACGGCATCGCCAATTCGGCTGCTTATCACTACAGGCACGTTTCCGCCTCCGATATTCCCTACAGGACATGTAGCCCTACGCTCTGGAGAAACCCAATTGAAGCCTTCATATACGAGACCAGGCACGGGGGTATGCCCATTACGTCTTGTAACATAGTCAACAAGATGGCGCGCTACGGGTATTTCAGCCTCGGGAGCTTCGCTAAGAGACACGCGAATGGTGTCGCCAATGCCGTCGGCAAGCAAAGCTCCGATGCCTACAGCACTTTTTATACGTCCGTCTTCGCCTTCGCCAGCTTCGGTCACACCAAGATGAAGTGGATAGTCCATATCTTCCTTACGCATAGTTTCCACAAGCAGGCGCACCGACTGCACCATAACAACGGTGTTGCTGGCCTTTATGGAAATAACCACGTCTGTAAAGTTTTCGCGACGGCATATTCTAAGGAACTCCATGCAGCTCTCTACAATGCCTGCTGGGGTATCACCATAACGCGACATAATGCGGTCTGACAATGAGCCATGGTTCACGCCTATGCGCACTGCCGTATGATTCTTGCGGCATATTTCAAGGAAAGGTACGAACTGCTTCTCTATCTTCTCCAGTTCGGCGGCATATTCGTCGGCGGTATATTCAAGCTGCTTGAATGTGCGTGCCGGGTCAACATAGTTGCCGGGATTTATCCTTACCTTCTCGGCATAGAGGGCAGCAACATCCGCCACATGGGGGTTGAAATGCACGTCTGCCACAAGTGGAGTCATTATTCCGTCGGCACGCAAAGCGGTGTTTATGTTCTTCATGTTCTCCGCTTCACGCACTCCCTGCGTAGTAAGACGCACATACTCGCCACCTGCTGCCACAATAGCCTTTGCCTGTGCCACGCAAGCTTCTGTATCCGTTGTCGGCGTTGTGGTCATTGACTGCACACGTATAGGATTGTTGCCACCAAGCGGCGTGCCGCCAACATGCACCTCGTGGGTTTCGCGGCGGCTATAGTTGAAGAGTGAAGAAAAGCCGTTGTCCATTGCCTCTTTATTTTTAGCGTGTTATAAAATTTCCACGCATTGTTAATGCTTCTTCTTTAGACGGATTGCTCGTTGTTCCTTATTTTTTTGAATCCGTCTAAAGTTAGTTCCTTTTTTCAGTAACTGTAATTTTCTTGCTACAAACTTATTAGTTTGTCTTGAAATTATACTTAATCTCTGCAAGTTCCTTGTTGGCCTTTTCTATCTTTGCCCCCAAGCCATCCTTATAGTCTTTCACCCTTACTGCCAAAGAGCTGTCGGCAAGGGCTATCATCTCTACGGCAAGTATCGCTGCATTCATTGCGCCGTTTACGCCAACCGTTGCAACGGGAATACCAGGAGGCATCTGGATGATGCTGAGCATTGCGTCCATACCATCCAATGCACTGCCTTTGATGGGCACACCTATAACGGGCAATGTAGTAGACGCTGCAATAACTCCAGGCAAAGCTGCCGCCATACCCGCTCCGGCTATTATAACTTTAAGTCCACGCCCCGAAGCTTCCTTTGCGAATTTCTCCACTGCATCGGGAGTACGGTGAGCCGAAAGGGCGTTAACCTCGAACGGCACTTCCATCTCGTCGAGGAATTTCATTGCTTTCTCCATTACGGGCAGATCGCTTGTGCTGCCCATTATAATACTTACCAATGGTTTCATATCTATGTTGTTTTGTTTGATTTTATCTTTTTATCCGTAATATATCAGCCAACAAGGCTGAATATGTTTTCTTTCTCTGTGCAAAAAACTATACAAGCAACACGGTGACAAGTCCAACGAGTACGCCTACGAGAAAGCCACCGTAAATTTGGTTGAGATTATGCAGGCGCAGTATCATGCGTGCACTGCCCACCATTCCTGCAAGTATGAACAATAGGCATAGCCACCATATGGGGTTAAACGAAAAACGGGCTGCAAAAATCACCAATGCACCGGCCATTGCACCTATTGCCGCCATGTGAACGGAAATCTTCCACCACATGTTTATGACAGAACACGTTACCTGAGTGGCAAGAGCCGTAACGACGATGCTTCCCATAAGATGCGGAACATGACTGAGCATCATTACATAATAGCAGAAGAAATAGCACAGGATTGATACGATGTAAGGTATCATACGCTTCTCCCTTGCCCCCAGTTCGAAAAGTGTCCACCCGTGGTATCGGTGGTAAAACCGTATGAGTCGTGTTGGCAAAAATATGGTGAATACATATACAACCAACAGTACAGTCAATTGATACAACTTTGGCATCAGACTGAGATAGCTGAAGATGAACAGCGCCGCTAACCCTATGAGTGGCAGATAGAACGGCGAGGCTATAGAACTTACAGCCTTTGCCAACATCATAATGTTTCTTACTTTCATTTCTTTCTTAGACGTGCAACGGGTATCCCCAGTTGCTCCCTATATTTTGCTATTGTTCGCCTTGCTATGGGGAAGCCTTTTTGGATGAGAATCTTGGTCAAAGCATCATCGCTGAACGGCTTTGCCTTGTCTTCACTGTCTATAACTTCCTTCACGGCGAGCTTTACCTTGCGTGTGGACAGTTCACCGCCATCTTCAGTCTTTATGCCATCACTGAAAAAATGGCGCAACTTGAATGTACCCCACCGCGTTTGGGCATATTTCATGTTGCTAACGCGAGATATGGTGGAGATATCAAGTCCTGTACGGTCGGCAACGTCTTTCAGTATCATGGGCTTTATGTCACTCTCGTCTCCATCTTGGAAGAAACGGCGCTGTATGTCAATGATGGTCTTCATCGTTACATACATCGTATGCCGCCGCTGCTTTACGGCATCGATAAAGCCTTGGGCACGGTCTACCTTCTCTTTGGCATAGAGCAAGGCTTCCTTATCGCGCTTTGACATTGAGGCTTTGTTTTCCTTATAGCCTTTTATAAGTTCTGTGAACGACGGTGAGACATAAAGGTTGGGCACATGACCGTTGTTTATATAGAACGTCACTGTTCCATCGTCAGCGGTGTCTACAATGAAATCGGGCGTTATCTGCTGCATATTGCGACCCTCGGTTTCGCCAAGTGAGGCCCCGGGTTTGGGATTAAGGCGCAAGAGTTCCTGTCGGACAGACTGGGCTGTTGCCTCATTCATCTCCAACTGTTTCACTATGCGATCCCAGTGTTTATTCATAAACTCGTCGAAATGCTGGGATATTACCTCACACATAAGCTGGCGCAATTTAGACTCCGGCTTACGGGCTATCTGTAGTAACAGGCATTCCTGCAAACTTGTGGCACCTATTCCTGCGGGATCAAAAGTCTGTAGCAGATGTATAACTTCCTTTACATCGTTTTCTGTGCAATAAATGTAATGATATACGGAAAGTTCGTCGGCTATACTATCGGCAGACTTGCGGAGAAGCCCGTCGCTATCGAGTGAACCTATTATGTATTCCATTATCTGCCGCTGCACATCCGTAAGGTCTACGTCAACCATCTGCTCCCTCAAACTATCGTAAAATGAGGTTTGCTCACCATAGACCATCTCTTCATAGTCTGCGTTGTCGGTTGTTCCGTAAGAAGTGGCGGCATCTGCGTCGGGCATACGGTCGTCCATTCCTATATTTGACAAGGCATCATCAAGAGCCGTTTCCCGCTCTTCTTTCTCTTTTGTCCGAGCATCGTCGGTCAAGTCGCTACTGTAATCATCGTCAGCATCACTGGCACTCGCATCATCCCGGCCGTCCTCCATAACAACATCGTCACGGATATCACCATTGTCGGCAGCCGAAATTTCTCCAAGTTCATCAGGTGAAGAACTTTCCATAGCAGGATTGTCGTCGATCTCCGCCTGAACACTCTGTTCAAGTTCGGTGAGCGGCATTTCAAGCATCCTCACAACCAGCATTTGTTGCTGCGTGAGGCGCTGCACCTGCACGGCTTTTTGCTCTTGACTTTGAATTAACTTTTGTGCCATATACGGTGCAAAATTATAAATTTATTTCGGTATATGTGTTAGCGTCTATATAAATAATGTTTTAATACGCAGAAAGAAGGGGTGAAAGCTCGCCCTTTGCGACACTTTCACCCCTGTCAAAAGATTGTCTAACTATAACCAGTTTTTTATTCTGGTATGGGTTTATATACTACTAATTGTAATGTATATGCACAAACTTTATATATGATACCATCAAGTATGTGTTATCAACAGGCAGAGAACAGTTATTCCTGTCCGTGAACATAGAGATTCCACCCGAGATAGCTATCAAGAGCCTCTTCGATTATGCCGGCAACATCAGCACGAACAAGTGCCACATGATGCTCGAAACCATTTTTGCAGATATGCTTCATTAGCTTTTGTAGCTGGGGAACTTCTGTAACAACGATACATCCGTCCATTGCATACGGATCGTCTGTCATCTTTCCTTCACCAACGTATGCCTTGATGCAGCCCTTAGTGTCGTCTGTAGATATTCTGAAGAACGTGAAATCACCGGCACTCACCTTTGCATAAACTGCGCCAAAAGTATTTATCTTGCCCAATGTCCTGCCCAAGACTCCAAGTGGACCAAGGCGAAGGTTATCGTTGCCAATAAATGATTTTGGGAAATTGCCGCAGTGGGTGCATACACACTTGTTGCGGTCTTCTGCAAAGTTGTTGTTCCAGTCTGCTATTGCCGAAGGTTCACCAGAAGCAAGCGTGAGGGCAAGCATAGAAACGGCTCCTGCTATATCCGTTTCGCAAGCTGCAGGTATTCCAGCCTCACTGAGCATACTCATTGTCACACAGGCTGCACATCCAAAGTTCTGCTCAAGAGAATCCCAACACTGTATGGCAACGGCATCAACCTGGTTTGCTTCCACCCAACGATTCACTGCCACACCGAACTTGCACTGCAAGCGAAGTTTCTCTTTGTAAGCCTCTGGCACTTCTGCATAGCCGGCAACTTTTTCCATCTGATGAAGAAGATCTGTGTCGCTGTCCTCTATTGCCTGCGCTGCATAGAGAATCTCGCTTAAGTCTGCGGGCACAACCGTGATACCTGAAGCTTGAAGCAATTTCTCGCTAGCACGGCATGTGTTGAAGCCTAGCGGACGCGTTCCAATCTGGCCTATACGTGCATGACGTAATCCATTTACAACACGGCAAACTGCGGCAAAACGGTTGATGTCCTTTGCCAAAAGGTCTGAATAGACAGAGTATGTATGAAGCGTTGTGTCTGTAAATGGTATGCCATACTGATAGAGATTATTGCAAACGGAAATCTTTCCGCAGAAAGCGTCGCGGCGACTGTCAAGATCAACCTTGTCATTTTGGTCATCACAAGCTTGAACAAGTACTGGAACGCGAAGGTCTGCCACACTTATGGCATTTATTATGCCGATTTCAAAACCGAAGTTTGGGAGCGATACTATTATTCCGTCAATGCGGTCGCGGTTCTGGCGGAAAAGTTCGGCACATTTCAAGCCATCCTCACGAGTTTCAATACTGCTGCTGCCGGTCGGGGTTGCGTCTTCAGGCAGAATGACATAGTCGTATCCTTCATCTTCCAACGTCTTCAGTAGCTGTTTGCGCACGTCGCGTGCCAATTCGGAGTTGAAGTAAGCTCTTGTGCCTATAATGACACCAAAGCACTGTTTCTTGTTTTTCTTCATATCGTTTTTGCTTTATATCCTTTACATAATTATTTTATCAGCTGGTTTACGGCGTTATGCCATCCCGCTATGTTGGCGTCCATCCATTCCTTGTTGTCTTGTGCTTGAATGCTCCACTTTGAATGACGCAAAAGGGCCACTTCTTCAAAACTGTTCCAAACATTGCGCGACAAACCGTTCATTACTACTGCTCCCATTGCCGAAGCCTCTTCTACATCAGAACAGTTTACTGGAACTCTCAAGCAGTCTGCCTGAAATTGCATAAGGAATTTGTTTTTGGTCGGCCCGCCATCAACACGTATCTCCTTCAGGTTTATACCAGCCTTCACTGTCATGGCCTTTACCAAATCGTTTACTTGATAAGCTATTGACTCAAGGGCGGCACGCAAAAAATGGGCGCGCGTGGTAGCAAGTGTCATTCCCATGACAGCTGCCTTCACACTGTCGTTCCACCATGGTGCCCCCAGACCTGCAAAAGCGGGAACGAAATACACTCCACCATTGTCTTCAACAGATGTAGCCTCTCCTTCAACGTCAGCGGGAGACTCTATCATATGCAGTTGTTCTTGAAGCCATTTCAATGTTGCACCCGTACTGTGAATATTGCCTTCAAAAGCGTAGAACACCTTTCCTTTTGCTGCAAAGGCAATGCTCGTAACAAGGCCATCGGGAGCAGGTGCCGCCTTTTCGCCTATGTTAACCATCACGGACGAACCTGTTCCATAGGTGGCTTTGCCTAGACCTTCCTCAAAACACATTTGTCCAGCAAGCGCCCCATGAGAATCACCGAGTACTCCTGCTATAGTTATTGGCGTGGGGAATATACCACCCACTGTCGTCTTTCCAAAGACACTGTCGCATGGCAACAATTCGGGCATCATGCTACGGGGTATTCCAAATAAGCCCAAAAGTTCATCGTCCCACTGCAACGTGTGTATATTCATAAGCATCGTGCGCGAAGCGTTCGTGTAGTCGGAAACATGCCTTTCTCCTTCGGTAAGCTTCCAGATGAGCCATGATTCCATTGTTCCCATAATCAGTTCACCTTTATCTGCCTTGCTTCTTGCACCCTCAACGTTATCAAGAATCCATTTCACGCCACTTGCTGAAAAATACGGGTCTATCAGCAATCCGCTCTTTTCCATTACAAGTGGTCCGTAACCTTGCGCCTTCAGTTCGTTGCAGATATCAACACCACGCATGCACTGCCAGACAACGGCATTGCATATGGGATGACCAGTTGTCTTATCCCATACCACGACTGTTTCACGCTGGTTCGTTATGGCCAAAGAATAATTGTCGTCCATATCGCAACCACGCATCAGTTCTTTAACTGCCGTCAACACGTTGGAATATATCTCCTCAGCATCGTGTTCTACCCATCCTGCTTTGGGATAATACTGCCGGTGTTCCACGTTTACACGCTGAAGCATTTCACACTTTTCGCTGAAAAGCATTGCCTTTGTTGCAGACGTACTTTGGTCTATAGCTATTATGTAGTTTGCCATTATTTCTTATAGTATATAGAAAAAGGTATTGTAAATTATAGGAGAGTGTTCGCACTTGGAACTCTCTCCTATATAATAGTGTTCTCCCCAAAAGGGTTATTTCTTCACGAAGTCAAGAGCAGCCTTAACTATTCCGTCTGCATCAAGACCGTAATGTGCAAAGATTTCCTTGTTTGTGCCGTGTACTACATTCTCATCAGGTATACCGATTATATGTACGGGTACAGGATTTTCGGCTATAGTTTCAGTAACTATTCCACCCAATCCTCCAAAGCGGCTATGTTCCTCAACAGTAATAATACGTCCTGTTTCTTTCGCTGCTTTAAGTATAGCCTCTGAATCATATGGCTTTAAAGACGACATGTCAAGCACACGTGCACTGATTCCCTGTTCTTTCAGTCTCAATCCTGCCTGATAAGCATGGTATACCGTTTCTCCACAGCCTATAATAGTCAGGTCTGTTCCATCGAGAAGTTGGTTTGCCTTTCCTAACTGAAAATCAAAATCATCGTTTTCATATACATCAGGCACTGCGGCACGACCTACACGGACATACACGGGCTGAGGATAGTCTACAAGCATCTTTACAAGTTTGCGTGTCTGACGTGCATCGCAAGGCAACACGATATTCATTCCAGGAAACGTTCTTAGAGCTGCGATGTCGTGCAGACTATGATGTGTTGCGCCTAGCGCTCCATAAGCAACACCTCCACTTACACCGAGAATCTTAACAGGATTCTCGCTATAAGCCAAATCAACTTTTACTTGCTCAAGACTACGTGCCACATAAAAACATGCAGGACCACAAGCAAAAACCTTTTTGCCACTATGAGCCAAACCTGCAGCAATACCAACAGCATCTTGTTCTGCAATACCACATTCAACGAACTGTGCAGGCAACTGGGCTGCAAAGTCACCTAGCGTCACAGAGCCGCGTGCATCAGTAGTAACGGCAACTATATCCTTGTCCTGCTTTGCCAATTCAAGCAAAGTATCGGTGAAACTTTTTCTACAAGCTATCATATCGTAAAATGTGTATTTTAAATGTTCTTTATTCTTTCGTCAATCTCGTTGAGTGCCTGTTGATACTGCTCCTCGTTAGGCATACCATGATGCCATTTAGCCACGTTTTCCATGTAGGAAACACCCTTACCTTTTGTTGTGTCTGACACAAGGAGGTGAGGCTTGCCGTTTGTATAGTCGATACTTTGGAAAGTTTTAATTATATCCTCCATATCATCTCCATTCATCTTCTTAACATCCCATCCGAATGCCGTCCAGCGTGCCTCAATGTCTTCCAAAGCCATCACATCTTCTGTATTGCCGGAAATCTGAAGATGGTTACGGTCTATAATTGCTACAAGATTGTCTAGTTTATACTGATGACCAGCCATAGCAGCCTCATATATAGAGCCTTCGCCTTGTTCTCCATCACCCATAAGCACAAACGTTCTATATTTTTTTCCGTCCATCTTAGCAGCAATTGCCATACCTACGCCTATAGGCAGCCCGTGACCCAAAGCACCGGTGTTAACCTCTATGCCTGGAACTTCAATTGTTGGGTGTCCTGAAAGTATTGAGCCGTATTGTCCAAGAGTATCTGTTATTTCTTTCTTCAGATAACCCTTTGCCTCAAGTGTTACATATAAAGCTTCCACACAATGACCCTTACTCAAAATGAAACGGTCGCGCTCCGGATCTTTTGGTGCGTCGGGAGTAACGTTCATAATATTGAAATAGAGAGCCGTCATAACGTTCAAACATGACAGGTCTCCGCCGATATGTCCGGCTTTAGCATTGTAGACTACCTCCAAAAGGCGGCGGCGGTCAACTTCGGCTTGTCTTACGAGTTCTTTTGTTTCCATTATATTGTTTTCTAGTATTCTGCTTATTATGTCTGGTGATACCTATATTTCACCTTTTTAAGGTGACGTTTCTAAATATATTTTGTAACACCTCTTCCTCTTAATATATTAGCTAGAAAACATTTGATACGAGAATAACGACAAATATGTTTGAATCAAGCGAAGTTGTCGCTTCATCAACAAAAAGAAAAAAATGCACTACTTTCCAAAGAATTTTTCTCAAATTATATTCTGTGTTGCCCTTCTTTGATTTCTTTCTTTGGACAGTAGTGCAATAATATGTTTTTTTACTTTAAAATTCAATCAGTCATCAACAACTTACTGGCAAATTCCCATATTACAATACCTGCTGTAACAGATACATTTAGAGAATGCTTTGTACCAAACTGCGGTATCTCCAAACAATAATCACATTGATCTACCACATCTTGATGAACGCCTTTTACTTCATTTCCTAAGACTATGCCATATCCATTGGCCGATAATTTGCTCACGTTGAATTTGTTTAGCATAGTACTGCCTTCACACTGCTCAATGGCACATACTAAATATTCTCTTTTATGCAACTCATCTATCGCCTCTTGAGCCGTTTTAAAATAATGCCATTCAACGCTATCTTCTGCACCTAATGCCGTTTTATGGATTTCAGGCATTGGTGGAGTAGCAGTTATGCCGCAAAGAAATATAGCCTCTATACGAAAGGCATCACCACTACGAAACACTGATCCTACGTTATGGAGCGAACGCACATCATCAAGAACTACAATGAGTGGCATTTTATGACTTTTTTTGAAGTCATCAACCGTCATGCGATGCATCTCCAACGTTTTCAATTTTCTCATTCCTCGCCTTTCATTTTGTAAGCCAATGCATACATGCGTATTTGTTTAACCATAGCCAACAATCCGTTTGATCGAGTTGGCGAAAGATGCTCTTTTAGCCCTATACGATCTATAAAATAAAGATTTGCATCAAGAATTTCTTGTGGCGTATGTCCACTTAACACACGGATAAGCAATGCTATTATGCCTTTTACTATTAAGGCATCACTCTCTGCTGTAAATTTTATCTTTCCGTCAACATAGTCTGCCTGCAGCCACACCCTACTCTGGCATCCATCAATAAGATTACTCTCCGTCTTGTACCTTTCATCAAGAACCGGCTGTTCGTTTCCTAAATCTATCAGAAGTTGGTATTTATCCATCCAATCAGTGAAATCGGAAAATTCCTCTATCACCTCGTCTTGTATTTCGTTGATAGTCATTTATTATTGTTTTATTCCGTTCGTTTTTTCCAATTTGAAAAGTTTATCACTGGGTCTAACCTTTGCAGGCACGGGCATTGATATTCTCTGCCCCTTAAGAGCCTCGTCTACGGGCTTTAAGTCGTAACGTATCTCATCTGCATTAAGGTAGATAACACCTGTTGTTGGACCCGTTATAAGCAGTTTGTCACCTTTTTTGAAGTCGGACGCCTCTATAGCAAACTCTGCAACACCTAATTTTGAAAAATATTTTATGCCCTTTCCTACATAAACCTTTCGTTCTGTTGCACACGATCCATAGTTTTTATTCCATTCTCCGAGTTTCTGCCCAAGATAATATCCGTCCCAGAATCCACGGTTGAATACTGTTGCAAGACGTTCATCCCATGCGTCTTTCTTATCCTCTGTGAAAGTTCCTTCAAGTACACTGCGTATTGCTTCCTTATAGCATTTCACTACTGTATACACATATTCTGGACCACGCGCTCGTCCTTCTATTTTGAATACCCTTACGCCACTCTCCATCATTTTGTCTATGAAGCGTATGGTTTTCAAATCTTTGGGACTCATAACATATTTATTGTCAATCTCTAATTGTGTACCAGTTTCGTTGTCTGTAACAGTATAGGAACGTCGGCATAACTGTATACATTCTCCACGGTTTGCTGAACGATTAGCATTGTCAAGACTAAGGTAACACTTTCCACTAATAGCCATACACAATGCACCATGACAGAACATTTCAATACGTATAGGATTACCTGACGGGCCACATATGCCTTGTTCTTTTGCCATGCGGTATATTTCCGACACTTGCTCCATATTGAGTTCGCGTGCAAGCACTACAACGTCAGCGAAACGCGCATAGAATTTAAGGGCTTCAATATTGGATATATTAAGTTGAGTAGAAAGATGTACTTCCTGTCCAATAGAGTTGCAATAGTTCATTACTGCAACATCGCTTGCTATTACCGCCGTTATTCCCGCTTGTTTTGCCGCATCAACGATTTCGTGCATCAACAATATGTCGTTATTATAGATGATGGTATTAACTGTAAGATATGTCTTCATACCTCGTTCGTTGCATGTTGCAGCAATTTCACGCAAATCATCTATAGTAAAAGTACTAGCCGAATGAGCTCGCATATTGAGCTTTTCTATTCCGAAATACACTGAGTCCGCACCCGCCTGTATTGCTGCAACAAGGCTTTCGCGCGAACCTACTGGAGCCATTATCTCAAATTCGGATATTTTGTCAGTAATCATATGTTTTTTTAATCTGACGGCGTGTTGAGCAAACCCACACCTTTGTTATATATGCATCTATAAAAATATGTCATACCTCCAAAGATTTATTTTTTAAACCCATGGCTGTATGACATAATTTATTCAAACTTTTTTATTTAACTTCCCAAGTATCGTTTGTTTCAAGCAGCTCCATGAAATTATGGTATTTCTTCTTACTCTTAACTTCTTCTATCTGCTCTTCCACAGCCTTTTCATATGTAGGTGCCTCTACATCCCTGATTACTCCGAGTGCAACAGGAAAACCATGTTCATTATCCATCATGGCTAGTTTCAACTGCAACGTATTGTCTTCGCAATGTGCATCATGCACAAGAATATCCTTCTCTGTTATGCCATTCTCACCTATTTTTACAACTTTAAGCCCGAAGCCTTCCTGCATAAGGCCATATTCATTGTTTTCTCCAAATATCAAAGGCTGACCATGACGCACATAGATTGCATTCTTCTTTCGTCCCTCGCTTTTATAAATAGGATCATAAGCACCATTGTTGAAGATGACACAATTCTGAAGTATTTCGCAAACTGACGCTCCCTTGTGATTGTAAGCTGCTTTCAAAATATCCACCGTCCCTTGTGCATCTGTTGCCACGGCGCGAGCAAAGAAGTTTCCACGCGCTCCAAAACACAGTTCTGCCGGACGGAACGGATCTTCTACCGTTCCATAAGGAGAAGATTTGCTAACGAACCCCCTTGGCGATGTAGGGGAATATTGACCTTTTGTCAAGCCATAGATACGGTTATTAAGCAATACTATGTTTATGTCCACATTTCTGCGGTTAGCATGTATAAAATGATTACCTCCAATAGCCAATCCGTCTCCGTCACCGCTTATCTGCCATATTGTAAGATTTGGATTGGCAACCTTTGCACCTGTAGCTATTGCTGCAGCACGTCCGTGAACAGTTTGCATAGCATATGTGTTCACGTAATAAGGTAGACGGCTAGAACATCCTATTCCTGAAATTACCGCCGTATTATGGGGCGGAACGCCTAACTCCGCCATCGCCTTGTGGAGCGAAGCCAAGAAGAAGTGATCGCCGCAACCAGGACACCAACGTGGCTGTCCCTTCTTATAGTCTTGAACTGTATACTTTTCCATATTGTTTAGACGTTTCTTTATTTTTCGAAAATATTGTTTATCTCTCTCACCAATTCACTCACTACAAATGGCTGTCCCTTAACTTCATTATATTGATAAGGCGTGAAGCCGTCCACCTTTGCACGCAGATAGGCTGCTAGTTGTCCAAGGTTCTGTTCTGCAACCACTGTCTTTGGATATTTTTTAAGTACATCAGCCGTGTTTGCAGGCAACGGATTTATATACTTGAAATGAGCAAGAGCCACTTTTCTACCCTGCTTCCGCAATTCTTCCATTGCAGAATAAAGATGACCGTATGTTCCGCCAAAACCAACTATCAGCAGTTCTGCATCATCTTTATCTCCAAGAACCTCCAAATCTGGCACTGGTATACGTTCTATCTTTCCAGCACGCAAGCGACACATCTTATCATGATTTTCAGGATCTGTTGATATAGCTCCTGTATCTCCATCTTTCTCCAATCCACCAAGGATATGAGTAAAACCTTCTTGCCCAGGAATCGCCCAATAGCGCACTAGGCTATCCTCGTCTCTCTTATAAGGCGTATAGGCACCCTTCATACTTTCTGGAGCATAATGAGGCTTTATAGACGGAAGCTCTGCTATATTAGGTAATTTCCATGCTGCCGAACCATTAGCTACATAAGCATCGGTCAGTAAGACTACTGGTGTTAGATGTTCCAACGCTATCTTTGCTGCGGCATAAGCAGCATCAAAGCAATCGGTTGGACTTGTTGCTGCAATCACAGGCATGGGCGACTCACCGTTTCTTCCGTAAAGCACCTGCAGAAGATCCGTCTGTTCACTCTTCGTTGGCAATCCTGTAGATGGTCCGCCACGCTGCACATCAATCACAACAAGCGGCAATTCATCTATTACTGCAAGATTTATAGCTTCCGACTTTAAACATATACCAGGACCAGATGTTGACGTAGCAGCCAATGCTCCGGCAAAAGAAGCTCCTATTGCACTAGCACAACCTGATATCTCGTCTTCACACTGCACTGTCGTCACACCGCATGATTTGTGTTTTGCCAATTCATGAAGTACATCTGTAGCCGGTGTTATAGGATATGACCCAAGGAATAGTTTCAATCCTGCTTTTTCTGCAGCAGCTATAAGTCCATATGCCGTAGCCTTGTTTCCTGTTATGTCCATATAGCGTCCCTTTTCCTTATGCTTTGACTCTATACGATAAGTTGCAGGAACTCCAGCGTGAACATTATGTCCGTAGTCATATCCGGCATTTACAACCTTTATATTGTTTTCAGCAATCTGTGGCTTCTTGGCAAATTTTTCCCTTAAAAAATTCTCCACCAATTTCACATCACGGTTGAAAAGCCAACAAACAATACCCAATGCAAACATGTTTCGGCATTTCAGTATAGATTTGTTGTCCATACCTGAATCAGCGAGACAATCCTTTACCATCTTTGTAATAGGGCAAGCCACAACGGTATCTTCATCTATACCCATTTCAGCCAAATAATCTTCTGTTTTGAATTCCGCTCTTTGGAGATCTTTTGGTCCGAAACTGTCGGTATCAATAATAACCGTTGCTTGTTTCTTTGCATACTTATACTGCGTTTTCAGTGCGGCAGCGTTCATGGCTACAAGTACATCACACTTATCACCTGGGGTGTAAACCTTTCCTTCGCCTATATGTACCTGAAATCCTGAAACCCCAGTAAGCGAACCTTGCGGGGCGCGAATATCCGCTGGATAATCTGGGAATGTCGAAATACCGTTGCCGATGGTGGCCGAAACTGTGGAGAAGATGTTTCCGGCTAGCTGCATACCGTCGCCAGAGTCGCCAGAAAAGCGCACAACAACCTGCTCCAACTCTTTAATTTCCAAATTCTCTGCCATAAAAATACAGTATTAATGATTGTTCTATTTTATATTTCCTTATGACTGTTTTTATATTATATTTTTTCACGCTCTCAACTTTTTGTTGTAGCGGTTCGTGCAAAGTTCGGAAACTTTACCGAAAGGTCAAAACTTTTTTGATATAAAACTAATCATGTTCTTTTTAGGGAAACATTTATTATAATGCCGTTATTCTTCCACTACCAATTTGCGGTAAACGCCAAGCACTTTCTCTGCTACATTATTTCCCTCAAAACGCTTCACATATAATTGACTTTTCTTTATTCGTTCTTCTCTGCCTGGTGCCCCTTGTAAAACCTGCTTTAAGGCTTCAGCCATTCCGTAGACATCGTCTGGCTTTACATAAATACAGTCGTTTCCACCTGCCTCTTCAAGGCAGCTTCCTGTACATGCCACAACAGGCAACCCACTTTGTATTGCCTCTATTATAGGTAATCCAAAGCCTTCATAACGTGAAGGATATACACAAGCTTCCGCCATCTGATATATGGCTGGCAGATCTTCATGTGGCACGTTGTGAAGAAATTTCACCCTACCACCTAAATTATTTTTCTCCACATACGCCTTAACTTTGTCTGCATATGGAGTTGGGCGTCCTACCACCACAAGACTTACATCTGATGGCACCATAGACATGGCCTTTACTGCGAGCAATATATTTTTTCGTTCCTCTATTGTGCCAACATTTACAATATAACGCTTTGGCAACATGTATGTGGAATGTACTTCTTGCAGTTTTTTTTCACTTTCGCGAACCTTGAACTCTGTACTGCAACTTTGGTATATTACATCAATTTTCTGCGGTTCAACACCTCCAAACCGCATTATGTCCCTTTTAGTACATTCACTTATAGCTATTATGCGATCAGCCTCCTTACATGTTCTTCTAAATTTCCATGCATATATTTTTGTATCTACCCAATTGTAGTATTCTGGATGATGCATAAATATAAGGTCATGTATTGTCACAACCGTTTTTATCCCAGCCTTTTTTATTCCTGAAGGTAATTCTCCCGTAAGTCCGTGGAAAATATCTACACCATCTCTCTTCATATCTTCCACAATACCTTTCACACGCCATATATCCCTCATTATTTTGAAGGGGTGCTTTTGCGGATAGACATATTTCATATACTGCGTTTCCTTCACTAGAGATTTCAACTCTGTGCGTCCCTCATCTGGAGTATAAAGCAACATGCCCGTACCTTTAGGAACAATAACTGAAAGGTCGTTTACAAGTGTGCGCGAATAACTGCCCAACCCTGTAAAATTCCTTACTATGCGTTTTGCGTCAAATCCGATAATCATGGTTGCTCAGTAGTTTTTCTTTTTATTACATGTCCATTCTCTACAATATACCTCTTTTCAAAAATATCACGAGTACGTTTCCATCTGTCGTGACTCCAAAGGTAATAGCTAGGATCTCTTCTTATCGTATTTTCAAGCATTTGGAAAAAGCGCTCCGTTATTTGGTTTTCTCCCATTTCCTGAGGCATGTCTGTGAGTAACTTGAAAGTGCATATATAATGTCCGCGCTTCGGTCGTTCCATGTCTACATAGAATACGGCATCATTCATTTTCCGCATTATTTTTTCTCCACCTGTAAACACGGGAGTATCGTGGTTCAAAAAAGGAAGCCAAAAATGTATGTTCTCATATTTAGGCGATTGGTCAGATATGTAACCGAATAACCACATACGTTTCTCTCGACGATATCTCACAAGAAATCTCAAAATCTCGTTCTTCGGCACACACACACCTCCTTTGCTTTGACGAATATCACGGAATAGACTGTCGAAAGCCTTGTTACGAAGAGGATGGTATATAAGTCCACATATAGCGTCTTTATGTTTTTTAAATGCCAACCCTGTAGCCGACAATAGTTCCCAATTGCAGTAATGTCCCAATATAGCGGCACACGTCTGCCCTCTATCATAATAACTTTCTATTTGTTCGGCATTACGGAACTCTATATGTTTTAGCAATGTTGTATCGGTTACAGACAACATTTTCACCGTTTCTACAAAATAGTCGCATAGCCAATGGTAGAAGCCGCGTTCTATTTCTATTATCTCCTTTTTGCTTTTTTCGGGAAACGATGTAGTAAGATTACCTCTAACAACTCTTCGCCTATACCTTATAATATAATATACAAGCAAAAAGCCAACATCAGACATTGCATACAGCACGCAGTATGGCAAAAGTGATATTGCATAAAAAATTGAATGTACAATTTTTCTTACCATATTTCAAAGTTCTGTTTTTCTCTTACGCCTGCATATCGTGCAGCTTTCTATAATACCCGTCGCTGGTAAGCAGTTCATCATGCGTTCCACGTTCCACAATTTTTCCGTCGTGCAACACGCATATTTCATCGGCATTCTTAATGGTAGAAAGTCTATGCGCTATAGCCACTGTTGTACGCGTTTTCATTAGGCGCTCCAAAGCGTCCTGCACAAGACGTTCACTTTCTGTATCAAGAGCAGACGTTGCCTCGTCAAGTATAAGTATAGGCGGATTTTTAAGTATCGCACGTGCTATACTTACTCTTTGCCTTTGCCCGCCAGAGAGTCGCCCGCCACGATCACCAATATTTGTGTCATAGCCGTTTTCAGAAGCCGTTATGAATTCGTGGGCATTAGCTATTTTTGCAGCCTCTTCAACTTGCTCTCTTGTGGCGCTATCCACTCCAAACGAAATATTGTTGAAGAAAGTATCATTGAAAAGGATAGCCTCTTGGTTAACATTTCCTATCAGTTGCCTAAGGTCATGGATGTCAAGATCTTTAACATTTATTCCATCTATGAGAACCTCACCTTCCTGTACATCATAGTATCTTGGTATCAAATCCACAAGCGTAGACTTTCCTCCTCCACTCTGCCCCACAAGGGCAATAGTCTTTCCTTTTTCTATTTTCAAGTTTATGTCTCGCAACACCCATTGCTCGCCATATCTGAACGAAACGTGACGGAATTCTATTTCATGGTTGAAAGACGTTATATGTTTTGCGTCATCTTTTTCACGTATATCATTTTCTGCAAGCAAAATTTTGTCTATACGTTCCATTGAGGCAAGACCTTTAGGTATATTGTAGCTAGCCTTTGAAAAATCCTTAAGCGGATTTATTATACTATATAGAATAACTAGGTAATATATAAATGTTGGTCCAGAAAGTACCTGCTGCTTAAGCACTAGTATTCCACCAAACCATAAAACGATGACAATCATTACTGTACCAAGAAATTCACTCATCGGGTGTGCCATCTGCTGACGAGTGTTTACTTTTAGTATCCTGTCGCGATACCCAGAGTTTACCTTATCAAAACGATTGTTCATCTTTTCTTCTGCACAAAAAGCCTTAATTATGCGTAAGCCACCGAGTGTTTCCTCTACCTGGCTCATTGTGTCGCTCCAAAGTCCCTGTGCTTCCTTTGACTTGCGCTTTAGTTTACGCCCGACTTTTCCCATAAGCCATCCCATTACAGGAACAAAGAGTATAGTGAAAAGTGTCAACTGCCAACTGACAAATAACAGCGTCACAAAATATGCTATTATAAGGATTGGATTTTTGAAAAGCATGTCAAGCGAACTCATTATGGAGTTTTCCACCTCCTGCACATCCCCGCTCATTCTTGCAATGATGTCGCCCTTACGTTCTTCTGAGAAGAAACCGAGTGGCAATGATGTTATTTTGCGATAGAGTTGATTTCTTATATCGCGTACAATCCCCGTGCGAATAGGTATAACAGTTGCAGAGGAAAAAAAGTATGCACCTGTCTTGAGGAATGTTGTCAAAGAGAGAAAAAGTCCAAGAACGAGCAATGTTGTAATTGGCCCCATTTCTGAAGTAAGTTGACTCACGATATAATTGAGATTGTTTGACAATACTTCTTTTAAGTTGTCAAAATCCCATTCCATCATATGCGTGGCAACTGACGTATTTCCTGTCCTGAAGATAATCTGCAGGATAGGTATTATAGCTGCAAAAGAGAATATGTTGAGTAGTGCCGAAAGTATATTGAAAGCCACCGTCAGCATCAAATATTTTTTATATGGCGGCACGAAGCGGCGTAGTATTTGCAGAAATTCTTTCATCAAATATAATTTTTATTCTACAACTTCTCCAAATAGCGTAGCACTGGTACTTCCAATTATCTTCACTCTTACTGTTTCTCCTATATGATGCGCACCCTTGTCGAATACTACAGCCTTGTTTTGTTCCGTGCGCCCCATCAGTTGTTGACGACTACGCTTGCTATAAGTTTCAACTAACACATCAAACACCTTACCTTCATCTTCCTTATTACGCTGCGCACTTATCTCTGTCTGCAGTTTTATAAGTTCGTTAAGACGTCTTATCTTCACCTCCTCAGAAACATTGTCGGGAAGATGTTTTGCGGCATAGGTGCCAGGACGTTCAGAGTATTTAAACATGAAAGCAGAGTCGAACCCTACTTCTCTTACGAGCGACAACGTTTCCTTATGAGCTTCTTCCGTCTCGTCATGATATCCAACAAATATGTCTGTTGTAAGTCCGCATCCAGGAATTATTTTCCGTATAGCATCAACTTTTGCTAAATATTCAGCACGAGTATATTTACGGTTCATCAGTTTTAATACCTTGTCGCTTCCGCTCTGTGCCGGAAAATGTATATGTTTGCAGAGGTTTGGCTCCTCTGCAATGGCGTGGAGAATATCCTCTGTCATATCTTCAGGATTAGAAGTAGTAAACCGAACCCTCATATGTGGCACTGCACGAGCCACCATTCTCAGAAGTTCTGCAAACGACACACTTCCTTCCTCACGTTTTCCTGAAGGCGACAAACCATAGCTATTTACATTCTGTCCTAAAAGAGTAACTTCCTTGAATTTGCGGTCAGAAAGGTCTTTCACTTCCCTAAGTATACTTTCCGCATCGCGACTGCGCTCCCTTCCTCGGGTGTATGGTACAATGCAGTAATGACAGAAATTGTTACACCCGCGCATAATGCTTACAAAGCCACTCACCTTTGCTAAACCTATGCGTTGCGGCACAATATCTCTATAAGTTTCCGTCTTGGAAAGTTCTATATCAATGGCATTATTGCCATTCTCACACTGCGCTATCATATCAGGAAGGTTCAGATAGCTGTCCGGACCACATACAAGATTTGCGTAGTGGTTTTCTATAAGGTCATCCTTCACCCTTTCAGCCATGCATCCCAACACGCCAAGTATCACACGACGCCCTTTACGCTGCTCTGCATGGAGAGTTTCAAGCCTATTGTATATTTTATTTTCAGCATTCTCCCTGACACTACATGTATTCATAAATATAGCGTCAGCGTCGGCCTCATTTTCGCAAAGTTCATATCCGGCCATCTGCATTACCGATGCAACGACCTCGCTGTCAGCCACGTTCATTTGGCATCCATATGTCTCTATAAAGAGTTTTTTCATCATTATTTTTTACCTGTGTACTTGGGTGCGAAATTACGAAAATATAATTGTATATGCAAGTATAACGTTTTATTTCAGCCATTTGCCCGTTTTTTCGCCTTACCTATATATTTGTTCAAATGAACCTTTATATTTGGAAATATCAGATTATTTTATTTACATTTGCAGCACCTAACACTTATTTTGATGGAAAAGAAAAAGATACTTATAACCGGTGCAACAGGCTTCATCGGTAGTTTTATCGTGGAGGAAGCCCTCAGCCGCGGCATGGACGTATGGGCAGCAGTAAGAAGCAAAAGTTCTAAAAAATATCTTCAGCAGCAAAATATAAATTTCATTGAACTTGATTTGTCTGATCCTAAAAAACTATCACAACAACTTGAATGTCATCACTTCAACTATGTTGTCCATGCAGCAGGAGTTACCAAGTGTCTCAATAAAAAAGATTTTTTCCACACAAATACGGATGGAACTAAAAATCTCGTTGATGCTCTGCGACAAAGTTCTGCAAAAATTGAACGTTTCGTTTTTGTTAGTAGCTTGAGTATTTTAGGACCTATACGTGAGGAACAACCTTATATAGACATTAAAGACGACGACACGCCATGCCCCAATACGGCTTATGGCCGGAGCAAACTAATGGCAGAAGAATACCTACGCTCACTAGGCAGTTCGTTCCCTTTCGTTATACTTCGCCCAACAGGTGTTTACGGTCCGAAAGAAAAAGACTATTTTATGATGGCCGACAGCATAAAGAAACATGTTGATTTTGCCGTTGGATACAAGCAGCAAGATATAACGTTTATTTTTGTAAAAGATGTTGTACAAGCTGTTTTTCTCGCCTTGCAACGTGATGTTTGTGGCAAGAGCTTCCTGCTCAGCGACGGATGCGTATACTCTTCCCGTACATTCAGCGACCTAATAAAGAAAGAACTACACACTAAACATGTGCTCCGAATCGTAGCCCCACTGTGGTTTCTCAAAACGGTATCAACAATAGCAGAAGCTTTTGCGCACTTAACAGGCAGAATTTCGGCTCTCAACCGTGACAAATACAATATAATGAAACAGCGCAATTGGCGGTGCGACATTACTCCGGCAAAGCGTGACCTTGGATTCAATCCTCAATATACATTAGAACGCGGAGTACAAATAACAATAAAATGGTATAAAGAAAACGGTTGGCTATAAACCACAATGTATCATAACAAATAAAATATCTCATTGCTTAAAATAGATGAAAGATTACTTTAAAATAGAGAAAAAGCCCAAGCGAGGACTCTTCATTGCAGAATGGATAATGCTAGGCTATCTAGTCTTTACGCTACTCATGGTTCTGATCACATACACAAAGGTTGCTAACCCTGATGCCATGATTTGGGGAAGAATCCGCATTGCGGTAATGACCTTTGCCATGTGGGGAGTATACAGAATGTTGCCTTGCAAATTAACACGCTTTGCGCGCATTGTTGTGCAAATGGCTTTGTTAGGATGGTGGTATCCCGATACTTACGAACTTAACCGCCTTCTGCCTAATCTGGATCATGTTTTCGCCACTGCCGAACAGAGCATCTTCGGATGTCAACCGGCACTGCTCTTTTGTGAAAAAATGCCTTGGCCAGTGGTCAGCGAACTAATGGATATGGGATATGCTTCATACTATCCTATGATAGTACTTGCAGCAGTTTATTACTTTATATGGAAATATTCTGAATTCCAACGGGCAACATTTGTAATACTTGCCTCTTTCTTCGCCTACTACATTATATTTGACCTTATACCTGTTACTGGACCAACTTTCTACTATAAAGCAGTAGGATTAGACAATATCACAGCAGGAATATTCCCAAACGTTGGCGATTGGTTTAACTCTCACACAGAATGTCTGCCCAGTCCAGGATATACCGATGGATTATTTTACCAATTGGTAGAGGATGCCAAGGCTGCAGGCGAACGCCCGACAGCTGCATTCCCAAGCAGTCATGTGGGCATTAGTACAGTTATTATGTTGCTAGTATGGCACACACGCAACAGACGACTCTTCTTTTGCATGTTGCCATTCTACTTTTTTCTCTGTATGGCAACAGTATATATCCAAGCCCACTATGCGGTAGATGCCTTGGCTGGATTCGTGAGTGGTATATTATTCTATTTCTTATTCATGAACATTTATAAAGAAGAAAAATAAAGTTCACTAAACTATATAATATGGTAAAATAAAAAATACGGCGGTATACTCGCCGTATTTTTTTATTTTAAAAGTTTCTTGCTGAAGTATCTCACCGGATACCACACGGCAATAAAGCCTACTGCTATAACTGTAATAAATACTAATGCAACATCCTCGGGATGCACACTAACAGGATAAGCATCAACGACGAACGTTCCACTTGATTTGCCCAATGCCACGAGACCAAATTGCTGCTGCAACCAACACAAGAGCAAACCCAAAAGAATTCCAGCAAGTGCTCCAAAAAAACTTATCATCCTACCTTCAAAAAGGAAAATACTGGAAATTTGGCGATCTGTTGCTCCCAAATTATGAAGAGTGGCTACATCATTCTTCTTGTCTATTATTAGCATTGATATAGAACCGATGATATTGAAACTGGCAACAATAAGGATAAAGGTAAGAAAAATGTATGCTATGAATTTTTCAACCTTCATAATACGGAACGTATCCTCCTGTTGTTCATAACGGTCGAGCACACGATATTTGCTGCCGACAATGGCTTTCATCTGTTCTTTCACTTTATCAAGATCGCTGCCATTCTTCAACCGTATCTGTAACGATGTAAGATGGCCTTGCTGACCGAAAAGGCTACGTGCAAATTCAAGCGGCACTATCACATGGTCGCGGTCATATTTGCCCTGCTTTACCATAAAGACAACCCCTGGCGATATAAGCGAATCAACCACGAAGCCGTCGGTTGGATTTGTCATGTCAAGCTGACCGGTCTTTCTCGGTGCATATAGGAGTAAATTTCCATCCCAGCGCGCATTCATCCCCAAGGTCTCCGCAAGTCTTATACCTACGGTAGCAAAATTAAGATTTGCTGCACTGAGCAGAAAAGTTCCGTCGCCATAAAGAATCTCACCTATACGCGACATCTGCTCAAAGTTGTTGTCAACTCCCATCACTGTCACCATCTGCTGTCTACCTTTGTAAACGGCTAGAGCATGGTCTTTTACGCACTCCGTAGCCACATCCACCTGTGGCAGTTTCTGCACCTTTAACAAAAGAGGGTCGTTTGCGGAAGCAGCTTTCCCCTGAGAAGGTACAATCTCAATCTGCGGATCAAACGACGTGAAAAATGATGCTACAAGGTCGTGAAAGCCGTTGAATACGCTAAGCGTCACTACTAATGCCATAGTCGCTACAGCAACTCCCACTGCGCTTATACCACTTATAATATTTATAGCGTGAGTACTCTTTTTTGAAAATATATAACGGCGTGCTATGAAAAAAGGAAAGTTCATGACCTAACGCTAAATTTTCTTCAACAATGCATCCCTACTTTTTCAGCAGTTCGTCAATACGCTCTATATAATCAAGCGAATCATCAATAAAGAAACGCAATTCTGGAATTATACGCAACTGGTTGCGCACGCGCTGTCCCAAGTCATAGCGCACAGTCTTCTCGTTCTTTCTTACATTGTCTATTATCTCCTCTCCTCTTTCTGAGGGGAATATGCTCAGATAGGCCGTACATATACTAAGGTCTGGACTAACTTTTACTCTCGTTACCGACACCATCACACCATGCATGGCACGCGTCTGGCTTTGAAATATGAGACTTAGTTCTTTCTGCAACAACCGTGCAATGCGATTTTGTCTTGTTTCTTGCATATTTTTATCTTTAAAATAGAAATGCACTTAATTAAAAATGCTTTCCACAATGTTATACTTATTATATTTCATAGATGCTCTTGTAAGAGACAATTATCTTGTCTATACAATAACACTTGGGCTACAAAATTACTTATAATAGGAGAGAAACACAAATTTTCAAGTCTATTTGGTCTTTTAAAAAATATGTATCCACCAAAAGCCTTACCTCAATATATAAAATACTTCCCTTTATATTATAAGTTGAAAAAGCTGTTTATAACCATGTGGAAAAGCATGTGGAAAACAATATCGTTATCCACACAATCAGAAGGCGGCATAATTAAGCGTGGAAATCCACACTGTTGTAAACAACGTTTCAGAAACTTTTCAACGCTTTTTCATCAACAAAAGATATAAACTTATTATCTTTGCACCATTAGTGTATAATGTTGATAACCCTCATTATTTGCTGAAAGCAAGAATGAAACGGAATGAATAACTTGTTGAAAAGTGTAATTCATACGTTGATAACCAAAAAAGCAAGAAAAATCAATTTAAGTTATAAACAAATCCACGGCATATCATCATATACATACTATTTTTTAATTAAGAACAATAATAAAAATATAATATATAATGAATGTGGACAAAGCATGGCTCGAAAAAGGTTTCATTGACGAAACTGTTGATGAGAGCATAGATTTGAGCAAGGAAATAAGAGAACTTTGCAAAAAGAAAAATGCCGTAATATTGGCTCACTACTATACTACAGGTGACATACAGGATATTGCTGATTTTATAGGCGATTCACTTGCGTTGGCAAGGAAGGCGGCGCAGACTGATGCTGATATCATTGTTATGTGCGGTGTGCATTTTATGGCTGAAACATGCAAGATCCTTTCGCCGCAGAAACTCGTGCTTTGTCCTGACCTTAACGCCGGATGCTCGCTGGCAGACTCTTGCCGTGCTGACGACTTGAAAAAATATAAGGATGAACATCCTGGATATAAAGTTGTGAGCTATGTCAATACCACTGCTGCTGTTAAGGCTTTGACGGATGTTGTGGTTACAAGCGGAAACGCAAAGAAAATTGTAGACTCGTTTCCTAAGGACGAAAAGATAATATTCGGTCCTGACTATAACTTAGGCTCTTATATTAATAGTGTTACAGGGCGCAACATGTTGCTCTGGAACGGCGGTTGTCATGTGCACGAGCGTTTTTCTGCCGAAGGTATTGTAAAACTTAAGCAGGAACACCCAGAAGCGGAAGTTCTTGTGCATCCAGAATGTAAAGGTCCTGTAGTGGTGCTTGCCGATGTAGTTGGTTCTACTGCTGTGCTGCTGAAGCATGCCATAGAGAGCGATACAAAAGAGTTCATTGTTGCAACCGAGGCGGGAATACTTCACGAGATGACACGCAAATGCCCTGACAAGAAATTCATACCAGTTCCACCTGAAGTTACAGAAGGGGCGCTGGGATGTTCATGCAATGAGTGCGGGTATATGAAAATGAACACGCTTGCAAAAATTTATAACTGCCTTAAATACGAATGGCCTTCTGTTGACGTGGATGAAGAAACGGCACGCCTTGCGGTAAAACCTATAGAACGCATGCTCGAACTGTCGTAGAATTACGGGATGAAAATATTGCTTATTGGTGAGGCAAGCTTTGTGCACAACACGTTGAAGAAAGCTCTTGAAGAGCGAGGACACCGTGTTGTTACAATGTCTGACGGCAACGGTTGGCATGACGCTCCGCGTGACATTGACCTTAGACGCAACTTGAAATACGGCAAGTTTGGGGGGCTTATGGTGTTATGGAAACTACTCACCCATTTGCCGCAACTTGTGGGCAACGATGTGGTGCAGATACACAACTACCAGTTCGTGCCGCTTAAATACGGATGGAACACGCTATTACTTAAGTTTTTAAAGTTCTTCAATAAATCTTGCGTGAAACTATGTCTTGGCGATGACCCGCAGATTTTTATGCGTCAGGCACAGGGTGTGCCACGCTATAGTGACACCTTTTGGAACGGCAGTGAGCAAAATGCTGACGCTAACAAGGATAGAATAGGCGAAGTAATGATGCCATCGCCTTTTAAATGCTGGAAACGCACCACGCTGATGGCTGATGCTTTGGTTGCCGTATTGTATGAATACTGGTTATGCTATGAAACTGAACCTTTCTCGTCAAAACTTTTCTATTGCGGACTGCCAATAGACATATCAGAAACATTGTTCTCAGACCATAATAAGAGCTTCTCGTCGTCTTTAAAGGTGCTTGTGGGTATACAGCCCAAGCGTGATTTTATGAAGGGTGCTATGCGCATTGCTGCATTTTTGGAAGATATAGCAGCAAGGCATCCTGGGAGACTTAAAATAAAGTATGTAGAGGGGGTGCCGTATGATGAATACATGGCTTTGCTGCAAGATGCAGATGTTCTTGTAGACCAGCTTTACAGTTTCACTCCGTCAATGAATTCGCTTGAAGCCATGGCACGCGGAACAGTGGTAATAGGCGGTGCAGAGGAAGAATATTATTCATTCATTGGTGAACATACATTACGTCCTATAATAAACGTCAGCCCCGAACTTACCGACGAACAGAACATAGCTATAATAGAACGCGCCCTGCTGGATAACACAATAATGGAGCGCTTGTCAAAAGAAAGTCGTCTGTTCGTAAAGAAATACCACGATAGCCGTAATATTGCCCAGAAATATGAAAAAATCTATAAAAACTGCTTTAATATAAAGTTATAGTAGGATAAAGGTAATTAAATAAAAGTACATTTTATGCTACCAATAAGCAAAGCAACGGAATATAATTGGAAAAGACTAAATAGCGACTCGAAGATAAAGCTGACAAAACGTGCAAACAAAACCCAATCTAAAAAGCGTGTCGTTGCCACTGCCTATCTCGATTATGCACCAGCCTATTCCCTTTTGTCTGAACTCGCATCTATCGATGCCTCAGTAGGTGATATTATATATACTCTTTGCTTGCATTATCTTCGACATGCAGGGATAATAGAAAAGGAAAATGTAAAGAAGTTCATTTCAACTCTGTCGGATTACAAAGAGCTTGACATTGATGAACCTAATAATGTTTGGTGCACCGATGAAGACGTTATTGGTTTCATATACCAGTCTTTGATTACAGAAGGCGAACGTAATATAACGGGGCAATATTATACAAGTAAGAAAATTGCCTTGTATATGGTAGATGGGAAAATTCTCAAAGATGGTGAAACTTTCCTTGATCCTTGTTGTGGCAGCGGGGCTTTTTTATTAGCTGTTAAAACCAATACTCCTGAATGTCTATATGGATTTGACATAAATCCAATTGCAGTTATGATTGCATCAACAAATTTGTTGGTAAAATATGCAACACACGATTTCTTGCCGAACATATATTGTATAGACTATCTAGAAAACGATATCTTTTCATCGAACACTCGCAAAGGAATTCCTTTTTGTTTCAACAACATATATACAAATCCTCCTTGGGGAAGCGACAGACAAGGAAAATATGTAAGCAGTTATCCTTCTATAAAATCGAAGGAACGCGCCTCAATGTTTATTGTTGAATCTCTTAGGCGGCTTGACAAGAATGGTATCCTGTATTTTTTGTTGCCAATGTCATTGTTGAAGATAAAAAGTCATAGCGATATTCGTAAATTTGTTTTGAACAATTCCATAATTTATAGAATAGATTTGTTCACAGATAGATTTGACGGGGTGTTAACTGATTATTTTAGCATCAAGATAAGCAACGAAAAGGTTGAGAATCAAGAATATGATGTTTCCTCTGGCAGTAGTACCATTAGGATTTCTTTATCTGAGGAACACAAAAAAGCAGGGAATATAATTGTTGAGAAATTGTCAAAGCTCGACATGAGCATTATTTCTAAAATGGAATCCCTGCGTTACGATGACCTTAGGCACAGCAAATGGGCTTTAGGCATAGTAACAGGAGACAATAAGGGCAAAGTGAAAAGAGAAAAATGCGAGGGGATGGAGTCTGTGTATGCAGGAAAAAATGTTGAGCCTTTTCTGCTGAAGGAAGATGCCTCGTATATTACTTTTGCTCCAGAAAGTTTTCAGCAGTGTGCAAAAGAGAAATTTTTCAGAGCACCAGAAAAGCTAATATATAGATTCATAGCGAAATATCCTATTGTTGCTTATGACGACAGGCAATGCTTGTGTTTGAATAGTGCCAATATACTCATTCCTGAGCTAGACAGTATTTCCATTAAAAGCACTGCAGCTCTGCTTAACTCTACACTTTACCGTTATTATTATTCTACGAAATTCTCTGACATTAAAGTTCTGAAAGGAAACTTGCAAGAACTCCCGTTTCCTAAGCTTACAGAAGTTCAAGACAAAGAGTTAGGCGAGCTGGTATCATTTATTAAAGAAACGGAGTATTCTGCCGAGTATCAAAGAAAATTGGATGAAATAGTTTATTCTATATTCGGTATTACTTCTAATGAGCAAGCTCAAATAAAAGAAAGTATTGGACAAAATAGACTATTGGGTAATGTCTAGCAATGATGTTCAGACCAACCCTCTTTTTAGCAATCAGCATAGGGCAGCACAATTAAAAGAAAACGGTGAAATAATAGAGGGGCAGATACACATAAACAATTCCAATTATGCGAATTTTGAACAATACAGAGTTCAGATATGTGAAGTATATGACAAAATAAAGGAAATAGGTAAGCGTAAACAGAGATTGTAAATTATTGCTGTCCGCTAAAACTCAAAAGAGCATAAAAAATATCCTGCCCGAAGCCCAATTTTATTTTACCACGTATAAGAATGTATTCAGGATTCTTGCTTTTTAATATAAATAGAAAAATGTTTAATATTTGCTTATTTAGATAAAAAATGTCTTAAAAGTTTGTTTGTAAAGAAAAATAAGCTATATTTGCAACCATAAAGAACAAACGGGGGAAATAGAGTAGATGTTCAATGAACAGTAAACTCACTAAAGCTATAATACGCCAAAGGCGAAAACTAAGTTATTTAACAAATTAAATTTAAAGGAGGTTCATTATGAGAAATGCTATTATTTCCGCAATGGTTTTATCAGCTACTCTTTTACCAACAGCTTCGGTATTAGGACAAGATGATACTTCTAAAATTTCAGACTCTTTGCGTCATGAGTTGAAAAAAGAGTGTATAGGCAATGCAACAGTAAAAAAAGAAGCACCATTTAAATCGGGAGATTACATACCCACCGGTGCGTCGTATTTAAATGCAACTGTGCGCAATTATTATGACAACATGGATTACGACTCCCAATTTGACACTAGCTGCCAAAAAGGAGAAATAAACCCTGATTTTGACTATCTTTACATGACAAGTAAAGGTGTTACTGACAATCACAATGAAGTGGGTGTGGTGTACTATATCTATTTCAACAAGTCGCAGTGTCAGATTCTCAAGTGTAATACTATAGATAATAAGCTTATTTGTAAGTCTGACGTATTCAATTGTGAGGGTATTGGTCTTAATACAAAATTCTCTGAGGGTAAATACGATTTTATGGGAAATTTGATAACACCCGTTGTTTGTTCAAAATATACGAACGATACTCGTCATAATGAGCTTTTGCAGAGTATGTTTGATGCCAATACCATGGATTACAACGGTGATGGAATTGACGACCTTTTCTTAGTGTTTGGGCGTACATTACGTATATATGACGGTAAAGACTTAAAGCAGCTGATGTCTTATACAATGCGCAATGAACGCGATAACATTAGCCCTTCATCTATTGTTTATGACTTTAATGGTGATGGCAAAAAGGATTACTTATGTATGTATACCCATATGAGTGATCCCGAGAAAACCTCTTATAATATGCTAGATAGAAATAATAATACTGCTGACATTGACGGGATGCTGATTTATTCAAAGCTCGACAAGGATGGTAAATTTACATATAGTAATCCTGTGAAGAAGAATGTCAATGATAGAATAGACTTTTTTGAAAAGCATAAGACGCTGACAACGATACATGGTATTCGGAACACTCTCAATATGCAGCTTATTTATCCTGATGGAAAGAACTGTGCGCCAAAACTGGCATTGGCAGTAAATGTAATATATAGATCTAATGGTGAACATTATAAATTTGACCAGCAACTTACTATTATTGATATACTTCCAAATGCGGAAGAGAAAGCGAAAGACTGGTATAAAGTTTCTAGCTATACTACGAGAGAAAGCAAGGCAATGTATTGGTATTCTTACAGTAACTCTATATATACGGTTTACAAATATAATAGAAATGTTCCATATCTCTTTGGTAGGCCTGCTTTGTGTGCAGCATCCGTGGACGGAAACGACAAACCGCAAAAAATTTTCTGGGTTGATGGTGTTTATAGCTACAATAGTAGTGCTCGGACATTCGTAAAAGATTTTGAAATTCAAGGGAAGCATAAAGAGGATGAAGGGTCTGGTTTCGACCGTGTAGTGGGCGGACAAGTTGTGGCTGTTCCAAGCAGAGATTTGTCTAAGGAAGAGTTCGCTTTTATTTTAGCTGATTCTGAAACACAACTTTGGAATGACTATCGCGAATGGAAAGACATAAGTTTCAAATTAGCTACGGTTTCCAATAAAAGTGGAAAGTGGGACATTTCTGTAATAAAGGACTATATACTTGAAAATAGTATTAAGGTAAAAGACAATAACGGAAAAGAAATAACCTCAAAGCTTGATTTCAGCCTGACTACCGTAGGGCGTGACAGAGGAATGAAGGTTCGTTTTGAAAAAGCAGAGGTAACACTGACAACACCTATAATAGACCATGTAATTTGTGCAGCCCCAATTCAAGGTGACAATCCTGCTCCGATTACTTTCGATAAGTCAGAATCACAAACGGCTGGCAGATCTATTTCTACTTCATCAAGTTGCGGCTATTCTGTTGATACAAGTATAGGCTTCTTTAAAACGTTGAAGTTCACTATAGGGGCAAGTGTAAACAAAACTATTGCTAACTCACAATCGGAAAGTATAACGGAAACTGTAGGCAATGGTATAACGATAGACAATGCCAACGACTATGTGCTTTTCAACTGCTATGTTGCCGACAAATACGAATATGTGATAGACGAATGTGGATCTATTCCCGAACTTGTGGGAACTAAATTTTGCATTATGAGGCTACGTGAAGACTTCTGCCGACAGTTTGACAAGAATGTGGAAGAGTTTAACCTCCTAGTAAGAGGCACTTCATGTCCGGAAATAACGGAAGAAGTTCTGTGCCATAAGACAGGTGACTATAATACTTATCCTCATGGAGAAAATGGATATAATTCTAAAGAGGATGTAAAACAAGCATTTGACTTGAATGATGCTGGTACTTATATAATTACAAACTTTCAAACACGTTCTTCAAACAACACCGTATATATGTCGGCTTCATTCAATAATAGTAAAAGCGAATCAAAAGCAGAATCGCAAAGCGTAAGCACAAAAGCTGCTATATCACTTGATTTGGATTTTGCAGGTGTGGCTTCCTCAACCGCATTTACATGGACTGGTGGCGCGTCACAAGAATGGGCTGAAACAATGACACTTGGTGAAGGAACTACAGTAAAGGCTACGCTTCCTAAATCAAAAGACGACAAGAATTCTTACTGTATGGCTTACTATAAAAAGAACATTACAACCAAGGAAGGAGCACCTTATAGCTTTATGGTAGTCAATTGGTATTATTTAACATCCAACATTAATGCAAGTAATGCAAAGATGCGTGCCATGAATTTAGATTCTGACGAAACAGCAGGCATTAACGGTATCAACAACACAGGAAAGGAAGTTGCTTCAGTAGCATACTTCGATGCTAACGGTAGTGAACATATTGCTCCAACAAAGGGTTTGAACATAAAGGTTACTACCTATAGCGACGGTACGAAGTCTACGGTCAAGATTATGAACAAATAAATGTATACCGCTTTTCCTTTCTGCTATGCAGATTGAAAAGTGAAAATAAAAAGAGGCTATGTCAAAACAATAGGCATAGTCTCTTTTTATGATATATAGGATAAGACGATTTTTCTACCGCATATAGTTGTGTATCTTTTCATTCTTTAGAGAAGATATAAGAGTTGTCCATTTAATGAAGATGTTTTCCTTGTAAAACCGTTTTGCCATACTGGCGGCATTTTCGCCAAATGAGCGGCGTAACTGTTCGTTGTCCATCATTTTATTTATTGCCGATGTTAGAGCAGCTGAGTCGCCTTGTTTAATGAGAATACCGTTTTTACCATTTTCTATAATGTCAGATGCACCATAAACGAAATTGAAAGCAACGGAAGGCAGAGCGCATGCCTGTGCTTCTATTAGGGTTATCGGCTGTCCTTCATAGCGTGAAGGCATTATGTGAAGACTGTATTGTGGATATTTTTCCATGATGTAGTTGGTGCGTCCGCAAAGAGTTATTAAACTGTTCATTCCGCTGTCGTCTATCTGTTTTTGCAGTGCAGCATGCTCATTTCCCTCACCATAGATATCAAGATGCCAGTCTTGATGATTTAAGGCTATATCTTTCCAACATTCTATAAGAATGTCAAATCCTTTCTGCTTCTCAAGTCTTCCTACGGCTATGGCTTTCTTAACAGCATAATTGATGGTTGTTTGCTTGGGGGCTTCAATGAAGTTTGATATTGTTTCCACCCTATGCGTATGCTTGAAGTCTGCGGCATCATCGGCAGTTAGGCATACTATTGCGTCAGCCTTTAGCTCCGTAAGGCGGAAAAGAGCGTTGTAGGGAGTGAATTTTCTTGCCAAGTGGGATTCGTATACACGGATGGCTTTAGTGCGGCATAGAGGCAGTAGAAGAGCTCCCAGAGTAGTTGTGAAGAATATTATGTCTGGGTCAGTTTCCTTCAATGCTTTGTTTAGTTTGCTTACGGCCTTTATGAGTGTGGTTATGCGGCTGACGGTGGTAATAATCTTACCTTTGCCCTTTACTGCAAAAGGAACTTTTAGATTTATTGTCTTTATATTTTCAGCAAGACTATTGGCAGGCTGCCGTGCGTCATCATATACGGATATAAGGCTTACTTCATGTCCGAAGATGTTGCTTAGTTCGTTTGCCTTTTGTGTAACAATGCGTTCCACTCCTCCGTTTTCAGAGAAATCCTCAACAATATATGTTATTTTCATGCGGCATTCTCCATTTTTTTTCTTTTAGTTCTTCCTTATTTTTGTAATCAGCCGACAGGTGTTCTTTACACCGAGTATATCAACCAACAAAGCTTTTACAGTGTCTTTTCCTGTGGCATATCCGCTAAGTGCCACATGCTGGTTGTGAAGTAGTATTTTGCCGGTTCGGGCATACGAATATATTTGCGAAGTGAGCATGTTTATATATATACGGTGCCAACGACGTTGTTTGGTATCTATACCAAGACTTTTTACGAGGGTTAACTGTGCTTCAAGTAGTGAAGTTAGTCCGTCTGCTTTGTCTTTAGCCATTATTCCTTTATCGTTGTAGTGGTATATATAGCGCCCTTTGTCGGTGGTGGCTATAATGTGTGTCTTGTTAAGGATGTGGGGCAATATGAGTATGTCTTCGTATTTTTTTTCTTTAGGAAAGAGTACGTTGCCTCCGAATAGTTTTTTTCTGTATATTTTGTTCCATGCCCAACAATGTTCCGTGCCGCGATATGATAGCCAGTCGAGGGGATTGTGGAAAATATTGTTTCCTGGGTTAAAGAGCGTCTCGTCTGTACGTCCTGGGTTTTGGAGAACAGGAAACTCAAGAATGTCGTATTCTGGATGTTTTAGCAGAATGTTGAGCAAAGAGGTATAGGTCTTTTGCTCCACTTCGTCATCGCTGTCAACAAATGTTACGTATTTTCCTTTAGCTAGCGCAAGTCCGTAATTGCGTGCATCCGACAAACCACCATTTTTCTTGTGATATGAATAAATGTATTTTTCCTTTTTTGCATATTCGTCCGCCATGCTTCCACTGCCATCTGTCGAGCCGTCGTCAATTAGCAACACCTCACATGAGGGAAGTTCTTGGCGGATGATACTGTCAACGCACCTGCATAATGTTTCTGCCACGTTGTAAACAGGTATTATTATGGTTAGGAGTGTTTCCATAGTTTGAATATGTTTTTAAAAGTATTCCATCTGAACATAATTTTCTGGCATATAGAATATTTGCTTCCCATGCCGTTATACGATGCAGCATCTTCATGTCGGCGGAACATTATGAGCGGTTCGTTGATGAAACCCACATTGAAGAAAAAGGCAGCCACGTTGCCAATCCAAATGTCGTGCATCGGTATGTTGTCAGGAAAAGGCAGTGACTTTTTCAGAACATTCTTGTTGAAAGCCATGCAGCAGCCTGTATATCCGTTGTGTACAAAAAGGTTGTAAATGCGGTTATGCCTAACATGCATTATTTTGAAGAGCGAATGGCTTGTAATATTGCCTTCTGCGTCTGTCACCATAGCATCACTCACAACGCAGTCGTATCTCCCTTGTTTAAGTATGCCCATCATTTTCTTTACTTTCTGTGACATCCATATATCATCCTGGTCGGAAAGAAATATGTAATCACCTTTGGCATACTTTAATGCGTTTTCAAAATTTGTCGTGGGAGAGTGCTTTTTACCATTATTGGGGATAATCCTAATCCTTGCGTCGGAGATGGTGCTTACTATGGATAGGGTTTTGTCTGTAGAACCATCGTCAGAAAGAATCACCTCGTCGTTTTCTTCAAGCTGCGGCAGGATGCTTTTTATTTGTTCTTCAATGAATCTAGCACCATTGTAAGTGGCTATGCAGACAGTTATCATCGTTTATATGTAAGGTTAGTTTATAACGGCTATTTTACACACCGTGCCGCTATCGCCGCTTTCTGTAGCAGTGTTTACCATATACACACCACTTGCCACGCGTTTTCCTTTTTTGTCGCAGCCATCCCAGTGGAAAGAACCGCCTGTACTGCGGCCTTCTGCCACAATTACTCCGTTTGTAGTGGTTATTTTTACATCTGCGTTGTAAGATAGTCCGACAATGGTTATCAATCCTGTGTATTCGGGTTTTACGGGATTGGGATATGCCCATACGTTGTCTTTAGACATGTTGTCGTTGGTTTTTGAGGCATTGCTCTCAACGGAACAAAGTCCTTTGTCTGTACCAATGTAAACAGTTCCTGTCTCGTTGTTTATGACAATTTTTTCCACCACGTCGGATAGCAAACAGCTATTTGAAGATTGGAAATGCGCCTCCTGCACCATATTGTCTGCGCTTATGACATATACGCCGTCTGTGCTTGTGCCAACCCATTTTCTGTTTGCGTTGTCTATGGCTATTGTTGCTATGTCAAGTCCGGCAAGAAGGTAGTCGGCATAGTTTGTTCCATCGTTTCTTGGCACTTTTACTTGATAGAAACCTTTTGATGGGTCGCGTTGGTATTCTTCATTTAGCAGAAGAAGCCCTACGTTTGAGCCAACCCATATATTCCCGTCCTTGTCTTCTTCAAGCGACTTACAGCCAGCTATTCCGGAAATAGAAGTATTGTCTTCGTTGACAAATGTGGTGTATTTGTATAATGTACTCATGTCAGCAGAATAACAATACACACCAGGGTTAGCATGTCTTCCCGTATGAAACCACAGTCTTCCAGCGGAGTCGTACCCCATAAACTTGGCATTGTTAATCTGAGCGCGCGGGAGTGTCTGTGAAGGTTCAGACCAAGAACTACTCTTGGCATTGTATTTTAATATGGGCTTTTCTGCCTGCATATTCATTATCCATAAAGTGTTGTCTTTGTCGTAGAAAAGTGATGTAATTATTTGGTAGTTGTCATCATCTTCCAAGCCTTCTACAGATGAAATAGGACTGTTTTTATGGTCAAACCGATTTGTTTGCTTACCGTTTTGAAATTCATATAATCCGCTTTGGCAGCCGACCATAACGTGGTTATCGTCTTGTGGATCAACCTCAAGACTTAGAATATCTCGGTATACAACGTTGTATTTTTCGCTTATGCCTGTGTTTTCGTATGTTGTCCACGAATTATCTTCCAAATTGTAAATCTGCACGGCAGCAGGATTGTTGTAGTCCCATTCCCCACCGTTACAGGTATATATTTTTCCGTTGTGGAGTTTCATGTATCCGATGGTGTTGTATTTGGGAGCCACCGGGTTAATGTCTTGGTGTATTATTGTTGATAAACCATCGGTAGACACTGTATATGCCTGCAACTTTTGGTCGTTTTGGTTAGTCCAATAGCAACGGTTTGTTTTGTCGTAGACGGTATATTGTGTGTATCCATTGTCAGTACTGATAGTTGCAGTGTTGGAATTGGTAAAAGCTATGCTTTCGGTTGTTATTTTCCAATTGTTTCTGTCAAGCAAATTATCTTTTGTAGAACCTACAAAAACACCGTTGTCTGTATCTATATATATATTGTCACCTTTAAATGCGCAAGCCTTTACGTTCATTCCAATGTTGATGGTCTCGCGTATAAGGGCATTCTGCATGTCAACTTGCACAAGTCCGAAGGCAGTACACAGGTATGCAATATTTCCGTTGATGAATATATCGTTGACATTCTTGCTGGAATTCATTGTCTTGTTTGAATAGTCAGGAATATTTTCAACGTTCTGTTTGTTGTCAAGCAAATCAATGTTATAATTGTCGTAGACGATGATGAGTTTCTTAGCTGTGCTGTTCCATGCTATTTTTGATATAGTACAGTCGCTAAGTGGATAGACCTTGTCGTAGGTTGTCACACTTCCGTCGCTTATAGTATAAGAGAAAAGGTCTCCAGAGCTGAGCACATATACTTGCTGTCCGGTGGGTTCAATGTCAGTAATGTCACCATAAGCCATGTATGTCTTCCAGTTGTTGAAAGAATCAGCCGTGTCAGCGGTGGCATTAAGCGTTGCCGTTGCAAGTGCCAAGAGGATTGCCGTTGTGTGTCTGCGCATAATTTGAAATATTTTCTTTTATAACGTTTGCCGATGCCTTTTTATTGCTTGCGTAGCTGCGTTATTGTATATTCGTCCGTATGTTTTCTTACTTTTCTGCAGCTATGCCTTTCAGATAGTTAGCCAATTTTTCCACGGCACGCGCACGATGGGATATTTTGTTTTTTATTTCGTTGCCAAGTTCGGCAAATGTCTTGTCGTATCCGATAGGGCGGAATATAGGGTCGTAGCCAAACCCCGACTCACCTCTCTTCTCTGTTGTTATCTCCCCGTCTACGATGCCTTCAAAAATGAGAGGTGTTGTTTCATTGTTCTCTTCATTGTCTTTTTTCTGAAGAATGCAAGCAATGGCAGTTCTGAAGCGTGCTTTTCTGTTCTTTTTCTCCGCTAGTTCAAAAAGAAGTTTCTTCATGTTTGCCTCACTGTCATGTCCTTCTCCCCCAGCGTAACGCGCAGAGTATACGCCAGGTGCTCCGTTTAGAGCTTCTACTTCAAGCCCTGTGTCATCAGCAAATACGCTCAATCCGTAGTTTCTGAAAATGTAATCAGCTTTTATGGCAGCATTTTCTTCAAGTGTAGTTCCTGTTTCCGGAATGTCAACGTTGCATTCTATGTCGCTGAGTGAAAGAACTTCGAATCTTTCACCAAGAATATCCCTTATCTCTTCAAGTTTGTGTTTGTTGTTTGTTGCAAAAACTATTTTCATTTTATTTCCTTGTCTTTTCTTTTTTCGCTATTGTTTTCTTTCTCGTTTTGTTTTGAAGAAACTCCGTAAGTGTGTAGATCAGCTTCTTTCTTTCCTATTTTTACTTTTATTGGGTCGAAGCCCTCACCGAACACTCCCTGTACGCTGCTTTGGCTTACGAAGGCATTTGGATCTATCGTCTTTATTATTCGGAAGATAAGCACGCTTTCTCTTTTTTTTGCCATCAGGCAGATAACCTTCATAGGGGCACCCGAATACCATCCATGACCATCGAGAATAGTCATTGTATGTTCTGTGTGTTTGGCTATGGCATTGGCTATTTCTTGATATTTCTTTGAGAAGATCATGAACTGCACCGATTGTCTTTGCCAGTTCATAACAAAGTCAAGCATAGAACATTCTATGAACATTGTGCAAAGTCCAAACACTACCTTTTGGCATCTTATGGAGAAAACGCCAAATGAATCAACAAAGAGACTGCTGCTTATGATGCAGAGGTCAACCATAATCATTGCTTTTCCAAGCGAAACGTTGTGGTGCTTGTTTACTAAAGCCGCCACAATATCTGTACCACCAGTACTGCCGTTGCTTAGAAAGACTATAGCCAGTGCAGTGCCTGTGAGCATACATCCGATTACAAGCGACATGAAGTCGTTGCCTTCCCCCATCAGTTTAAGAAAAGTTCCGTCTGGTTGCTCCACAATCTTCTGTGCAATTTCAAGCATTATGGTTAATGCGAATGTTGCATATATGGTCTTTGTGAGGAATTTTACACCTAGTTCCTTGAGTGCCCCAACTATGAGTAAGGCATTAATAATGAAGAATGTGTATTGAACGGGGAATTTTGTTGCATAGAAAATGATGGCTCCGATACCGGCAATACCTCCGGTAACAATCTGATATGGCAGGAGGAATACAGTAAATCCAAAAGTGTATAGAAGTAGTCCGAGCGTGATGTTTATATAGTCGCGCGTTTCTCTAACAAAGTTTTTTCCCATTTCGCTTCTTAGGAAAGCTTTCAAGCCACTGTTTCCTTTTACTGGTGTTTGCATAGGTAATGATTTTTGGTTGATAATGTTGTGGAATCGTTGCTGCACGCCTGGGTTAGAAGCATCCGTCCCCTACCCTGCTTCCTTTTTTGAAGTGGGCAAGGAGGGGACGGGAGTCTTATTTTATTACTACATTGACAATCTTCTTTGGTACGACGATAACCTTTATTACCTGTTTTCCTTCTAGGTATTTTTGGCTTTTCTCATCGTTCAATACAGCGTTCTTTACTGTTTCGTTGTCGGCATCAACAGGGAAAGTCATTTGAAATCTTGCTTTTCCGTTGAATGAAACAGTTAGTTGCATATTATTTTCCACGAGATATTCCTCATTGCATACGGGCCACTGGGCATCGCATACAGTTGTAGTATTGCCTAACTGATGCCATAACTCTTCGGCTATGTGGGGTGCGAAAGGTGCTAGCAGCACGATTAGTTGCTGAAGCAATTGCTTGTTGCTGCATTTTGTCTGTTGCAGTTCACCAACGCATATCATAAATGCCGAAACGCTAGTGTTATATGAGAAATGCTCTATATCGTGAGTTACTTTCTTTATCAGTTTGTGAACACTTTTCAGTTGTTCTGGTGTTGCCTCGTTGTCGTTTGGAAGGAATTGTCCGTTGCGGTCGTAGAAAAGAGCCCACAATTTTTTCAGGAAGCGGTGGCAACCATCGATACCATTAGTGTCCCAAGGCTTGCTTGCCTCTACCGGACCGAGGAACATTTCATAAAGACGGAGTGTGTCTGCGCCGTATTTTTCGACAATCATGTCGGGGTTAACAACGTTGAACATCGATTTCGACATTTTTTCAACAGCCCATCCACAAACATATTTTCCGTCTTCCAACAGAAATTCTGCGTTTGCGTATTCAGGACGCCACTGTCTGAAAGCTTCAACGTCAAGCACATCACCATGGACGATGTTTACATCTACATGTATAGGTGTAACTTCATATTTGTCTTTTAGGTTGAGACTTACAAAAACTGGAGCCTTTGAGTGGTCATCAGAGTTTATTCTATAGACAAAATTTGAACGTCCCTGTATCATTCCCTGGTTAACGAGCTTTTGGAAAGGTTCTTCCATGCATGAATATCCGTAGTCATGCAGGAACTTGTTCCAGAAGCGTGAGTATATGAGGTGGCCTGTGGCATGTTCTGTTCCACCAACATATAAATCTACGTTCTTCCAATATTCGTCAATGTTCTTGTCTACAAGTGCCTCGTTGTTGTGGGCATCCATGTATCTAAGGTAGTATGCCGATGAGCCAGCGAAGCCCGGCATTGTGTTCAGCTCAAGCGGGAATATTTTTTTATTGTCAATGAGGCTCTTGTCTACCACCTCTTCCGTTTCCACATTCCATGCCCATTTTTTAGCGTTACCCAATGGTGGTTCTCCTGTTTCAGTAGGTTTGTAGTGGTCAACCTCAGGCAGTTCTAGGGGAAGGCAGCTCTCTGGAAGCATGTAAGGCATGTCGTCCTTATAGTAAACAGGGAATGGCTCTCCCCAGTATCTCTGGCGTGAAAAAATGGCATCGCGGAGTCGGTAGTTTACCTTCACACGGCCTATGCCCTTTTCCGTAACGTATTTCTTTGTTGCCGCAATGGCTTCTTTTACAGAAAGTCCGTTCAAAGAGAAACCGTCGGTTGTTGTCTTGCCTTCAGCAGGTGAATTGCATACTGTTCCTTCTTTTGCATCAAAGCTCTCCTTGCTGACATCTGCACCCTCAATGAGTGGAATTATTGGTAGTTCGAAGTGCTTGGCAAAAGCGTAGTCGCGGCTATCGTGTGCAGGCACAGCCATGATGGCTCCTGTACCGTAGCCAGCAAGTACGTATTCAGAAATCCATACGGGGATGTTGTCGCCCGTAAACGGATTTACTGCATATGATCCGCTGAAAACTCCTGTAACCTTGTGGTTAGCCATGCGGTCTAGTTCTGTGCGTTTCTTTACATATGCAAGATATTCGTCAACGGCAGCTTTTTGCTCAGGTGTGGTAAGTTTTTCCACAAGTTCGCTTTCTGGGGCAAGAACCATGAATGTTACACCGAATATCGTATCGGCACGTGTCGTGAAAATGGTGAAATCGATGTCTTTGCCATAGACCTTGAACTGCATTTCTGTTCCTTCCGAACGGCCAATCCAGTTGCGTTGCGTCTCTTTCATACTATCTGTCCAGTCGACAGTTTCCAGTCCGTCAAGCAGTCTTTGTGCATATGCACTCACGCGCAGACACCATTGGCGCATTTTTTTCTGGACTACGGGATATCCGCCGCGCTCACTAACACCGTCAACAACCTCGTCGTTGGCAAGCACTGTGCCGAGTCCGGCACACCAGTTTACCATTGTCTCACCGATGTATGCGATGCGGTAGTTCATGAGGGTCTTCTGTTGCTGTTTCTCGTTCATGGCATTCCACTCTTCGGCAGTGAAAGAAAGTTCTTCCGACTTGGCAATGTTTTCTGCAGCCTCAGAGCCTTTCTCCTGAAAAGCCTTAACGAGTTGTGATATTGGCTGGGCTTTTTGTAGAGAGTTGTCGTAATATGAATTAAACATCTTTTGGAAAGCCCACTGTGTCCATTTGTAATATCCCGGATCGCATGTGCGCACTTCCCTATCCCAGTCAAACGAGAAACCTATTTTGTCAAGTTGCTCGCGATATCTCTTTATGTTTGTTTCTGTTGTTACGGCAGGATGTTGTCCTGTTTGTATGGCATATTGTTCAGCAGGCAGTCCGTATGCATCGTAACCCATAGGATTCAGAACGTTGAATCCGTTGAGACGCTTGTAGCGTGCATAAATGTCTGAGGCTATATATCCGAGTGGATGTCCCACATGAAGTCCTGCTCCAGAGGGATACGGAAACATGTTCAGTACGTAATATTTTTTCTTTTCAGTGTTGTTGCTCACTTTGTAGGTCTTTTCATCCACCCACTTGCGTTGCCATTTCTTTTCAATTTCGTTGAAGTTATACTCCATTGTTGTATGATGTTTTGTTCTTTTTCTACCACTGTCGCACGACAGTATTTTTTACTGCCATCGGCACTTGTTTTAAGTATTTTGCGGGAAATCCGTAATTTCTGCAAAGATAATGTAATTTGCGCATACTTACAAGCAAGCAAATTTAAGACAGATAAAAAACTTTTTATCTATTTGTGTCGTAAAAAAGTGAAAAATAACATGTCTGTAGACAAAGTGTGAATAAAGTTCTTCTATTGATGTAATATTTTTTTGAAAAAAGCGTTATGAATATTGATGGAAAACAACAACAGTTATTCGCATATTCTTAAGTATACAAGCCTCTTTGGAGGTGTTCAGGTGCTCAATATTCTTATGGGATTGTTGCGCAATAAACTTGTTGCTGTTATACTTGGGCCTATGGGTATGGGACTGGTGGCACTTTTCTCTTCAACGATAAAACTTGTGGTTGACTCCACGAATTTTGGCCTTCATATTAGTGCTGTGCGTCAGATGTCAAGTGCTTTCGACCGCGGCGACGATGCATTACTTCGACATGAGATACATGTGTTCCGCCATTGGATAATACTAACGGCTTTGCTCGGACTTGTGGTTTGCGCTGTGTTAAGTCCGCTTCTGAGTCGTTGGACATTTTCATTCGGCAATCATACTCTTCATTTCGTATTCCTTTCGCCTGTTGTAGCTCTTACCACACTTACAGTAGGCGAAACTGCCGTACTGAAGGCCACACGCCGGCTTAAGGAACTTGCAGTTAGCTCGCTATTTGGAGCGGTTGGCGTGCTAATCGTGTCTGTGCCAGTGTATATTGTTTATAATTATAAGGCTATTGTACCTTCTCTTATACTTATGGCATTAGTGCAGGCATTCGTAGTAATGCGTTTTTCGCTGAAGCATTACCCACTGGAACGAAAGTTCTGTATTTCGTATTTGCGGGAAGGTTATACGTTTATAAAGTTGGGTATTGCTTTTGTTGTGGCAGGTATGATGGGAAGTGGTGCGGAACTTGCCATAAGAGCTTTTCTTAGTCGTATATCAAATGTTGATACAGTAGGACTTTACAACGCCGTTTACGTTATGATTGTAACTTATGCCGGACTTGTTTTCACTGCAATTGATACAGATTACTATCCTCGTTTGTCGGCCATACGCCGTCCCGGAAGACCTATGAACGAACTTGTGAACAGTCAGATAGAGGTGAGCTTGAACATCATGTCACCACTACTTGCATTGTTTATACTCTTTATGCCTATTCTTTTGCCTATGCTTTATAGCGGGAAATTTGCACCTGCGTTACCTATGCTTCAGGCTGCAGCAGTTTCCATGTACGCACGTGCAATTTTTCTACCGATAGAATATATATCACTCTCTCGTGGTGATTCCTTTATGTTTCTTGTGATAGAGATATTCAGCGACGTACTTTTGGTGACGCTTGTAACGCTTGGTTTTATGTTTTATGGTCTGTTTGGCATGGGGATGGCTATAACTTTGGCTTACCTTCTTGAACTACTTTTTGTTTTTGCCATGGCGCGCTTGCGCTACATATATAAACCTTCTGCAGGGGTAATGCGTGCTATGGCAGTGCATTTCGGGTTAGGCTTACTTGTTTATGCCGCTACTTATATAGAAAACGGATTGTTTTATTGTTGTATAGGTGCTTTATTGGTTGCTCTTGACGCATGGTATTCCATGCATGTAGTGAACAAGAACATTCCTTTAGTAGAAAAGATACGCAGCAAATTGCACCTTTAGAATTTATGTATGCCTTTTTAGAAATTTGTAAAACCTGTATGGAGCAGTCATGTTACGGCATGTTCCAAATAAAATATACCAAAGAAAAATCAACTTTTCAGCATTAGTAAGAGAGCGTAGCATGTCTGTGATATATCCTTTAAACTGGATATTTCTTTCAAAATGCTTGAAAAGGTTTTCTGCTTGTGCTTTCTCCTTGTCTGAAAGACTACTAGAATGTTTCAGTAATTCTGCCGTCATGCTGGCATATACACGCATTATCCATGTTTTTCCCTTAAGTTCCTGTTTGTAGTTAAGGGGGTTATTAGTTCCTTTTGAGAAAGCTTTCTTGCAAGCGTTGTCTAAAATGACGGCAGTAGCAAGCCGCTCAAACCATCGCGGTGAGAATTTCTTTGTTATGGCTTCGGGATTTCCTTGATAATAATGGAATGTAGAACGGCAGAATCCCACTCTGTTTGCAGCAAGAAATTGTAGGCGAGTGTTAAGTTCGTCACTGTCAAAATGTGTAGTGTCTTGTTGCTCTTTTTCCATGAGCTGCCGGCGTATAAATGCGAAGCCGTTTATACTGAAATCTATGCTGCGGAAAAAAGCCTCTCTTCCAGAAAGAATGGTTGAATGGTTGCCGTTAGGAGGGTATGAACCATGTGTGGAACATTCTGTTCCATCGGCATATTCAAGCAGCATGTCTGGAATTATTATATCAAGACAATCTTTTTCCGCATGTTTCATGGCCGTTTCAAAGAGCTTTTTGTCTATGCGGTCATCTTGCGACATATAGAAGCAGTATTCTCCTTCTGCCTTTGGTAGCATTATGCTGAGGTTGAGTGCTGTGCATCCATGTGCGTCATTCTTTTTGTGTATTAACGTTATCCGCTTGTCTGCGTAGGCCATGTTGCACAGCATGTCATAGCTATCGTCACTACTGCCGTCGTCAAGTACGACAAGTTGCCAGTCGCTCATCGACTGGTTTTTGATGGATGTTATGCTCCTCTCTAAGTATTTACTGCCATTAAAAACAGGCATCAACACTGAAATCTTAACCATTAGAAATACTTTTCCTTAGCATTTTTGTTCTGTATATAGTGCAGCTTTTTCAGAATATTTGGTATTCCATGTCTACAACGTCAAGCCATTTGCCGAACTTGTAGCCTACTTTCTTGAAGTGTGACACCTTTTCGAAACCCATTTTCGAGTGGAAGGCTATGCTGGCTTTGTTTTCTTCTGTTATACAGGCAATAAGGTTGCGCACCGACTTCATTTCGCGGCATCTCTGGAGAAGGCGGTTCATCATCATTGTTCCTGCTCCTCTGCCCTTGTGCTCGGGGTCAAGGTATATTGTTACTTCTAGAGTGTTGCTGTAGGCATGGCGTTCTTTCCACTGATGCACGCAACAATACCCCACTACCCTATTCTCTGCTTTCGTATCAATGCATACGAAATACGGATATTCTGAGGCTATGGAAAGCATGCGCTGTGTCATTTGCGCAAGTGTGAGTGGTTCCGTTTCAAACGATGCGGTAGTTTCCGTAACGTAGTGGTTGTAAATATCCGTTATGGCCTGTGCGTCAGCATTTTCTACAGGGCGCAATATAAGGCTTTCTTTTCCATTTCCTTCTTTCATGTGTTTGTGAATGTTACGTTTTTTTGCCGTTGGCGGAAGTATTATCCCGTAACGATATTCTTTATATAGTTAAGTTTATTAAGTGCTTCCATTGGCGTGAGGTTGTTGATGTCAAGCCCTAAAATCTCATCGCGTACTTGGCATAGTACAGGGTCGTCGAGTTGAAAGAAGCTTAACTGTTCACCTCCTGTATTGGAATTCATGCGTTCAAGGGCTTTTCCTGCCTGCCCCACTCCACTATTGTCGGCTTCTAGCTGCTTTAGAATAACGTTAGCTCTGTTGATAATAGTCTTGGGCATTCCGGCAATCTGTGCCACATGTATACCGAACGAATGTTCTGATCCTCCACGTACAAGCCGCCGTAGAAAGATAACCTTTCCGTTCATCTCCTTTACGCTGACGTTATAATTCTTTATGCGGCTGAAGTTCTTCTCCATTTCATTAAGTTCATGATAGTGTGTGGCGAATAATGTGCGTGCAGCCGAACGTGGATGTTCGTGCAAATATTCCACTATTGCCCATGCTATGGATATGCCGTCGTATGTACTTGTGCCACGCCCAAGTTCGTCGAAAAGCACTAGACTACGCGGAGTGGCATTGTTAAGGATATTTGCTGCCTCCGTCATTTCAACCATGAAGGTTGATTCGCCCATAGATATATTGTCGCTAGCTCCCACACGGGTGAATATTTTGTCAACTATGCCTATCTTTGCGCTTTCTGCAGGTACATAGCATCCAATCTGCGCCATAAGGGTTATAAGTGCAGTTTGGCGGAGAAGAGCCGACTTTCCCGCCATATTTGGTCCTGTTATTATCATTATCTGCTGTTTGGCGGAGTCTAAATATATATCGTTCGGCACGTAGCTCTCCCCTACTGGCAGTTGTGTTTCTATAACAGGATGCCTTCCCTGTTTTATATCTATAACTATTTCGTCCTGAACAACTTGTGGACGTACGTAGCGGTGCTCTTCAGCAGTCTTTGCAAACGACAACAAACAGTCAAGCTGGGCAATGACATGCGCATTAGTCTGTATTGTGTGTATGAAATGCTGCGTGTTCTGCACAAGGTCCTGAAAAAGTTTTGCCTCAAGCACTAAGATCTTATCTTCTGCCCCAAGAATCTGCTCCTCATATTGTTTCAGTTCTTCAGTTATATAGCGTTCCGCTTGTGCCAATGTTTGTTTCCTTATCCATGTTGCAGGCACTTTGTCCTTATACATATTCCTCACTTCGAGGTAATATCCGAAAACATTGTTGTAGCCAATCTTCAGACTTGCTATTCCTGTTTCTTCGGTTTCTCGCTCCTGAAGCTTCAGAAGATAGTCTTTGCCGTTGTAGGAAATGTCGCGCAGACGATCCAGTTCTTCGTCTACTCCTGTACGTATGACATGCCCTTTGTTAACCATTTGTGGCGGGTCTGGCTCAATGTCATGTTCTATTCTCCCGGTAAGCTCCGCACAAGCATCTATTTTCTGAGCCATCATTGCAAGTGTTTGATTTTCAGAAGCTGCACATGCCTCCTTTATCGGTTGCATACACATAAGAGCGTTCTTCAACTGTACCATTTCTCGTGGGGAAACCCTACCCGTTGCCACCTTTGCCGCTATGCGCTCCAGGTCTCCCACTCCACATATATTCTCGTCTATTGTCTGTCGGAATTCTGTGTCTTTGAAAAATTGCTCAACCACATCAAGGCGCTTTTCTATTTCCTTGGCATTACATAGCGGAAAGCGTACCCAACGCCCCAGCATGCGTGCTCCCATTGGGGAAGCCGTGCGGTCTATAACGTTAAATAGCGAACTTCCTCCCTCCTGCATTGGCTGTGTCAGCTCTAGCGAGCGGATGGTGAAGTTATCAAGTCTTACATACCGTTCCTCGTCAATACGTGCAATGGAAGTAATGTGTCCAATCTGTGTATGTTGCGTTATTTCAAGATATTGTAGCACAGCACCACTTGCCACGATACCATTTTTTAGATGGTCTATGCCAAAGCCTTTCAAACTCTTTACGTTGAAGTGCTTATGCAACTTTTGACGGGCTGTCTGCTCGTTGAACACCCATTCGTCAAGTTCGAAAGTGAAATGTTTTGTACCGAAGAAACGTTCGAAATCAGCCTTTTTTCCACGTTCAAACAAAATCTCTTTAGGTTGGAAATTGGCTATAAGTTTCTGTATGTAGTCATATGGTCCTTCGGTGGTAAGGAATTCTCCCGTAGAAATATCAAGGAAAGATACACCACATGAAGCCTTCCCGAAGTGTATTGCTGCAAGAAAGTTGTTCTCTTTGTAGTTCAGAACATTGTCAGTGAGAGCAACACCCGGTGTTACAAGTTCTGTTATTCCTCTCTTAACTAGTTTCTTCGTGAGTTTAGGGTCTTCCAATTGGTCGCAAATGGCAACTCGTCTGCCAGCGTGTATAAGCTTTGGCAGATAAGTGTCAAGGGCATGGTGTGGAAATCCCGCCATTTCCGTTGAGGGTTTCGTGCCGGAGTTGTTTCGTTTCGTGAGCGTTATTCCCAGTATTCTACTGGCATCCACGGCATCATCGCAGTATGTTTCGTAGAAGTCTCCGCAACGGAAGAGCAGCAACGCATCGGGGTGTTTTGCCTTCAGCGAGAAGAACTGCTGCATCATCGGTGTGAGTCCCTTTTCTTTTTGAGCCATATATGATTTTGTGGTTATTTTCCTTCAACCATTTTCAGCACGGTCTGCGTCAAATAGGGGCGAATTTTGCTGTATGGTATTGTGAAGCCTGGCATTCCGGCAGCATAGCAAACAAGTTCATATTGCTGGTAGATGAATGTCACACCCTTGTCTGTTAGATAGGGTGGGGTGACGGGCAATGGTAGTGCTTCTATAGCTGCACCTGTTATTATCTGTTCTTGCAGCTCTTCATCGTTCATCGTCTTTCCTGTCATCTCGGTGAAATACTGTCTGAAACCTTCTTTCAGAATGTTGCAGAACCCCTCGGAACTAGTGTTGCGCAACATGTCCGAACCGAAGCGACGACCATCGCTCTTGCGGAACGTAGTGGCAATAGAGGTCGTGCCACCGTGTGCTCCGCCTGTCATGACGTAGTTCTGACTGCTGAATGTCACAAATGTATTTGTTTCGTATATTTTATTCACATAAAAGTCTCTCTCATAGAAGGCATCTGCATTGTCTTCATTTTCAATGCGCTCTTTGTTTAGATTGTTGAAAGCCTGCTTGCCGTAGTATTTTACCATGGCTTTCACATCGTTAACATCACCTTTGTAAGTGCCGCCGAGCTGTTCGCTTATATATTCGCAAAGGATGTTTTTTAGTGCATCGCTACCCGAAGTAGGGTATTCAACCTTTACGTCCACGCGTGTTCTTTTTCCATCTTGGTTGAATGTGACAGAGTCTGTGGACAGGCGTTCAATGCTTTCGCTTTTCTCATCAACGGCTTCTGTTGTATCAACAGAATCAACACCATTGTTTTGCGTATTGTTTGTTGTGGCTTTGTTTCCGCAAGAGAGCGTTAGTGTGGCCGCAATAAATGCTGATAAAAGAATCTTTTTCATGCTTATTTTACTTTTGATTGGTTGTCTTATTCTTGTTCTTTCTTAGCATATTCTTGTTCTTTCTTAGCATACAATAAAGTCCGAGTGCAATGAAGGGGATAGAGAGTAATTGCCCCATATCAAGCGGCAATGACGCTTCAAAGGCTTCCTGCACTTCCTTTGTGTATTCTATGAAGAATCGTGCGGTAAAAATATATGTCAGGCACAGTCCGAAATAGAAGCCCGTGCCAACCTTTTCGGGATGGCGGCGGTATACAGCCAAGCCGATGAAAAGTAGTATGAAGTAGGCCAATGCTTCATAGAGTTGTCCGGGGTGGCGGGGTAGGGAATCCACTTGTTGGAAGACAAATGCCCACGGCACATCCGTTACTTTGCCAATTATCTCTGAGTTCATAAGGTTTCCGAGCCTTATGAAGCATGCGGTTACTGGCGTGGCTATGGCTATATTGTCGAGTACTGTTAGAAAACTTATTTTAGTGCGCTTGACATAGAGCCAAAGGGCCAGCATAAGTCCAATCGTACCACCATGGCTAGCTAGTCCGGCATAGCCTGTAAAGTGCCATCCGCCGTTTTCCATGAAGCGTATGGGCAGAAACATTTCCACGATGTGCGTCCCTGATGAGAGAAAATAACTAGGTTCGTAGAACAGACAATGACCTAGTCGTGCCCCAGCCAATATGCCTACGAAACAGTAAATGAAGAGAGGCTCGAAGAGCGTCTCGCTGATTTTCTGTCGTTTATACAGATTTTTGACTATAAAGTATGCTGCCAGCAATCCTATGAGCCAGCATAGGGCATACCACCGCATGGAAAGGCTTCCAATTTGGAATGCCACAATTTCAGGATTCCAGTTGATGAATAGCGTCATGGAGTAGGGGAGTGTTATACGTTAAACCTAAAGTGCATAATGTCGCCGTCTTGCACTACGTATTCCTTTCCTTCTATGCCTAGCTTTCCCGCCTCACGCACAGCGGCTTCAGAGCCGTACTGTATGTAGTCGGCATACTTTATAACCTCAGCGCGGATGAAGCCTTTTTCGAAATCTGTGTGTATGACGCCAGCACATTGTGGAGCTTTCCAACCTTTATGGTATGTCCATGCTTTCACTTCCATTTCGCCTGCCGTAATGAACGTTTCGAGGTTGAGCAGCGAATAGGCTTTCTTGATAAGACGGTTCACGCCACTTTCTTCAAGTCCCAGCTCGTCAAGGAACATCTGCTTGTCTTCATATGTTTCAAGGCTCGCGATGTCTTCTTCCGTTTTGCCCGCTATAATGAGAGTTTCTGCGCCTTCTTCCTTGGCAATGGTTTCTATGCGTGCGGAGTAGGCATTACCAGTCTTGGCACTAGCCTCGTCTACGTTGCAAACGTAGAGCACGGGCTTGGCTGTCAGAAGGAATAGGTTGCGTGCAGCTTCCTGCTCCTCCTTTGAATCGAATTCCACAGAACGTGCATTTTTCCCCTGTTCCAATACTTCCTTATAGCGTTCCAACACACTAACTTCCGTCTTGGCATCCTTGTTGCCGGCAGCTGCCACCTTTTGTTGCTTGCCAAGGCGACTCTCTATGGTTTCAAGATCTTTCAATTGTAGTTCCGTGTCTATTATTTCCTTGTCGCGCACGGGGTCAATCGTTCCGTCAACGTGTGTTATGTTGTCATCGTCAAAACATCTTAGCACATGTATGATTGCGTCTGTCTCGCGGATATTGCCCAAAAACTTGTTTCCGAGGCCTTCACCTTTAGAAGCACCCTTAACAAGTCCGGCAATGTCTACTATTTCACATGTTGCAGGCACGATGCGTCCAGGATGTACTATCTCTGCCAATTTTGTAAGTCTCTCATCAGGAACGGTTATTACGCCCACGTTTGGTTCAATTGTGCAGAACGGGAAATTCGCTGCCTGCGCCTTTGCGCTTGAAAGGCAGTTGAAAAGTGTGGACTTTCCAACGTTCGGAAGTCCTACTATACCACATTTTAGTGCCATTTTTATATTTTGTTTTTGTTTTCTTATTTATTTTAGCCCATTTTCTGTATCTTTAAGATGTGTCAGAACAGACTTTTTCAGTTTGCGAATTTACTACATTATTTTAAAAAAATATAGCTTTTCTTCCGATATTTACTGAACAACCTAAGAACATAGCTCTTGATAAAACACTATCGAGGCTAGTCTATAAACTGCGGAGTTGATATAACAACGCTTTTTCTTCCCAAACAGAGTGAAAGAAACAATTTACTTTTCTTTAATCAAGGTGTTTTTTTGTTCTTTTGCAGTGTTCTTATGGTTTGATATTAATATTATATAAGGTGTAAATACTAGAAATGTGCGTTTTTCAGTAAGGAAAGAAATAATTTTCTCTTTTTTAGAAAAAAAATGTCTGAAAAGTTTGTTGTTAAAGATTTATAGACTATCTTTGCAGCAGTTAAGAACAAAAACAATAAAATATAAATTTAAAACTAAAGCTATTATGAAAAAGTTCAATAAAACTCTTGCCATCGCATTTTTTGCAGTAGTATCAGCATTCTCTTTCCAGAGTGCAAGTGCAGCAACCTCTGCTGAAATGGATTCCGATCCCGAAGCATGCATCCTTTTAGCAAGCGAGACAAACAACGAAGTGTCTTTTGCAAATTATATTGGTGAAGAATGGAGTGGGGTAGATATGCTAATTGCAGACAATCCCAAAAGAGTGTCCATCGTTCTTTTTGGTACAGATATGTATAACAAAAAACATGCGGGTACACTAACCGAAACTTTGCGGGAATTTTATATAAACATGCTCAGTGCGTTAGGATGCCCAGATTTGGTGACATATCTTTTGCTTACTGCATCATAAATCGTGACACAAAGTAGTGGAGTTAGCAGCGAAAAGTTAATTGCATAATTCCCTCATTAACGATAATTACTTTGGGGTGGGAAACTCGTAGCAACGAAGGTTTTGCGAGTTTCCCACCTTTTAACTAGTATATTCCAAATATGCAGCCACTTCGCGTTGCAGTATTTCCTGTTCATCTCTGAGAGACCTAAACTTGTTTCCTAATAGCATATATATATGTTGTGAGACGTTTAAGGTTATTTCTCGGCATAAAAATAATTATCTTCTGCAAAGATAGCCGTTTTCTTGCCGATATCGGCAAGAAAACGGCACTTCTACACAAAGAACTCGATTTCTTGCCGCATATTTTCTCTATCATCGTAAGAATGGCATTGTTCACGCTTAATAGAATTGTTAGTGGAAACGATTTCTTTTCGAGCGTGATGCAATAAATTGCTTTTATCTCGAAAAAAATGTCTGAAAAGTTTGTTGGTAAAGATTTATTGACTATCTTTGCAGTGTTAAAGAACAAAAGAAATAAAATATAAATTTAAAACTAAAGCTATTATGAAAAAGTTCAATAAAACTCTCGCCATCGCATTTTTTGCAGTAGTATCAGCATTCTCTTTCCAGAGTGCAAGTGCAGCAACCTCTGCTGAAATGGATTCCGATCCCGAAGCATGCATCCTTTTAGCAAGCGAGACAAACAACGAAGTGTCTTTTGCAAATTGTATTGGTCCAGAGTGGAGTAGTGTGGATAAGTTGATAGAAAACCATGACGCGAGAGTAATCATTGTTACAGTTGGTTATGAGTTGTATAAAGAAAGGAAAGCGGGTGAACTGACCGAAGAAAGAAAATCTTGGTATCTTCTGTGGCTCAGAGGTTTTGATTGCCCAGAAGAGGTGATAGAGATATTGTTTACCGCATAATGAAACGGTGCAAGATGTCGGTGATTAGCAAAGAAACGTGAATTGCTAAATTACCCCTTTTTAGAATAAGAAGACTTTTACGGGAGATTCGCGACAACGATGATTGTGCGAATTTCCCGTTTCTCTTTGTCTTCTTAAAGACTATTCTTACTTTACTACTGTTTCGTTAACGTCAATAAGTGTTGCTTTTTGAAACAGTTGAATTTCAGTCTTTTATAGCCATAGCTAAGAGCGGATTAGTGCGCTTCTAGCCAGTTCTTTCCCCATCCGCTGTCGGCAACGAGCGGTACACGCATGTGGAAAGCATTTTGCATCTCTTCCGTTACGATGCGCTCTACATTGTCGTGTTCTTCGGGAAGCACACTGAAGTTAAGTTCGTCGTGCACTTGAAGAATCATCTTTGACCTTATTCCTTCCTTACGGAAGCGGTGGTAGATGTTGATCATTGCTATTTTTATTATGTCTGCTGCGGTGCCTTGAATGGGAGCGTTTATGGCGTTGCGTTCGGCAAAGCCGCGCACGGTGGCATTTCGGGAGTTTATGTCGGCAAGATAGCGGCGACGGTGGAAAAGTGTTTCCACATATCCGTTGGCACGTGCCACTTGTTTGCTCTTTTCCATATATTCCTTAACCTTAGGGAATGTCTCAAAATATCCCTCGATGAGCTTTTTTGCTTCATCACGGCTGATATCAAGACGTTCAGCCAGTCCGAAAACCGTTATGCCATAGATAATTCCGAAGTTGGCGCGTTTGGCTTTTGTTCTTTCGTCGCGAGTTACCTCGTCAATGCCTTTTTTGTATATTTTTGCGGCCGTGGCGGAGTGTATGTCATAGCCTTCACGAAATGCTTCAATCATGTTTTCGTCACCGCTGAGGTGCGCCATTACGCGGAGTTCTATCTGACTATAGTCGGCAGAGAAAAAGTCACATCCTTGTTCTGGCACAAAGGCTTTGCGTATTTCTTTGCCGTCTTCGCCCCTTACGGGGATATTCTGCAAGTTGGGGTCGCTTGATGATAGGCGTCCGGTTGCGGTAATCGTCTGATTAAATGAAGTGTGAATATGTCCTGTTTTCTTATTTACCAGTTTTGGGAGGGCATCAACGTATGTACCAAGAAGCTTTTTCAATCCTCTATGCTCCAGAATGTCTGCCACAATCTCATGCTTTCCTTTTAACTGTTGCAGCACTTCTTCGCTCGTGACGTATTGACCTGTTTTTGTCTTTTTAGCCTTTTCCACTATGCATAGCTTGTCAAAAAGAATTTCTCCCACTTGTTTTGGAGATGCAATGTTGAACTCTGTGCCCGCAAGTTCATAGATTCGTTTTTCAATATCGTGCATTCTATTTGTTAGAACAGTCGATGTTTCTTTTAGTGAAGCGGTGTCAAGGCAAACACCGTTCATTTCCATTTCTGCAAGTACAGGCATTAGTGGCATTTCAATGTTGTAGAACAATTCTTCTGCGCCGAACTTTTTAAGTTCCGGCTCAAGCTTGTTTTTCAGCCTTAGTGTGATGTCGGCATCTTCTGCAGCATATTCATAGACTTCAGTAGGGGAGAGGTCACGCATGTTCTTTTGCCCTTTTCCCTTCGGTCCTATGATTTCCTCAATGTGTATTGTGCGGTAGTCAAGATAAATCTCAGCCATATAGTCCATGTTATGTCTGAGTTCAGGTTGAATGAGGTAGTGTGCAATCATCGTGTCAAACATTTCTCCGCATACCTCTACGCCATAGTTGTGCAGAACTTCAATGTCGTATTTCATGTTCTGCCCGATTTTCAAAATATCTGCATTTTCATACACAGGTTTAAAAATGTCAATTATTTTTCTTGCCGTTTCCGGCTCGTTAGGAACAGGAATGTAATAAGCCTCTCCCTCCTTGATGCAGAAGCTTAATCCTACCAATTCTGCCTCGATAGCGTTCGTGGAAGTCGTTTCTGTGTCAAAACTTATAAATTTATTTGTAAAGAATAAATCACTAAGTCTTTGCATATCCTCCACATTATCAACTAGTTTATATTCGTGAGGTGTTGTTTTTATGCTCTGAGAAGGTCCACTTTTTATTGTTTCCTCTCCGTCGGTCGAATTATCGCCAAAGAGATCAAGCTCACTTGTAACCTTTTTTGCTTGTTTTTTAGGTTTGTTAAGAAATCTATCTGTGAAGGTTTTGAACTCAAGTTCATTGAAAATTTCTATTACTTTCCGCTCGTCCGGTTCTGAGACTTTAAGTTCGTCGAGATTAAGCTCAATGGGGACATCAGTTTTTATTGTTGCAAGAAAACGTGAGAACTTGATTTGCTCTGCGTTTTCCTCAACTTTTTTCTTAAGTGCGCCTTTCAGCTCATCGGTATGGTGGAGTAGGGCATCAATGCTTCCGAACTGGTTAATCAGTTTAACCGCAGTTTTCTCTCCCACACCAGGACATCCAGGAATGTTGTCGGCAGCATCGCCCATTAGTCCCAGCAGGTCTATAACTTGGTCGGGAGAGCTTATACCATATTTTTCTTTGATACCTTCAGCGTCGAGTGTTTCGTACCCCCCTCCATGACGAGGGCGGAACATTTTCACGTTGCCTCCCACAAGTTGTCCGTAGTCCTTATCAGGTGTAAGCATGAATGTTTCAACTCCTTCGCGGTCAGCCTTTTTTGCAATAGTTCCCACAACGTCATCTGCCTCATATCCCTCAACCTCAAGTACGGGTATGTGCATTGCAGCCAATATGTCTTTTATTATGGGCACCGCCTTACGGATATCTTCGGGTGTTTCTTCGCGTTGTGCTTTATATTGTTCGAAGGCTTCGTTACGGAACGTCGGACCATGAGGGTCGAAGGCAACACCAATGTATGCAGGATGCTCCTTTTGCAGAACCTCGTGAAGCGTGTTGCAGAACCCCATTATGGCACTTGTGTTCATGCCTTTCGAGTTTATGCGTGGATTTTTAATGAATGCGTAGTACGAACGATAGATCAGTGCATATGCGTCAATGAGGAATAGTTTGTCCATAGCAGTGTATAATAGAAATTTCTTTTGCTTTTTAATTATAAACAATTATCTTTTATTCATGATGAATAACGTGTAAAGTTACTGTTTTTTTCTGATAAATCGGATAAAAGCACTAATTTTGTAGGAAATTAAAAATAGATGGATTATTTATCACGCATCAAACATCCTATAGAGAGTGAACTTAGTGACTTCAACTCTTTGTTCTGTGAGTCTCTTTCGCATACCGACGGCTTGCTTTCGCAGGTGCTAGCATACATACGCCAGCGCACTGGCAAGCGTATGCGCCCTATGCTCATTCTGCTTATGGCAAAGAACTTCGGTAATGTGAGCGACGTAACCCAGAATGCAGCCGTTGGATTGGAATTGCTACATACGGCGAGTCTTGTGCATGATGACGTGGTTGACGAGAGTGATGAGCGCCGCGGGCAGGCTTCGGTCAATGCCGAATACGACAATAAGGTGGCAGTCCTTGTTGGCGACTATTTGCTTTCCACGGCTCTTCTGCGTGTTGCTCTTACAAATAACACGAATATAGTTAAATATCTTGCAGAATTAGGCCGCACACTTGCTTCCGGAGAGATACTTCAGCTCTCGAATATAGCAAATCAGAATATCTCCGAAGATGTTTATTATCAGGTAATTAAGCAAAAGACAGCGGCCCTGTTTGAGGCTTGCTGTGCTATCGGGGCTTTGTCTGCTGGCGTTTCAGACGACGTGATAGAGAGGGCAAAGAGATTTGGGCAAAATCTTGGTATTATATTCCAAATCCGTGATGATATTTTTGACTATTACGACTCTTCAGAGATAGGAAAACCGACGGGTAATGACATGGCTGAAGGCAAGCTAACATTACCTGTTATATACGCTTTGAATAGTGTTGCAGATGATGACATGACGCATCTTGCATATAAGGTAAAGGAGCGCACCGCTACTTCCGAGGAGATATCTCGTCTTGTTGCCTTTGCAAAAGATAATGGGGGTATAGAATATGCCCGTAAGCGAATGGAGGATTTCCGTCTTGAGGCGGAGGCTTTCATTGAAGGATATGCTTCAGACGATGAAATACGTGACAGTTTGAGTGCATATCTTGAATTTGTTGCTCGTCGCGACATATAATCCTATCGATAAGAAATCATCCAAATAAACAAAAAGATGTGCAGTCGTTTTTATATTTCGGCTGCGCATCTTTTCTCTTTATATATAGTGCCGACGGAAACCCCAAGTGCTTGCTGTCTGTCGGCATTTATATTTAGAAGAATTTGATTTCCTGTCCTTCAATCTCGCTCAGAAGCATGTTTGCCAGTCGGCTTGTTCCAAGACGGAACCATTTGTTTGTGAGCCATTTTTCGCCTAGAACCTCTTTTACTATCGTGTAGTAGATTAAAGCATCCATAACGCTATTAATGCCTCCAGCGGGCTTAAAACCTATTTGTATGCCCGTTTCGTCGTAATACTCTTTTATAGCCTGGCACATCACGTAAGCAGCCTCTGGTGTTGCAGCCGGCTCAAGTTTGCCTGTAGATGTCTTTATGTAGTCGGCACCTGCGTACATAGCTATAATCGAGGCTTTCTTTATGTTTGAAGCCGTCTTTAGGCAACCTGTTTCAAGTATCACCTTCATTGCCTTGTCGCCGCAGGTCTGCTTCAGTTCGCTGATGTCGTCGGCTACGCCCTCGTAGTCGCCACTCAAGAACTTGCCAACCGGCATAACGATGTCTATTTCCGTAGCTCCATCTTTAATTGCCAAAGCCGTTTCTGCCACCTTTACTTCAATGAGTGCTTGTGACGAGGGGAAGCTGCCCGACACGCATGCTATTTCAACACCGTCAATCTCCAACGTTTCGCTTACTACTTTGGCGTAGCATGGATACACGCATATTGTGGCAACATGAGGAAGATCGCCGTATGCCTCGTCAAACTGGTTTACTCTTTCTGTGAAAGCAAGCACACTTTCCTCTGAGTCCGTTGTCTTCAGTGTGGTCAGTTCTATGCTTCCCATTAGGAATTTCTTAACGTCAAGAGTGTCGTTCTCATGAACTTTCTCAGCAATTATTTTCTTTACCGCATCGCGAACTTGAGCATCGTCGATGTTGGTGTTATACTTTGCCAGAGCGGCTTCGTATTTACTTTGAGGCTGGTTTTTCTTGTTCTCCATACCAGTAGTAGTTGTCTTTTCTGTTGTCATTTTCTTATTTATTTATTATATGTTATGTTTTTCTTTTGGCTTGATTATGTAAGGGTAGGGATGTTCCTCCTTCATATCCGCATATATCGGCTATATGGGAGCATATATTAGTCTTTTAGCTTACTGTTGTTAATATGCCTTTCAGCGTCGCGTAAGGTCTTTTTCTTGAAGCTACGTTCAAGTTCCTCCGTCAGGTCTACGCTCGTTTGGTTGGCAATACAGATAAGCACCCACAGCACGTCGGCCATCTCTTCACCCAGATTGTCTTTATCAGTCTTCTTGAAGCTCTGGTCGCCGTAGCGGCGTGCCATAACGCGTGCCAGTTCGCCCACTTCTTCCGTGAGGCAAGCCATGTTGGTAAGTTCTGAAAAATATCTCACTCCGTAGGTCTTTATCCATTCGTCTACGGCTTTCTGCGCTTCCTTTATTGTCATTCTCGATAAGTGCTTATTCCTTGTTTTTTGTGTCCATACAGATTGTTACAGGACCGTCGTTGAGTAGCTCTACTTTCATGTCGGCTCCGAACTCTCCGGTGGCTACCTCTTTCCCTAAAGTATTAGACATTTCCTTGCAGAAAAGTTCGTAAAGCGGTATTGAAATCTCATGCGGTGCTGCCTTAATCCACGACGGACGGTTGCCTTTCTTGTAAGATGCCATCAGGGTGAACTGGCTTACCACGAGAATCTCTCCACCTTTGTCCATAATAGAGCGGTTCATTACTCCATTTTCGTCATCGAACACCCTCAGATTGGCAATCTTTTTCACCAGCCATTCCACGTCTTCTTTTGTGTCCTCAGCGCATACGCCGAGGAGTATCAGAAATCCGTGTCCTATGGCAGACTTTATTGTGCCGTTAATGGTTACGGAGGCTTTTGTTACACGTTGTATTACCGTTCTCATTTTCTGCTTTTGTTGATGTAATTCTCTACAAAGTTAGTGTTTTTATTTCATCTTAGAGCCCTTTCCTGCTTATTTTATTAAGCATTCCCCTGCAGATAATTCTTGCTGAAATACTCCTTTAGCACTGAAGCTTTCTTTTCTCCCACAACCTTTGCCAGTTCCTCGTTGGATGCTTCGCGTATTTTCTTCACGCTCTTAAAGGCTTTCAGCAGCGTTTCCTTAGTCTTAGGTCCGATTCCCTTTATCTCGTCCAGTTCAGAGTGCAGGGCATGCTTGGAACGCTTGTCGCGGTGGAACGTTATAGCGAAGCGATGCACCTCGTCTTGTATGTGCGTGAGAAGATGAAAAAACTCGCTGTCGGTCTTCATTCCCACCACCACGGGAGGAAAGCCATAGAGCAGTTCGTTAGTGCGGTGGCGGTCATCTTTGGCCAATCCTGCGATAGGTATATTGAGTTTCAGTTCTCCTTCAACAACATCCCTTACAACCTGCATCTGACCCTTACCTCCGTCGGTTATTATTAGGTCGGGAAGAGGTTGATTTTCCTCAACGAGTCTTGAATATCGCCGCCTTACAACCTCTTTCATTGAAGCATAATCGTCAGGTCCTACCACCGTTTTAATGTTGTATTTCCTATAGTCTTTCTTGCTTGGCTTCATCTTCTTGAAAACAACGCAGGCGGCAACGGCATCAGTGCCGCTGATATTTGAATTGTCGAAACATTCAATTTGGTATGGCATCCTAGGTAGCTTCAGAGCTTGTTGTATTTCCTTCATCAGTCTCACGGCTTTTTGCTCAGGATTTAGCTTTTCAGCCTGCTTCATCCTGTCGAAACGGTACTGTTTTCCGTTCATTTCAGATAGCTCCAGCAGTGTTCTCTTGTCGCCCCTTTGCGGAACTGTGAGCGTTATGCTCTCAAGGGGCAGATCAATCTCGTGGGGAACAACAATTTCCCTTGATGTACTGCCCAGTTTCTCCCTAATCTGCATGATGGCAAGCGTTAGAATCTCGTTTTCATCTTCGTTTAACTTCTTCTTGAATTCAAACGTGAAAGCCTGGTTAATGTTGCCGTTAGTAACGTGGATATAGTTCACAAAGGCGATGTTCTCGCTGTCTGTAACGGAGAAAACATCCACATTATTTATAGTGTGGCTCACAACCTCGCTCTTGGAGCGGAAAGAATCCAGCAGAATATATTTCTTTTTAATCTCTTCTGCCTCTTCAAAGCGCAATTCTTCCGCCAGTCTCTGCATCTCGTCGAAGAGGGTTTTCTGCACGTCTCTCGTGTTGCCCTTAAGAATCTCCCTGGCTTGGTTTATTGCGGCAATGTATTCATCGTGCGTCTGCTTCCCGATGCAAGGCCCGTTGCAGTTCTTTATATGGTAATCCAAGCAGGGCTGAAATTTTCCGGTCCTCACACCATCTTCTGTGAGCGCAAGACGGCATGTGCGCGGCTTGCAGAGCTTCTTTATTATGTCCAGGAGAGCATACATCGTCCCGAGGTGACTGAACGGACCATAAAAGGTTCCGAATTTTTTATTCACGACTCTAGTCTTGAAAATGCGCGGATAATATTCTTTTGTAATGCAGATGGAAGGGTAGGTCTTGCCGTCTTTAAGAAGAATGTTGTATTTAGGTTGGTATTTCTTTATAAGATTGTTTTCAAGAAGCAGTGCGTCTTCTTCGGAGTTCACAACGGTATATGTTATATCCCATATCTTGCTTACAAGGATCTTAGTCTTGTATCTGTCAACCTCCTTGTGGAAATATGAAGACACGCGGTTCTTCAGATTCTTTGCTTTGCCAACGTAGATTATAGTACCTTCTTTGTCGTAGTATTGATAGCTTCCCGGCTTGCTTGGCAGGTTGCTTACAATGCCACGAAGATGCTCTAGACGCTTTTCGTTCTCTTCTTTCGTCATTTTCTCTAAGTACTTGTTATTCTGATAATTTGTTTTAATTTGTTTCACGTGAAACTTTAAGCACACATCCCGTCTGCTCTTTTTCTTGACGCTGTCTGCAGGTGGGGCTGACGCTTTGGCAAAGATAATAAACAGAAGCCGTTTGCGCAAGTCATTTCTTTTCTTTGTCGCTTGTAGGCGTGCCCTGTCGTGGGGTGGAAGGTGCGGTTTTTGATTAGGTATGCCAACGGGTATATATGTATGGCTGCGGGCTTTTTGTTTTCTTTCTTTTCTGTTCTTGTTGTTTATAACAATGCCGTTCCTTTTTATAACATTGCGGTTCTTGTTTTATAACATTGCGACGTGTTGGGTATTCCTTTCTTCGGCAGAATAAAAATATAAGGATGTAGTGTAAATGTTAGAAAGGTTTTATGTGAAAAGGATATTGCTTTAATAACCTGTGGATGGAATTCCTGAATGGCTTGCCTTTTGTTTTTGATTGTATCCTTTCTGCTTTATTTGACAACGTTGAAAAGTTTGTTTCTTTTGTCGCTTGCTGAAAATTCTAATTCTTGTTCGTTTCTTTGTTTTAGCTCGCGGAATTGAAACGGCAAATAAAAAGGCGCAACTTTACGCTGCGCCTTAAAAGAATTCTTAATTTCGGTATTTATTCTCGTTATACTTTGAGAAGTGATGTTATTTCTGTTCCTTCCTCAAAGCAATCACGGCCGTTTAGTCCTTCATTCACTAGTTCTATTATGAAATTCATGTAGATTCCTTTCGGGTTGAATTTCTTTACTAGGTTATATGCCGCGCGCATAGTTCCGCCTGTAGCGAGCAAATCATCGTGAAGCAATACTACATCGTTTTCGTTTATCGCGTCTTTATGAATTTCAATCGTGTCTTTTCCGTATTCTTTCGTGTAGCTTTCCTGTATGGTGGCTGCGGGAAGCTTACCGGGTTTCCTGCACAATACTACGCCAGCTCCCAGTCTGACCGCAAGTGCAGACGAAAGGACAAACCCTCGGCTTTCTATGCCAACGATTTTTGTTATGCCTTTGTCTTTGTAGATTTCGTAAAGTTCGTCTACCATAATCTTTAGACATTCGGCATTTTTGAATAGGGTGGTGACATCTCTGAAGTTGATTCCCTTCTGTGGAAAGTCAGGAATGCATCTTAGATTTTCTAAGAGTTTTTCGTTGTTCATTGTTTTATTGTTTTTGTATTCTTTCCTTTTATTTCTATCGGGCGCGCACCGCTCTTTTAGGATTTGTGCAGCATCCTTTTTGATTAGATTATTATGCTTTGTGAGAACCCCGTGGTATAACGATTAAAACCCCGCTTGGTTCTTGTCTTATGCCCGTGGGGTTTTGCTAAAAAGCCCACGGGCAACGTTATGAAAAATAGTTTCACTGTTTTTCGTAACTTACTCATTGATAAAAACTTTTACCGGCTTTGTTTCACGTGAAACATTAAGCTTTATCTTCCCAAGAGCACGAGCATTACATTGATATCGCTTGGCGAAACTCCCGGTATGCGGCTTGCTTGTGCTAGGGTTTCTGGGTTTATCTTTTCGAGCTTTTGGCGGGCTTCTGTGGAGAGCTGTTTTAGTTCGCTATAGTTGAAGCGGTTTTTTATTTTTATGTCCTCCAAACGATGCATCTTGTCTGCGATGATTCTTTCGCGTTCAATGTAGCCTTTGTATTTCATCTTTATCTCCGCAGCTTCGCTTATCTCTTCCTTTCGGTTAATAGGTGCGTTGAGGACGTCTTTTAGCGCGGGGACTATTTCTGAAAGATTCTTTAGGTTTATTTGTGGACGTGCGATGAGGTCCGACAGTTTGCAGCCTTCGCGTAGGGGAGTAGTGCCTAATGCTTCAAGACTGCTGTTTACTTCTTTCGGCTTTACCGATGTCTTGTTGCAGAAATCAATGATTCTTTCGATGGCACATTCTTTTTCTTTCCACCAGTTGAATCTCTCCGTTGTTGCCAAGCCTATTGCGTACGCTTTTTCTGTAAGCCTTGCGTCGGCATCGTCTTGGCGGAGGAGTATTCTATATTCGGCACGGCTTGTAAACATTCGGTAGGGTTCGTCAACACCTTTCGTTACGAGGTCATCGATAAGTACGCCAATATAAGCCTCGTCGCGATGAAGAACGAACGGGTTGCCGCCAGCGCATTTTATAGCAGCATTGATTCCTGCCATCGTTCCCTGTCCGCCAGCCTCTTCGTATCCTGTCGTTCCGTTCACCTGTCCGGCAAAGAAAAGTCCGCTTATAACTTTCGACTCCAACGAATGGTATAGCTGTGTAGGGTCAAAGAAGTCGTATTCTATGGCATATCCTGGTCGGTATACTTTTACGTCGCGCAGGGCGGGTATCTTTCTTAGGGCCTCCAGCTGCACTTCCATAGGCATGCTCGAAGAGAAGCCGTTCAGATACATCTCGTTTGTCGTTTCTCCTTCCGGTTCGAGAAACAGCGGATGTTGCTCTTTGTCGGGGAAAGTTACCAGCTTTGTTTCAATTGACGGACAGTAGCGCGGTCCGATGCTCTGTATCTGTCCGTTGTAGAGAGGAGAGTCGGGCAGACCTTTCATGAGTGTCGCGTGGACGTCTTTATTTGTATAGCAAGTCCAGCATGGCAGTTGCTTCAAGATTTTGTGCTTACCCATGAAGCTGAACTGGTGGAAGTCGCTCTCGCCCTGTTGTATCTCCATGTCCTCAAAATGCACCGAACGCATGTCTATGCGCACGGGCGTGCCGGTCTTCATCCTAGCCGAGCGTATTCCGTGGCGCGTAATGCTTTCTGTGAATCCTTCCACTGCGGGTTCAGCAATGCGCCCGCCAGCCAATTTCTTGCGTCCGATGTGCATCAAACCGTTCAAGAATGTGCCTGTTGTAATAACCACGCACTTTGCACGCAGTTCAACGCCCCATACCGTTTTAACGCCCGCAGCCTCTCCGTTCTCAACGAGCAGTTCTGAGGCTTGGTCTTGCCAAATGTCGAGGTTTGGTGTGTTGTCCAAAACCGTGCGCCACTGCCAAATGAATTTTCCACGGTCGCATTGCGCACGCGGACTCCATACCGCAGGACCCTTTGAGCGGTTTAACATCCTAAACTGTATGGCCGTTGCGTCGGTTATGCGTGCCATCTCTCCGCCCAGAGCGTCGATCTCGCGCACAATCTGCCCTTTTGCAATTCCGCCCACGGCGGGGTTGCAACTCATCTGGCCTATTTTGTTCATGTCCATCGTGACGAGGCAAGTTTGTGCGCCCACCCGTGCTGCTGCAACAGAAGCTTCGCATCCGGCATGCCCGCCGCCGATGACCAAAACGTCGTAGTGTAATGTCATTGAAATATAAAATAATCTGTTTTGTTACCTCCGTTTGGCAACGATAATCAAACGAGCGCAAATTTAAGAATTAAAAATGAAAATTTATATAGAATTTTTGATTTATCGCTAATTTGGAGTATATTTGCAAGCAACTTACAGGCCTGACATACCTATTATAAAGTATTGCAGGCTTGTTTTACCTTTTTACGCCATGGAGTTGGCGGAAAAGACTATGGATAGCATTACCAATGAATATCAATTAATTAAAACTTTAATATTTAAATTTCATTCAATTTATGTGGTTATGTAATTCATCTATTGGAAGGAAAGTCGTGATGTCAGTAACAGGCGTTGCGCTTATCCTGTTCTTGACGTTCCACATGTCAATGAACATTGCAGCCCTCTTCTCAGGAGAGGCCTACAACATGATTTGCGAGTTCCTAGGCGCAAACTGGTATGCACTAGTGGCAACTTGCGGTCTGGCAGCATTGGCTGTGATTCACATCCTGTATGCTTTCTGGCTCACGATGCAGAACAGAAGAGCGCGCGGCGGCGAACGCTACGAAGTTACAACACGCCCTGCTGGCGTAGAGTGGGCTTCGCAGAACATGCTTGTCTTGGGTATCGTAATAGTACTCGGACTGTTGCTCCACCTTTTCAACTTCTGGTACAACATGATGTTCGCAGAGCTTACAGGCATCGCCGTAGCTCATGACCCTGCAGATGGTTTCGCATACATTCAGGACACGTTTGCTTGCCCTGTTTACGTTGTGCTTTACATCGTATGGCTCGTAGCTCTTTGGTTCCATCTTTCTCATGGCTTCTGGAGTGCAATGCACACTTTGGGATGGAACGGCAAGACATGGTACTGCCGTTGGAAGGTGATAGGAATAGTTTATTCCACACTTCTATGCCTCGGTTTCCTCGTAGTAGTACTGGCGTTTGCGTTCGGTTGCGCACCAAGTGTCTGCTGCTAAAACATCATTATATATAATACATAAAACATAATTCAAAGACGATTATGGCTAAAACTATAGATTCAAGAATTCCAGAAGGCCCAGTGGCCGAGAAATGGACCAACTATAAAGCTCACCAGCGCCTGGTGAACCCGAAGAACAAACTGAAGCTCGATGTTATCGTTGTGGGTACGGGTCTTGCTGGAGCAAGTGCCGCAGCGAGTCTCGGAGAGATGGGATTCAACGTCCTCAACTTCTGTATACAGGATTCTCCACGTCGTGCTCACTCAATCGCAGCACAGGGTGGTATTAACGCAGCGAAAAACTATCAGAATGACGGCGACTCCATTTACCGCTTGTTCTATGACACTGTTAAAGGTGGCGACTACCGTGCACGCGAGGCTAATGTATATCGACTTGCAGAGGTTTCAAACAACATTATCGACCAGTGTGTGGCACAAGGTGTGCCGTTCGCACGCGAATACGGCGGTATGCTTGCCAACCGTTCTTTCGGTGGAGCGCAGGTTTCACGTACGTTCTATGCAAAAGGTCAAACCGGACAGCAGCTTCTGCTAGGGGCATACTCTTCGCTCAGCGCACAGGTTCATGCAGGAAGCGTGAAGCTATATACACGTTACGAGATGGAAGATGTTGTGCTTGTTGACGGACGTGCACGCGGTATCATAGCAAAGAACCTTGTTACCGGCAAGTTGGAGCGCTTCTCTGCCAATGCTGTGGTAATAGCTACCGGCGGATACGGAAACACTTACTTCCTTTCTACCAACGCAATGGGATGCAACTGTACGGCTGCCATGCAGTGTTATCGTAAGGGTGCTTACTTCGCTAACCCTTCATACGTGCAGATTCACCCAACATGTATCCCTGTTCATGGCGACAAGCAGTCGAAACTCACACTTATGTCTGAGTCTCTGCGTAACGATGGCCGTATCTGGGTGCCAAAGAAACTTGAGGATGCTAAAGCTCTTCAGGCAGGAACAAAGAAAGGTTCTGATATTCCTGAGGAAGACCGCGACTACTATTTGGAGCGTCGCTACCCCGCTTTCGGAAACCTCGTTCCGCGTGACGTTGCTTCGCGTGCAGCAAAAGAGCGTTGCGACAAGGGCTATGGTGTTAACAACACTGGTCTTGCCGTATTCCTTGACTTCTCTGAGAGCATTGAACGCCTCGGGCTTGATGTTGTCCGTCAGCGTTATGGCAACCTCTTTGACATGTATGAGGAAATCACTGACGTTAATCCAGGAGAACTTGCCAACGAGATTAACGGCGTGAAATACTACAACCCAATGATGATTTATCCTGCTATCCACTATACTATGGGAGGTATTTGGGTTGACTACGAGCTTATGACTTCTGTAACCGGTCTGTTTGCTATCGGAGAATGTAACTTCTCTGACCACGGAGCAAACCGTTTGGGTGCTTCTGCACTTATGCAAGGCTTGGCAGACGGATACTTCGTTCTTCCTTATACTATACAGAACTATCTCGCAGATCAGGCAATTTGGCCACGTCTGTCTACTGATATGCCTGAGTTTGAAGAGGCAGAAAAGGGTGTACAGGCGGAAATCGACAGACTTATGGGCATCCACGGCAAGCGTTCCGTAGACTCTATACACAAGGAACTTGGCCATATAATGTGGGAACATGTAGGTATGGGACGTACGGCAGAAGGTCTGAAGGAAGGTCTTGAGCAGATAAAGAAGATCCGCAAGGAATTCAATACAAACCTCTTTATTCCTGGAACAAAGGAAGGCTTGAACGTAGAACTTGACAAGGCTATCCATCTGCGCGACTTTATCATAATGGGCGAGCTTATCGCTTATGATGCTCTGTCACGCAACGAGTCGTGTGGTGGACACTTCCGCGAGGAATATCAGACTGAGGAAGGCGAAGCAAAGCGCGACGACGAGAACTTCTTCTATGTTGGCTGCTGGGAATACCAAGGCAACGACGAAGCTGCTCCTGAGCTCCTCAAAGAACCGCTCAACTACGAGATTATCAAGGTACAAACACGTAACTACAAGAACTAAAAATCGTAGTCGGATTTATCAAACCAATATTTTAAAAGGAAAAAACAATGGACAATAATATTAGTTTCACACTGAAATTCTGGCGTCAGAACGGTCCTCAGGCTGAGGGACATTTTGACACCCGTGAGATGAAAGACATCCCAACCGACACTTCGTTCCTTGAAATGCTCGACATCCTTAACGAACAGCTCATCGAAGAAGGACAGGAGCCTTTCGTATTCGACCACGACTGCCGTGAGGGTATCTGCGGAATGTGTTCACTCTATGTGAACGGACATCCACATGGCCCTAACACTGGTGCTACTACATGCCAGCTTTATATGCGTAAGTTTAAGGATGGTGATGTTATTACTGTTGAGCCTTGGCGCTCTGCCGCTTTCCCAATCATTAAGGACTGTATGGTTGACCGCGGTGCTTTCGACAAGATTATGCAGGCTGGAGGCTATGTGAGCGTTCGCACAGGACAGGCTCAGGATGCCAATGCAATCCTTATTCCAAAGGAAGCTGCCGACGAAGCTATGGACTGCGCTACGTGCATTGGTTGTGGTGCATGTGTTGCAGCTTGTAAAAACGGCTCTGCAATGCTTTTCGTAAGCTCTAAGGTAAGTCAGTTCGCCCTGCTGCCACAAGGCCGTCCAGAGGCTGCAAAACGCGCAAAGGCGATGATTATGAAAATGGAAGAGCTTGGCTTCGGAAACTGTACTAACACTCGTGCCTGTGAGGCAGAATGTCCGAAACATGAGTCTATCGCCAACATAGCACGCCTGAACCGCGAGTTCATCAAGGCTAAATTGGCAGACTAAGATAGCATATAAGATAAAACTTTAATAAAATCGGGGTTATTGCGGATGTAAAACGCAATAGCCCCGATTTGTTTTATAATGTGTTGTCTATCAATGCACTGTGCGGTTACGATAAGAACAAAGTGTGGGCATGACGAAGAAAAGGAAGTAAATGATTTGTTAATAGTAGGGGGCTTCTTCAAACTTTCCACAATTTCGCACCTTATTTTTGCGTTATATTCATAAAATGCAAAGATTATGTGGAAGTATTACGCATTGCTTTCGGCCTTTTTTGCCGCCCTTACGGCAATATTCGCTAAGATTGGGGTGAAAGACACCAATTCTGACCTTGCAACGGCTATCCGTACCACCATTATCCTTTTCATAACATGGGGCATAGCCTTGGCGGGCAGTCATACGAGTGAGGTGAAGTACATATCAAGTCACACGTGGCTGTTTCTGCTTCTGTCGGGAGCGGCAACGGGACTGTCGTGGTTATTCTATTTCAAGGCGCTGCAGATAGGCGACGTATCACGTGTGGCACCTGTCGACAAGTTGAGCGTTGTGTTCACCATCTGCCTATCGTTTCTTTTTCTAAAAGAGCCAATCAATGCAAAAGTCATTGTCGGGGCTTTACTTATAACGGCAGGCAGTATCGTTATGCTCTATAAATAAAGATGGAGGCTAAAAGATGAAAATACTGATAATAGAAGATGAACGCAAGCTCTCGGATAGTATTGTGAGTTATCTGAGCGGCGAGAAATACTTGTGTGAGCAAGCTTTCTCTTTTGACGAGGCGCGCATGAAGGTGAATGTGTATGACTACGACTGTGTGTTGCTCGACCTGATGTTGCCGGGAGGCAACGGGCTTGACATCCTGCGCGACATACGCAAGCGGCGCAATCCCGTTGGTGTTATTATCGTGTCGGCAAAGGACTCTATTGACGACAAGGTGAAGGGACTGCAAATCGGAGCGGACGACTATCTAGCCAAACCATTTCATCTAGCCGAACTGAGCATGCGGATATATGCCGTAATCAGGCGGAGAGACTTCTCAGCAAACAATTTTATAGAAAGCAATGGCATAAGAATAAATCTGCTAAACAAGTCGGTTGTGGTGGGCGATGTGCCTGTGGTGCTTACAAAGTCAGAATACGAGCTGTTGGTTTTCTTCATTGGCAACCATGGACGCGTGGTGTCTAAAAGTGCTTTGGCGGAGCATCTTAGCGGAGAGATGGCAGACATGATGGACAACCACGACTTTGTTTATACGCACATCAAGAACCTTAAGGCAAAGTTAGGAGCGGCAGGATGCAACGACTGCATACGCAATGTGTATGGCATGGGCTATAAATGGCAAGAAGAATGAGGGCAGAAACAAACAATAACGAAAAGCGGAAGCAATGCAGTCTCTTGCGCAAGTCAATGACACAGTTCGTCGTCTGTGTTGCAGTCTTGTTCATTCTCGCCATGCCTTTGTTCTATTGGCTCACCAAGAACTATTACGCAGAGGATATGGAAGACCTTGTTACTGCCGTTCAAGCAGGGCAGGGTATACCTATACCCGACTTGGAAAGAGATATCATGGTAGGCGTAATGATTCAATATGTGCTTATCACGGCTATGCTAGGCATTGGCGTGGTGCTAACCATGCGCTTCATTTCGCGTAAGCTATGGTCTCCTTTCGACAAGACATTGAACGAATTAGAGACGTTTAGCCTTGAAAAGGGGCTTATCCCCACGTTGCCAACAAGCGATGTGAGGGAGTTTAACCGTCTTAACGATTCACTGTATCAGCTCATGCACAAGAGTCTTGACAGCTATAGGGCGCAGAAGGAATTTACGGAGAATGCCTCTCACGAGCTACAAACTCCTCTTGCCATATTCCAAAGCAAACTCGACATACTATTGCAGCAGCAGGGGCTGACGGAGAACCAAGCGGAAATAATACAAGACCTCTACCAGATGACAGCGCGCCTTTCGCGTCTCAATCGCAACTTACTGCTTTTGGCAAAGATAGACAACGCGCAGTTTGATAAATCAGAAAGCATTAGCCTGAAAACATTCATAGAGGAGATTCTCCCCTTTCTCGAAAGCATTGCCGATGGATTACACATTATAAAAGATTTTCAACAGGAGATATTGGTAACGGCAAACCGTTCGTTGCTTGAGAGTATGCTCAACAATCTTGTGGTCAATGCCGTGCGGCACAACCATGCAGGCGGTTGCATCACCCTATCCGTCAAGGAAGGATGCCTATCCGTATCAAACACCTCAGACGAGCCGCCCCTTGATGCTACACACATATTCAACCGCTTCTACCGTCCGAAACAAAACAAACAGGGAAACGGTTTAGGGCTTTCCATCGTGAAAGCAGTGTGCGATTATCACGGATGGACAGTAGCATACGCATATACGGAAGGGAATCATACTTTTACCGTGACGTTTTGAAAACTACAAATTTTCGACAAATTCTACCAGTACCTTTGCCATATGATATTTCAGCAATAGAGGTAGAATGATTGTATACGATAAAATTTTGATGGTGCTTGCCGCATTCTTCTTTAGTGCAAGTGCTTTATGCGCCACAACAAGTGGCGATTCTCTCTGCACGCCACTGCCAACAGACACAATTATGGGGCATTATCCGATATCCGGCAAGCGGGCAGACAAATGGAACTCTGCCAAAGTCTATAGGGTGGCAGGCGTAGGAGTTCCTCTTGTCATAGGCGGACTTATTGCGAAGAGCGAGGATGACCATTTCCGAAGCTTGAGGAACGACTACTTGCCCCGATTCCGCAATCATGCAGACGATTATCTGCAATTTGCCCCAGCCGCCGTACTGTTGGGACTAAAGGCGGCAGGAGTGGAAGGGCGTAGTTCTTGGGGGAGAATGGTTGTGTCTGATGCTTTTTCTGCAGTTGTTATGGCAACAGTGGTAAACACCTTGAAACAAACAACCAATGTGACGCGTCCTGATGGTTCAAACAATCATTCTTTTCCTTCTGGTCATACGGCTACCGCATTCATGACGGCAACGATGTTGACAAAAGAATATGGGCACAAGAGTCCGTGGATAGGGATAGGTGCATACACGGCAGCAACGGCTACAGGACTTATGCGAATGGCAAACAACAAGCATTGGCTGAGTGATGTTCTGACAGGTGCCGGCATAGGCATCCTTTCCACGGAAATAGGATATTTTATCGGTGATTTGATATTTAAGGGCAAAGGCATTTATGCTCCCGATGCATCACCAAGTATCAGTATGGAAAGCAAGCCGTCATTTCTCAGCCTGTATGTCGGAATGAATGTCCCCTTGAGTCAATATGACATTGATGAGAGTACTACATTCAGAACCTCTTCCGGTTCATCCGCAGGCGTGGAAGGTGCTTATTTCTTTAATAGGCATATTGGTGTTGGAGGCCGCTTTACGGTATCCAACACGGCACTGATAACCAACGGCAATCACGCAGAAGACAACACGTTTGACGCAGTTTCATTATGTGGAGGCAGTTATTTCTCGTTGCCATTATCTCAACGATGGATGATAGGCAGTAAGTTGCTTTGTGGATGGGTGCATTATCCACAACTAAACCTTAGCACAATAAGTGTGGCTGCTCGAGATGGAGTTTGTTTCGGAAGCGGTTTGTCCACCACATTCAGGGTTCATGAAAGATATGGCCTCCGGTTTTTTGTTGACTATAATTTGTTGCCGTCACACAACAAGGCAAATGCAGAGTGGATGAATATGATTGTTTACGGTATATCATTCTCGATTATGTGGTGATCTGATATTTTCCCGTTGGCGATAAAACGGTATTCATTATTTTTCAGCGATGCTTTTCACTGAAAAGGTTGCGGCAAGGACTATGGATTTATCTTTATCGTGTGGAAGAAGTGAAAGCTTCAGCCACCTCCTCCAGTTCCTTGTACCAATCTTCGCCGAATCGTCTTATGAGCGGACCCCGCAGGAACTTGTAAACAGGCAAGCCTAGTTCTTTTCCTTTCGCCGCGGCGTCTTTGCAAACATCCCAGCGGTTGTAGTTCAGTCCCGTCAGGCCATTGCCCAGTTGCTTCTCGCGGATAGGGTAGAGGGCGCAGCTAATGGGCTTGCAGAAGTCTGTCAGTTTGCCTTCACGCCATGAGCGTTCAAGGGCACACAGGCAACATCCATTGTCGTAACAAGTAAATACGCAGTCTTTCCCGTTAACGATGCTTGTTACAAGGTCGCCGTCACGGTCGGCGTAAGCCACACCCTGTTTGTCGATTACGGCTTGGGCTTGGGCAGAGAGGTCGTTCCATACGGTGTCGAGCGAATCTTCTATCTGTGATATCTCCTCTAGAGTAACAGGAGCGCCAGCGTCTCCTTCAACACAACATATGCCGTGACAAGCGTCAAGGTCGCAGCAGAATTGTTCCGTTATAATGTCGGGCGATAGAAGAACGTCGCCTACTTGTAGGATTGGTATATAGTTCTTGTTCATTTTTTCGTTGTTGTTCCTTACCATTTAATCGGCTCTATACCATTCTGAACTAGGTATTCGTTGCAGCGTGAGAAATGATGGTTGCCGAACCAACCGCCGCGGTTAGCAGACAAAGGGGATGGGTGTACGGATTGAAGAATCAAGTGTCGTGACGTATCTATGAGTGTTGCTTTGCTGCGTGCGTATCCTCCCCATAGAATGAACACAAGATTTTCTCTCTCTTGGCTGAGAGCTTTTATTGCAGCGTCTGTGAATGTCTCCCACCCTTTGCGTTGGTGAGAAGCCGCTTGATGGGCTCTTACGGTAAGTGTTGCGTTTAGAAGTAGCACACCTTGCTCTGCCCATCGTGTAAGATTGCCAGACTTGGGCATTTCTGCGCCAGTGTCAAGGCTTATCTCCTTGAAAATGTTTTGCAAAGAAGGAGGAAACGGCACTCCATCGGCAACGGAGAAACTCAGTCCGTGTGCCTGTCCGGGTTCATGGTAGGGGTCTTGTCCGATGATAACAACCTTCACCTTGTCAAACGGGCACAAGTTGAAAGCGTTGAAGATGAGCTTGCCCGGGGGGAAACACTGTGTGTGTAGGTATTCGCTACGCACAAACGCTGCAAGGTCAACAAAATATTGTTTGCAGAATTCCGCCCCGATATGTTCCTTCCACGACTGTTCAATATTAACGTCCATAATGTTTTAGAGTATATGCATGCAATAATATTGCAGCAAAATTACGGATAATAATTCGTTTTGACAAGGATGGCTGAAACGTAAGGGCAGGAAGAAAGATAAAATCATAAAAAAATAGAAATTTAATACCTTATATAATGCGTTATGGGAAAGTTTTTCTTACTTTTGCCGCCAAAATAAAAGAAAGAATGCCCGCAAGGCAGACTTCAAAAAAACGAACAGAAGATATGCAAGAGAATCTGGTAATAGTAGAGAGCCCTGCAAAGGCGAAGACGATAGAGAAATTTTTGGGCAAGGATTTCAAGGTAATGTCAAGCTATGGTCATATTCGTGACCTGAAGAAAAAGGAGATAAGCATAGACCTTAAAACCCTGCAACCCAATTATGAGATACCCGAGGAAAAGAAGAAACTGGTTTCCGAACTAAAGGCTTCTGCCAAGAATGCAACGACTGTGTGGCTGGCATCCGATGAGGACCGTGAGGGAGAGGCCATATCATGGCATTTGTGTGAAGTGTTGGGCCTAGACGAGCAAAATACCAACCGTATCGTTTTCCATGAGATAACAAAGCCCGCGATATTGGAAGCAATAAAGCATCCGCGTTATCTGAATATGAATCTGGTGAATGCCCAGCAGGCTCGCCGCGTGCTTGACCGTCTCGTTGGTTTTAAACTCTCGCCAATATTGTGGCGCAAGGTAAAGCCGGCACTCTCTGCAGGACGCGTACAGAGTGTGGCAGTAAGACTTATTGTTGAGCGTGAACGCGAGATAAAAGCATTCGTTTCTGAGCCATACTACCGTGTGAGTGCAGTGTTCACGTTCGTTGATGAAGGCGGAAAGAAGGCAGAACTTAAGGCGGAACTTGACAAGCGTTTCAAGACTCATGACGAGGCTGCCAACTTCCTTCAGCGTTGCAAAGGCGCAGAATTTACCGTAAACGACGTACAGAAAAAACCTGTTAAACGCTCACCTGCTCCTCCTTTTACTACATCTACCCTGCAACAGGAGGCTGCCCGTAAACTCGGCTTCACGGTATCGCAGACAATGATGCTAGCCCAGCATCTCTATGAAAACGGAAGAATAACCTATATGCGTACAGACTCGGTAAATCTTTCTTCCTTCTGCATAAATGCCTGCAAGGAAGAGATTACTGCAACATGGGGCGAGAACTATCATAAGACGCGCCAATACCATACGCACTCAAAAGGAGCACAGGAAGCCCATGAGGCAATCCGTCCTACTTACATGGACGCAAAAACTATAGAAGGTACGGCTCAGGAACGCCGTCTCTATGATTTGATATGGAAGCGGACGGCTGCATGCCAAATGGCGGATGCACAAATAGAGAAGACAACAGTTGGCATAAACATTCTTCAGGCTGACGGCAATATGGCTGAAGAGCACTTCGTAATAAATGGAGAGCTTGTTACATTTGACGGATTTCTGAAGGTATATCGTGAGTCGTCTGAAGAGGAAAACATACAGGAAAGCGAGTACACAACCAACCAGCTTCCGCCGTTGAAAGAAGGAGACCAACTGTTGCGTAGCGAAATTACCTGTGTTGAACGCTTCAGCCAAGGTCCGCAGCGATATACGGAAGCGAGCCTTGTGCACAAAATGGAGGAGCTTGGTATTGGCCGTCCGTCAACTTACGCTCCAACAATCAGCACAATCCAGCAGCGCGGCTATGTGCAAAAAGGCGACCGCAAGGGCGAAGACCGTTCTTTCTCTGTTTATACTCTGAAAGGAAATACCATAAGTCAGACAGAAAAGCAGGAAACAGTTGGCAGCGACAAGGGCAAACTGTTACCAACAGATATAGGAATGGTTGTCAATGATTTCCTTTTGGAAAATTTTCCTAACGTGCTAGACTATAATTTCACGGCAAAAGTGGAGCAGGAATTCGATACTATCGCCGACGGAAAGGAAGAATGGACAGATATGCTCAAAGACTTCTATACCCATTTTGAGCCGAAGGTTGAAGAAACGATGAATAGTCGTCAGCAACATAAAGCCGGCGAGCGTCAGTTAGGTGTTGAGGAAAAAACAGGTAAGCCCGTATTCGTAAAAATAGGCCGCTTCGGGCCAGTTATACAGATAGGAACGGCAGAAGATGAGGAAAAGCCCCGCTTTGCGCAGTTGCCGAAAGACAAGAGCATGGAAACAATAACCCTTGACGAGGCACTTGAACTGTTTAAACTGCCGCGCACCGTAGGCGAATTTGAAGGCACTCCCGTTGTGATAGGTGCCGGACGCTTCGGGCCATACATCCTTCACAACAAGAAATATGTATCGTTGCCCGCTACAGAAGATCCGCTGACGATAAAGCTTTCCACAGCAGTGGCTTTGATAGAGCGCCGTCGCATAGAGGAGAATATGCGTCATCTCAAGAAGTTCAGCGAGGATCCAAAGTTGGAGGTGATGAAGGGCAAGTATGGACCGTATCTCGCATACGACGGGAAAAATTACCGATTGCCGAAGGCTATGCACGAACGTGCCGACGAATTGTCGTACGAAGAGTGTATGGAGATAATAAACAATACGGTGAAAAAATGATATTTAGCCGAAATCATCACTGCCGATGAAGAGAATAATACTTATAGGCTACATGGGGGCTGGCAAGACAACCCTAGGGCGTCAGGTGGCGAAAGATGCGGGACTGATGTTCTATGATTTGGACTGGTATATCCAAAATCGAATGCATCGTACGGTAGCTCAGATTTTTGCGGAAAACGGAGAAGAAGGATTCAGAATTGTTGAACGCAATATGCTGCATGAAGTGGCAGAGTTTGAAGATATAGTATTGAGTTGCGGAGGTGGAACTCCATGCTTCTATGACAATATGGACTACCTTAACAAACAGGGTGACACCGTTTATCTGAAAGCATCCCCCGAGGTGTTATGCACACATTTGAAGATGGGGAAGGGTGTACGTCCACTCTTGCAGAACAAATCACCAGAGGAAGTTGAAAAATTCGTCAGAGAACAACTCCTTGTTCGTGAACCGTTCTATTCAAAAGCAAGGTATACGTATGATATAAGCGTGCTTGACACTATGGGCAAGATAGACATTGCTGCTCAAGAAATACTTGATATGGTGGGAAGGAAATGACTGTTTCTTTCCTCCATATAAAAGAGAATGGATTTTTAAAGAAAGGAAGTGAAGAAATAATACTCAGGCTATAAATGAAGAAATGGACAGTTGAAGACTCCAAGGAGCTTTACAATATTGGCGGTTGGGGCACATCTTATTTTGGAGTAAACGAGAAAGGTGACGTTTACGTCACGCCGTGTAAGGACAACACGCAGATTGACCTTCGTGACGTTATGGATGAACTCGCCTTGCGCGACATAACACCACCGGTTCTCTTGCGCTTTCCTGACATACTTGACAACCGGATAGAAAAAACCTCCAGTTGTTTTGAAAAAGCGTCAAAGGAATATGGATACAAAGGAAAGTGTTTCGTTATCTATCCTATTAAGGTAAACCAAATGCAGCCTGTCGTTGAGGAGATAATAAGCCACGGACGTAAATTTAACCTTGGACTTGAGGCTGGCTCCAAACCGGAACTGCATGCCGTTATTGCGGTGCAGTGTCAAAGCGACTCGCTCATCATTTGCAATGGCTACAAAGACCAAAACTACATCGAGTTGGCTCTTTTGGCGCAAAAGATGGGAAAGCGAATCTTTATTGTTGTAGAGAAACTCAACGAAATAGACATTATAGCCAAAGCGGCAAAAAAACTTGGCGTAAAGCCTAACCTTGGCGTGCGTATAAAACTGGCTTCGTCTGGTAGCGGCAAGTGGGAAGAGAGCGGTGGAGACGCCAGTAAATTCGGACTGACCAGTTCTGAATTGCTTGCCGCGTTGGAAATCTTGGAAAAACGTGGGATGAAAGACTGTCTTCGCCTTATTCACTTCCACATAGGAAGCCAAATAACGAAGATTCGCCGTATACAGACAGCTCTGCGAGAGGCTTCACAATTCTACATCCAACTGCATAAAATGGGGTATGACGTTGACTTTGTTGACTGTGGTGGCGGATTGGGCGTTGACTACGACGGAACGCGTTCATCCAGCAGTGAGAGTAGCGTAAACTACTCCATTCAGGAGTATGTTAACGACTGCCTCTACACTTTCATTGAGGCAGCCAATGCCAACGGCATACAACACCCAAATATAATCACAGAAAGCGGTCGGTCGCTTTCTGCCCACCACTCGGTACTTGTTATTGATGTTCTTGAAACTGCGTCTCTTCCAGAAATGAACGAGGAATATGAGCCAGGAAAAGAAGCCCACAAGCTCGTAAAAGACCTTTACGACATATGGGATAATCTAAACCCGCGTTCCATGCTAGAAGATTGGCACGATGCGGAGCAGATACGTGAAGAGGCTTTAGATCTTTTCAGCCATGGAATGGTTGACTTGCAGACGAGAGCAGAGATAGAAAGAATGTATTGGAGTGTTTGTCGTGAGGTGAATAGTATGGCAAAGACCCAAAAACATCTGCCAGAAGAACTTAAAGGGCTGGAGAAACTTCTTGCCGACAAATATTTCTGTAACTTCTCGCTGTTTCAGTCTTTGCCCGATAGCTGGGCAATCGACCAGCTCTTTCCCATCGTTCCTATACAGAGGCTTAATGAACGCCCAACGCGAAGCGCAACGATACAAGACATAACATGCGACAGCGACGGAAAGATAGCAAATTTTGTAACCAGCCGAAATCTTTCGCATATACTTCCTGTGCATGCAATACGTAAGACTGAACCATATTATCTTGGAGTATTTCTAGTTGGAGCCTATCAGGAGATACTTGGCGACATGCACAATCTGTTTGGTGATACCAATGCCGTTCATATCTCTGTAAAAGACGGGAAATACCATATTGACCAGATTTTCGATGGGGAAACAGTGGAAGAGGTGCTCAGCTATGTGCAGTATAAACCGAAAGAACTAGTGCGTCAACTTGAGCGTTGGGTCACGAAAAGCGTACGCGAAGGCAAGCTTTCACTTGAAGAAGGAAAAGAATTCCTCTCCAATTACCGTTCAGGACTTTACGGATATACTTATTTGGAATAAGAACTAAAAGGGGAACAAAGAATGGATAGGCAGAATATAACAGTAGTAAAGGTAGGTGGTGCCGTTGTTGAAGACGAGGAACGCCTTTCAACGCTTCTTGATGAATTTTGTAAGTTGGAAGGGCGCAAAGTCCTTGTTCATGGCGGTGGGCGCAGTGCCACAAGCATAGCTGCTAGTTTGGGCATAGAGAGCAAAATGATCAATGGGCGAAGGATAACCGACGCTGCAATGCTTCGTGTCGTAACTATGGTTTATGGGGGATTGGTGAACAAAAATATTGTGGCAAAGCTACAGGCTCGGGGAGAGAATGCCTTGGGGCTGACAGGGGCAGACATGGATGTTATCCGTTCACACAAGCGTCCCGTAAAGGATGTTGACTATGGCTTCGTAGGTGATGTAGAGAAAGTTGATGGTCAAAGGCTCTTCTCACTCATTGAAAATGGTGTTGTTCCAGTGATGGCTCCGCTGACGCATGACGGTAATGGAACTATGCTTAATACAAATGCCGATACCATAGCCTCCGAAACAGCAAAGGCTCTTGCGGCATACGCAAACGTTACACTCGTTTACGCCTTTGAAAAAAACGGTGTGCTTGCCAATCCAGATGATGAAGACAGTGTTATACACAAAATAGACAGTCAAAGCTATGAGGAAATGAAAGCTAGCGGAGTTGTTGGTGGCGGTATGATACCAAAGTTGGATAATGCTTTTGCGGCAATCTCTGCAGGAGTCGTTAACGTGGCAATAACAAAGGAAACCGACTTGAAGGCGGAGAATGGAACAATTATATATAAATAAACGTTAAAGAATAAAGAAAAACACGTTTTTCTGTAACTTATCCATAAAACAATCGTCTTAAGATTAGAGGCAAATGAAAGAAATCAGTTTCCGAAACGATGTATTGCCGTTGAAAAACGTCCTCTATCGTCTTGCCCTGCGCATTACGTTGAATAGGGAAGAGGCAGAAGACGTTGTTCAGGACACGCTTATTAAAGTGTGGAATCGTCGGGACTCTCTTCGTGAAATAGCCTCAATAGAGGCATATAGCCTAGCGATATGTCGCAATATCGCCTTGGATAAGACAAGAAAAAAGTCGCGTTATGAAGAAACGCTTGACGAAGAAGGTATGGAATTACGGATTTCCAATTCGTCAACTCCGTATGAAACGGCAGAACAACGCGATATGCTCGACACTGTGAGGCAGATTGTGGATAGTTTGCCCGAGAAGCAAAAAATGTGTATGCAGTTGCGTGATTTCGAAGGCAAGCAGTATAAAGAAATAGCAGCTGCGCTCTCAATAACAGAGGAGCAGGTCAAAGTGAATATATACAGAGCTAGGCAAGCCGTAAAACAAAAGTTTAACGAAAAACAGGAATATGGATTATAAGTATATCGAACAGCTGATGGAACGCTATTGGGAGTGCAAGACCACTCTTGAAGAGGAGGAAATACTCCGCGTTTTCTTCAGTCAGGACAATGTTCCTGCAAGCCTTGCTGCATACAGACCTTTGTTCGTATATGCCAAGGAACAGGAACATGATGTATTAGGCAGTGATTTCGATAAACGTATGGAAGCCATAATAGAACAGCCGCAAACGGTAAAGGCGCGTGTTATACCGTTCCGTCAACGTTTTGCTCCGTTGTTCAAGGCTGCTGCAGTGGTGGCGATAATCCTAACTCTAGGAAACGCTTCACAAATGGCGTTTATGCAACCAGAAGAACCTCTGCCTACCTCTGCTGTACTGCAGCCCAAAGTGCAGAATGGACCGTCTGTAGCAATGGGTGACACGGTTAAAATGGATACCTTGAAAAAGGCCGAAACCATAACTACCGTATTGAAATGAAGACAAATTTCTATGCTTTCTCAAAATAATCATTTTAGTAAAACAACTCCGAAGCTGTGAAGCTTCATTCTCTCAAATTTTTCATAACATACAAGTGTTGAGGCCATCGCAGTTTGTTGAAACGGACTGCGATGGCCAACTTTTTGCGTGTATAGTGAAAGGATAAGATATTTGATGCGTAGAAATAAAGCATTTGTAATGTTTTGTACGGCCGACAACATGAAATACGCGCGTTTTTGCTAACTTTGCATGAAAGAAAAAGCATCTATGGAGTATAATACAGCAACCCTTTCAAACGGTCTTCGCATAATACATCTTCCCTCTACATCACCTGTAGTCTACTGTGGTTATGGGATATGTGCCGGGACACGTGATGAAAGCCCGAATGAAGAAGGTATGGCACATTTTTGTGAACACACTACATTCAAGGGAACTTCATCTCGTTCAGCCATGCAAGTGCTGAACCGTTTGGAGACTGTTGGTGGAGAACTCAACGCATTCACAAATAAAGAAGACACCTTTTTTTATTCCGCAATACTGAAAGAGTATTTTCCGCGTGCAGTAGAATTGCTCTCAGACATAGTGTTCCACAGTATATATCCGCAGAGCGAGTTGACAAAGGAAGTGGAAGTGATTTGCGACGAAATAGAAAGTTATAACGATTCTCCGGCGGAACTGATTTATGACGACTTTGAGAGTGCAATATTTGATGGGCATCCTCTTGGTAATAATATTCTTGGACATGCAGACGTGCTACGTTCTTATACAACGCAAAAGGCTCTAGACTTTGTTAGGCGCATGTATATACCCGGAAATTCGGTGTTCTTTGTTTATGGTGACGTGGACTTCAACAATGTTGTAAGACTTTTAAATCGGTATGCTGTAGATTCTGTGTATGACCGTTTGCCAATAGCAGAAAAAGCCACCGTGCCGCTTCCGCTTTATGTGCCGAAGCAGATACATCACGACCGGGGAACCCATCAAGCACACGTGATGTTGGGTAATAGGGCTTTCAGTGCCCACGACCCACGCCGCACAGCTCTCTATTTACTCAACAATATACTTGGTGGACCAGGCATGAATGCCCGTCTGAACGTGTCGCTGCGCGAGAAAAACGGGCTTGTATATACGGTAGAAAGCACGATGGTGTGCTATTCCGACACGGGGCTATGGTGCACATATTTCGGCTGTGACCCTAAGGATGTAAAGCGTTGTCTGCGTCTTGTGCGCCGCGAGTTGGACCGACTCATGCTTCATCCGCTTACAGACAATCAGCTTAAGATGGCCAAACGACAGATAAAAGGGCAGTTGGGAGTGGCATGTGACAACCGCGAGAGTTTTGCTCTTGACTTTGGGAAGGCATATCTTCACTATGGACAATGTAAGGATGTGGCAAAGCTCCTTGCAAGTATCGACCGTGTTACTTCCGCAGATATTCAACAAGTGGCTCAAGAAATCTTTGTTGCCGACAAATTAACGACGCTAATCTACGAATAACGTTATGATGATAATGTTGCAAATTGATGTAAAAGGAATGCTTGGAACAACTTTTTCATTTAAAAAGCAAGAAAATTGAAAAAGATGCTTTATTTTTGCATGAGCATAGAAAGGAAAAAAGAATATTAGGAACATCCAAAAGATGTGGTTTCCGGCATGCGGATGCTTGGCGGAGTAGCGACAAGAGGCGTATTAGCGAAATGGAAGTAACCGAAAAGACTATAGATATAGACAAGATTTTGGTCAGCAAGATGGGTGACCGTGCACGCTATGTGCCGCGCATACTCACTAGATGGCTCAAGCGCATAATCCACCAGGAAGAAGTTAACGCTTTTCTTTGGGAAAGTCGTGAACATACAGGTGTGGAGTGGCTTGAAGATTGCGTGCGGTATCTTGACATGACACTCCACGTAAAGGGTATTGAAAACCTGCCTCCCGTCAATGACGAACGTCTTTACACTTTTGTCAGCAACCATCCTCTTGGAGGTATCGACGGTGTGGCACTCGGTGCAGTTATAGGCCGTCACTACGAAGGGCGTTTCCGTTATTTGGTAAACGATCTCCTTATGAACCTTCCTGGTCTAGCCCCGTTATGTATACCTATCAACAAGACAGGTAAACAAAGTCGTAACTTTCCGGCCATGGTGGAAGCGGGTTTCAGTAGTGAGAACCACATGCTAATGTTCCCTGCTGGGCTTTGTTCCCGGCGAATAAACGGACAAATACACGACTTGCCATGGACAAAAACTTTTATAACAAAAAGTGTTGAGTATCGCCGTGACGTAGTGCCAATACATTTTGGTGGCCGTAACAGCAATTTCTTCTATAACCTTGCAAACTTGTGCAAGCGTCTTGGCATAAAGTTCAACATAGCAATGTTGTTTTTAGTAGATGAGATGTACAAGAACGTGCATAAGGATTTTACTGTAACAATAGGCAAGCCTATACCTTGGCAGACCTTCGACAAGAGTCGCTCCCCGAAAGAATGGGCGCATTATGTGGAAGATATTGTGTATACATTATAGGCAAATGAAAAAAGATACGCAGCCTTCAGCAGGTTTGCGAAAAAGCAATATATAAATCAAGAAATGGAACAAGAGATTATCCAGCCCATCGACAAAGAACTACTCAAACGCGAGCTTACCCCTGAGCGTCAGTTGCGCATGACAAACAAGAGCAACAACGAGATATACATCGTAACAGCTCACAATGCTCCCGAAGTGATGAAAGAGATTGGGCGTTTGCGCGAAATAGCTTTCCGCGAGGCCGGTGGCGGCACGGGGAAGAGTATGGATATCGACGAGTTTGACCTCATGGACAACTGCTACAAGCAGCTAATCGTTTGGAACCCGGAAGCGGAAGAGATTATCGGTGGATACCGATATATTCTTGGAACAGATGTTGACACAGACTCCAAGGGCCAGCCGATATTGGCAACGAGCCACATGTTCCATTTCTCAGACACGTTCATGTCTGAATACATGCCACGCACGATAGAGCTTGGGCGTTCATTCGTTTCTCTGCCTTACCAAAGTTCGCGTATGGGGGCAAAGAGCCTTTTTGCCCTAGACAATTTGTGGGACGGGCTAGGTGCTCTTACTGTTATAATGCCGAATGTGAAATATTTCTTCGGCAAAATGACAATGTATCCCTCTTATATACGCAAGGGTCGCGATATGATACTGTATTTCCTAAAGAAACATTTCGATGACAAGGACAATCTTGTAATACCTATGGAGCCGTTGAAAATGGAAACCGACCCAGTAGAACTTGAAACACTCTTTTGTGAAGACGATTTTCGCTCAGACTATCGTATACTTAACCGCGAGATACGCAAGATGGGCTACAATATTCCGCCTCTCGTCAATGCCTATATGAATCTAAGCCCAACGATGAAGCTCTTCGGTACGGCGATAAACGACGGTTTTGGTGACGTGGAAGAGACAGGTATCCTGATAGCTGTCGATGAAATATTGGAGGAAAAGCGTATGCGCCACATCGACTCTTATATAAAGGAGCATCCGGAAGCCCTCAACCTAACCAGTGGGGCAAATCCGATAATCTATAAGGAGAAGTAAGTTAAGGCTTACTTACTTCTTCTTTCTTCTCTTATAGCACTTGGCGTAATCGCACAGGCCGCATGTGTATTCTAGCTTTTTTACGTTTGTGCCAAGTCCTATTATCCCGCTTACGCTCTTTATGGGCACCATGAGTGACGAGCTTGACAACTGTATGCCGCAAGGTCTGTCTTCTCCCAGCATGGGGAAGAGCAGTTGTTGCTGCGATACGTGCCATCCACAGTAGCCAGGACTGAACCTGTTAGTGTGTTTCCAGCCGCGTGAATTTATAAATATCTGTAGCCAACGCTCCATGACATCTGCCGTTTTCTCGGCAATAACACTACCCAAAGAGTCGGCAATAAACACGCGTACCATATCTCCCTCCGCCTCAAGTCTGCGTTGGAACTGTTCAAAAGTCGTACCGCTTGTGGCCACAAAAAGGGCGTAACCCTCGGCGCCGCGCAATTGTGATGTTATTATTCGTCCGATGTTGAAAAGTCTGCCACCGATACTGAGAGTTTTCTCCTCCGTGTTCAGTTCCCCTCCGTCAATAGTAACAAACCCGAACCGCGGCTTCAGAAAAGCTTTCACTTCATTCTTGATAACATCAATCTCATGCAGGATGTCATTATCTGGAGAAGCTTCTCCGTAGCCCATCTGCAAGAAAAGTTCACTGTCGGTAATGTCAAGGTCGTCGTATGTAAGTTGCTTTTCAAACATAGTATATCGATTATTCTTGTTAAGTGGTTGATAACACTTATGCGCTAAGTATCGTTGCAAAAGTATCAAATAATTGGTATATAAAAAGGTGGAACTTTTCTTTTTTGCCACTATTTTTGTTTAAAAAGCTTTAAATATAACCTTTAGGACATATATTTTCTATAAAAGATAATTGTGGATAATTATAAAATCATTACCTTTGCCACCGAAAAACGCCCAAAAGGAGAAGTTTGAACCCCATGAGAGGGAATGTTCTTGCCTTTTCTTTTCTTGGGAGATGAAGAAGCCTTACGCTTCACCTGTGATATAAAAACGAATATTAACTGCGTGTGATTCAAGACGCGCTCAAACGGATACTTATTTATGGCAGAAGAGCTCAACGTAGACATTGATTTCTTGGTAGACAACGGATTGGTGAAATATTCCGACGGAGATATAGTTATAATGGACAGTTTTCACCATCCTCAAGTTGAGGAAACGGTGCGTCTGGACATGTTGACCATTGTTGATGTGGTTAAAGGGCAGAGCAAGTCAAATCTGAACGGCGTAGATGTTGAGGCTAAGGCAGGCGACCTTGTTATCTGTTTGCCAAATTCCTATATCTGTAGCAGCATAACTTCTTCAGACTATGAGGCAAAGGTGATAGGCTTGTCGTATGAGGCAATGCAGAACAACATGCTTGTAAGCAAAGATATGTGGAACATAATGTCTTTCATTGCCCGCAATCCAATAGTTCACCTCTCTGAGGAAAACCGCGTGTTCGTGGAGTATTTCCATGGCTTAGTGAAGTATAAACTAGAACATCCTCATGGCTTCTACGACAAGGAAATCATGCAGTCGTTGTTTCAGTGTGCGTTCTATGAACTTGCAGCCCTTATTGCTCCGCTGATTTACGAGCGCCGTGGTACAGGTCCATTCCGCCAGGGAGAGGTGCTCTTCAAGCGCTTTATCGAAATGCTTGTCGAGAACAAGAGCAATGACCGTTCTGTGAAATACTTTGCAGAGTGTCTGTGTGTAACTCCAAAATACCTCTCAACGGTGTGCAAGTCTGTCAGCGGAAAAACAGCTCTAGAGTGGATACATGATTTCCTTGCCGAGGGAATTACGCGAAAGCTGAAATATACCGACATGACGATAAAGGAGATTGCCGACGAGATGGGCTTCCCCAACATATCATTCTTCGGGAAATTCGTGAAAAACCGTTTTGGAGCTTCTCCGAAAGAATACCGCAAGCGTTTGCAGGCACGCGAGCAATCAGCAAGCAACAATTAGTATTGAGAACATAATATTATAGGGTCTATATCCCTATCTTTATAGCCCCGACCATTGAAAAACAGGTAATGGAAAACCTTTTTCAATGGTCGGGGTATTTCTTTGCTTCAGCTTTATGCCGTTTGCCCGTGGGCTTTGCAAGAAAAGCCCACAGAGTTTTTTCGCAAACCCCACGGGCAAACGGAGGCAGTCTCTGCGGGAGAAAAGACAGAATATCCAAAGAAACGATAGAGTAGAGGTAAGATGAGAAATTAAAGACAGTGTGTTTCCTATTTTTAATAAGAGTTTTTATAGTACATTGCACGCTCGTTCTACGTCATTAAAAGAGAATTTACTCACGGTTAACCAACTTAAATCTTCCCTTATGCGAAAAGCATTGACAATAATCATTGCCCTTCTTGCAGGAGAACTTCTTGATGTGAAGGCTGGCGACATATATGTTTCGCCCAAAGGAAGCGACATAGCGACAGGAACGCAGTTTGAACCATTGCGCACGCCGGCGGCAGCGCTGAAGATGGCGCGCGAATGGAGGCGCTTGAATCGCAAAGAAGTAAACGGCGGAATTACGATACATTTGGCCAGTGGTAACTATCGGTTGGGAAAACCGCTCTTTTTGCGTCCGGAAGACTCAGGAACAAGTCTATCGCCCACAGTGATACAAGGCACTTCTGACGGAACATCGGTGCTGAGTGGCGGAATTGCCATAACGTCATGGCGGCAGGGATGCAGCGATACCCGTTTGCCAGCAAACGTGCGTAGCCGTGTATGGGTTGCGGAAGCACCGATGCAAGGCAACAGAATAGTGTGGTGCCGGCAATTGTGGGTGAACGGTGAGAAAGCACAGCGCGCGCAACAAGGACGCCAGGGCGAGATGACTCGTATGGTAGACTTCAACGTAAAACGCCAAACCATAACGATACCAACACCGAAAGAGAATCTTGGCGATGTTGGGCAGTTGGAAATGACCGTACACCAGCGTTGGGCAATAGCGATACTCCGCGTGAAAGGCATGACGGATTTGGGAAACGGACTGACAGAAGTGTCGTTCCACGAGCCAGAAAGCCAACTTGAATTTGCCCATCCCTGGCCGCAGCCTGTTATAGGAGGTGAGAAAGGCAACTCATCGTACTTCCTTTCCAATGCACCTCAACTGCTCGATGAACCGGGCGAGTGGTATCAGGATTACCCTTCGGGAAAGATATATTATCTTCCCCGTGAAAGCGATGACATGGCCAATGCTGAAATAATAGTTCCCGTGCTTGAAAATCTTGTGCAGGTAGACGGATGCCGTGAGCGAATCGTCCACGACATACGCTTTAGCAATGTCACATTTGCCCATTCGGCGTGGACACGCCCGCTGAGCGAAGGCCACGTTACATTGCAGGGCGGTTTCCGCATGATAGACGCCTATAAGCTTGCAGAACCAGGTCTGCCCGAAAAGGCAACACTTGAAAACCAAGCGTGGATAGCACGCCCAGAGACGGCAATAAGTGTGCGCCACGCAAGAGCAATAAACTTCGATGCGTGCCGTTTCACGCACCTCTCTGCAACGGCGTTAGACTACGAGAAAGCCGTTGTCTCCTCGTCGGTAAAAGGGTGTCAGTTCACAGACATCGGTGGCAATGGACTACTAATCGGAACATTCCCCGACGGCGGTTTCGAGACGCATGTGCCTTATAGTCCAGCCGTTTTGGGCGATCTTTGTGATTCGATAGCGGTGGTAAACAACGAAGTCTTTGATGCAACCAACGAAGACTGGGGGTGTGTAGGCATAGGTGCCGGCTACGTTAGCAACACCGACATAATCCATAACGAGGTGCACCGTGTAAACTATTCAGGCATCTGCGTAGGGTGGGGGTGGACACCCCGTAAGAGCGGAATGCACAACAACAAGATAAACAACAACTATGTGCATGACTTTGGTAGGCAACTCTATGATGTGGGCGGAATATACACATTGTCTAACCAACCCGACTCAGAGATAAAGTACAACAGAATAGAAGACTTGTGTTCTGCTCCCTATGCAACAAACGAGCGTGCCTTCTACATATATTTCGACGAAGCCACCGACGGGTTCGACGTTTCTAGCAACTGGTGTCCAAAAGAACTATTCGGATACAACCAGCCTGGCCCAAGTCTCAAGCTCAAGAACAACGGGCCAAAAGTGGAGAAGGGCATTAAAGAGAATGCAGGAATTGAAGGAAATATAAAACGGAATAACAACGATAAACGACAATAATACACTATGAAACCAACTAATTACCATCTGTTCGACTTCATGGACTTCGATACGGAGCTGAAGCGCGACGAGTCGTTATGGAAAGCCTACAAGCCAACGTCCGTAATGGAAAAGAACGGCGACATACTTGTTGACGTACCATTTCAAAAGCAGAAGCTGGCCAACGACATGGCTGCCGACATTGAAGCCGCACAGGAAACACACACTCTCATAATACGCCAGTATGAACCAGGCATACTGCGATTGTTTATGAGTACAAGCGGTGACGAACCGACAGATACATCGGATATGCTGCAGATGAGCCAGCGTGTTAAACGTTCTCCCTTGAAGGCAGAGCTGAAAGACGGGCAATGGGTGATAACCGACGGCAGCGGCATAATGCGCGCCCTAATAAACTTGCGTGAACCGGAGCTTGACCGTTGGAGCACTTTGCTCCCCGACCCACAGGAAACGCTCGACATTCGTTTCTGGCCTGACGGTAAACACGAGGTCAGACTGGCGGCTTACGACCATTTCTCGCCGCCACGTTATGATGCACTGCCACTTGGTTACTGCAAGTGCAACGGTAAAGACGAGCGCGCAACACTGTCGTTTGAATGCAAAATGAACGAATGTTTTGCAGGAACGGGCGAACGCTTTGCGAAAATGGACCTCAGCGGACAGACTTTCTTCCTGAAGAATCAAGACGGACAGGGCGTGAATAACCGCCGCACATACAAGAATATACCGTTCTATGTGTCAAGTCGCATGTACGGAGTATTCTATCACACTACGGCACATAGCAAGCTTTCGCTTGCAGGAGTGTCAACACGCTCAGTGGAATTCCTCAGCGACCAACCGCAAATAGATGCTTTCCTTATCGGAGGCGACACGGTGGAAGAGATAATCCGCGGCTACCGCGACTTGACAGGCTATCCGTCAATGCCACCGCTCTGGAGCTTCGGCATATGGATGAGCCGCATGACATATTTCAGCGCAGACGAGGTGAACGGCATCTGCAACCGCCTGAGAGAAGAACATTACCCGTGTGATGTTATACATCTTGACACGGGATGGTTCAAGACAGACTGGCTCTGCGAATGGAAATTCAATAAAGAGCGCTTCCCCGATCCCAAGGCTTTCGTACAGGGATTGCTAAAGAAAGGCTTTAAGGTATCCCTATGGCAGTTGCCTTATGTTGCAGAAGATGCTGAGCAAATAGATGAAGCACGCAAGAATAACTATATCTGCAAACTTACAAAGCAGCAGGAATCAGAAGGCTCAAACTTCTCGGCACTAGATTATGCCGGCACAATCGATTTCACAAGTAAGAAGGCTACAGATTGGTATAAGGGACTTCTGAAACGTTTGCTCGACATGGGCGTGAAATGTATAAAGACCGACTTCGGCGAAAACATACACATGGATGCCATATATGAGAACATGTCGCCGGAACTTCTAAACAATATCTACTCGCTTCTCTACCAGAAAGCAGCCTATGAGATAACGAAAGACGTTACGGGCGACGGCATAGTATGGGCACGTTCGGCTTGGGCTGGATGCCAGAGATACCCCTTGCATTGGGGAGGAGACTCTTGCAGTTCGTGGGAAGGACTGGCGGGTTCGCTGCGCGGCGGACTGCATTTCGGGTTGTCTGGTTTCGCTTTTTGGAGCCACGACGTGCCTGGATTCCACACATTGCCCAATTTCATGAATTCTATTGTGCAGGATGATGTATATCTGCGCTGGACACAATTCGGTGTATTCTCATCGCATATACGTTATCATGGAACGAACAAACGTGAGCCTTGGTTCTATCCAAACATTGCTCCCCTTGTGAAGCGTTGGTGGAATCTCCGTTATAAGCTCATCCCATACATACTTAGGGAAAGTGAAAAAGCAACAAAGAGCGGTTCAACAATCGTGCAGGCTCTGATTTTCCACCACCCAGAAGATAATACATGCTGGCACATAGACGACGAGTATTACTTTGGCGATGACTTCCTCGTTGCTCCGGTTATGAACAGCGAAAACGTGCGCGACATATATCTGCCCGAAGGAGAATGGATAGACTTCTTTACGGGAGAACGTCACATAGTGGCCGATGGCGGCAAATGGCTCAAGAACGTTGAGGTTCCGCTCGAAAGGATGCCAGTGTTTGTTCGCAGCGGTGCCACAATTCCTGTATATCCAGAACATGTTGACTCAACCGACGATATGGATATGAGCAAGGTGGAGGAAATAACTGTTGACGGCAATTTCAAAGGAATAAATTTCTGACAAAACACAGTAATATAACTTACCGCTTGCAGCGAGACCATTTCTCGCCAAGCGGAAACCATAGAAAGATTATGTGGAAACCTAATTTAGAAGAAACAAAGAAACGGTATATAAACTGGTGGAATCATAAGGGTATTGTGCTCAACATGTGGGAACATTTCCAAAACGGCGTGACACCGCATGCCGATGTCCCTATGCCTCCTGCACCGAAAAGCCTAGACCAGAAATGGTTTGATGCCGAATGGCGCGCCGAATACCTTGACTGGTATGTGGCTCATAGCTCATTGAAGGCCGATATGTTGCCTGTGGCAAACACGCAACTGGGTCCTGGTTCTTTGGCTGCCATACTTGGAGGTGTCTTTGAAGGTGGGGAGGATACAATATGGATACACCCCAATCCAAACTATACCGATGAGATAAAATTTGACATAAACGATCCTGCCAACAAAAACTGGCAACTGCATAAAGATCTGTTGCGTGCTTGCAAGAAAAAGGCAAACGGAAACTACTTCGTTGGTATGCCGGACCTTATGGAAGGTCTGGATGTGTTGGCAGCAATGAAGGGCACAGACAAAGTTTTGCTTGACACCGTAATGCAACCCGACGTGCTGGAGCGACAGATGCAACAGATAAATGACATCTATTTCAAGGTGTTCGATGAACTCTACGACATTATACGTGAGGGTGACGAAATGGCCTTCTGCTATTTCTCTTCATGGGCTCCGGGAAAGATGACGAAGCTGCAGAGCGACATTTCCACAATGATAAGTGTGGAAGACTACCGCCGTTTCGTGCAGCCGTTCATACGGGAGCAATGCCAAAAGATAGACTATACGCTTTATCACCTTGACGGTGTCGGTGCAATGCACCACCTCCCCGCATTGCTTGAGATAGAGGAACTAAATGCTATACAGTGGACTCCGGGTGTGGGAGAGCCGCAGGGAGGCTCGCCAAAGTGGTATGACCTCTACAAGAAGATACTTGCGGGCGGAAAGAGCATCATGGCTTGTTGGGTTACACTCGATGAGTTACGTCCGCTGCTTGACAATATTGGTGGCAATGGCGTGCATATTGAGATGGATTTCCATAACGAAGACGAAGTGGAAAAGGCAATGCGCATAGTTGAAGAATATCAAGAAGATAATCCAGAACCGGCTGCAGAAAGCAATACAATACGCATTGCAGGGACAGAAGCAGACAAGGCTATTGACAGCATTATCGCTAAGGTTGAAGCAGAGAAGGCACTCACTCCCGATGAAGAAGTTCTTGCTATCATAGACAAGATAGAGAACCCATCAGCAAATGTTTCTGTTGAGGATGAGAAAATATCTGTCTTGCCCTGGACGGCAACAACACTTGGACGTCCGTCACTCTTTCTGGAAGCAGAGGAAAAGATTCTCGTTCTTGATGGTGCAACGGGAACAACAATCCAGCAGTACAAGCTTGGCGAGAAAGAATTCCGCGGAGAAAGATTCAAGGATGTTCAGTATGATATAAAGGGAGCCAACGATGTTCTTTGCATAACCCAGCCGCAAATCGTGGCAGCAGTACACCGCCGCTTCCTTGAGGCAGGTGCAGACTTCATAACAACCAATACGTTCAACGCACAACGCATAAGTCTTGCCGACTATCACCTGCAGGATTATGTCAGGGAGATAAACCTAGCTGCTTGTCGACTGGCGCGTGAAGAAGCCGATAAGGCAACGCTTCTTGACCCGCGCAAGCCACGGTATGTGCTTGGCAGTGTCGGTCCTACGAGCAAGACCCTTTCCGTTGGCGCAGAAGATGACTTCAATGCCGACATACTGCGCAGTGCATATACTGAACAGGTTGAGGCTCTGTTCGACGGTGGTGTGGATGCTATTCTTATAGAGACAATATTCGACATAGAAAACGCAAAAATAGCCCTTGAGTGCTGCAAGCAAGCTATGTTGAAGAGGGGACGACGCTTGCCGGTTATGCTGAGCTTTACTGTTGCGGGAGACAACGGATATAACATGCTCGGGCAGTCTGTACCGGAATACGTGAAGTCTCTCAACGACTCCTGCGTATTCTCCGTGGGATTGAACTGTTCGCTCAACGCGGCACGCATGGCTCCAATAATAAAGAGAATGGCAGAGGAAACAAACTATTATATCAGTATGTTCCCAAATGCCGGCTTACCTGATGCGGAAGGACGTTACAATGATACGCCAAAGATGATGCAGGCTGAGTTATGGCCTGTTGTTGAGGCACATGTTCTGAACATTGTCGGGGGATGTTGCGGCACAGACGATACCCATATCAGAGAGATTGCCAAGCTGACAGAACCGCTGGAAGGATTGCGCATAACTCCTCACCGTCTCGGTGCAGGCTGTGGCTATGAACTGAACGTGAAAAGTCTGGCGACACAGGTCGTGGCAGAAGTGCAAGATGTTGCTCCAACGGACAAGAAAACTGTTGAGAAACAAAACCATACCCATGCGGAGAAATGCTCATGTGGCATAGATCATGATGCTCCTTCAGCAAAAGCGGAAGAGAATTCTGCTGCCAACGATGTCTTTGAAGCAATATTGGGCGGAAAGACAGACAAGGCTGCCGAAGCCACACAGCGTGCGATTGACGAAGGGGCAGTGCCACAAGATATAATAAACGGTCAGATGATACGTGCCATGAGCGAGGTGGGGCAACGCTTCCAAGACGGAAAAGCTTTCGTTCCGCAGCTGCTTATGGCAGGGCGTGCCATGAAAGCAGCACTCGAAATCCTGAAACCGATGCTTGCCGGACAGGCGTCAACATCGCTCGGACGAGTGGTTATTGGCACCGTAAAGGGAGACCTGCACGATATTGGCAAGAACCTCGTGGCATCAATGCTTGAGGGATGTGGATTTGAAGTGAAAAATATAGGCATTGATGTGCCAAGCGAGAAATTTGTGGAAGCAGTCAAAGACTATAATGCAGACATCCTTTGCATGAGTGCGTTGCTCACTACAACAATGACCTACATGAAAGATGTTATCCAAGCTCTTGAGGAAGCAGGTATACGTAAGGACGTGAAAGTTATGGTGGGCGGCGCTCCCGTTACGCAGACCTTTGCCGACGAGATAGGAGCCGACGGATATAGCGACAATGCCAACTCTGCCGTTGCGAAAGCTAAGGAACTGTTGGGTAAATAAGCAAAATGAAAATAATAGGCGTGGCAGAAAACTGCCACGCCACTTAAACATTAACAAGAAAATCTAAATCAATGAATACACAAAACCTTGATACACTTGACTGGATAATCCTCGCAGCTTATTTTATTATCCTTATTGCCATTGGAATGTGGGCAAGCGCAAAGGCAAAAAAAGGGGGAAACATGTTCCTTGCCGCACACTCGCTACGCTGGCACCACATCGGATTCTCTATGTGGGGTACTAACGTTGGGCCATCTATGCTTATTGCTTCGGCAAGCGCAGGCTTTTCAACAGGTATAGTGTCGGGAAACTTTGCGTGGTATGCCTTTGTCTTCATTGCACTGCTTGCCTTTGTTTTTGCTCCGCGTTATCTTGGCACGGGAATATCTACGCTTCCTGAGTTTATGGGACTTCGCTTCGGTAATTCGACGCGCAATATCCTTGCGTGGTATACGATAGTAACTATTCTCATTTCATGGCTTGCTCTGACGCTTTTTGCAGGAGGCATAATAATACGCCAAGTGTTTGGCATACCAATGTGGCTCTCAGCCTTGTTGTTGCTCGCTATTTCTGCGTTCTTCACAATCTTGGGCGGATTGAAAGCCGTGGCATATACAAATGTTTACCAGATGGTTCTGCTCATTGTCGTTTCCGCTACGCTTACCGTGGTAGGCATTTGGCGACTCGGTGGCGAGAGCTTCAGTCATGGAGTAGCCTTGCTTGCAAATCCGGATATAGTGCCCTCTGGTTATTGGAATCTCTTCCAACCTAATAGCGATCCTGACTTTCCTTGGCTGCCAATCCTGCTTGGCTATCCTATAATGGGCGTATGGTTTTGGTGTACAGACCAGTCTATGGTGCAGCCCGTGCTTGCAGCCCGTAATCTTTCAGAGGGGCAGAAGGGTGCAAACCTGACGGGCTGGCTGAAAATTCTTGATGTTGCAATATATATCATTCCAGGTGTTGTTTGCTATGCTATGGTGCAGACAGGCTTTTTCGGCGATACTCAAGTGAATGCCGACGATGCTTATCTTAAACTTGTGTATGAACTTTTCCCGGTGGGCATGGTGGGTTTGGTGCTTGCCGTATTGACAGCAGCTCTTATCAGTACGATTGGTTCTGCGTTGAACGCCTTGAGTACTGTCTTTACTATGGACATATATGTAAAGAACATACGTCCGCAGGCCACACAGGACGAGATACGCCGCACGGGACGCATCGTGACTGTCGTTGGAGCACTTGTTTCAATAATTATTACGGTGGCTGTTGACGGAATAAAAGGAATGAACCTTTTCAATGTCTTCCAGTCTGTGCTCAGTTTCATAGCGCCCCCAATGGCTGCTGTGTTCCTTATGGGAGTGTTCTGGAAGCGATGCACAACACTTGCTGCAAACATGACACTTACTTTCGGTACTGTTTTCAGTATAGGTGCCGGGATTCTATATCTTTGGGTCATACCGGGTATGGCAGAACATGTGCATTTCATGCTACTTTCCTTCTATATCTTTGTTGCACTGGTGGTGATGATGTTCTTTGTCAGTATTTTCGACAAGAAAGCCAACGAGCAACATGATGTGATTGTCGCGATTCATGAGAAGACGGAACGTAGCGTAATCATTGCCTGGGTGAGCCTTGCCGTTGTTATGGTTGCTCTCTATGTGTTCTTTAACGGCAACTAATATGTTGCTTGTACACGGAAACTGACCATTTTGGTGTGGCGCAAACGAAAAGAGCACTGCTGCCGGACTTTGTTTTCAGTCCTTGACAGCAGTGCTTTTGTTTGGCGTTTACTTTCGTTTAAAGGGTGGGTCTGAAGTTCTTGCCCTCAGACACGGAACGTTATTGTCAGACACTATTTTGCGTAGCTTTTGCTTTTATATTGCGATGGCGTGACATTATACATTGATTTAAACACACGTGTGAAGTGTGACATGTCGTAATATCCCACGTTGCGTGCCACTTCATTTATGGGAATATTCTTGTCGTTGTCAATAATCTTCTTTGCCGTCAGCATCTGTATGCGGCGTATATAGAAGGCAGGTGTTTCTCCTGTTATGGTATTCAGCTTTCTTCGCATCTGTTGGCCGCTCATGCAAAGTCGTGACGCGATGTTGTCAACCGAGAGGTCACCGCTAGGCATAGCTTCCGTAACGGCGCATGTCAGCTTTTCCAAGAACTCACGTTCGTTCTTCTGCAGACCTTCTTCCGGCTTTTCCTGTTTCTCCTCCACGGCATTAGAGTATTTCTCGCGCATAAGCCTTTGCCGGCGGAGCAGGTTGTCAATGCTTACGATAAGTTCGTTAGCGTTGAATGGTTTGCTGATGTATGCGTCTGCACCTGTTGAGAGGCCTTGAAGACGGTCGCGGTCTGTGCTTTTAGCCGTGACCATGACTACAGGAATGTGGTTAAGAATCTCGGATTGCCGTATTTGGGAGCAGAGTTGCAAACCATCCATCACGGGCATCATCAAATCGGTGATAATGATGTCGGGCATGAGTCTTTGTGCTTTCTCGAATCCTTCCTTGCCGTTTTGTGCAAATCTTATCAGATATTTGTCTTTCAGGCAGAGTTGTATGTATTCTGCCACATCAATATTGTCTTCAACGATTAGGGCAATGGAGCGTGTGTCGTTTTCTTGCTTTGTAGAGACTTCTTCTTCGTCTTGTATTATTTCCGTGTATTGTATAGAGTCTGCTGCAATCTGTTGAGGTACAGGCTGACTTGTTGAGAGAGCCTTTACACTTTGGGAACATGTGGCAGGGAGTGTGACGGTAAACACGGAGCCTTTTCCCAAAGAGCTTTCTACTGTTATTGTGCCATTGAGTTGCTCTGTAATTTGTTTCACAAGAGTAAGACCTATTCCCGACCCCATGTCGTTTAAACCATCATTGTTTTGGTGATACAAATCAAAGATGTGTTTTTGGTCTTCCTGCGACATACCAACTCCGAAGTCGGCAATGCGTAGTATGAATTTATCGTCGTTTATAGCAGTAGTTACAAGGATATTGCTGTCGGGCTTAGAGAATTTTATGGCGTTCGACATTAGGTTACACACTATTTTCTGCATGTAGTCGGGTACGAAGTCCCCTATCATGTGCTCTTGCTTTGGTGCGTATACAATTTCAATGTTGCGTGATTCAGCTAATGCAGTGAAGCTATCAAGCAACATTGACACGTAGGAAGCAATGTCTCCCCTGTACCATTCTGGTGTTGCAGCCTTCGCCTTGATTCTGGATATGTCGAGAATTTGATTTATTAGTGAGAGAAGTCTTCTCCCTTGCCTGCCTATAGTTTCTCCTGTAGGGGCAATTTCTTTATCTGTCATTAGTCCTTTGCACATTCTGTCGGCATATCCCAGTATGACAGTAAGCGGTGTACGGAACTCATGTGTTATGTTTGTAAAAAATGATGTCATGGTTTTCTCATTTTCTTCCATGAGTTTCTGTTTGTGTTTCCTTGACTTGATGGCATAGCAAAGGAAGATTACCGTTATGGCAGAGAGCAATCCTATGGCAACGGCAGACAGTATGCCTACGCGTTTCAGTACCTTTTCCGACTGGTAATTTTTGTTCAGTGTGTCAATCTCGTCTTGGCGGCGCTCATATTCATATTTTACGCGTATATTCTGCATGTGCACAAGATTCTTTTCGCTGTTCACACTGTCATTGTATCTGCTAGACTTGACATAGCAATCTAGTGCCTCACGATAATTGTTCCCATTTTTATATATAAGGTAATATAGCTTATACACCTCGGATAGATGTTCTATGGAGTTTTGCTTCTGTGCCTCGTCAAGAGCTTTTGCAAGATGAGCCAACGCTTCTGCGTATTGTTTTGTCTGTACTTGTATGCGTGCCAGTGCGAGACACGACTCGAGCCAGTGCCATTTGTCGTTGCTGTTCTCCATTAGAGAATAGGCTTTTTGATATTGTGCAATGGCTTCTTGTGTCTTTCCTTCTTTTTCTAGTAAACGACCGAAGTGGTTATAGCATAGGGATATGCCTAGATCTGAATGTGCGGCCATGTTACTTTTCATGGATTTGCGGTAGTAAACCCAAGCCGAATCTGTATTGCCTCCAGTTTCAAAAAGCGACCCAAGATTAGCGAAGTTTATGGCGCGTCCCAGTTCGCTACCCAGTTCTGTTTCTCCCGTAAGGGCTGCGCGGAACACGGAGTCGGCGGTAAGACTGTCTTTCAGCGTGAGACTGATGTTGCCGATGCCGTTGAGAGACATAACCTTATTCTTTTTAGCCACCTTGTCTTCTTTGTCGCTGTATTCATTGCAGAGAGTCAGTGCCTGATAATGGTAGTTGGCGGCTTCGTCAAGAATGCCAAAGCGACGAAAATTCGTTCCGATATTATTAAGTGCTTGCACCATATCAATGGTGTCGTGTAGAGACTTTGCAAGAATATATTCTCGTTGGTGACAATTGATGGCTTCCTGATAATTGTTATTCTCGCGTAAGAGCTTTCCCAATCGCTTGCATGCCATCATTTCGCTGACATCATCGTGGCGTTGCCTGTAGCTTGAAGCAAGTGTTTGCAACTGTGTCGTGTCGTCGATAGCCTGCGTCACGCTGTCAGCCTTTGCTTTCTGCGCAGAAATGTCTGTGCGTTGCTTATGCTGTGAGCACGAAACAAACAGAAACGCTGCAAGCGTAGAAATAATTATGGCTTTCTTAGCTCTTTTCAATAGCTTAGTACTTGTGTTATGTTCCTTCATTAACGTGTTATATATCCTAGGTTTTGTTTATGCAAATTTATGTAAAAAAGGATAATAAAGGTAATGTTTAGTAGAATATTTTTCTCAATATCGTATGAAATATCTATTAAAAAGCCCTTGTTTAAGGGGATTTGTAACGAATTGGCTATCTTTTGAAAAATATATCCTATAAAAAGTATTCGTGGTTCTGTTACTTTGCAGTGAAATAATTTAAGCACATGTTGTTGAACCCACACAAAACCAACGTTTATATTTTCTATGGAAAACGAAGAGAGAAATACTAAGACAATAAATCGTAGCCTGTCGTATCAAGAAGTTGATAAGATAATAGAAAAACACCTTGCAGAAATACGGTCGCAGGAAAAGGCTGAGAAGAAACATTCAAGCATAGATACGAGCGTGATAGGCAAAGTGATAGGTCTGTTGGTTGCAGCAATCGGAATTTTTATGCCGGCATCCGCACAGACGGAGATAGGTTGGCAGAGTGGCACTGTCTACGATTTTGGCGAGATAAAGGAGCAAAAAGGAACGGTGACCCACACTTTTGTCTTTAGGAACAACGGGGATGCTCCATTTTCTATAACCAATGTGAGAACATCGTGCGGATGCACTTCTGCAACATCAACGGGAAAGATAATTTCACCGGCAGACACGGCACACGTAACAGTATGTTTCAACCCGACTAAGGTGGAAGGATTCTTTCATCAGCGCATAGTGGTATATACAGATTCACCTGCAAGGCAGAACTCTTTGTTTATAAAAGGAAAGGTGAAACCGCGTAAGATGAAAAACGATATAAGCAATAGTGGAAGAGGTATGTCTTGAGAACCATACACAAAAATAATATATAGAGAGAACAGAAAACCAATTATTAACTTAGCTAATTAACAAGATGAAAAAAGCAATTCTCCTAACAGCAATGCTCATCCTTGCTGTGTTCCGGATGAATGCAGCCAGGGACTGGAGCGTCAACACGAACCAGTATGCCTATCATGCCGTGGTCTATGCCGTTTTGCAGGATGCAGGCGGAAATGCAGTGACCCTTGGCAGCAACGACAACCTTGGAGCATTTATCGGCGATGAGTGCCGCGCCATCGCAACAAGAACAACGCTCAACAGCGGTCAGACCATCTTTACCGTCCGTATCGGCGTAGCAGCCGAAGACAAAGGTAAAGACGTGAAGTTTGTTATCCGTTCTGGTGGTGTAGAGTTTACGCTAGCCGAAACAATAGAAGTAACCGGAGGCGATGAAACTGTCGGCTCCGTAAATCCTTCCAATCCCAAAGTGCTAACTTATACACCGTTTACAAGTATAACGTTGCCCGAGAAGATTGACATAAATATGGGGGAAACGAAGGATATGACAACGGTAATGACGTGTGAGCCTGCAAATGCGACAATGCCAGATGCCTTTTATTGGGATTTTTCAAACTCACAGAGTTATATAAATGTAGAAAACAACATTCTGTCTGCCGTTGCACCTAACATACTTGGCTGTTATCTCTATTTATCAGCAGGCTCTGTTGGTGCTTCTACAGAAGTTTTTGTTCACCAGCCAATCACTGCAATAGATATCAATACAGTTGATTTTCCCGACGCTACAATAGAGGTGGTGGTGAACAACTTTGATGATCTTAACGCCCAACTTGACCAAATAGTAAAAATTACTCCTGAGGATGCTACAGAGAAAGTGGTGTGGAAACCGTCGGACACCGAGGCCATCGTGTGGGTACCAGGCGAAGATAACAATCCTGGCTACTGGAACCCAGGGAAGCCCGGAACCTACACCATGACCGGTAGCGCGGCTTACGGTGGAACAGTGACTGTGACGGTAAACGTTATCCAACCCGTAGAGTCGCTTGATCAGCAGTATAGGCAAATCATGGTGGTCAATGGTGAGGAGATAACTCAGTATCTCAAGCACACAATCAAGATTCTTCCCGAGAATGCCACGACGCAGACCGAAGGCCTTACCTATACCATTGAGTCAGAAAACTACGACATACCCACGCTGCAGCTCAACGACGACAATACCATCACCGCCAAGATGGCATGCCGCTCGGCAACAGTGTATGTCTCACATAAGGATATCCCCAATACGCAGATACCGGTGTTAGTGAAGGTTGTTCCGAACAACGACATCTTTATTAAGGCGAAAGAGAACCCGATGTTGAAAGAAATGCTTTCAAGTGAGTTTGGACAGACTAACCTCTACCGCACCTTGATGAACAATTACGATGACAGCGATCTGTATGCCGAAGCTCAGAAGACTGACGAGTTCCTCAGCTGGTATCAGAACGACTTCCATATCAGCATGAAGGAAGCACAGGATGAAGGCAAAGACAATCTCCTCACCATCGACACAGACAACTCTACCGCTACCGTTAACGCATATGGCTCTACCAATGTGCGTCTCTACATGCCTTTCACCGCTTCGGGCTTCGACGAGAACGGTACGTTTGTGCCTAATAAGGCCTACGAATATGGTGTAACCTATAAGCTTGTTATCTCCCAAGGGCTGGAGTCGATTAGCCTTCAGGCTGTGGAACTTGGTATGGAAGACACAGACGTACGCCTCGTGGCTACCACCGTGCCCGAAGGTTATATCCTTAACGAGTATGACGCAAAGCTTTCGTTCAGCGGATATGTAGAACTGGCTTCCTTCGAACGCGTAGCCGGTACCAACGAGTGGATCATTACTCCGCAACATGTTGGAGAAGGTATGGTGAACCTTACCTATCAGAACTATGGTTGCGAAGCGCAATTGAATGTTTCTCAGCACCTCAACAAAGAAGCCGGCTGGCACTGGATGTCGCTCTATGGCGGTGGCGTGGACGTAAGTAAGTATTTCGACAACGCACAGGAACTGCGCAGTCAGTCGGCGTTGGTTTACAATGACCCCGAATACGGATTCTTCGGTGATCTGCAGCGCCTTGAAGTGCGCAACTGCTACAAGATGCAGGTGAAGGAAGGCCAGACTGTTGATTTCATTATTCCCGAATGTTATAGCTATCGTGATGATACCACTAATGTGAACCTTTCCACTTATTGGAACTGGATGGCAAATCCTTATTGCAAGAACCATTCGTTTGATGATGTGTTTAGATACATCAAGCTGCCCGACAATGCTGTGATTCTGTCCAAGAGCGACGGTATGGCGACTTATGCTGAAGGCGCATGGAACAGCACCATCAAGACTTGGAAGGCTGGCGAAGGCTACCTCGTATATCTGCCGGAGGGCAGTATGGAAGTGTCATTCACGGCCGAAGAGTTATTGCCATCGGTGGCGAGCGAGAATACAGACGCTATAAATGCTGTGGCAAGTAACAGCAAGGTGTGGAACTACGACAGCCGTCGTTTTGCCGACAACATGGCCATCATAGCCAAAGGAACCGCCGAACTGGAAGAGGGACGGCATACTATCGGAGCTTTCGTGGACAACGAGTGCCGCGGTGAAGGCTCGGTGGTTAACGGACGTATCCTGATTACCGTCAACGGCAAGGCAAATGAAAATATTACTTTCAAGCTTCACGATAATCTTACAGGAGCGATTACAGACCTTACCGACGAGATTAAGTTTAGCGACATTGCTGGAACATTCACAAAGCCCGTCATTCTGCACACTGTTGTAAGCGGCATTGAAAATGTGAACAATAGTAATGACCTTAACATCACCGTTGAAGGTAACTGTATAAATGTAGAAGGCGCAGCGAATAGTGCTGTAGAGGTTTACACACTCTCAGGACAACGTGTAAGCCTTACAGGTTTGGCTGCCGATGTATATGTGGTTAAGGTAAAGACCGCTGCAGGAACTATAAAGAAGAAAGTGGTTGTCAAATAACAAATGTGCAATCACATCTTTGCAAAAATCAAAGACTGAAGGAAATCCTCCATTCGCTGAAAATGGCGGATGGGCGATTTCCTTATAGTAAAAGCAATCATTCACAAAAGGCGGACAGACGTTTCGCTAGACAAAAGACCTACGCAAATGACAGACACATCACCAATACGCATAAAGAAACTGCTGTCCCGGAGGCTGACTACGGCATTTCTCGTTGGGGCTTGCCTTGCAGGCACGGTGACTGTTTCGGCACAGGACATTTCCCAAATCGGGAAAAGCGATCCCCTCATCATAACGGGTTCGATAGGCACAAACAATACTTACTACCATTCTACAAGCGGAGCTGGATACATGTCGCCGCTGAGCAATTCGGTGTTTGCTAACCTTAACATTAGCCTCTATGGCATATCTATGCCGTTTGCCTTTTATTATTCTAACGACAATTTGAATTTCAACTATCCTCAATTCTCGTTCAATATCAGTCCGAGCTATAAAAATTTTACTGCCCACATAGGACAATCAACAATACCCTTCTCTAACTATCTTCTGAACATGTCGTTCAATGGTATCGGACTTGAATATCATGGTTCCAAATTCAGGGCATCTGCATTTTATGGTGTCTTGCGCAAGGCCGTAAACGATAATCCAGAAGATCCCAACCCGCGCAAACCACAATACCGTAGGCTTGCATGGGGATTCTCAACTGGCTACACTTGGGGCAGCAACAGTCTGGATCTGTATCTGCTCCGTGTATATGATTCGCCAGGTTCAATAGACGAATATTGGCACCAGTACTACCATCCACAGGAAAATCTCCTTGTTGGATTGAAGGCCTTGGTCAACATAAAGAACCATGTTTCGCTTTCTGCAAACGTGGCAACGTCGGCATTCACAGCCGACAGAGAGTCGCAGACTGTAACTTCTGGCGATGCTACCCGCTTTGACAAGATTTTTGAACCTCACTATACTACGACAATGCGCTTTGCCGGGGACGCAACGCTGAACCTGAACTTTCCGTGGATAAATGCCTCGGTAAGTTATCGCATATTGCAGCCTGATTACGTTTCCCTAGGCACATACTATACTTCCAATAACTACCATAGTCTTGGCTTGAACGTCAGTACGACGCTTTTCCGTTGCCTAACACTTTCCGGCTCATTCTCCGGACAAGCAGACAACCTGGCCAAGCAACAACTTTACACGACAAAAGGATATGTCTACAATGCCATGGCATCGCTACGGCTTGGCAACAATTTCAACTTGTCGGCCATGTATAACGGCTATCTTCAAGACCAGACAGACGGAACGACGAAGGTTAATGATACGACAAAGGTAAAACGCTTGCTTCACAGCTTCAGCCTCGTGCCAACATACAACATGCCTGGCGAAGCTTTTGACCATACCGTATCAATGTCGGCAAACTATACAATGAACAAGGACCTTAACAAATTTTCAATAGGACAGTCGGACGTGAACACTTTGGCACTTGGGGCATCCTATGACCTCAACGTAAAGTCATGGGAAACGAACTTCACGCTATCGTTGAGCCACCAAAACACAAAAGGCTTTGAAACGGAATACTCCTCAGACGTGATGTCGCTTTCAACGGGACATTCATTCCTTAAGGAGAAGAATCTTTCAACTTCTGCAACATTGTCTCTCTGTTACAATGAGGTTAAACATCAGTCGAAAAACCTTTCCATGGCAATAGACATGAGTGCGAGTTATACCCTGAAGAAGGTGCATGCCTTCAGCCTGTCTGCCTCAATGAGCAAATACGGTGATGTGAACTTGCAGAAAACGCGTTCCTCTCTTGATGAAACCGATATAAGAGTTTCGCTGAATTACCTATATACTTTTACGCTACTTGAGCTGAAGAGAAAGGCAAAGGGCAAATAATTAGGCAAACAGGAGTGCATGGCAGTGCAACCATATTATATTAGATACGAAAAAACGATATACAAAGACGACAACATAAAAGAAGAGGCATGAGAACAAGACGATATATCAGTACGCTGCTTATAGCTTTAAGCTTTGTGTTTACGGCATTGGCACAGGAAGTGAATCTTACGATAACTCCCATAAGGAACGTCCTGCCCCCACAGGTAATGTATTATCTGTCTAATGCAGGGCAATATTTCAGCGTTTCCGTTCAAAACACTACGAACGAAACACAATTAATATATTTCGGCGCAGAGATAAGGCAAGTAACTCCTTCGTCATCGCTAGAGATTATCGTTCCAGGTAAGACGATGCCTCGTCAGGCATTGGAGCTACAACCAATGCAAGCCCGCGTGCTCACGGCGGTAGAGCTTCGTAACATGTTCAATCATGTGCGGAGCGAAGATATCGTGATGCCCGCCAACCTTTTCAGTGACGTAACGTCAGGAACTTTTGGCAACTTGCCTGAGGGAACATATGAGATAAGCCTGTACGTATACCGCTGGGATCCGCGTCTAACCTCGCCTGTTCTTGTCAATAACCCCGCGGTAAGCAAATGCTTATTCACTGTGTGTTACGAGGCAAAGGCTCCACAATGGATAATGCCCGTGTCGACAGGCGAATATGAGAGCATGGACATTGCTACGCTATCAATGCAGAGTCCGATGTTGCAATGGTTGGCACCTGTCGTAAACTGCGATCCCAAGCCGCGCACTTACACCTATGACATAAAGGTTGTGCAGCAGATGCCGTTACAGGCCTACGATCAAGCTATAGAAAACAACCCCGTTGTTTACCAAGCTACAGGGCTGACCATGCCGCAGTGCATGATTCCTACAAACATTATCAGTAAGTTCTCGACTGTTGAAACGTATGTTGCGCAGATTACCACAAAGTCGAACGCTACCCAGCAAGGGGCGCTCGACTATATCCATTTGCAAAACGATGGAAAAAGCGACCTTAAGATATTTCGCGTAAAGGACTATACTGCTCTTTCGAACGAGGATGTTACTTATAGTGCACCGAATTTTACTTCGCCCGTCCCCGTTACCGATTTGGCAGGAAAAGATTATAGTACAGTAAATAGCGATGAGCCCACGTTAGTATGGAACGCTCCGAAAGCGAATGGAAGCAATTCCGCTACCAAGTTTAGCTATACTCTGAAGATTGTGCATCCTTCTTCGGATGATATATATGACAATGCTGATGCAGAGAAGGCAGTGGAAGAACTTGAAGCCGATTATCTTGTGGAAGGTCTTACCACAACGAGCCATACATTGCCAAAGTCTTTCATGGAGCGGTGCGATTCTACAATATATATTGCCCGTGTTTATGCTGTACCCGACAAGTCCTCAGAACAGAAAGGAAGCAACTATATATATGAGAATGACGGAAAGTCTGTACCTTCAGTTTTCTGTTTTTCAACCGACTCTATAGAACTGAATGCTCTTGGGGGAAAGGTGCTTCCAGATTCGCTCTATAATTTTGTAAACCCAGAGATAATCCTTCCGCGTTACTCCGATATGGATGGAGCGCGTAAGGAGTTCATGAATTCAGATGTTGCGATAGAGTGGCGCAAACCTTATTTTGAAGGCGGTCGTGGCACACAGCCCGATACGTTGAAGTTTATTTATGATGTTGAGCTTTACTCAGCCAATACATATCAGCCGCGAACGGAGATGCTCAAGCTTAAGCCTGTGTGGCGTCATGACAGTCTGACTGTGACTGTTGATACGTTGCACATGTCATCACTTGAGGGGAAAGTATCGAAGGGCGACTACATGTTGTTGCGTATCACTCCGCGTGTCCTTAATGAGAAATCCGTACACTATCTTAATGATAGCATAAATGTTGTTGACTTTGCCTTGACGGACAGGCTGTCACAACGTTATTTCCAATGTGCTAATCAAGTTGAGATAGAAAACGAGACCCCCACATCCAAGAAGGCTGCCGACTTGAAGGGGAAGAGCGTGCATATCGGCGAATATGAACTTGTGCTTGATGGTAAGCTTAAGGATATCGGTGATGGTAAATTCTCTGGAACAGGCCATGTTATATGGGAGCCATTGGCTTTGACATGGAAACTTGCCGTAAAATTTGATTCTATCTGTGTTAATACAGAAGATCAAGTGTACAAAGGGCTTGTTGTCACTTATGGCGGGGACTCAAATCCTATGACAAGCTCGCAGGTTGTGGATAGCCTGTTCTCTGATTGGGGCATTGACAATCTTATTGGTGACACAGGAATTCCTTATGCCAACAAGCTGCAGAACGTTGCAACCGACAAGATAAAGGGACTGGCAGAGAAGTATAACCTTGCGGAATACTATAAAGACATTCAAGACGGCAAGGCCTTGATTGAAGGATTGCTTGACGGCAATGTGGAGAACGTTACCTTCCCACTTGAGATTCCGAAGAAACTTAATAGCACACCGGTTAATTTGCAGATTTCAACAATGAAATTTGCACCGACGTATGCCACTATGGATCTCATCGGAACATTCGTCGTGCCTGAGACCAAAGCCACTCACAACCAAATACTCGTGTTCGGTGCACCACGCCTGTGTATCAGTCCAAAGAGTTTGATACCCGAGGCTGGAGCAATCTCGCTGTTAAAAGACTTTGAAGTACTTGATCCTAAAACAGGGTATCGCATAAAGTTTAAGGCTCCGCAGAATGTTACCGAGCCTGCTGATGAGGGCTGCTTCCTTTCTTGGAGCAACAACAAGTTTGAGGTGCTCAACGCCGATCTTGATATGACCATGCCTGACGACCTGAAAAAGGTGGTAAATGGTACGGTTACCGATGACAGCGTTCATCTTCATCTGAAGACTACCATCAGCGACTGGAATGACTGGACAGCAATGGGCAGTCTAGACTCCTTTGAACATGTAGACTTGCCAGGCTATGTCTTCACGGCAAATACTGTTGTTGTAGACTACTCTCAAAAGAGGAACGAGCTTAGCATGGGCAATTTCCCGAGCGATTTTAAAATGTCCGATGCTGGCATAACAAATGGAAGCAAGGAAACATGGCGTGGCCTTTACATGAAGGAACTTTCTATGCAGTTCCCATCAAGTATAAAGGTGGGCAACGGCAAGGAACCGATGAAGGTTATGCTACAGAATATGTTTATTGACAAGTCTGGACTTACGGTAGACTGTGGCATAGTCAACGCAATAAACTACAAAACAGGTGAAGAAGGAACAATAGGGGGCTTCTCTTTCACGATGGATACCGTGAGGGTGAGTGTCGTACAAAACGATTTCCGGGATTTCGGTTTCAATGGAAAACTGCAAATACCGATGTTTAAAGGCACCATTCAGTATGCTTGCAACATATACAATCAGACTTTTACCAAGAAAGGCACGGGTAAAGGATACGCCTATGTGTTCAAGACGCACCAGATAGAGAACCTCGACTTCGACTTCATGTTGGGCAACCTCTCGCTCGACAAGAAGATGACCTACTTCCTCG
>CAVIMN010000012.1:0-112484 GCA_963644035.1 bacterium
CGTCTGTTTATCGCATCAAGGAGTTTGCCGTGCATGGTGGGACAGCAATAAATCTGTAAATTTCAATTGAAAACTGTAATGAAAATGATTGAAAAGTGCACCATTTTTTCAATTGGAATTTATAGCCAGATGAGCCTCCTCGATTCTTTCAAAGTCTATTACCATTGTTCGTGTTATTGTAATTGAATTTTTATTTTTCCAAGAAATCCCTCACCACCCGTGTGTACTCCACGTGATGGTCACGATAAGACATGGCGTGTATGGAGCCTGGAGCGACGTAGATCTGCTTTCTTCCCGTCTTCGCCTCATAGAGCGGATATACCATCCATGTGGGTACGAAGCCGTCATTGCCACCATGTATGAAGAGCATCGGCTTGCTGCATTTCTTCACCTGGGCTATTTGGCGCGCCTCGGCGAAAGACCAGCCATACTTCTTCTGGCACAGTGCCGACGTGACGTTCATCAAAGGGAACTGGGGCAAGCCGAACTGGTCCTTCAGTTGGGTGGAGAACTCCTCCCACACACTCGTATATCCGCAGTCTTCCACGAAGCACTTGATGTAGGAAGGCATCTTCTCGCCAGAGGCAGCCATCACCGTAGCCGCCCCCATAGAGATGCCGTGGAGCACCATTTCGCCCTTCTTTGTGGCAAACAGCTGATGAGCAACATCCGCCCAGCGGATCACGTCCCACCTGTCCTCCCATCCCATTTGGATATGGTCTCCCTCGCTCCTGCCGTGCCCGTAGAGGTCGGGCAAGAGCACGTTGTAGCCCATGTCGTGGTTGTAGAGAAAGGCAATGTGCAGCATCGCTTCAGCGCGCATCTTGTAGCCATGCACCACCACAGCGGTTTTGGAAGAAGGTTTCGGGGCATAGAGGAAAACGGCGTGTGCCTTGTAGCCCGAAGACATTACCACGAAGGTATCCCTCACGGCATGGTGGGCATAGACGGAGTCCATCCAGCCAACGGTCCAGGGACATTCCGTCCTAACACGTTGCAACTGCTGTTCCATTGTCTTGCGATCTTTCTTGTCGTATGCCAAAGAGTAGTCCAACATATAGACGCTGCCCCCAAACAATGCCGCCAGCAGTATGACGGTGATTGCCGACACGGTTGCCGCGATAATCCTGGTCTTGTTTTTTCTCATCCTTGTCTTGCTTTATAAATAAGATATCTCCAGAATACACACCTGCCGGATGCCGTTGCGTATCTCCTTCCATTGTACCCCCTCGGAATGTAGCCTGCGGTATTCCCTAATAACTTCCTCGTCCGACTCCAACTCAAGCCACTGCACATAACGCTTGGTGACCATGGGGTATTTTTCTTGTTTATATCCGTCTATCATTTGTTTTTTTGCCTTTTCGTTCCAAAAGTAATAATTTTCCTCAAAAAGCGCAAGTTTTAGAGAAACAGTAAAGAAAAAGGCCCTGTGTCTATCAATTCCGTAAATAAGTGTTTTTTACAAATTCCACATTGCGAAAGCGGGAGGCCTGCCTTGCGTTTTTTGATTTATGACTATGTCTTTTGATAAAATGCAGTTTGAAATAATTTATTAATAATTACAAAAAACACTATACGGAGTCATAAAACAGACAACTATCGGCAAAACATACTGGCGATATTTCTAACACAGAAATTATAATAACATAATCAAACGTGCTAACTATGAAAGAAACGAAAAAAGAAATCTTTTACGGAGCAGGCGTGAGCGCATGGAAAAAAGGTGCTATGTGTACCTCCCTTTCCCTTGCCTTGCTGTTCGTGTCGCTGCCAACCATGGCCGGCGCGCCGCTTCATGAAAAGGGAAACGCTGCGGCGATGGCTGTGCAGCAGCAGAACACCGTGAGCGGAGTGGTTTACGACGAAACGGGAGAACCCCTCATCGGAGCCTCGGTGATGGTGAAAGGCACACAAACCGGCAGCGCCACCGACATAGACGGAAAATTCTCGCTCAACGCCAAGCCCGGCGCCATTCTCGTGGTGTCTTACATGGGATACCTCACACAGGAGGTGAAGACAGGGCGCGGACAACTCAAAGTGACAATGAAGCCAGAGAGCAATACCCTCGACGAACTCGTGGTGGTGGGCTACGGCGCAGTAAAGAAACGCGACCTCACAGGCTCTGTGGCATCAGTGAAGGCCGATGACATAACGCGCACCCCGACGAGTAATGCCCTCGAAGCCATACAGGGACAGGTGGCAGGACTTGACATAACGCGCTCAAGCGGCGACGCCGGCGGCGGGGTAAGCATGACATTGCGAGGCAACCGCTCCATCAACGGTTCCAACGAACCGCTCTTCATCATCGACGGCATGGAGGGCAAGTATGAAGAGCTCAACCCCAACGATATAGCTAGCATCGAGGTGCTAAAAGACGCCTCCTCAACGGCGGTGTACGGAGCAGCCGGCGCCAACGGAGTTGTAATCATCACCACCAAGTCGCCAAAGAAAAACAAGTTCTCCATCGACTTCGACGCCTACTACGGATGGAATGTGATAACGAGCTTCCCCGAGGTTAACACAGGGCAGAACTACATCAACTTCCGCCGCCAGGCACTGATCAACGGAGGAGAGATAACCAAAGACGACACCACGACACCGCTATTTCCGGCGTACATACAGAAATTCGTCGACAATAACCAGTGGGTGAACTGGGCAGACCTTGCCTCGCAGACAGGCACGACACAGAGCTACAACCTGAGCACCTCATACAGCAACGACCGCGTGACATCGTATTTCTCGCTCGGCTACTACGACCAAGAGGGACTCCTCAAAGGTGACGAGCTGCAGCGCTATTCGGCGCGCGCCAAGATAGATTTCAAGGCGAACAAGATACTGAAATACGGTGTGAACCTCTATGCCATGTATTCCAACAACGACAAGCGCTACAGCCGCATATGGAACCGTGTGCTCAACATGCCGCCGCTCGGCGAGCCGTATGACGCTGAGGGCAACCTCGTGTCTTATCCGCTTGGCGACGGAACCATGAACCCGCTTGCCGACAACGTGAGCAGCAGCTATGTGAACAACGTGAAGAACATCAGCATCGCGCCGCAGGCGTATTTCGAGCTGACACCAATCAAAGGCTTCTCCTTCAAGAGCATCCTCGGCGGTTATTTCCGCAACTCACGCCAGGGCATATACATCGGCCCCAAGTCTTACCAGGGACTTGAGAGCGGAAAGGTGTACGCGCAGATACCAAACAAGTTCACCTACAACTACAAGTGGCAGAACATTCTCACCTACAATTTCAACATTCAGAAGAAGCACGACATCACGGTGACTGCCGTGTCGGAGTGGTCGAAGAAGAAATATGAGACGTCTACCGCCACTGCCAATGGCTTTGACTCCGACAACTATAGCTACTACAACCTCGGCGCAGCCACGGGCACTCCCGAAGTGGCATCGAGCTACGTGCAGAGCCAGTCGATGGGCTACATCGGACGCATCAACTATAGCTACCTCGGCAGATACCTCGTCACGCTCAACGCCCGCGTGGATGGCGACTCACGCCTTGCCAAGGGGCACCGCTGGGACGTGTTCCCCGGCGGAGCAGTGGCATGGCGAATCAGTGATGAGTCATTCATGAAGAACGTGAAGGAAATATCAAACCTCAAGTTCCGCGCCAGCTACGGTGTTACCGGCAGCGCAGGAGCAGCAGAATACGCTACGCAGTCTACCACGCGCACCGGCATCTTCGGTTTCCAGGATACGCCAGTTTCCTACAGCGGCTACGGACTCACCATCGGCAACGATGAGCTGGGATGGGAAAAGACCTACATGACTGACCTCGGTCTCGATGTGGGGCTCTTCAAGGAGCGCCTAAGCCTCACCTTCGACTGGTATGACGCTGTTACGAAAGACGTGATTTACCAAAAGAGCCTGCCCTATGAGCTGGGCGGTTCCGGTTCCAAGTCGTTCTCCATGTGGAGCAACGTGGGCAAGACACGCAACACTGGTGTGGAAATCGGTATCACGAGCCGCAACTTCGTAGGGCCTAAGTTCACATGGACCACTACACTGCAGTTCGCCGCCAATAAAGAGCGCGTGGAGAAAACCACGAGCGATGGCCCACTACAGTTCGGCAGCTACTACCTCATCGAGGGTCAGCCCATCCACACATACTACGGGTATCAGTACGCTGGCATCTGGGGTACGGCGCAGGCAGAGGAAGCTGCAAAGTACAGCCAGAAGCCGGGACAGGTACACATCACCGACAAGGACGGCAACGGCAAGTACAACACCGACGACTACTTCGTGCTTGGCAGTTCTACGCCGAAATGGAGCGGCAGCCTCTTCAACAGCTTCAGCTACAAGGGCTTCGACCTCAGCGTGCTCCTCATCATGCGCTGGGACTGGACTATCAACTACGGTATAACGGGATGGTACCGCACCGACGGCCTAAATCCGTCGCCCACTATCTGCGACTACTGGACGGAAGAAAACCAGGGCGCGCGCTATCCGGCGCCAAACTCCTCGATAACGAACGGACAGGACCCGAACCAGAACTGGTGCAACTATTTCGACGGTTCGTACCTCAAAGTGAAGAACATCACGCTGGGCTACACGTTGCCTAAGAACCTGACCAAGAAAGTGGGCATACAGAAGGCGCGCGTGTATTTCACTGCCGACAACCCGTTCATCTTCACCAAGTGCAAGTATCTCAAGGACTACGACCCGGAGAAGGGCGGCGACGACGACGACACGCCATTGTCAAAGCAGTTCGTCTTCGGCGTGAACGTCTCGTTCTAAACAGTGATATCCACAGGGCAGGGCATGAGAACTCCCGCCTCAACAAAAACCTATAACTACAGAATACAATGAAAAAATATAAAGTAATGTCGGTCGCTGCCGCCTCACTGCTGCTCACCGCAACCAGCTGTAGCCTCGACGAATACAACCCCTCCGGCAACACTCCCGAAAACGAGTGGACAAGCGCTGCGGGATATGAAAAGAAGATAAACGACTGCTATTTCGACATGATAAGGATTATCTACGGGCAGTCGGAGGACACATACCTCATGGTGGCTGAAGCCGGCACCGACATCTGGCAGGATGCCAACCCGACAGGCACCAACGGCAACTGGAGCAAGATACTGCGCTACGACGACTACGGCTCTGCCAACGGCATGCTCAACGACGGCTACTATGCCTTCTACGGCACATTGAGCGCCAGCAACGGAGCGATAGCCTACGCGGACAAGGTAACGGGACTCTCGGAGGCCGATAAAAACGGACTCGTGGCAGAGGCATATTTCATCCGCGCCCACGCACTCTATAACATCGTGGAACAGTGGGGCGGAAAATACCTGCCGCTGGAGCCTATCACCGGCGAGACAAGAACCCTCACGTGTAGCAGTGTAAATGATTTCTACAAGGTTATCCTCAGCGACCTTGAGTTCGCGATGAAATACCTGCCCGTGGAGCAGTCAGTCTGCGGAAGGGTGGCGCGCGGAGCCGCTTACCACCTCTATGCCAAAGCCTGCCTCACCTATGCCTCATACACCGATGGGCTGGGCAACTGCACCGCACTCTCGCAGGAGGAGAGCAAGCAGTACCTGCAGAAGGCGAAGGCTGCCGCCGATGAGCTTATCAACAACGCCGCCACTTATGGCGTGAAACTCTACAGCGACGTGGACGAGGTGTTCGATGAGAACAACAACAAGTCGAACGAAGAGGCTCTCTTCGTGGTGACGCACTCCTCAGTGCAGGCCTACAACCCGCGCGGACAATACTATAATCGCGTGTGGAAACATGCTGAGGCTTACAATAACAATACTTCAGGAATCTATCTGTCGGGCTTGACACCAAGCTATGCCACCAAGGTGAACGGTATAGACACCCACAAGCTCGCCAAGGGCAACTGCTACATGGAGCCGAGCAAATATATGCTCGATCTCTACGGCGAGAAGGACAAACGCTACGCTGCGTTCTTCAAGGATACATACTACATCAACAATCCTACGGATAAGAATGGCGGTACGGTATATACATGGGACGCTGCAGACGCCAACCGCTTCAAGCTCTCGCAGGACAGGGTTGGCAACCATGCCTACGACATCTCTATAGGCGACACAGCCGTGTATCTGTCGCGCCGCAAAATGTCGCAGGAGGAGCGCGATGCAAAGCGCTACGCTGTTTACAACATCGATGACAACTACGCCGACCCATCGCAGCCGCTCAAGTTCTTCCCCAGTCTGAAGAAAGCCGACTGCCCGAGTCTCTACGAGGGGTCAAACGCCAGCAAGCCCTACAGCTCCGCCGACTGCATCATCTACCGTTTGGGCGAGACCTACCTGCTCTCTGCCGAAATTGACTGGAAGCTCGGCGACCTCGCCGGCGCAAAGAGCCGTCTAAACGACTTGCGCAACCGTTCCTGCGTGAACCACGACCACAGCATGGACATTCAGGAGGGCGACATCACGCAGGATTTCCTGCTCGATGAATATGCACGCGAGATGATCGGCGAGTGGAACCGCTGGATGACGCTGAAGCGCTTCCGCGCCTTTGAAAGCAGAATAAGCAAGTGCAACCCGCAGATTAAGCAGGACGCGTTTAAGAAAGACTATTACCTGCGCCCGATACCTGATGCAGCCATCCTGCTTATCGATAATGGTGACGAATACCAGAATCCAGGATATTAAGCCGGCGCGTCCGTTTTAAGCCTGGTTAAAGATGGGGTAAAATTTTCACGCAATTTTTTAGAACCCACACAAATACAGTTACGTTGCAGCCGCTGTCGCCCGTTCACGGGCAGCAGTGGCTGCAATTCTGTTTATGGGTCTGTTGGCGGCATCTCGTGCGTTTTGCGGCGTATTTTAATCATGTAAAGCGAACGAAAGCCAAGGGCTTGCACATTATATTATATATAAGGGAATGCCTTTTTATACAATTTGCAAGTATTTTAGCGTTATACGCTATATCGGCGTAAGAATTTCAATGCATAATAAGCACCCTACCCTAAGTTGCATAAAGTATAAACGTTTTGCCATGTGCGCACAATGATGTAACTTTGCAGAATATTTTAAAACACGACTTTACTGTTGTCAGAAGAAATATCAGCAGATAACCAAAGATGATTTACCCACATACATTCGAAAGCAAGATTGGCTTCACTGAGATTAGGAGTCTCTTGCGCGAACGTTGCCTTAGCACGCTCGGCAAAGAGGAGGTTGACAAGATAACCTTCATGGACAATCAAGAGAGGATAAACACCCAGTTGGCAAGAGTTCGGGAATTCAAACGCCTTCAGGAAGAGGCAGAAGATTTTCCACTCAGCTATTTCTTTGATGTGCGTGAAGCCGTAGCGCGCCTTCGCCTTGAAGGTACTCATCTTGAGGAAGACGAATTGTTCGACTTACGCCGTTCCATGGGAACGATATGTGACATTGTTGATTTTCTCAACCGCAACAACAATGACGCATCAAGCCTTGCCTCTGACGATGGTTGGAAGCGAGAACCGGAATACCCCTACCCTGCCCTTCATGAACTGGCCGATGGCGTAGCTACATTTCCTGTGATTCTTCAGCGTATAGATCAGATTCTTGACAAGTTCGGAAAAGTACGCGACACTGCTTCGCCGGAATTAAGCAACATACGTCGCGAGCTGGCACGCACAGAAGGCAGCATATCACGCACACTATACAGCATACTCCGCTCCGCCCAAAGTGAAGGACTTATAGACAAAGACGTCACACCTGCCATGCGCGACGGCCGTCTAGTGATACCTATCGTACCGAACATGAAACGACGCGTAAAGGGTATCATACACGACGAATCGGCATCAGGAAAGACATTATACATAGAACCGACAGAGGTTGTTGAAGCTAACAATAGAGTGCGCGAGCTTGAAGCAGAAGAACGTAGGGAAGTAATACGCATACTCACAGAAATAGCAAAGACAATCCGCCCACATGTGCCACAGATAATTGACTCTTACAAATTCTTGGCACAGATAGACTTAATACGGGCCAAGGCTGAACTCTCAAAACTCATTGGCGGAACGGAACCAGAAACAGGAAAATATCCGCTAATCGACTGGATAGAAGCCTCTCATCCCCTACTGCGTTTGTCTTTGGAGAAGCAGGGGAAGAAAGTCGTTCCGCTGGAAATAACATTAACCCGCGCAAAGCGTATGCTCATAATATCCGGTCCAAATGCCGGAGGCAAATCAGTTTGTCTGAAAACGGTAGGACTTCTGCAGTATATGCTACAGTGCGGATTGTCCATACCTGTAAGCGAGCGGTCTCAAACTGGCATTTTCCAGAACATACTCATAGACATTGGTGACGAACAAAGCATAGAAGACGATCTCAGCACCTACTCCAGCCACCTCACCAACATGAAGAATATGATGAAGAGTGCCAACGACCGTACACTCATCCTCATTGATGAGTTCGGAACGGGCACGGAGCCACAAATTGGAGGAGCGATTGCCGAGGCAGTGCTCAAGCAGTTCTGCATAAAGAAAGCCTATGGCGTTATCACCACACACTATCAGAATCTGAAGCACTTTGCCGATAGTCACGAAGGCGTAGTAAATGGTGCCATGCTCTATGACCGCCACCACATGCAGGCTCTGTTCCAGCTTCAAATAGGGCAACCTGGCAGCTCTTTCGCCATAGAGATAGCCCGAAAAATCGGGTTGCCTGAACAAGTTATCCACGACGCTAGCGAAATTGTTGGCTCCGATTACATCCAAAGCGATAAATACCTGCAGGACATCGTGCGCGACAAACGCTATTGGGAAAGCAAACGCCAAACAATCCACCAGCGCGAGAAACAGATGGAGCAGACAATAGCGCGCTACGAGACTGAGATTTCAGACCTGGAGAAAAGTCGCAAGGAAGTTCTCGCCAAGGCTAAGGAAAGAGCAGAAGAGCTGTTCCGCGAGAGCAACAAGAAAATTGAGAACGTTATACGCGAGATACGCGAGAAACAGGCAGAGAAGGAGGAGACAAAGAAACTGCGCAGCAGCCTCAACGAGTTTAAGGACGAAATGGCAGACATCGAGAAACAGGTTGCCGACGACAAAATTGCCCGCAAGATGGCCCAAATACTGCGCCGCAAGGAGAACAAGAAGAAAAAGCAAAAGAACGGAAACGGCGACAATAATATGCCAACCGGGGCAGAAAATCAGCAGCTTTTACCTGTTGCCAAAAGCTTCAGCGAAGGAGACACCGTTAGGATTAAAGGTACAACATCAGTTGGCAAAATTGAGAGTTTGCAGGGCAAAAACGCAGTGGTAATATTCGGTGGACTGCGCTCCACCACAGCAATCGCCAAACTAGAACACGCAGAAGCCCCAAAACACGAGGAGCCACGCCCCTTCATGACCATCGGACGGCAAACGCGCGAAACTATAGATAGCAAGAAGCTAAATTTCAAGCAAGACCTTGACGTGCGCGGAATGCGCGGGGATGAAGCCCTTAATGCCGTGATGTATTTCATCGACGACGCTGTTCTCGTGGGAATGTCGCGCGTACGCATCCTCCATGGCACGGGTAGCGGAATATTGCGCCACCTCATAAGACAATATCTCGCCACAGTGCCTACAGTAAGCGACTACCGAGACGAGCACGTACAGTTCGGGGGAGCTGGAATAACCGTCGTTGACTTGGATTAAAAAGCCCAGCCGTTTCTAAGAGAAACCCCGCGGGCAAACAAAACTATCGCCGCCTGTTTGTATTTGCAAACAGGCGGTTTCCGTAAATACGGTATAAGCATAAGTAATAATGGTATGCAGAGAACGCTACAGAACCCTTAACTTTGCATCTGTAACGTCAAATACCCAAACAATATGAGAAAGGCATTATTATTATTTATTTGTTTAATATCCCTAAACACCATGGCTCAACAAAAAATCAAGCAAACGGCAGGCCGCACTCAACTAGGCACGTTTGCACCAAAATTCGCCGAACTGAACGACGATGTACTCTTTGGCGAAGTATGGAGCCGCAACGACCTTCTGTCCTTGCGCGACCGCAGCCTTGTAACAGTAACTGCCCTAATAAGTCAAGGCATTACAGACACTTCACTTATCCACCACCTGGCAGAGGCAAAAAAGAACGGCATAACCCGCACAGAGATTGCCGAAATAATAACCCACGCCGCCTTCTATGCCGGATGGCCAAAAGCCTGGGCTGCGTTCCGGCTGGCAAAAGACGTATGGAAAGACGACACTGCCAACGAAGATGCCAAGGCGGCCTTTCAGCGCGAGATGATATTTCCAATAGGAGAGCCCAACACTGCGTACGCAAAATACTTCACTGGCAACAGTTACCTCGCAAGGGTTTCTTCAGAACAGGTGCCTATAAGCAACGTAACCTTTGAACCCGGCTGCCGCAACAACTGGCATATACATCATGCCACCGCCGGTGGAGGACAAATGCTCATTGGTGTTGCAGGCCGCGGATGGTATCAAGAAGAAGGAAAGCCGGCACAACCTATATTGCCTGGAACGGTTATCCATATCCCTGCCAACGTAAAACACTGGCACGGAGCCGCCTCCGACAGTTGGTTTGCCCACCTAGCCTTCGAAATAAAAGGGGAAAACACTTCAAACGAATGGCTTGAACCCGTAACAAACGAAGAATATGCAAAGCTTTCATTGAAATAAAACGATACTCATAACCTTCATTTAATTATTTATACTCAAGCGTTCCCCATAGTCTGCCCGCAGGTACAGACCGTGGGGATTACTTTTTTAAAGTAAAAAATAAATCAAAAAAAATATATAAACAGATTTTACATTTGTCAACAATCAAGGTCTTTTAATAAAATACGCAAGTGTTTTGTTGAACATTTCTCAGTAATAAAAACATTTTTAAACGAAACCAGCTTTAATAGTTGTAAATTATTATTAACTTTGCACTATTATAGCAACATTAACACAATAAAAATGAGAAAGCTTATGACAAAGAATCTGTTTACTTCTCTCTTTGCATTCTGCCTACTTACAGGTAATGCAATGGCAAACGACGTAACTTTCAGACCTGCTTTTCCCGCGCAGGAAGAAATTCCACAAGTTGTGAAACAGTTCCTCGCCACTCCCGCAGGAAGAGGCTACACAGCGAACGAAGTAATGAAAGCGTATAAAGCTATGAATGCCGCACCGGCAAAATCAAGCGAAAGCACAAACATCACTTCAACCGTTGTGCTTGACGAAGACTTCTCAAAGTGGACCAAAGGCTCAGAAGAAGCTCCTGACACGGTTGACATTTGGGAAAAGCTCGATTCGCTGAACAATATGGCCGGATGGGGAGGATATATCATTTATCAAGCCGGCGGAAAAGCCTATCTTGGCTACGACCAAATAGGAGACGACGGTCCGGGCTATCTTATGACCCCGAAATTCGACCTTTCTGCCGACGGCGGAGTATTCAAAGCAACGTTCCGCGTTAAAAACGTAAACCCTGACGCTACAGACCAACGCCTGCAGTATTTCATCATGAACGAAGACCCCAACAACAAAGGAATGATTTCTGCCAATTCTCTTCCCATGACGACAGAATGGCAAGACCTAACGTTGCTGCTTGATGACGGCGTGGAGAACACCTCAATCATGTTCCTCGGATGGAGAGGAAAGGTGCTTGTTGACAACGTTAAACTGGAAAAACTCTCCTACCCTCTCTCCAAGCCATTGGGAATCAAGGCTGATGTGGCAAGCGGAGGCAGCATTTCTGCATCATGGAATGCGGTTGACAATGCCCAAAGCTACACTGTTGAGCTTTATGACACGGACGACAATGTGACTGTTGCTACGACAACGACAACAACAAACACCGCCGTGCTTGAAGGAGCTTTCAACCCTACACACAATTTCATTGTTTACGTAACGGCAGAGAACGGCACAGACAAATCATACCCAGGGCATCAATATGTAACATTCACCGTTGCTAATGTAGACGCCCCCGTAGCAACAGAGGCAACCGACGTAACCACATCCGGCTTCACCGCAAATTGGGAAACATCACAAAAGGCTGCCAACTACAAACTGACGCTCATACGCACAAGAACAACTGACACCGATGGCGAAACCATAACATATATGGACGAAGGCTTCGGCGAGATACCATATAGCCAAGACGACGTTAAAGCAGCAGTTATGACGACAGACTATATAACCCCGGCTTCACTTGATGCTGTACTTAATACTCAAGGTTGGTCTACAATGGTTGCCGTGACCTTTACCGACTATCTTGGAATAACAAACATGTATGAAGCCTATGGCATACCAGGCGTATTGCTCAGTCCTATCTCCGACTATTCCATCGGTGAAGGCAAGGCGAAAATCAGTGGCAAGGGCATGAGTATGATGGACGATGTGCAAGTGAAAGTGGGCTTTGGCAAGTATGCATTGGGACAAGCCACGTTCAACGAAGGTGCAAAGACTTTTGAACTCTCAACTACAGGCAGTGATTTCGACGTAGAGATATCAGGCGGAACCGCCAATTCACGCATCATATTCCAGATTGTTGATGCGGCAGAAGGTGGCGATGTCGCTCTGTTCGACTCAATACACATCACATCAACACTGAAGAAGGGCGAAAGCTACACTATGCCATACGGCTCTGTTTCCCTGCCTTACGATGCAACTTCATACAAGGTTGAGGTGCCTTTCAATGGCAATGACATATTTGAATACTATGTTACAGGCTCATTCGGAAGCGTAACAAGCGGAAAATCAAACACAATAACCGTTAAGTCACCGGAATATAGCGAATCTGATGGAATTAAAGCCCTTGATGCTACAAGCAACAACGAGGAAGTATTCACTACATTGGACGGTGTACGCACAGACAATCCATCCGCACACGGCATATACATCGTGAAGAAAGGTGGCAAGACATTTAAGGTTATGAAATAAGAAAACTGCATTATGATATACTTGAGCTTATGAACAAGAACATAAAGCAAAAAGTCATTGCGGTGGCATGTATTCTCGTTGCGGTATTCACCGCAACGGGGGCGCATGCCGCCTCTTTGCATATTGGCCCTTGTGAGGGGAAGACTACCACAACGGGTATCGGAAAGACTGGTAGCGGAACTGTTTCTGCAGCGATTGTAATTCCCGCAGAGCAACTAAAACAATATAGTGGGGCGAGGATTAAAGGAATGCGCTTTTGGCTCGTTACCACCGATGGCATGTCCAACGTTAGCGGTTGGGTAAGGAACGGGATATATGGCAATGACCTCTGTTCCGAACCTGTAAGCACCCCTTCTGCCTCATGGAACGAAGTGTCTTTCGCGTCAACTCCAATCGTTACCGGAGAGGACAGCCTTGCTGTGGGCTTCTCATTCGACCAGCAATCCACAGTAAAATGCTTCTCCATAGCGGGCAACAGCGATGCAAACGGCTATTGGGTTGGCAAAGACGGCAATTGGAACAACAAGAGTGGCAGTGTAAACGGTTCACTTTCTGTAGAGATAATCATTGAAGGCGACAACATTGCTGGAAAGAACCTTTGCCTACAGCTTGTCTCCTCTGACCGCACAACGCGTTGGGGCGAAACATTCAATGCTATATGTACCGTAAAAAACACGGCAGAGGCAGCAATAAACGGCTATAGCTACACATGCAAGATTGACGGACAGACAGTAAAAGAGGGAACCGCGAACAAACTGCTGACCTTCCATAGCACGGACACCATACGTTTGGCCATAGCCTCGGATGTGGTAGCCAAGGGCGTGAAAATACCGGTCACCATGGAGATAACCTCTGAAGGAGACGAGATAGATAGCGACAATGCTGTGGCATTCACCATGTCAACCTACGACGACACTAACAAGACTTTCTTCCGCAAAACCCTTCTTGAGGAGTTCAGCACAGAAGAATGTCCCAACTGCGAACGTGGAATAAAAACTATTGAGCAATGTATGAAGCAAGGATACGACAAGTCTACCGTGCAGATTACTCATCATGCGGGCTATAAGCCAGACTTTCTTACTACGGCAGACGGAGAGGAACTGGAATGGTTCTATGGCAATGACGGCACTTACGCCCCGGCTGTGATGCTCGATCGCTTGAGCGACCCTGACGTTAGGCAAGTACTTTCTGGCAAGGCAGCAACACCAGTCATGAACATTGGATATGCCGACACCTTTGCTCCTGTATTGGCTTACATGACTTCACGCCCTGCATACGTCAGTGTTACACCTTCCGTTGCCTACGATACAACATCACGCACACTTGACATCACGGTAAACATTGAGAAAGACGAGATATTGGATGCGCTTGCCGACTCGGCACGCCTCACCGTCTATATAACGCAAGACAGTATTCTGCACCACCATCAGGCGGGTTACAGTTCAACAACTTTCCGCCATCGCCACGTTTACCGTGCCTCAGTAAGCAGTCTATGGGGAGACAAAATTGTATGGAACGGCAATACGGCAACCATGCACTATACTTATCGTCTGCCAGAGGCTGTGGAATCAATGTATCCAGACGAGGGCTACGACAGCACAGTGCCTGTAGAGCCACGCAACATAGCCGTTGTAACGTTCGTTTCCGACTACAACGCCAATGACAGATGCGCATGCACAGTGTTCAACGCCAATGACTATGCACTGAAAGATGAAGGAACGTCTGATGTAATAGCCGTGAAAGATAGCAAAAGCGCATCCATTTCGTATTTCACCACTGCAGGAACTGCCATTGAGCATCCCATAAATGGAATATACTTGATGCGCACAACCTATTCTGACGGAACGGTAAAGACGATAAAAATTGCCCGATAACAAATATCCGACGGCAAGACTGCCGAACGAATAACCCACAAAGAGAGACACCGCAAGACTTCAACTGATATAAGTCATGCGGTGTCTCTCTTTTTATCTCAACCAAACTATGCCTTCAATGCACGCATTGCATTTATAACGGCAATCACTGTAACACCAACATCGGCAAACACAGCCATCCACATAGTGGCTAATCCAAAAGCTGCAAGGCCAAGAACGAGAAGCTTAACACCCACGGCAAACACAACATTCTGCATGGCGATGCTGCGAGTGCGCCGCGACACTGCTATAGCATCGGCAACCTTAGACGGTTTGTCGTCCATAAGCACAACATCGGCCGCCTCGATAGCTGCATCAGAACCGAGCGCACCCATTGCAATACCTACGTCGGCACGAGCTAACACGGGAGCATCGTTAATGCCATCTCCCACAAAAACAAGTGTTTCTCCATTCCTGCATTTTTCAGAAAGTCTTTCCAAACAATCCACTTTACCTTGCGGCAACAGTTCTGTATAACACTCGTCAATGTTCAGCTCTGCGGCAACTCTCTCGCCTACCTCACGGCGATCACCCGTAAGCATAACGGTCTTGCCTATACCCAAGTTCTTAAGAGCTGCTACGGCATGGGCAGAATCTGATTTTACAACGTCTGAAACAACAATATGCCCGGCATACTTGCCATCAACAGCCACATGCACCACCGTGCCAACCTTGTGACAATCTTTCCATTCTGCCCCAATGGCCTGCATCATCCTGCTGTTGCCCACACAAACGGTCTGGCCATTAACCACAGCACGCACGCCCTGTCCTGCAATTTCCTCTACGTTCTCAACATGACAGCCATCATCCTCATTGCCAAAAGCCTCTTTCAGCGATAAAGCAATTGGATGCGTAGAATAGCGTTCTACATGGGCAGCCAAATGCAACAATCGCTCGCTATACTCTTCGCCTGCATGTACAGCCACAACTTCAAATCGTCCTTTTGTCAAAGTGCCTGTCTTATCAAACACCACAACACCTGCATGTGCCAACGTATCCATGTAGTTTGAACCTTTAATCAGTATTCCTTTCTTCGATGCCCCGCCAATACCTGCAAAAAACGTCAGAGGTACAGATATTACGAGCGCACAAGGACAAGAAACGACAAGGAATGTCAATGCTCTGCCCAGCCATATGGGTAGCTGTTCCATATACGTTCCGCAGAAAAGTGGCGGCAAGAAAGCGACGAACAGCGCAAGGATGACAACCGCAGGAGTATATATTTTGGCAAATTTTGTTATAAAGGCTTCGCTCTTGGACTTGCGTTCGCCTGCATTTTCCACGAGCTCGAGTATTTTACTCACTGTAGATTCACTAAAAGTATTCTCTACTTTCACCCGAACTACCCCCGAGAGGTTTACACATCCAGAGCATATAGTGTCGCCTTGCACTGCCTCACGCGGCACACTCTCGCCTGTAAGGGCCTGGGTATTTAAAGTAGTGGAGCCAGAAACCACTATTCCGTCAAGTGGAACTTTCTCGCCAGGTTTTATTTCTATCACTTCGCCAACAGCAACACTCTCGGGACTAACAAACTCAACCTTCCCGTCACGCACCACCGCCGCGGTATCGGGACGTATATCCATCAATTGAGATACAGACTTACGGCTGTTGTCTTCAGCGTAATCCTCGAACAACTCGCCGATTTGGAAGAAAAGCATAACGAAGACCGCCTCGGGAAATTCTGTTTCTGCACCAGGAATAAATCCGATGAGGAGAGCACCAACGGTTGCCACGCACATAAGAAAATCCTCGTCGAACACTTCACCATGGATTATGCCTTCCACAGCCTCGCCAATAACGTCGTAACTGATAAGCAGAAACGGGACGAGATAAACAAGCAACAACTGCCACACCTCAAGCCCCATAGTTTTCTCAACAACCACTGCCCCTACAAGAAGTAGCGCCGTGAGAATAATTCTTAAGAGTTTTCTTTTATCCATATTTTTCTTTTTATTTTGTTTCGCTATTCATTTGCCACACACAACGTTTCTTTTCTTTTTTTCTACCGCAAAGTTACGCCGTGTGTTTTGCAACCCAATTGCAAAGTGCTCTTAAACTACTCTTTTCCTAAAAAAAGGAAAGACACAAAAAAGCACCCGCACGCCCCATACTTTTTCTATGGGTGTGCGGATGCTTTATATTTTTATCGTCGTTCTGCAGTTTTACTGCTTCTCGTCTTGAAGTTTCTGCATGATTTGCGCTTCAAGTTCCTCGCATAGTTCTGGATTATCTCGCAACAATGCCTTGCTTGCGTCGCGCCCCTGCGCTAGTCGGCTACCGGCATAAGAGAACCACGAACCGCTTTTCTGTATAATACCATACTCAACACCGAGGTCTAATATCTCGCCTACCTTTGATATTCCCTCGCCAAACATTATCTCAAACTCAGCCTTACGGAATGGTGGCGCAACTTTATTCTTCACAACCTTAACGCGTGTCGTGTTTCCGATAACCTGATCAGTATCCTTTATTGCCGACACTCTGCGAATATCAAGACGGACACTGGCATAAAACTTCAGCGCATTTCCACCAGTAGTAGTTTCAGGATTTCCGAACATCACCCCGATTTTCTCCCTTAACTGGTTAATGAAGATGCAGGTTGTCTTTGTCTTGCTTATCGTTGCCGTAAGTTTTCGTAACGCTTGGCTCATGAGGCGCGCCTGAAGTCCCACATTATTGTCGCCCATGTCGCCCTCAATTTCCTTTTTGGGCGTGAGAGCTGCTACAGAGTCCACCACGATAATGTCAATAGCAGAAGAACTAATAAGCTGATCGGCAATTTCCAAAGCCTGTTCGCCGTTATCTGGTTGTGAAATCCAAAGGTTATCAATGTCAACGCCCAATTTCTCGGCGTAAAAACGGTCGAAAGCATGCTCGGCATCAATGAAAGCAGCAATACCTCCCGCCTTCTGACATTCAGCAATGGCATGGATAGCGAGCGTAGTCTTTCCACTACTCTCCGGACCGTATATTTCTATAATCCTTCCCTTTGGGTATCCTCCCACACCGAGGGCGGCATTAAGGGCGATACTTCCCGTGGGAATAACTTCTACGTTCTCAACTTTTTCGTCACCGAGCCGCATAATGGAACCCTTGCCGTAGTTTTTTTCTATCTTGGCCATGGTGAGTTCAAGAGCCTTCAACTTGCCCTGTACGTCAGCCGTAGTATTGTTGTCGTCTGTCTTTGCCATTATTTTTATTTTGTCGTTATGTTATTGCTAGTATTTAGTCTTTTTCGTCATAAGCATGGAGCGGGTAGTCAATAGTAAAGTGTAAGCCACGGCACTCTTTCCGCTCTATCGCTTGACGCGTAATGAGGTAGCCCACATTTATCATATTGCGCAATTCACAGATATCCCTACTTGCCTTGACTCGTTTAAAGAGGGCTTCTGTTTCCTCATAGAGCAAATCAAGACGATCCCACGCACGTTTCAGACGCAGATTGCTGCGCACTATACCCACATAATTGCTCATTATCTGTCCTACCTCCTTCACACTCTGTGTAATGAGCACCTTTTCCTCATTTGTCAGTGTGCCTTCATCATCCCATTCCGGCACGCGTGTATTAAAGGCATACTCGTCAACATGGGAAAGACTGTGCTTTGCTGCTGCATCGGCATAGACAACGGCCTCAATAAGCGAGTTGCTGGCAAGACGATTGCCTCCGTGAAGTCCCGTACATGAGCATTCTCCGATGGCATATAAACGTTTGATGCTTGATTCACCGTTTAGATCTACCTTAATTCCGCCACACATATAATGAGCAGCCGGACGCACAGGGATGTAATCCTTAGTTATGTCAATACCGATGCTCAAACACTTCTTATATATATTTGGGAAGTGATGCTTCGTTTCCTCAGGATCTTTATGGGTCACATCTAAGCAGACATGATCTATTCCATGAATCTTCATCTCCTTGTCTATAGCACGGGCTACGATGTCACGCGGTGCCAAAGACAACCGTTCGTCGTATTTCTCCATAAACGACTCACCATTTGGCAAGCGCAATATGCCTCCGTATCCTCTCATGGCCTCGGTAATGAGATATGCAGGGTGGGTTTCGCCCGGATGATAGAGCGATGTCGGGTGGAACTGTACGAATTCCATGTCCTGTACCGTCCCCTTTGCACGATAAACCATAGCCTCACCATCACCAGTGGCAATTACAGGATTAGTTGTTGTCTGATAAACGGCACCGCATCCTCCTGTGCACATAAGTGTAACCTTACTTAGATAGGTGTCAACTTTCTGAGTTTCCGGATTTAAGACATAGGCTCCATAACATTCAATATCAGGTGTACGTCGTGTTACCACTACTCCAAGATGATGTTGCGTTATAATCTCTACGGCAAAATGGTTCTCTTTTATTTCTATGTCGGGATTATTGCGCACTGCTTCCATCAGTCCGCGTTGAATTTCTGCACCTGTATCGTCTGCATGGTGGAGGATGCGAAATTCAGAGTGGCCACCCTCACGATGCAAATCAAATGAGCCATCTTCCTTACGGTCGAAGTTCACGCCCCAGTTAACTAACTCTTCTATCTGCGCAGGCGCATTCTTCACCACTTGTTCAACAGCCTCGGGGTCACTAATGTAGTCGCCGGCAATCATGGTGTCTTCCACATGCTTGTCGAAATTGTCAACCTTTAGGTTGGTAACCGATGCAACGCCGCCTTGCGCAAAATAGGTATTAGCCTCATCAAGCGTAGTCTTGCATACAAGACAGACCTTGCCCTTGTGTGCACGGGCAATCTTCAGCGCATAGCTCATTCCGGCCACACCGGCACCAATGATTAGGAAATCGTATTTATAAATCATAAAGACGTATGTGTGTTTTTGCGGGCAAACCGGTTACAGGAGCACGGCACCCGTTTTTCTTGTTAAATATATATAATGCAAAAGTAATAAGATTTTCGCAAACCGGCATTATTTGCTTTCCCTTTTTGCGTCTGTTACATTCTTTAATATAAGCCTTTCCATGTTTTCGGCCGAAAATGAGTACTTTTGCAGAATGTAACGCTTTCTGCGAAGAAACAACAAAAAGAAGACAACACTGATGAAGAAAACTTTCTTGCTGGCACTTGCCACAATAGCCACCACTGCCATAGCTTTAACACCACTGCACGCCAATCTTGGCAGGGCATTTCCAACAGAGAAAAAGGATAACGCCGAAACAATATACATAGACACTCTTGACACAGACACTGCGACACTTGAAGAAACAGACACCACCGAAGCTGACACCACCATATACGACGATGAGAAAGAACTGCCGTGGCCAGAGAATGTAGTAGCACGCATAGAGAAAATTTTCAGCGGAACTACTATATTCAATACCTCTATGGTAGGAATGAAAATCTACGACCTCACAGCAGATTCTACCATATACGAAACAAATGCACGCCAACTTATGCGACCTGCAAGCACGCTGAAAATGATGGTTGCAGTGACGGCTCTCGACAGATTGGGCGAAGACTATACCCTGAAGACAAAGCTTTCTTGGACGGGAGAAGTGGACAGTTTAAGACTTGACGGCAACATATACATAAAAGGCGGTTTCGACCCAACTACAGACAACGGAGACGTGGCTGAATTCGCCGATAGCATAAAATCGCTTGGCATAGACACCATTCACGGAAACGTTGTCATTGATCTGACAATGAAAGACGAAGACAGATTGGGAGAAGGCTGGTGTTGGGATGACGACAATCCCGTTCTATCTCCTTTGCTCGTTGGAAGAAAACACAAGTTCGGTGATGCGATTATGAAACGACTGCGTCAACTAAACATTTACGTCACTGGCTATTGTCGCGAAGGAGAGACGCCTACAACGGCACGCACATTGCTATGCAAGGAAACTCCGATGAAGACAATAATGAAACGCCAACTGAAACGAAGCGACAACCTTTATAGTGAAGCTATATTCTACCAGATTGCAGCAGATGTGGCTGGCCGACACACAGCATCAGCAAAGCACGGAAGGCAGGCTGTCAATAACATAATATCACGTTTAGGCTTTAAGCCTTCGGCATACTATATTGCAGACGGCAGTGGTCTCTCCCTCTATAATTACGTTTCCCCTGAGCTTGAAGTTGAATTCCTGAAATATGCCTACAAGCACGAGCGCATATACAACAATCTTCTGCCATGTCTGCCCATAGCCGGCGAAGACGGAACTTTGTCAAAGCGCATGCGACAGGGAGCAGCCCGCGGCAACGTGAAAGCAAAGACTGGCACAGTAACCGGAGTAAGCGCATTGGCGGGATACCTAACAGCAAAGAACGGGCACCTGTTATGCTTCTCAATCATAAACATGGGCATAAGGCATGCCTCGTCAGGCCGGAACTTTCAGGACAAGATTTGTCAGGCTCTATGCAAATAGTCATAACGAAAAAGAACAAAAGTACTGGAGAAACTGTTATTTATGAAAAAAGTTAAAGACAACTACACGTTTCTTACACATGCCCCCGTGCATCGCGTTATAATAAATATGGCAGTACCCACCATCATATCCATGCTCGTTACGAGCATATACGGAATGGTTGACACATACTATGTCGGGAAAATCAACACCCAAAGTACTGCCGCCGTTGGCGTGTCGTTCTCAATAATGACCATTATCCAAGCCATAGGCTTCTTCTTCGGACATGGGTCTGGAAACTACATCTCGCGATGTTTGGGTTCGAAGCAGGACGATGAGGCACGCAGCATGGCTGCTACAGGACTCATATACAGCGTCATGACTGGCTTTCTGCTTGCTATTGTCTGTCTGTTGTCACTCACTAAGTTATGTTTGTTCCTGGGGTCAACCGAAACCATACTCCCATATACAGAACGTTATCTTGGCATAATTCTACTCGGAGCACCCTTCATGACGGGTTCGTTCACCCTTAACAACCAAATGCGTTTTCAAGGCAATGCCCGCTATGCCATGCTCGGCATTACAAGCGGAGTGCTGCTTAACGTAGTGCTTGCCCCTATTCTTATTTTTTATTTTTGCCTTGGCATAACAGGAGCGGCAATAGCCACACTGGTAAGTCAGACACTGAGCTTCTTCATTCTTCTGAATATGACTCACCATAGCGGTAACATCGCTATCAAAATAAAGAATTTCCGCAGTTCGCGCCACTTGATAAAAGAAATTCTCATTGGCGGAACGCCCTCGCTCTCGCGGCAAGGGCTTGCCAGCGTGGCAACTGTCATGCTGAACGTTGCCGCTGGTGCATACGGTGATGCGGCGATAGCAGGAATGAGCATAGTTACTCGTATCTCAAACTTTGTCTATGCCGCCATAGTTGGCTTGGGACAAGGTTTTCAGCCGCTCTGCGGATTTTGCTATGGCGCGAAACTACCACGCAGAATATACGACGGCTACATGTATTGCATAAAAATCGGGACGCTGTTCTTCATCGTAATAACTCTTGTCGGCTTTATTTTTGCAGAGCCTGTAATTGCCGAATTCCGCGATGACGCCGACGTCATTGCCATTGGAACAGAGGCTTTCCGTTGGCAACTCCTCACCTACCCTCTCATTGCCACAATCATTCTTACCAACATGCTCTCGCAGACCATGCGCAAGCCCATACGGGCCAATGTGGCAGCGGCAGCCCGCAGCGGTCTGTTCTTCATACCTGCCGTAATAATACTGCCGATTTTTCTTGGACTAAAAGGGGTAGAGATGAGCCAAGCCGTTTCCGATATATGTGCTTTTCTCATTTCCATACCTATAGCGTGGAGCGTTTTCCGCGATATGAAGAAGGAGTTGGGAAATTTCTGAGCCTCCTTTCCCATCGCTATGTCATCGGCTCACGCCATGACACCGCATAAGTTTGAAATCCATTGGCTGGAAACCAACCTTTTCAAGCGTAACTGCCCTGTTATGATCATTAAGATAGCTGCGCGGAGCTGAGTGAAAGTGCTGGCTAGCCACGTTGAGCGTATCTGCATAAACTGGTGTTTCTACAGCCGCAACGCCTAGCATAGAATGGAAAAATGAAGCACTACTTGCCACGGACTTGCTACTGTTGCCAATCAGATTTACACGAACAGACGGACGCAGCCTGTTGTATTCATCAGAAAGCCACACAAAAAACGGCACATGCAGCTCCCAGTAAGATGGTGTTGGTGAGGCATGAAGGAAAAGTCTGCGCTCGTCATCAAAAATATTCTCACCGTGATCTGCCGTATACAACATGGCCGAAACGGTATTTTCCCCACGCAACATAGCAATCACGCTATGCAGAAAACGATCGGTATTGCGTATGGTATTGTCGTAAGCGTTGACCAGTTGCTGACGATTTTCAGCCTTAGCCTCAGAGTTATCCTCAGGTTTGAAGAATACCTCGCTTTGTGGATAACGCTCACGATAGTTGAAATGTGAACCATAACTATGAAGAACTATAAACTCCTTCTTGCGTCCTTTTTTCAACACATCACGCAGCAAAGGCAACATATCCGTGTCTGGAGTATTCTCTCCCTTTCTTGATTTTTCCTTTATAAAGCACCATTCGTCTGCCTCTTTTCCAAAGAAATCAATGAAAGAATGGTTGGGTTTCTGGTTAGAAATGAACACAGTGTGGAAACCAGCCTCGCGGAAAGCCGCAATTACCCCCTTCTCCCGATAGATACGATCGTAGTCTATAGCTGAAGCTGCCGACAAGAGCATTGGCACACTCTTATGGGTTGTATTAGACTGCGACATTACGTTGTTAAAAGCTACCAATCCGCTCTCTGTTGACAAAAACGGGGTCGTAGGGCGGTTATAGCCGTAAACAGAAAATTCGGCGGCGCGAGCCGTTTCACCTATAACCATTACATAAACTTGACGTTCCTCTTTGAATATCGTATCTTGGTGAGCTTTGAAACTGAAATCATGCGACGTCTCGGCATAATGAACTGTTTTTGAAGTGCGTTCCGCTGCAAGCCATATATTGTATACCACATTAGCAGGATATAGTTCAAGTTGCGCACGATAGTCCGCATCGGAGACATAACAAGAAAAGAGGCTGACTAAACCTGCAAAAGTAACAGCCGAGCCAGAAATGCGCTGTTTGCGTATAAAACGAACTTCAAGCACTTCCTTACTCCGAACGGAGGCCACCCCAAGACACAGAACGGGAAGATATACCACAAACACTGTGGCTACGGCTGGCACAAGGTTGTCAAGAAGTTCCATAGCCTCGCCGGGATTGGTGGTCACAAGGTTTAGGAACATGTCTACTGCTATGATTCCTCTGCCGAAAAGATACAGCAACACAATTTGGAAAGCGGCAAGAAAGATGAAAAAGAACAGCCCCCACACCATTTTCCCCGGTTTCCGGCTCAATGTCATCAATAGCCAATAGACCCCGCAAGGCAGCAGCACGTTAGCGAAACTAGCTGCAATGCCCATTCTTTCTGTGAAACACAGCGCAATGTTTGGTATGAGCAACACCGCAAGAGTTATGAAAAACAGATGGTGCGGAGCTTTGCACCACCTGTATAAAGCCTTAATCCCGTTCATTTTGTTTATGCTTGGATTCCTTTGTTCTAAGAGTTTTTATCAATATACCAGAGAGACATTGTCAACCCAGAACGTGTTTCCAGGAGTTCCAATGTAGGCTCCACCGTGACTTGACGAGAACTGTACTATAAGATGCGTAGGGCTTTCTCCCTCAGAAGCCCAGCCTATCTCCTTTACCGGCACACTCTTTCCTTTGCTATTCAAGGCATAATCGGTTTGGCGTAGTCCCATCGTTGCAGCATCATAACCTTTGCGGTTACGGATGTCGCCATAGAGTATTTCATAAGTTGCGTTCTCCACCCAGTTTGTTGACTTTCCGTATTTCACCACGAGCGTACCCACACGCTTTGCCGTAATATTGCCTTTACGGTCTTCAGTGCGCTTCTGTAGATAAAGAACCGTGATACAATAATCCTGTCCGGGTACGTTCGACGTACTACTGAAACCCGTTTCTTTGATGCGGGTCTTTGTTCCCGGCACGGAAATCTTGTAGTCATATCTCAATGCTTTGGGCCGTTTAGTGAACTTAATCCCCCAGTTCATATTCTTTGGCCCGTCCTTTGTTCCCGTTATCGGCTCTTTCATTTCACCGAGATATATGGAGCCAGCAGCAAGCACACTGATATTTATCATGCCCAAAGCCTTGCACTTCTCTATATGTGTCATAAGTTTTGCACAGTAGCCATGGCCTGGATGCGTGTCACGATAAACTGAATTATTAGTCTTTGTTATGCCCACCACCTTTGCCATCACGTTTGATGTTGCCCAAGGCGAACCACCGAGATTTTTATACGGATTATTGTTATTGATGGTAATATTGGGTCCTATGGCATAAAGAGTTTTTGTGTTTCCCCCGATAATTGCCGATTCTTTTATGTGGCGCACTACCCAATGGTCCATGTTTCCGTATTCTATCGGTTCAACTTTCTGGGCATTCACCATAAGCACTGCCGAGGCAAAAATACAACACGACACTGCCCTAATTGAAATATTCATGTTTTCGCTTATTTTAAGAATTGGCTACAAAGGTATTGCAATATGGGGGATTAGACACAGAAATGCGCGCCCACAAAGTGTCCTAAATTTCGTTTAGCTCTATTTCCCAAGCAAAAAAGAAGTGGAACAAGCCTTAACTTTAGCAAGACAACAAATAGTTTTATCTTGCCAATAGCTTGTTCCACTCCCTTATATTATGTTTTCTACTTACTATTCCTACAGTTCCAAATCGCCACCAAATTCTTCGTGCCAAGGCAATCCCTGCTTGTTAAGCTCTTCCATGAAAGGATCTGGATCAAATTCCTCAACGTTCCACACACCAGGCTTACGCCATAATCCCTTGAAGAACATCATTGCACCAATCATAGCTGGCACGCCTGTTGTGTAACTTACGCCCTGCATGCCTGTTTCCAAATAGGCTGCATGGTGACTACAGTTGTTGTAGACATAATAAGTTTGTTCTTTACCGTCTTTTATACCTTTGATTCGGCATCCGATACTAGTCTCTCCGTCGTAATTCTCGCCGAGGTCCTGCGGATTTGGAAGCACGGCCTTCAAGAACTGTAGCGGCACGATTTTCACTTTCGCCTTGTTTCCACTACCGTCTGCCAGCGGAGCTTCGTATTCTATCTCGTCAATGCGCGACATGCCAAGGTTCTGGATGCAGTCTAGGTAGGTCAAATATTGCTGTCCGAAGGTCATCCAAAAACGTGCACGCTTTATTGTTGGATAATTCTTCACAAGACTTTCAATTTCTTCGTGGTGAAGCAGATAGCTTTCCTTAGGTCCGATATTCGGATAGTTAAGCGGTTGGTGAATTTCCAGCGGCTCTGTTTCCACCCATTTTCCGTTTTCCCAATAAAGTCCCTTTTGGGTTATCTCACGGATGTTTATCTCTGGGTTGAAATTAGTGGCAAATGCCTTGTGGTGATTTCCGGCATTGCAGTCAACGATGTCGAGATATTGTATTTCGTCGAAATGGTGCTTGGCTGCATAAGCTGTGAATATGCTCGTCACACCCGGGTCGAATCCGCAGCCAAGTATCGCTGTTAGACCAGCAGCCTCAAAGCGTTCCTTGTATGCCCACTGCCAACTATATTCAAAATGTGCCTCGTCTTTAGGCTCATAGTTAGCGGTGTCAAGATAGTTCACCCCGCATGCCAAACAAGCTTCCATGATGGTAAGGTCTTGATAAGGCAAAGCAAGATTCACGCAGAGCTCAGGCTTGTAATTATTGAAGAGCGCTTTCAGCTGCTCCACGTCGTCAGCATCAACCTGAGCCGTCTTGATGTCAGGATTGCCAATGTATGCTTTTATTTTATCGCACTTGGCCTTTGTACGGCTTGCAATCATGATTTCCGAGAACACGTCTGCGTTCTTCGCAATCTTTACGGCAGCAACTGTGGCAACGCCACCCGCTCCGATGATAAGTACTTTTCCCATTTCTGTGATGTTGATATTTCTGGTTTGTTATTTATTCTACCTAATTTCGTCGCCTTTTATGCCAAGTGCACTCATAAGCGAATATCCAAGAATCTCTTGTCTGAAGTTTCCTCCCTGCATGGGCTGCATGGCAAAGAGTGTAATCCGCTTGCCCTCGTCGTCAATGCGCCGCAGAGCAAGACGCACTTTGTCGTAAGCCTCGTTGTCGTCGGCAACTATCATGGCGCGCTTAACCTCCTTCTGAGAGCATATTATCTGCGAAGTCTCTGCTATGAAATCAGCCTTGTCGATCATGTCTTCCACAGGATATGCACTTATAATAAACTCTCCAAGATTATCCGTGAAAGCTTTTCCGTCAAGTTCCTCCTTGATTAAGGAAGGAGAGAAGTTGTCAAATTCTTTTTTGCTCTTGTCATATATAAATATAACCTGCACGTTATTTTTTCCCTCGCGCACGCCACCATCGAGAGCCACGCAGTCAAGCCATTTGGCAAGGTCGGCCTTTGGTATGCGGCGCATTAGCATGCGTTCAAAATTCACCGTAAGGTCGAACGCCACCTTGTCGATGAAGTCAGCATCTACCACGATGACATTCTCGTTCCATTGACAGTTATTGGTGATATTACTATTCATACGTGCAAATTTAAGCAAAAATCCCGAAAAAAGACGAGACAAACATAAAAATCGGAGCTACGGCATTACCTTCAGTCCCTCCCACTTCACATTCCATTTTCCGTCATGTGGAAATCCGGGATTGGGCTGTGTTGCACCGTCCCAACCGGCACACATCATTCCCACGGCGAGAAGCAATGCTCCGTTTCCAGGCATATACAAGCGCAGTCGCTCACTCTGATAGTTATGCCCATTGGGAAGATATGTGTTTTTCGTTTGCTTCATAAGCAATGCGCCCACAGCATTGTCTGGTTCTCCCATGCGTGCTGCACACATTGCCATCATCGGATAGTCCCATCCCCATGATGTTTCCCATTTCCAGTTGTTCCATATCCACTGTTCCGTGTTCTTCATTATGTTCATGTCCACCTGTTTGGGATTAAGCGGCAGCAGGCCTACAGCCCCGGTCACTGCGGGATGGTCGCTATACATGCTTTCGTTACTATAAGTATCGGGCTGGGTTTCTGCTGCAAGATACAGACTGTCTTTATGGGCTAGAGGTGAGATATGTTCTATTATATCGTCCCAAAGGGCAATGCGTGGCTTGCCCATACGCTCACGCCACATCTGCGCCATATTCAGAGCGCAATGCCAATAGCTAAGTTCCATCGGCGGATTAACTGTTGTTTTTGCGGGCAATGTTTCCTGTGCCGCTATGCACCCCCCTAGGATATAACGGTGGTGCAAGGTGTCATATTGAGCAAAGTCTGCCATAAACTCCGCGGTTTCCTCAACGAGGCGGTCGTATTTTTGGAGAACTGCTGGCGACGGATTAGCACGATAGAGCAGTTCGGCAAGATAAATCAAGTGCGGTTGCTGCCATATCAAGAAGCTTCCCACCTTCGACGGTGCCTCTCCTACCCATGGGTCTGTCATCTTCATCCATCTTACGCCCTTGAATCCTTGACGCTGGGCAATCTTCCTTGCATTCTCCTCTGCCTTGAAATACCAAGAAAGAGAACGGTCGAGCAGTTCGGGATGCCCCCAAAGTGCATATTGTGCCTGATGCCATAGTATCATCTCCAAGTGGAACTTGCCGAACCAAGAGTTGTAAGTAAGTCCTGTTTCCTGCGGTGGCGTGTCGCCAGCTTCTTGAATGGCCAAAAGATATTGGCTCAACACAATGCGGCGCTCAAGCTCTGCAGCACGTTTGTCTGTACATTCTGAGAAATCAACTATTGCCCCCGTTTCCCAATACCTCTGCCAGAAGTTTGCAGAAAGCTGTGCTGTATGTTCGTAGTCGCAGACTGTCTGTGCTGCATCTAAAAGTTCGGTAGGCTTTTCTTCCGTATATTCACACGTTGCGCTAAGTTCTTTTCCTTTTCCGGCAAGTACAAAGAGGTTTGCGCCCTTTTTCTTTAAAGTTGCATTGCCCTGCCAATGTAGGGTTACATAATATATTGTCGCATCTATTGTGCGCTTTAGCACAGCCCATTGCTTTCCGCTCTGCACAATCTCCGTGGTATGGCGCGAATCGCTTTGCCAATCGGAAGCATCGTCGCAATGTCCGCCAGTAGGGTAAGGGAATTTCAGCCTCAACGCCACAGTCGTGTTTGCCTTTATATGCGTGGCAATCATGTCACGTTCAGGGTGACACACGGTTTCCACATTGTATTTCTTGCTTTTCACGCAGAAGTTGCTCGTTATCTTGCCGCTCCACATATCCAATGTTTGATTGATGCCGCTAATTGCCGCGAGATCGCAGTCGAGATTCAGTCCTAGGGAGCCGAGATTAAGGCGGTGTGGATTCACTCTATACCAATTTGCGGCCATAGCTCCGCGCTCATCCTTAGGCTGGGTGGCATAAATCTCCTTGTGCCCTCGCCCAAAATCATACTCGCGCCACGAATCTTCTTCCTTTATTCCGTTTGGTTTGGGGAAAGAATGCCATCCCCACTGACTCATGGCGCAAAGTGGAACGCCCTTGCTATAGGCTTCAGGGAAAGTCTGCAAGCCGGTGACATCCACCGTTGCGGCGAATTTTCCGTTTCCCACAGAGAGTGAGGCGAGCGGGTCGGGAGATGTTATACTTGGGTTGTTTCTCTCTACGACTGCCTTGCGGTTGATCTTTGCTCCGGCACTGATAGCCACTGATGAAAGCAGAGTTGCAAAGAAGAGAATGACTATGTTCTTTTTCATAGTATAGTGACTTGTTGGGGTTACTGTATTGTTTTATTATTGCATTGACAGGGAGAATACTTAAAAAGGGCATGCCGACAAATGACGACACACCCTCTCTCCACTATCTGTTTTTATGAATTGTCATAGTTACAATGCCTGCGTAGTTATTTAGGCAGGTTAAATGCCTTCGTCATTTCAGCCATCTGGTCTTGGCTCATGCCTTCCGGCTCAAAGCCCATGCACTTGGCATCGATATAAATCTTTGCGCTCTTTGACAACACATCTATTTGATCGAATGCATCCATCACGTCAAGTCCTTTGGCAAACACGCCGTGTTTTTCCCAAAGCACCACGTCGTAGTCTTCTAGTTCCTTTAGTGTGGCATCGGCAAGAGTATTCGAGCCAGGCAGTTCATAAGGAACAACACCAAGACCCAGTGGGCAGAATGCCTTTGTTTCGGGAATCATGCTCCAGAGGATGTTGGTCAGCACGTCTTTGGCAAGGAACTTGCGATTATGACTCATTGCCACCAATTCTATAGGATGTGTATGAACAGTTGCTTTGTAGGGCGAACCCGTTTCAATCAGGTGGGCATGCACAGTCAGATGTGAAGGTAACTCGCTTGTTGGCATCACGGCGTTGTCGGCAATGATAACGTAGCTAGCACAATCGTCAAGGATTCGTATCACGCTTCCGTTGTCCATTGGCTTGCGGGCTAGGTCTCTCATGCGCTTTCCTGTTCCCTTGCAGTAGAAATAGCAACCTTTCAAGGCTGGTAGCGTAACGCCAATCTGCTTAACGTCGCTTATGGCTGGCAGGGTCTTCATTTCGTCGTCAACAAATTCGGTTACGTTCACCGTGATGTTTCCGCCATTTCTCTCTGCCCATCCGTTCTGCCATAGATATCCGGCAACTTCAGCTATTTTCTCTACTTCTGCCGTAAGTCCGGGACGGCCTTCTAGTATACTCTTCATAATATCTTGTATTTTGCTTGTTAATGTTTTTCTTTTAGGTTATTTGCCGCTAATTAAAGGTCATTTTTCTGACCTAGAATAAGCTTTATTCCGTATGCAAAGATAGCGAAAGTTTGACAACTTAAAAGTTTGTAATTTGATTTTTGTTCTTGTTTTTTTGGCGGTAAGTAATGTATCTCTTATGTTCTATTATACATGCCCTTCCGTTTGCGATGAAATGCCCGCGGGGAAATAATATTATGCCCGCGGGGATATTATTGAATGTCCACGGCGTTTCCGATGCATCCATTTGGCATTTGGATATGCACGAGCGTGCATACGGTTGGCGCAATGTCTACGATATACGTAGGTTTGTTGGTCTTTCCATGCTTAACGCCCCATCCTGTCATAAGAAACGGTATGTGTGCATCGTATGGATTCCAAGCTCCGTGGGTCGTTCCGTCGTCTATTTTTTTGCCATACACCTCATACCATGCCGGTTGTAGTACAAGTTGCACATCACCGCCGCGCAAACGGTTGTAGCCATTGGTTATCTTTTCACGGATGAATGCGGGAATGGTGGCTGTTGCCACATTGTCTAGGTCTACAGCATAGGCAACATAATCCTTCTTCAAGAAGTATTCAATCACGTCAGCACGCACTTGGCTTATCTCCACCCCGGCTTTCTTCACTGCCTCGTGGTCGAGTATTACCTTATAAGAATACATTATCGGGGCGAGTTTCTCTGTAGTTCCGTATTTTGCGCTTAGGTAATCGTTTAGTTCCTTCTTTTCTTTGTCGGCAAAGAAACCGCCTGCCGCAATTTTATGCTCGCTAAGCATATTCACATTGTTCGCTGCACCATGATCGGCAGAGAGAAAGAGCAGATACTGCCCCTTGCCAACAGTCTTGTCAAGATATGTCATAAGGTCGGCAAGACGCTTGTCCAAGTCTACGAAAATGTCTTGCATCAACTGGCAATGTGTGCCGTATTTGTGACCGATAAGGTCGGTTGACGAAAAGCTGACGCACAGCATATCTGTTATTCCGCGCTGACCAAGTTTCTCTCCCGCAATGGCTGCCTTTGCCATATCAACGGTCAACTGGTTGCCTTTCGGCGAGTAGTATATTTCCTTGTCCGTTACCTTCCCTATGCTATTGTTGTATTTTTCAGCCCAATCGGGAAGTTTGTCCATATAGTAAGTGCTCGTAACGAAACGCCCCAGCTTGGCGTCTACCCAATATGCCGCATCAGCTGAATGGCCTGCGGGAAGTATCGCTGCCCTGTCTTTGATAGCTACACCAATTACCTTCGACTTAAAATCCGTTGCCACCTTCAGTTCATCGCCTATTGTCGTGGAAAGCAAATTGCAAGGCGACTGTTGTCCGGCACGACTTGTTGTGCCTACGCCGTTTACCGTTGTGTCGGCAGTGCAGTATGACCAGCGGCCGTTAACGAGGAAACTGTTGCCCCCGATGCCGTGAATGGCGGGCACAGTGCCCGTATATATGGACGTATGACCAATTGCAGTTACCGAAGGCACGTAGTTTATCATTGTATTCTCGCAATTGTAGCCCTCGTTCATAATTCTTTTGAAGCCGCCGTTGGTATAAAGGTCGGAGTAACGGTAGAGATAATCCCAACGCATTTGGTCTACGGCTACGCCTACAATAAGTTTCGGACGGTCTTGCGCCATTGCCGTAATGGTGGCCGCCACAGTGATTAGTAACAGGAATAGTTTTTTCATGTTTCTGATTTAATATTTTTATATTCTCTTATTTTTATTGATTGCAAGTAGCTTCTTGTACTGAAACCTCAACTTCTGCTGGCGGCAAGTTCACACTTTGCCGCATCAAGGGCAGCAATGTCCACAACGTATTCCCCCTCTACAGTCTTGAGGACTTTGTCGGCTAACCATAAAGTGAGCATTTCATTTTCGTCAATATTGAAATACTTTGCCAGCAGAAACACGTGTCTCCTTTTGGCAAACCTTGTGCCGCGTTCTATTTTACTGAACATTGGTGTGTCTATTTCCAATAAATCGGCTAGCTGCCGTTGCTTCACTCCGTTCTCGTCGCGGAGTTGTTTGATTCTATTTCCGAACAACATATTATGTCTTCCTTTGGTTTTACTGATATTTTGAGTTATACAATGTTTTAAAAGTCTATGTTATATTCCTTTCTTTATGTTCCTATTGCTACATTTCTCCGTGAAACGCAGGCCCTAGGCAAACGCATTGTTGCCATTTTATGACCTCAAAAATAAAAGAAATTTACGAGAATAAAGAATATTTGGAGGGAAATCTTGTTATATCACGCCAAATGTGAGCAATAACAGTGCAATAAACATTGTTTGAACTGCATAAAAATCCGCCCCAGCGTATTGTTTTTTTGCAAGGCTGGAGCGGAGTATCGTGTCTATGTCCACGTAATAGAATTTTATCGCGTGAGCGAGAACTTCAGGCTCAGGCCGAAGTCCTGCGTCGTTGTCGGATAGCTGCTGCTTGACAGGAGCGGCGTATTTGTCTGACGGTCGTAATAGAAACTCATTGTGAGCAAGCGCGACAGCGTATAATCTGCAGAGAAAGAGAGCTTGAATGCCGAATTTCCACTACTTGCCGAACTAGTCATTGACGCTATATCACGGCAGATAGCTGCCTGCTTGCGGTACGACAGGTCAAGACGCAGGTTGAGGTCGGTATTGAAACTACTCTTGGTGTTTCTTGTATTTTTAGAGTTGTTTTGGGCAGAGTTCTTGTCATCATCCTTGCCTGTGCCTTTCTTATTCTTAACCTTGCGCGATTTATTGCCGTTACCCAACAAGCCGAAGAAGTCGAAGTTGTTTATCTTGTAGCCCATTCCCACAACCCAGTCGTTGCTTGACGATTCGTTCAACTGCACACTTGTCATGCTTAGGCTCAAGACGCGCGTCTGACGGTATTCAAGTTTCGCAGTCAGATTATTTTGGAAGGTCATATCTACTCCGAGCAAGGGCGAGAACGACTCGTTGATGCTAATGGTTGAGATATTGAACATACTGCTTGGTGTGGGATTGCCTGTAGTTGCATCGGTGATAAACCCAAGTCCGTTCATGTATTCCTGGAAGGTACTGTAAGAGCTATATGAGCCAACGGCATAGATACTCTTGTATGAATGGTTTATATTGAAGCTCTTGAATACGTCGCGGAACCAAGGAAGACGTCCTAATCCACTATAACGCACAGTCCAGTTAGGAAGGAGTTTAGACAGCGTAGGGAAAATTTCGAGCGAATTCCCACCCATACTCGTGTATGTAGACAGGAATGCCGGTATCATCACATCGGCACTGTATTTGCTTACCGTACCATTCTCTGGATTAAACGTTTCGCCTGCGAACGAAGTTCCTGCTGGATACTGCGCACCTGTATAGCGGTTTTCAACCCGTTGACGGTAAGACTCGAGCGAATTGCAGAACTTCTCAAAATGAGATGAGTGGTAACCATTGTTGGCATTGCCCATTTTCTCGAAAGCACTACCGAAACTTATCGTAGTCATGGTGAATGTTCCGCTCTGTGTGGTTGGCATTCCTTGATACATATACTGAACACTCTTTGCTGTGGTCTGCGTTCTTGATGCGTTCAAGTCTATTTTCAAGTCCTTCACCGGCTCTAACGTCATTCTTAGCTGAAGGTCTTCAGTTTTGTTAGACGTGGCTGGGGTTGCAACGCTGTCGGCCATAAGCAACCACCCGCGCTCTGCACTCTTCTCCACGTAGTTATCGCCAACAAGACCAAAGGCGAAATCAAGTCCTGGCGACATTATTCCCCCCGCACGCTGCCCGAACACATCACCGATTTCAGGCATAAAGCCAGGAAGCGACAAGCCATATTGGTTGCGGTAAGAAAGGTTTATGTTGCGAACCATCATCATTCCGCGCGCTATTACCTGCATGGTTTTATACCATCCTTGGTTTTCAAGAGGTTCTTTCGGCGTGACGGTAACTTTTACTTTCGTTGCCGTATCTACTTTTGACGTTATTTTTATCTTGTTGTTGTCAAGAGTTTTATAGCGGAGAGTGAACATTTTTCCATCTGCCGTTTTGGCGGAAACAATCAAGCGCTTACTGTTTTTTCCGTGCACAACGGTGAGCGTAGTATCTGGAAGGAGGGTTATTTCCCTTTCATAAGACTTCTTGTTCTTAGGAAGTTGCTTTTCGTCACTGTTTTTGCCATTACCTTTCTTTTTGTCGTTGCCATTCATTGCGGCAAGCCTTGACTTTTGGTCTCTTTTTTTGCTTTGGGTCACGCTTCCACGTTTGTTGAACCTATCGTTAGCCTTCTTGAGGAATGGCACATGATTGTATAGTTTTTCCAAATTCAATGCGCCATTAACATTAATCGTGCGGTTATTGGCAATTACATTTCCGAGCGAAGAGCCGTCTTCCTGCGTTGTTCCGCGCGTCCAGTTATAGGTTGCATTATAGTTCGCATCGGCTGTTATCCAATCGAATATCGGGATAAGGTTTATCGGCGCCTGGTATGATGCCGTAAAAGTCTGATTATAGTCGAGCGGACGCCCCATGTGCTTTATGCTTGTCCACACGGAATCTTTCCAGGCAGTGTACTGATCTGGATACCTGCTTTTGTCTACTGGGGTATAAGGCTCCTCTATCTCTGCATGAGTTGCGCTGTTAAAACTCATATGGAGGTTCTTTGTCAAATCCCAGCGAATAGAAAACTCTCTGTTCCAACGGAATTGCTGACTGAAAGTCAAAGGCAACTCGCTGTTCTCAATACTTTCCATGTCGCGTTCTTGCAATTCGTAGTAGTAACGCTGTATTTCTGTATTGAAAGCTATATTCTGCGGTAGCCAGTTCAAGCCGAAACGCTTCAGGATATCATACCATTTGCTACGGCTCTTTATCTTCTTAAACGGCTCGAACGCCTTGTATACTGGCGTATAACTATAATTCATTGAACCACGCCAAGTATCTTCATTTTCGTATACCGTGGTTTCTCCACTCGTATGACGGTGGCTATGACTATATGAGAACGAGAAGTTTGCCGGATCGTAGGGCATAGGATGCTTCTTCGTTGCTATTCCCACTTTCATATTGGAGAGAGAGAAGTTTGTGTTCGTTGACTTTGTCACGGCAATGTTCTCAATAGAGTCGCGTTCGTGGCTGTCAACGGAACTGAGAGCATCGTCAAGCAACATGTCCGTATCAAGAGGATTATACTTTGGACGTGTCTCCTCTTTCGTAACCGAATAGTAAAGAGGAATGGAAACCTTTGCCTTGTCGGGGAAGAATTTTCCAAGTTCAAAATTTGTCGTAACACTATAGGTCTTATAGTTGTCCTGCGCACGTTGCGAAACGCCGTCTTCCAAACCGCCAAAACCTTCTGATACATATTTTCCGGTCACATTTACACTTCCTACATCAGAGAGTTGCATGTTGAGTTTACCTTGCGCTGCCCAACCACCTGAATTGTTGTATTCCTTCAGACGGAGTTCATTAACCCAAATCTCACCGGATTTCTGGTCAGAGGCCAGGTTGCGTACACCTATAATCATAGTTCGCACTTCACCAAGCGTTGGGTTTCCTACTATCGTAAGCTTATTGTTCGGATTATCCTCGTCGTATGCCACATAAGGCAATGAATAGGAAGCCTGTCCAAGACTCTTGGCTTTGTTACGGGCTTTCTTGAGGGTAGTGAAAATGCAGAGCGGCACATCAAGCATGTTTTCATCGGGCCATACCGTACGACAGTCGGCACTTGAATAACGATCGTAGTGCCCCGGAGCGGTCAACTTCAGGGGTATCTCATACTCATAGTAGTTGCTCTTGTAGTCGGATCCCAAGCGTACGAAGACGGCAAGTTGGTTGTCTTGCAGGTTTGTTGTATTCTGTTCAAAAGCATTGGCATGCACAAACATCTGCAGACGCTTATATTGTCTTAGGTCAAGATTCGTATTTTTGTATACGGCCTTGGCTTCGCCATTCGAAAGATTGGTAACTTGTATGTCGAGAGCTTGCTCATTTGCCTCCGTAAGTTGAGGTTGGGTTGGATCCTGCTCACGGCGTATGCCCGGAGGCAACACATAGTTAACAGGTACGCGGTCATTGTTTTCCTCTATATTAACGGCACTTACTGCCATCTTACCTGTTTCTCCTCCCCCATTGCCAAGAGACTGCTCGTATATACGCCATTCTCCACGCACAAGGTCTAGCGTTCCGAAACGCAAGACGATGGGCTTTTGGAAATTAGTAAGGAACATTCGCATAAAACGTATAGAAGTAAAATCCGTTATGCCGCCAACGTTCTTTTCATAGTCGTCTACTGGTATGCGGAACTGATACCAAGTAACTGTTTCCGTTGTATCGTTACGCAACTTTACCGACGCTTCACGCTTGTCAACGATAAAGTTTTGACCAACAACCAAGTCTTCCGGACGAATACTCACCCGATACTGATAATATTTCTCGTATTCGTTGAGTGTATAGTCTTGGTTTATATCCTCAACATCTGGTGTTGTCTTATAGGAAGTGTCATAACTTTCACTGCGCATATTACTGTCGGGGGAATTTCCCTGTGGGTTATTTATACGCTTGTAGCGGTCTAATATTGACGTACGGTTGTTGTCGAAGTCAGAACCGCGGAAATAGTGGTAGTCATCGTTCGCCGGGTCTGCAAGAATAGAGTCAAGAGCCGCTCCAGAAACACGCGCTTGTGCCGCATCAAGGAATGTTTTGTATGGAGCAAAGTTAAGCTCTTCTTCATCATTCAGTCCATTAAAACCTACATCCTGCAAAGCTCTCGCCCCAGACGATGTGGCAAAGGCATAAGTAACCGTAGACTGCGTAGGGATTTTTCCCCACTGTGTCGTAGTATAGCTATTTGAACCATCTACAGGCATGCCGCTTTCGTAGAATTTCTTTCCGTCGCGCAGCACATCCTCGCTAACTTCGCCCAAGTTTATGTAGAAATCACCTCCATATTGCGAAGCCGTACCCTCGCGACTTGTATAGATAAACGGGTCTAACAACCAAAATTCGATATACTCTATGTTGGCTGTTTCAAAATCACTTGTATCAAGTCGCCGCATCATTCCTCCCCAATTATTCTGCGGAGCGGAGAGCGTTCCATCAGAATTCAAATTAGGATTAAAGTTATACGGACCGCGTTCTGACGGATAATAGGCCAAATTCAGTATTGACTGAGTTGCCGTAGCTCCGCTATATGAGCTTTGGTCGCGATTAGGGAAGAGTTCTCTGACATATACTTCACGCACATAGTGATTGGAAAGTTGATGAAGGTCACTCTTTATATGCCCTGGTGTAAGTGAGCTACTGCGGCGTGTGAACAAAGGATCGATGTTATACCATGCAAGAAGGGCACGCTGAAATCCGCTCTGCAACGTAGCTTTATCGTTATAGTTGGGGAACATGGTCGGCACGCTGGAGATAATCCAAGATGACGGCGTACTCACATCTATGGTATTCTTCGTGTTCTCAAAGTCATCTATATATGAAGCATTGTCCTGCGTGCCGCTTGCCTGTCCTGCTATAAGCTGCGCAAATTCGCCACTGAACGATATCTGTGAAGGTTGGGTGCAGTGAAGGAAAGGTATTTTGTCGAGAACGTTGGTAAGCCACTGACTCTCTTTCTTCCAATTTAAGTTAACTCCCCACAAAGTATTGTTCAGAGGCTCCGAGCCCATTGATACTTTTGTTGTCAGAGCTTGTTCAGAAAGATGCTGAAAAGTACCGCTCATTTGGAAATTCTTGGAAAAATCGTATTCCCAATTTAGTCCAAACATTGTCTTACGCTGCTGGGCATAGTCTGTATTACTTTCTAGCGACACATTGACAGACGTTCCGGCATCTATAATACTTTGGTTTAGTATCGTAACTTCGCCCGCAGAATAGTCTACACTATAATCAGAACCCTCGGTAAGGGTAACGCCGCCAGCTGTAACAACCACAGAACCTTGAGGAACATTGTATGCTCCAAGAGAAATGACATTGGCTGATGTTCCCCGGAATTGACCAGTAAGACGGAATTTGTCCTTCTCTGCAATTTGCTTGGCCGTTGTTTTTGTAGAATCATAAAGCTCTGTGTAGCTATATTGCGCAGCTTTGTCGGCAGAAACGCCTTTAGCAATAAGTGCATTATAAAGGTAATCGCCAAAAGGCTCGGCTTCAGGAAAGAAGACACGGCCATTGCTCACGGTATACCCCTCGACATAGTCGAAATAACCATTGCTATGTGCCTTATTGTTGTTGTCCAAACGATCCGCCCCAAGGAGCTTTATCAATGTCATGTCCTTGACCTGCTGCTCTGGAATGTAGGAAAGATATACTCCTGTTGTATCGCTTTGATATTTTACATCAAGACGGAATTTGTCTTTTTCTACAGATGAAGCTAAATAATAAACGTTCTTCATCATTAAGTCCCAGTTTCCTTGCGACGGATTGTTGCTCGTATTTTTTAGCGACTTAACAAAAAGAGCCTTTGAAACATCCTGAAGGTCACTGGCGAATTCTCCCACTTGATAAGTCTGTCCACCATATGTATATTCGTATGCTACGGCCAAGACCTGATCTGTCTGCAAAGTTGACTTTAGCGAAACATAGCCCAAGGCTGTATTAACGGTGTATTCCGATGAAGTGAGAAGGCGAGCGCTTTGCAGCTTTTCATAGTCTGAACCTCCCACAAAGCCAGGTATTGCATCAAGTGTTGTACTGGTCTGATCTATGTCACGCGCTGTAACATACGAACCGACCAAGGTTGAATATTCGGTATTGGCTGCATTAGACGGAACAGATAGCCCTGTTACTCCCCACATTGGGTTGCTGACACGGCTATTCTCGCCAAGATCAGTAAAGGCAACAATGTTTCGCGTATTTGTTGTCGTTCCCTGTTTATTCGTTACCCATATCTCTACACGGTTAATCTTTATACCCGTAGTCATATTGGGCAGCGTTTTCATTCCGGCATCGTATTTGTCACGGAAATAGCGCGAGAGAAAGAAGTGTCGGTTCTCTTCATATTCCGAAGCGTCAATTTCAAATGGAGTAAGTTGAACACCGCCTTTAGACGACACACTCTTGCTTGAAGACTTTTTCTGAGACACAACAGTTTGCAATTTCAGCTTACCGAACTGCATATCTGTTCTGAAGCCAAACAATGACGAGGCGCCTTTTACCAATGACGAATTGCTCGGAAACGAAACATTACCTGCTTCAACAAGTTTTATAATCTCGTCTTCCTTACCTTCATATTTCAGTTTTAGATTTTGTGAGTCGAAGTCAAACGTAGCATCAGTATTGTAGTTAAGGTTCATATTTACCTTATCACCCACCTTTCCGTTTACGCTCAAGTTTATCTTCTCGTCGAAATTCATCATTGTTGTCTTGCGGTTACGGATAGGCAACGAAGGATTATCAATATTCTTCATTGTAGCCCCGAGCTTCAATTCGGCCGTACCCTGCGTCTTTATGCGCACGCCACCAGGGCCAAATATTTTCTCCGCTGGTCCAAGACTGAAATGCATATCACTAAAGGAGAACTTATCCTTTCCTTTCTCCTTGACAATTTCATCATTCTTCCCACGAAAGAAGAGATCCATCTCCTGCTTCTCGCTCCACTTCCTGTATTCTTCAGGAGTCATCATTATTGGCGTTGAAAGATAGCCTCCGCCGAGTTTGGAACCGACGAAGTAACGATCCAACGTATCATTGTAGACAACATCCTGCTTTATGTTGTCTGGCATACCTAAATCCGCAGTACGTCGCTTCGTATCGTCAAGAGTTACAGGAGTTGTTCGCTGCACTCTCCACCGCGGATGTAACAAAGAATCAGGGATACTCTCATCTTCCAATGTCAAAGCCGACAAGCCTAAAGGTTTGTTCTGCGTTGTATCCGCCTCTTCCTTGCCCGAAGGCTTTCTTGGCTTACGGGCCGTTTCTCTCTGTCGCCTCACGGACATGCGTGTACGGTCATCCTGTAGCTGCGGAACGACATTAAATGCCAGCATATTTACGCTAAGCAACAAAATAAAAGCACCGAGTATTTGCTTAATATTGTTCATCTATCATATCTCCTTTCCCTGTATTATCACAAGGAAAAGCCTGTTTTCATTTTTTATTTTATCTGTTTTAATGCAAGCTTAACTACTTGTTCTACTGGCATCTCAGGATTTTCTGAAAGTATTGCCGAAACAACCTTTGCTGATGGGGCGGGAGCAAATCCAAGCATTGTGAGTGCACCTATAGCCTCATCGCGAACTTCCTTGTTAATGGCGGAGATTCCTAACTCTTGCGAGGGTGTAATGGAATCAACCACACCACTATCGGCAATTTTATCCTTTAGATCTACAATTATTCGCTGCGCAGTACGTAACCCTATGCCTTTCACCGATTTCAACATCTTTTCATTTCCTGTTGAAATTACGCTACAAAGTTCTGGAACAGATAAGCTTGAAAGAATCATGCGCGCTGTATTTGCACCCACTCCCGAAACACTTATCAAGAGCAAGAACACGTCACGTTCCTGCTTTGTAGCAAAGCCATAGAGAGCATAGGCATCTTCACGTATGCTTTCAAAGACATACAATTTGACTTCTTTTTTATTTTGTATGCCTGTATAAGTATTTAACGAAATATTCAAGCCATACCCTACCCCATGAGCCTCAACTACGGCATAGGTTGGAGTGGCTTCAGTTAGCTCCCCCCTAACATATTCTATCATAAAAACTATTCTGTTTGATGTATATACGCTTTAATAAACGCAATCCTATATTTATTATTGTGTAGGAAAGAAAAAAAACGAGAACAAGAATCTAAAAGCGACAACAAACAATCTCGCCATTAGATGACCCGATAAGCCAAGCACATATACAACAAAGAGGTGTGAAAAGGTTTCTTCGTCAGAGCTTTCTAACTGAAACGAAACACCCTTCCGCCCAACAGATACGGTTACGCATCAGCATTTCAGCTTCTGCTGCCGACTGACAAACGAAACGTTCCACAAAAATCTCTCCTGTATCAGCATCTGTCAATGTAACTTCAAACAAATTAGTCATAGTATTAGAATTAAGAGAACTTATAATTAGTATAATTTTCAACATGGCAAAGATAGCACTTTATATTCTTTTTTTTCTGTTTTCTTTGCTGTAAAATAAAAATATTGTATTTTTGCACTCTTAGTATACATGAATTTCACATTATATAATATAGATATGGGCTTAAAAATCATCGTGCTTGCCAAGCAAGTACCAGACACACGTAATGTGGGTAAAGACGCCATGACTGCCGAAGGCACCGTGAACCGTGCCGCCTTGCCCGCGATTTTCAATCCTGAAGACTTAAACGCCCTTGAACAGGCGTTACGTTTAAAAGACCAAAACCCCGGATCAACAGTTGGTATCCTCACAATGGGACCTCCAAGAGCTGCCGAAATTATTCGTCAAGGGCTCTATCGTGGAGCTGATACAGGCTGGCTACTCACCGATAGATTGTTTGCCGGAGCAGACACGCTTGCCACGTCCTACGCTTTGGCTACTGCTATAAAAAAGATTGGCGGAGCAGATGTTGTTATCGGTGGACGCCAAGCTATTGACGGTGACACGGCACAGGTTGGACCACAAGTCGCACAAAAACTAGGTCTTTCACAAGTAACTTATGCCGAAGAAATTGAAAAATGCGAAAACGGAGTCCTTACCATTCGCCGTCACATCGACGGAGGAGTTGAAACGGTGGAAGCACCGATGCCGATTGTTATAACTGTAAACGGAAGTGCCGCTCCATGCCGTCCATGCAACGCAAAGCTCGTTATGAAATACAAACGCGCCAACGTACCGTTGGAACGCACAGCCGACATGCCATATGCTAGCCTATATGAAGAACGTCCCTACTTGACGCTCAACCAATGGTCTGTGGCAGATGTTGACGGAGACCCTCAACAGTGCGGACTTGCCGGTTCGCCCACAAAAGTTAAGGCTGTGAAAAACATTGTATTCCAAGCCAAAGAAAGCAAAACACTCACAGCTTCTGACACAGATATTGATGGACTTGTAAAGGAATTGTTGGACGAAAAGATTATCGGATAAAAGAGTATGAACAACGTATTTGTATATTGTGAGACAGAGAACACCACTATTGCCGAGGTTTCTCAGGAACTACTCACTAAAGGACGCAAGCTTGCCAACCAACTTGGAGTTGAATTGCATGCCATCGTTGCCGGAACTGGCATAAAAGGGAACGTAGAAAACCAAATTTTGCCTTACGGTGTAGACAAGCTCTTCCTGTTTGACGCTGAAGGATTATTCCCTTATACATCAGCTCCCCACACTGACATTTTGGTAAACCTTTTTAAAGAGGAGAAACCACAGATTTGCCTTATGGGAGCAACCGTTATCGGACGTGACCTCGGACCAAGAGTTTCATCATCACTCACTAGCGGACTTACCGCAGACTGTACACAACTTGAAATCGGCGACTACGACGACAAGAAATCAGGTACGCACTACGATAATCTACTTTACCAGATTCGACCCGCTTTCGGAGGCAACATCGTTGCAACAATCGTAAACCCTGACCATCGTCCACAGATGGCTACCGTTCGTAGCGGTGTGATGCAAAAGGCTATTTACGAGGGCGAAGCTCGTCATGAGGTTGCCGTTATGGACGTTGCAAAATATGTTCCTACAACCGACTATGTGGTCAAGGTGATTGATCGCCACGTAGAGGCAGCAAAACACAACCTAAAAGGAGCTCCAATAGTTGTTGCTGGAGGATATGGTGTTGGCAGCAAAGAAGGTTTTGACCAACTCTTCCTTTTGGCTAAGGAACTGCATGGCGAAGTTGGAGCCAGCCGTGCGGCTGTTGATGCAGGCTGGGTTGACCACGACCGTCAAATAGGACAGACTGGAGTTACGGTTCATCCAAAAGTTTACATCGCATGTGGAATTTCCGGACAAATACAACACATCGCAGGAATGCAAGATTCTGGAATCATTATCTCGGTGAACAACGACCCAGAAGCTCCTATTAACAAAATTGCCGACTACATAATCAACGGAACGGTTGAGGAAGTCGTACCAAAACTGATAAAGTATTATAAGAGTAACTCGAAGTAAAGAGAAAACAACAATGGCAAACTATTATACCGACCATCCGGAATTTGATTTTTATCTTAACCATCCGGAAATGAAACGAATAGTTGAGCTCAAAGAGCGCAACTTCGCAGACAAAGAAGAATATGCCGATGCACCAGTAGACCACGCTGACGCCATCGAAAACTACAAGCGTGTACTTGAGATAACAGGCGACATTGCAGCTAATATCCTTGAGCCTAACGCTGAGGATGTTGACTTGGAAGGTCCACACCTAGTTGACGGACGCATGGTGTATGCCTCAAAAACATATGAAAACATTGAAGCCACACGTCAAGCTGGCCTATGGGGAATATCAATGCCACGCCGTTATGGTGGCCTCAACCTGCCTATCACACCATATTCTATGGCTTCTGAAATTGTTGCTACAGCAGATGCTGGTTTCCAAAACATCTGGAGCCTTCAAGACTGTATAGAAACTCTCTATGAATTCGGAAGCGAGGAACAGCGTCAGAAATACATTCCACGCGTATGCGCAGGAGAGACTATGAGTATGGACCTCACTGAGCCTGATGCCGGCAGCGATTTGCAGCGCGTAATGCTCAAAGCAACATACAGCGAGGAGGATGGTTGCTGGTTGTTGAACGGTGTGAAACGCTTTATAACCAACGGCGACTCTGACATTCACCTTGTATTGGCTCGTTCCGAGGCTGGGACACACGACGGACGCGGCCTCTCTATGTTTATCTACGACAAGAACCAAGGCGGTGTGACCGTGCGTCACATTGAGCATAAACTCGGAATACATGGTTCACCCACATGCGAGCTTGTATACAAGAACGCTAAGGCTGAGCTATGCGGAAGCACACGCTTGGGACTCATCAAATATGTCATGGCACTGATGAATGGCGCTCGTCTAGGCATTGCAGCACAGTCTGTTGGTGTAAGTCAAGCCGCCTACAACGAAGCACTGTCATACGCTAAGGAGCGCAAACAGTTCGGTGAGCCTATCGTTAACTTCCCTGCTGTCTACGACATGATTTCGCGCATCAAGGCAAAACTGGACGCCGGCAGAAGCATTTTGTACCAGACTGCACGCTATGTTGACATATACAAGGCTCTTGATGATATTTCCCGTGAACGCAAACTCACCCCGGAAGAAAAACAAGAACAGAAGAAATATGCAAGGCTTGCCGATGCCTTTACGCCTATCGCTAAGGGTATGAATTCCGAATATGCGAACCAGAACGCTTACGACGCTATTCAAGTTCACGGAGGCTCGGGATTTATTATGGAATACAAGAGCCAACGCCTTTACCGCGACGCGCGTATTTTCTCAATCTACGAAGGTACCACACAGTTACAGGTTGTCGCTGCACTTCGATACATAACGAACTGCACCTATCTGAACATCATAAAGGAGATGCTAAGCAAAGATGTAACTGAAGACCTTAAACCTTTGCAGGCACGCATTGCAAAGATGGTAGAGCTATACGAGCAATCGCTAGAAAACGTAAAGAAGGCTGAAAGTCAAGAAGTCCTTGACTTCCTTGCACGCCGCCTTTACGATATGACGGCAGACATACTCATGTCATTGCTCATTACAAGCGATGCTTCTGCAGCTCCTGAGCTTTTCAAGAAGAGTGCACAAGTTTATGTACGTCATGCCGAAGAAGAAGTGTTCGGTCACGCATCATACATCAGCAATTTCAATGCGGAAGACATTGAAAATTTCCGCGCTCTGTAAAAAAAAGGAATTGTTACTTTGATAATAAAAGGCACTAAGTCTTGGGAACATCCCACTTAGTGCCTTTTTTATGTATATTGCGCAAAATGAAATGTGGATTGTTGGCAAAAAAAAACAAGCCGACAACATCATACTGGAAATACCGTCGTTTAGAAAAAGGAAAAATGCAGAGAATGTAATCCGTAATTATTTGAACCGTTCAAAGAAAAAACGTATAAATAATGGTTCGCTACCGCGACAAACTGCAAATATACAAAAATTTTAAAAGGGGCGATTAAGCCCCGGCATCTCTCCTGATAACTCAAAGCCATTTTGCATAAGGGTTATGATAACCTTTTCCATACCAATACCTCTGAGTTTGGCAATGTCATCAACTTACCCATTGACTTGCGCATGAACTCCTTCTTGATTTCTACGAAACCAAGTTCTGCCATGATGTCAATAAGTTCCGGATACAGAGTTGTCAACTCAAATATGTTCTTCGACAAATCTAACTTTTTCATATTTTTGAATCTTTTATTTGGTTCTTTAGTATTTTGTCGGTGCAAAGGTACGGGCACAAAAATAGCTCGCTAGTAACATATGTTATTCAGCTAACTTAAAATTCCTTAAATCATTCGCCACGGCCTTTGTTCTGCATTGCCGTGGGGTTGTGTTTTAAACCCCGTTTGCTTTTGTCGCTATATCAGCGGGCTTGTCAATTCGTATAGGGGATTTCTGCTTGCAGCAGGCAATGGATGGCATTATAGAATAGGTTTCCCATTTATACACATAGTGCGTTTGCCTTGCATTGTATATATGGAAATAAAAAAGCAGCAAGTGCAAATAACGGACAGACATTGTCTTTGTCGTTTCCGTTGTGCACTTGCTGCGTATCTTACCGTGTTCTATTGCTGAATAGATTCCTGTATGCGTTACAAGGAATTTACAAGCCTATAACACTCTTCTCAACCCAATATATAAGAATTCCTGCGAGGTAGCCAACAAAAGCTATCCAGGATATCTTTTTCATGTACCAGCCGAAAGTTATCTTCTCTAGGCCCATTACTACTACACCTGCTGCACTTCCAATGATAAGCATTGAACCGCCAACACCAGCACAGTATGCAAGAAGCTGCCAGAAGATGCCGTCTACTGCCATATCACCGATTTCTGCTACAGGATACATGCCCATACAGCCAGCAACGAGTGGAACATTGTCTACAATACTAGACAAAACACCGATAATGCCTGTAACAAGATAATGATTTCCGTTGAATGCAACGTTGAGTCCTTCGCCAAGTTGTGTGAGCACACCGATTGTCTCAAGACAAGCAACAGCCATTAGGATGCCAAGGAAGAAGAGTATCGTTGACATATCTATGCGGGAAAGCATGTTTGAAACGCGCTTCTGCATGCCGCCCTTGTCGGATGCTTTTGGCAGACGGCTATAGAAAACTTCTGTTACAGTCCACAATAATCCCAATACTAGGAGAATGCCTACGAACGGAGGCAGATGGGTTATTGACTTGAATATTGGAACGAAGATAAGACCGCCTACGCCAAGGAAAAATACCGTCTTGCGTTGCATTGCGGTAAACTCGCTGGCTGCTGTTGTTGCCGTGGTGTTTTCTGGTACGGCCAGGTCGCCCTTTAGTGAGAATGTCAGGATATAGGCAGGAATCACCATGGAAATAACAGACGGGATGAGAAGCTCAGTAATTACTCCTCCAGCTGTTATTACACCTTTGTTCCATAGCATGATTGTTGTCACGTCTCCAATAGGTGAGAATGCTCCTCCTGAGTTGGCTGCAATAACTACAAGGGCTGCATAGATTATGCGGTCTTTGTGCTCGCTTACTAGCTTGCGCAGAATCATAATCATTACGATGGATGTTGTAAGGTTGTCAAGAATGGCAGACAAAATAAAGGTCATGAATGCGATACGCCAAAGGAGAGCCTTCTTGCTCTTTGTCTTTAAAGTGTCGCGCACAAAGTTGAAACCTCCGTTCTGGTCAACCAACTCTACAATGGTCATTGCCCCCATAAGAAAAAACAGGGTCGTTGCCGTGCTGCCAAGGTGGTGCTCAATTGTTTCGCTTACTACTGCTCCCACTTTGTCGCCAATGGCTGAAGCAAGATACTGCGACGGATCACACATGAAGATTGTCCAGCAGCCCACGAACATAAGCAGGGCTATGGCAGCTTTGTTTACTTTTGTCACACTTTCTATCGCTATAAAGAAATAGCCAATAACGAATACTGTGACAATTAGCATTGTTAAACTTGTCATTTTTCTTTCTTTGTATTGTTTTAGTTAGTATTTATAAATAATTGTGGTTAACATTTTGATAGGCGGCAAACAAAAAAACACCTTTGCCGCAAGATGTATTCTTTCGTACATGTGGCAAAGGTATAATTAAATATTTAATAATGTGGTGCTTTGTATTTAATATTTTATTACAAATCGCTAAAAAAGGCAAACACTTAGATGTTCCCTCGTTTTACGGATTAAAAGTTTTTGCTAAAGTCACCCCTTTTTAGATAAACATCTTTTCTACCCAATATATGAGGATTCCTGCAATATACCCTACGAAAGCGAGCCATGATATGTTTTTCATATACCATCCGAAGGATATTTTCTCCAGTCCCATCACTACAACACCTGCGGCACTGCCAATGATAAGCATAGAACCGCCAACTCCGGCGCAGTAGGCAAGAAGTTGCCAGAATATTCCGTCGATTGCCATATCTCCAGTTGGGGCAACGGGATACATGCCCATGCAACCAGCAACTAGCGGCACATTGTCTACTATGCTTGAGAGCACACCGATAATTCCAGTCACTAGATAGTGATTTCCGTGGAAAGCGGTGTTTAATCCCTCGCCGAGTGCGGTGAGAACGCCGACTGTTTCAAGACAAGCCACGGCCATTAGAATGCCAAGGAAGAAAAGTATCGTAGACATATCTATACGCGAGAGCATATTCGTAACGCGCTTCTGCATGCCACCTTTGGCTTCTGGCATGCCACGGTAGAAGATTTCTGTTGTTGTCCATAGCACGGCCAATACGAGAAGAATGCCTACGAATGGAGGAAGATGGGTTATTGACTTGAATATAGGTACAAATATTAGACCGCCTACTCCAAGAAAGAATACTGCTTTGCGTTGCCCCTCGGAGAAATCTCCACCGGCCATTGCCTCTTCTGCACCTTCAGGATAGGCAACGTCGCCTTTCAATGACATGGATACAATGAGGGTTGGCACAATGAGAGCAACCATTGATGGAATAAAAAGTTCCTTTATTACTCCTCCTGCCGTTATCAGCGCTTTATTCCAAAGCATGATGGTTGTTACATCGCCTATTGGAGAGAATGCACCGCCCGCATTAGCTGCGATTATGACTAGCGCAGCGTATTTGATACGGTCGTTGCGGTCGCTAACAAGTTTGCGAAGTATCATTACCATAACGATAGCTGTAGTCATATTGTCAAGTATGGCCGACAGGAAAAATGTCATGAAAGCAATTCTCCAGAGAAGGGCTTTCTTGCTTTTTGTTTTGAGGGTATTTCGCACGAAGTTGAAACCGCCATTCTGATCTACCAGTTCAACGATGGTCATTGCCCCCATAAGGAAAAATAGTGTGGTGGATGTGCTGCCTAAATGATGCTCAATTACTTCGCTGACAATGGTTCCGGTTTGCTCGCCAATGGCATTTGGAAGATATTGGCTAGGGTTAAGCATAAAAAGTGTCCAGCATACTACGAACATCAGCAGAGCAACTGCTGCTTTGTTTACTTTTGTCGCACTCTCTATGGCAATAAAAAAGTAGCCCGCAATGAAGATTGCGACGATCAATAATGTTAAACTTGACATTTGTCTTAAGTGTGTTCTGTAATATCGACACTGCAAAGTTATTTATTTTCTTGTAGATAGACCAAAGTTTTATCTAATTATTATTCCATTGCCGGATGTTTTTTTAAGAAATTACAAAGCCCTGCATCAATAGGGCTTGAAGTGAGGTTCTTCTTCCTAGATGCAAGGCTTTGTTTTTTTATTTTTTAAAACAACATTCCTGTGGGGATGCAATTCTTATTCTATCCACAATGGAAATATTCGTTTACCAAATCTTGAAGTTTCTGCTTGTCATTCTGTATGTCAGACCGTAAGGTGCTATCAGCAAATGCACGTAATTGTTTTATAATACCGTCAATCATTGTCGGGCTGAACACACCGTGTTCTTCAAATACATCGCGGTATTTCTCAAGGCAACTAGCAGAAGCAACACAACTGTCGGGCAATTGTTCTAATTGTGCCACGCGCTCTGCATTGGCTACATCATGTATGTTGTAGTTGACATAAGTGCGGTCGGCAACTTCTATGGCGTTTTCCATCTCAAATCCGTGGCGGCACGCTACGCATAGACCGGCTATTAACTGATATATATCGGCGGAACCGTCTGGGGAACGCATTTCTACGGTCTGCTTCAAGGACGTGTCGTAGTGCCATGCTACATCATGTGGATTAGCTTGGTGGCACATGTCTTGATTGGAAGTCCATCCAAGCGGAACTCTAACCAATACGGAACGATTGCAGTCTCCCCAGCAAACGTTTGTAGGGGCTTCTTGATGCGGAACAAGACGGAAATAAGAAGTTGGGTTCTTGTTGCCGAACGCAGTTATCGCTGGTGCGACATCCATCATTCCGGCAATAATTGTGCGAGCCTGCACGCTCAGTTTGCCGTCGTGTATCATCATGTTCTTGCCGTGTTTCATAATGCGCATGTGAATATGCAAGCCTGAACCCGCTTTGCCGGTTGTTATTTTGGGGGCGAAAGTTACGTTCAGTCCCATGCGATATGCCACGTTGCGTATCACCCATTTGGCAATCATCAGTTGGTCTGCGCTTTCTTCTGCCGGTACAGGCAGGAATTCTATTTCGCCTTGTTCATAGACGTATCCGTCCATCCGGAAGTTTCCCACTTCAGAATGTCCGTATTTGATTTGTCCTCCTGTGCGAGCTATGTAGTGCATACATTTTGTCCTGAAATCTGTAGTCTTGGCATAAGGTGCAGATTCATGATATCCTTTTTGGTCTACTGCAGGGAATTGTCCCGTATCTGGAGTTATTACATAGTATTCCAACTCTCCCATAGTGTGAAACTCCATTTTTGTCATTTCACGGAACACTTGAGTTGCTTTTGCCAGCGTGTGCTCAGGAGCACTTTCAAGCGGTTTTCCGTCTTTGTCAAAAAAAGACGCCAACATACATAGTGTGGGTATTTCAGCAAAAGGGTCGACAAAGGCCGTACGGAAGCGTGGCACGACATAAAGGTCGCTGCTGCTAGCACTGATGAATGGGAATAGGCTTGAACCGTCAACGCGCTCTCCACAGGTAAGTATAGTATCAAGATAACTGAGACTGTTCACTACGAAATTGAGTGTTTTTAGCTTGCCGTCTCCTCCAGGATACATGAAATTCACCATGCGTATATCGTTGTTTCGGATAAAATTTATGATGTCTGCCTTTGTGAAGTCGCTAGCCGGCTTCTGTAGGTATGTTACTACGTCGTTGGCATTTAGTATAAGTTCTTCACTGTTCATAGTGCTAGATGTTAAAATGTTAGTAATAGATAGGTTTAACGCGGTCAAATATAGTCGTTTTATTCGTTGCTTGCAAATTATTTAAGATGTTTTCTTGCAAATTGTTCTTTTGCTAATTTTTGTTTATAATAAAGTTATCATGCGCTTTCTAGCGGAATGGTGTGTCTACTTGCAAGTGAGTGTGAAGTAATCTAAACACTAAGCAGATGTTCTGAACGTTAAATTTATGTTACAAGTGGTGCTTTTCGTGTAAAGTATGCGAAAAAAACTAAAAAATATTTGTACTTTTGTGGCAGATTATTTAATTATTCCAAATTAAACATATGAAAAATCATCTAAAACATCTTCTTCTGGTAGTTGTGTTGGCATTGGTCAGCACACTTTCGGCAGTGGCTCAGAATAGTCTGAGAGGAAAGGTAGTTGATGCGGCAACAGGCGAACCGCTTATTGGGGCGACAGTTTCCGTAAATGGTATCAATGTGGCAACCGACATAGACGGAGCCTTTATAGTAAAAGGTGTCAGTTCTCAGGCTGACGTTACTATACAATACATTGGCTACAAGACCAAAACAGTTAGAATGTCGCCAAAGAAAGGCGCTGTTACGGAAATAGAACTGAAAACAGACGAGCGAGTACTTGATGATGTTGTTGTAACTTCTCAGGTTGCAGTAGCTAGAAAAACGCCAGTTGCAGTATCTTCTGTTCCGATGGCATACATAGAGGAGAAGATAGGAACTCAAGAGTTTCCTGAAATTCTCAAGTCTACACCTGGTGTACATGCCAACAAAGAGGGAGGTGGCTACGGTGATTCTGAAATTTATATGCGTGGCTTCGATAACTCAAACATAGCCGTTATGGTGAACGGTGTTCCTATGAATGATATGGAGAGCCAGGCGGTTTATTGGAGCAATTGGGCCGGACTTACTGACGTTACACGTTCTATGCAGACACAGCGCGGTATCGGTGCTTCAAAAGTTTCAGCTCCGTCAGTTGGTGGTACAATCAACATTATGACGAAGAGCATTGAAGCAAAGCGCGGAGGTTCCGTTTACTATAGTCTAGGAAACGACAATATGAACAAGATACTCTTTACAGTATCAACAGGACTTTCCAAAAGTGGATGGTCAATGTCTTTGCTTGGCTCTAAAGTTTGGGGTGATGGCTATGCTCAAGGTACAGACTATAGTGGATATACTTACTTTGTTAATATATCAAAACGCTTGAGCGAAAAGCACCAACTCTCTTTTACTGCATTTGGTGCGCCGCAGCAGCATTATCAGCGTAAGAACGGATTGTATCTTGCAACATGGAAAATGACAGAGCAAGTATACGGAATAAAAGACCATAAGTATAACTCAACATATGGTTTTGACAAAAATGGTCAGCGCCGTTCATCAGATTACAACGTATATCATAAGCCACAACTAAGCCTTAACCACCAGTGGCAGATTGACGATAAGCGTTCTTTGAGTACTGTAGCCTATCTTTCTATAGGTCGTGGCTATGGCTATAGCGGTCAGGGAAATGACGATTACGGATATTCTTACAAGGATTGGTATGGTGCAAACTACGGTGTCTTGCAGACAAAGTTCCGCAATGATGATGGTACATTTGACTATGCTCAAATTCAAGATATAAATGCAAACAGTGAACACGGCTCCATGCTTGTTATGACAAAGGCAAAGAATTATCATACATGGTATGGTCTTGTTTCAACATACAATACAAAATTCGGTAAAAACATTGATTTTTATGGCGGTATTGATTTCCGTGCGTACAAAGGCACACACGCTAATGAAATTATAGACCTCTATGACGGTAAATACTACATGGACACTTCGCGTAAATCTGTGAAAGCTGCGAATAATGCAGCTGCATCCAATCCGGAGTGGGTTTACGAGAAACTTGGTGTAGGTGACAATGTTTATCGCGATTTTGATGGTCATGTGGTACAGGAAGGCGCATTCTTCCAAGCTGAATACTCAAAGGAAGACCTTTCTGCTTTCGTTTCCGGTTCTCTCTCAAACACTTGTTATTGGAGATACGACCGCCTCTATTATGATAAGGAGCACGCAGAGTCAAAGAGCGTAAATTACCTTGGCTTTACGGTAAAAGGCGGATTGAACTACAATTTCACAAAGAACCACAATGCTTTTTTCAATGTGGGATATATAAGCCGTGCACCTAAGTTCAACTATGGCGCATTCTTAAGTCCAATGTCAAGCAACGTAACTAATCCGGATGCAAAGAACGAAAAGGTATTCTCTATAGAACTTGGTTATGGTTACCACATGAGATGGCTACAGGTTAATGTAAATGCTTATTGGACAAAGTGGCTTGACAAGACTATGACAAAGTCAACTACGGTTGGAACGTCGCAGACAGAAGCTTTTGTTAACATGACCGGACTCAATGCAGACCACAAAGGTATAGAACTTGAGGCAAAGGCAAGTCCTCTATATTGGCTTGATATCAATGCAATGTTCTCTATAGGTGAATGGAAATGGGACAGCAACGCTTCTGCACTCGTTTATGATTACAATGGCCAGCCGCTTAATAAAGATGGAGGTATTGCAAGTGCTATTGGCGCAGAAGACCATCTTTCAACAGGTATCAATATGAAAGGCATACATGTTGGAGGTTCTGCTCAAACGACTGCAGCCCTCGGAGCAACTGTAAAGATAGGGAAGACAATTCGTATCGGTGCGGACTGGACATTCTATGGACGTAACTACGCTTATTATTCAATAAGTGGAAGCAACCTTTCACTAGGTAAAGTAAACGAAATTGAAGCCCCTTGGAGAATACCGGCTGCAAGCCAGATTGATTTGAACGCTTCGTACAAATTCAAGATTGCAGGTCTTAACTCTACAATTTCTGGAAATATAAACAATCTCTTTGACTATCAGTATCTCACAAAGGCATGGAATCCGCAGTCGGGAACAGCCACTCAGGATAATATCTATGGCTTCTACAACTTCGGACGCACATTTAGCGTGAGACTGAAGGTTAATTTCTAACATACATCACCTATTAGAATATATAAGACATGAAAAAAATATATTTAATGTCGGCTGTCGCTCTTCTATCACTTGCAGCTTGCAGCGACTATGATGACCAGTTTCATCTCGACAACCAAATTGCCGATACGAAGAAAGACCTTCCGATAGTGCTTGAGGCTTCCGACTATGCAACGATAGCCAGCCTTGAAGCCAACAAGGCTCTCGCAGACACTCTTGATAAATCTGCGGTTACTACAGCTTATAGCGAGGCTCTATCAAAACTTGGAACGACAAAATACTTCGGTTCGTTGATATCTGCAGATTTGTTTATCCCCGCATATATCCAAAATAAGTACCCAAGTGTAAATGTAGGTTCTACGTTTAAAGTAACTTATAACGAATACTGTGGCAAGTCAGAATACCTTTCAGACTTTACCAATCTTTCTGATTATACCCTTACAACAGACGACTACAACACAATTTGGGCGGGAGCTTCTACAGCAACATATCTAACTCCTTCAACTGAGAGCAAGTTAACTCAGGCTTTGGCTACTTCTTATAAGGATGCTCAAGCAGGTGATATTGTTGTGGTTAATTACTCTTATTCTGATTTTGAACCAGCAGGAGGCGATTCTTCTGACCCCGTTGAAAAGTATGACAAGATTTCAGATGTCGTTGCCAATACTGCAGGTGGTGAATATACGGTAAAGGGCAAAGTGCCTGCAACCTACAAGCGTGGATTCCTTCTTAACGACGGTACAGGTTCAATCTTGGTCTACAAAACAAGTGACGACGTTAGCGTAGGTGATGAAGTAGCTGTTAAGGGTACCACTTCTCAGTATGGTGGTCTCATGCAGTTCCCAAATAGCTCAGAGGTTACTGTAGTAAAGAAAGGCACTGGCACTTATACACATCCGTCTGCAAAGAAACTTGTTGCAGCAGATTTTGAGAGTTATGCCAATGCACCTTATGTCGCTTATGTAACTTATACTGGAACACTCACAATTTCTGGTAGTTATTATAACGTGGCTATTGAAGGAACAGAAAAGCAAGGAAGCCTGGCTTATGTTCCAGACGGGATGGTTAGTGCCGACCTCAACGGCAAGGACGTTGTCGTTTATGGCTATAGTGTAGGCTCTGCTTCAAGCGGTAAATACTTGAACACGATGGTTACTAGTGTAACAGCTGCAACTTCTTCTGCAAAAGCCGTGCGTCGCGCATCTGCAACGTCTAAGACTAATAAGGCAGCCGTTTACCATTACGATGGAACGAAGTGGAGTGTTTATACAACGACCGATGCCAGCGTTATCGCAGCTCAGCCACAGTGGTATGAAGCAATCGGCTCAACATCAATATCTAAGCCAGATACATATCTTCCAACGCTCCTTCAGCAGAAGTATCCTTTTGCAACAGATGGACAGAAGGTGGCTGTCGTTTACAAAAAGTCTTCATCTGCACTCGCAGTAATAGAGTATACATATTCTGCAGCAGACGGTGCTTGGGCAGAATCTAAGGAATACAAGACTGAAACTACAACCTTTGCAAAGACCGAAACTGGTATAGAGGCAAAAATCAGTATGTATCTCAACGAAACATTGCTCGGTAGTGATGGCGGATTTGTTGCTTACAACGTAAATCTCGGTACACTCAGCTATGTTTGGACCAATACTACGTCTTATGGCTGGAAGGGTTCTGCATACTCAAGTGGCAATCATGCAGCTGAAAGTTGGCTCGTTTCTCCGCTAATCAACTTGAAGAAAGCTGTTGATCCAGTTATGTATTTTGATGAGGCAATGAATTATCTCGGAACAGCCAACATCAATGACCATCTTACTGTCAAGGTTTCAAAGAACTTCGATGGAACAGACGTTACCGCAGCAACATGGGAAACGCTTGAACTTACTGGTCGTACGGATGGTTCGTCTTGGACATTCTATACTGTTGACCCAGTATCTCTGAAAAATTACAATGGCTCAACAATATACATAGCCTTTGTTTACAAGAGTACAGAGGCTACCGCACCTACATACGAGTTCAAAAATATCGTAGTAAAGGAGAAGGACGCGGAGGAATAATACAGTAATCCCTCCATTATATGGAGGTTTAATCAAGGGACAATGGGCATATTCCTTTTGACAGGGATATGCCCCTCGTCTCTTTTTCATTTGTCTTTATTGATAACGCATCGGTTGTTTCTTTAGAAAACCATGCTCTTCAAAAACCGATGCTATTGGGTGACTCCTAATTTTTCTTAGCCGCAAAGAGCTAAAGAGGTAAAAAAACAGATATATTTTCGGAATAACAAAGAACAAAAGGAATGAATAGTAAATTGGATTTCAAGCCACAACTTTTGGCAACGCTAAAAAACTACAATAGAAAGACATTCATGTCCGATCTCATGGCCGGTATAATAGTGGGTATTGTTGCCCTTCCGCTAGCCATAGCCTTCGGTATTGCGTCGGGGGTTACCCCAGAGAAAGGTATCATAACCGCTATAGTGGCAGGCTTTATAATATCTTTCCTTGGAGGAAGTAAGGTGCAGATAGGCGGTCCGACGGGCGCTTTTATAATCATAATCTACGGTATAATCCAGCAATACGGGTTTGAGGGACTATCTATTGCAACATTGATGGCAGGCGCTTTTCTCATACTTTTTGGCGTTTTGCATTTGGGAACGATTATAAAGTTTATACCATATCCCATTATTGTTGGCTTTACGAGCGGTATCGCCGTTACAATATTTACGACACAGATAAAGGATCTCTTCGGACTGAGCATAGACAATGTGCCAAGCGACTTCCTTGAAAAGTGGTGGTGCTATATCTGCAATTTCAACACCATTGACTGGTGGTGCGCAGCAGTAGGGCTTCTCAGTGTTGGCATCATAGCTATAACCCCAAAATTCAGTAAGAAAATACCTGGTTCGCTCGTTGCCATAATCGTTATGACTGTGGCTGCATTGCTCTTGAAGCAATTTGCCGGTGTAACAACTATAGAAACTATCGGCGATCGCTTTTCAGTTAGTAATGCCATTCCTGATGCGCATGTGCCAGAACTTACTTGGGAAACTATAAAAAGTCTTGTGTCTCCTGCCATAACGATAGCCGTTCTCGGTGCTATTGAGTCGCTTCTCTCTGCAACCGTGGCAGATGGTGTTATTGGAGACCACCACAATTCAAATACAGAGCTTATTGCCCAGGGTGTTGCCAATCTTGCTTCGCCAATCTTTGGAGGCATACCTGCAACGGGAGCCATCGCGCGAACGATGACAAACATAAACAATGGTGGTAAGACCCCCATTGCAGGTATAATACATGCGTTGGTTCTTTTGCTTATATTCTTGTTCTTTATGCCACTGGCAAAATATATTCCTATGGCATGCCTTGCCGGCGTTTTGGTGATAGTTAGTTATGGAATGTGCGGTTGGCGCTCATTTCTCTCTCTGATGAAAAACCCCAAGAGCGACGTTACGGTGCTTCTTATAACGTTTTTCTTAACAATCATCTTTGACCTTACCGTGGCTATTGAAGTAGGTCTTATCATTGCCTGCCTTCTTTTTATGAAGCGAATGGCAGAAACGACAGACGTTAAGGTCATTATGGATGAGATACACGAGGAGAGTGATATGATTAAGGGCAATTTGGAGCATCTTACCATACCGAAAGGTGTTGAAGTTTACGAGATAAACGGTCCGTATTTCTTTGGAGCGGGAAACCGTTTTGAGGAGATAATGGCTTCATTCGGCGACAGACCAGAGGTGCGTATTATCCGTATGCGAAAGGTTCCTTTTGTTGACTCTACGGGTATCCATAACCTTACCAACCTTTGTGAAATGAGCAAGAAAGAAGGTATAGAAGTTGTGCTTTCCGGTGTGCGTCCAAATGTTCACGCCTCTCTTGAGAAAGCCGGTTTCAATGAGATTGTAGGTAGGGAGAATATTTGTAGCCATATCAATATTGCATTGAAACGTGCCCACGAACTTGTTGGGACAGATGCGCCGGAGGTATAATTCAGCACATGTTGCTCAATGATAGGATAAAGAAGAAATAAAGCTTTTCCCAAAAGAAACAAGCTGCATCAGGATATCTACTTTTACCTGATGCAGCTTGTCTTTTTTTATTATTGCTGTCCGCTAAATATTTTTCAGACGTTTACGGCAATATTTGTCTTTTGCTTGACAAGAAATTCTTCAAGTATTCTTTAAAGCAAAATTATAACATTCCGTCTACGGCTTGCTTTAGTTGGCATAACGCTTTCTCAAGGATAGCGCGCGGAGTGCCAACGTTCATGCGCATAAAGCCTTTGCCACCTTGTCCGAACATCTCACCATCGTTGAGTGCAAGTTTGGCTTTGTTAACGAACAAATCAACCAGTTCGTCGTGCTCCAGCCCCAAAGCCCGGCAGTCGAGCCAAACGAGGAAAGATGCTTGCGGGCGGAGCGGCTTTATCTGCGGCAGTTTTTCCTTGCAGAACTCCTCTACGAATATTATGTTATCCTCAATGTATTTCAACATTTCCCTGCGCCATTCTTCTCCATGACTGAAGGCCGCAATAGTGGCGATTGGGGAGAAGAGCGGTGCTTCGTTAAGCTCGTTGGCTGCAAGCCAGGAGTAGAACTTGTTGCGAATTTCATCGTTCGGTATGATGGAATATGAGCTTACAATGCCGGCGATGTTGAATGTCTTTGACGGAGCGCCGAACGTAATGCAGCATTGCGCCGCCTTATTCGAAGCCGTGGCAAAGGGCACGTGGCTGCTTCCCCAAAGAGCCATATCGCAGTGTATCTCGTCTGAAACTACGATTATGCCGCGTTCGTAGCAAAAGTCGGCCAGTTTTGCCAGTACCTCCTTTTCCCATACGATTCCGGCAGGGTTATGAGGATTTGAGAGTATGAGCATTCGACACTTGTCATCGGCCACTTTTTCCAGATTCTCAAAGTCCATGGAATAGCTTCCGTCGGCATTTTCCTTCAACGGGTTATAGACAACTTCGCGTCCGTTGCCTTCAGGTGTAAGTCGGAACGGGTGGTATACTGGAGGTTGGATAATAACCTTCTCGTCTTCTTTTACGAACACATTTATCGCCATGCCGATGCCTTTCACTATGCCAGGGATATAGCTCAGCCACTCTTGCTTCACCTCCCACTTGTGGTGGTCTTTTATCCACTTCATAACGGTTGGCCATAATTCTTTCGGCTCAACAGTGTATCCGAAGAGCGAATGGTCTAGCCGTTTGCGCAAGGCATCGGTGATGAATGCCGGAGTTTCGAAGTCCATGTCTGCAACCCATAGCGGCAGCAAATCGCCACGTCCGTAGCGTTCCTCCAGCACTTCATGCTTCAAGTCGCCACTTCCTGAGCGGTCTATTATTTTATTAAAATCAGTCATTTGTAGATTCTTTTCTGTATGAATATCGTTCACTCAGCTTCTCTTTACCGCCTGTTGTATGTCTTGGAACACGTCGTCCATGTCTTCCAAGCCTACAGAAAGGCGCACCGTTGTGTCTAATACATCCATGTCGCGTCGTTCCTCATCAGTGAAGTTCCCGAAGATTGTGCTTGCTGGATGTATTGCCAGTGTACGGTTGTCAAAGAGGTTCGTTGCACGCCTTACAAGTTTCAGACTGTCGATCATGTTGAAAGCCTCTTCCTGACTGTGCAGGTCTATAGTCATCATTGCTCCAGCGGTTTTGCCGAACTGCTCCTGTGCAATGCTGTGGAAGGGGTTGTCTCCGAGTCCTACGTAGTTTACGCTCTTTATTTCAGGTATTTCCCTGAGGCGTTTTGCCAAATACAATGTGTTTTGGCTCTGCACGCGGTAGCGCGCGTCAAGTGTTTCCAGTCCGAGAGACTGCATGTATGCCACGTGTGGTGTCATGTATGCTCCGAAATTGAACAACATTTCGTTTTTCATGCGTGAGCCGAAACCTTCAGTTGTGCCGTAGTCTATTACCAAACCGCCAAGTGTCGTGGCACCGCCGGAAAGATATTTCGTACTTGAAACCACTTCGATGTCAACGCCCAAGCTCTTGGCTGAAAACTGGGTGAACGGGATAACTGTTGTGTCGGCAATAAGTGGAATATTGTTTTCGTGTGCAATCTTTGCCAGCTCCTTTAGATTGGCAACTTCCATCTGTGGGTTCGTAATTATTTCCAGGAAGATGCAGCATGTGTTTGAGTCTATTTGGGTGCGCACTTCCTCAAGGTTTATCAAGTCGCATGGACGTGCCTCCACTCCGAACCGTTTTACTGATTGTGTCAACAGGGCGAAAGTGTTTCCGAACATGTGTTTTGATGTTACGATATTCTTGCCGGCAGCGGCAAGAGCAAGTATGGTGTTGCTTATGGCAGCCATTCCCGAAGTCATAGCAATCACGTTGTCTGCACCTGTAATGGCTTTGACTTTATCTTCAAGATACATCACGGTAGGGTTCATCACTCTAGAGTAATCCGGTGCGATAACCCTGCCCGTAAAAGCGTCTGCCATGTCGTTGGCTGTTTCAAACTCATAGGCAGCAGTGTGGTAGATGGGCATGCTAAGCGAGCCGTAGGCATCGCGTTTTCCAAACGGCGTGTCGATAGCCTTTGTCTGATTCTTCATTTTTTTATTGTTGTAGTATTTGTTCTAAATGTGTTTGCCGCATACTTGTTGTGTTAACCCCACGGGGACGTAAATCAGTTGAAGCGGGGAAACGTTTCTGTCGCCGCGGCCTACGATACAAGATGCAAAATTACGCTATTTTGCCGTCATGGGCAAAAAGGCAGCTTAAAAAGCTTTTTGACAACAAGAAAAACGGGAATTTTGCAGTAAATTTGCATTTGCACGTGGAGAATTTCCTAGTTTGCGTAACGGTATTGTAACATTGCTGTAATATCTATGAATAGACAGATAGCTACCTTTGCAGCGTAGAATTTAAAATGAGAAGAAAATATGGAAACAAAAAACCGTATCCTTGTAGTCGACGATGAGCAGGACTTGTGTGAAATTCTGAAATTCAATCTTGAAACCGAAGGCTATTATGTTGAAACGGCAAATTCTGCCGAGGAAGCTTTGGAGCGCGGCGTTGCTGATTTTGACCTTATACTTCTTGACGTAATGATGGGTGCCATGTCGGGCTTTGCTATGGCAAAGAAACTGAAGTCCGATCCGCAGACGGAACATATACCTGTAATTTTCCTTACAGCGCGGGATACGGAAAACGATACCGTGACGGGATTCAATCTGGGCGCCGATGATTATATATCAAAGCCTTTCTCCATACGCGAAGTTATGGTTAGGGTAAGGGCTGTGCTGCGTCGCACCACTGAACAGGGCGGGCATGCAAAGAGCAACATCTTGAATTATCAAGGGCTTGAACTGAATCTCGACAAGAAACTCGTGAGCATTGACGGAGAAGACATACCGTTCACAAAAACAGAGTTCGAGATTCTGCAACTGTTGCTAGACGAACGGGGACGCGTATTCTCGCGACAGGAACTTATTGAACGCATCTGGCCTAAGGATGTGCTCGTTCTCGATCGCACTGTTGACGTGAATATCACCAGGCTTCGCAAGAAGATTGGGCGTTTCTCAAAGTGCATTGTCACAAGACTAGGCTTCGGCTATTATTTTGACGCATAGACTTAATATTCGGAAGATGAAAAGGACCTCGGTTGGCACACGGCTCTATCTCAGCGTATTGGCGGTATTCATAGTCTTTGCCGCCGCATTTATTGTATTCCAATATGAGCGGGAGAAGGAATATAAGATAGACTTGCTTGAAACAAAACTGCAAGACTATAATCATCGCATGGCGGAGGTATTGTCGCTGGATACGGACATGACCGAAAGCAGTATCGACCGCTTTGTCAAGAACCACCCCGAAACAGATTTGCGTGTAACGCTAATCGACATGAAAGGACGGGTGTTCTATGACAGTAAATATAGGCAATACGAAAAACTGGAGAACCATCTCTCGCGTGATGAGGTCAAGACGGCTATGAAGTATGGACAGGGATATGACATAGACCGCAAGAGTACGACAATGGGACAGTCGTACTTCTATTCTGCAACATGTTTCCCAACGCAAAAATTCATTATTAGAAGTGCACTGCCTTATAACGACAGCTTGACGAAAAGCCTGCAAGCTGATATGCATTATATATGGTTTGCAATAGCAGCCATGCTTATTCTTACGGTTCTTCTCTATCGCTTTACGCGTCATCTCGGTGCAAACATAACGATGCTGCGCACATTTGCCAGTAGGGCAGACCATAACGAGAATATCGAAACAGAAGATCTTATAGGGTTTCCAAATGATGAATTGGGCGAGATTGCCGAAAAGATAATCAAACTATACAAGCGTCTGCAACGCACAAAAGAGGAACAGAATGTATTGAAGCGCCAGCTAACACAAAATATAGCCCACGAACTGAAAACCCCAGTGGCAAGTATACAGGGGTATTTGGAAACAATCTTAGACAATCCTAAGATTGACGATGCTATGCGCGCGCAATTCTTGCAGCGGTGTTATGCGCAGGCGCAACGCTTAACCTCGTTGCTCCGCGACATATCTACCCTTAACCGACTTGACGATGCTTCCGAGATGCTGACAGATTTTGATACGGTTGACATCTCGCAGATGGTGACAACTATCCATAAAGAAACGGCATTGCAGATGCAGGCAAACGGCATAACTTTCCGTAATATGATGCCTGAAGGCATAATGGTGCGGGGTAACCATTCGCTTTTGTATAGCGTATTCCGAAATCTAACGGACAATGCTATTGCCTATGCCGGCGATAATATAACCATTACGCTAACGGCAGAAGAAACGGCTGACGGCAAATGGCATTTCTCCTTCTCCGATAATGGCGTTGGGGTGCAAAAAGAGCATTTGGCTCGTTTATTCGAACGGTTCTATCGTGTAGACAAAGGTAGAAGCCGCAAATTGGGCGGAACAGGTTTGGGGCTGGCGATAGTCAAAAATGCAGTATTGCTGCATGGCGGAACAATTAGTGCGCACAACAATATAGATGGCGGCTTGACTTTCGAATTCACACTGCCGAAACAGTAGACAATCAGCAAGAAAACAGGCTTCCAAGCGCCATTGCCATTTTCTCTTGCGCATATTTTGCCTTTTGTCTTTTATTTGTTAATTTTGCATCATCAAACTACATAGCCGATGATGCGGAACGACATCATTATGGCAGAATGACGTAAGTACTTATTACCATATGACTATTAAGGAAGCTGAAAGATGCGATTCGGAAGCAATTGCGAATCTCATAATGGCAGCAATGTCAGAGGATTGTTGCCTTTATTATGCAGGCCCGGAACACACGCTAGACGATTTCCGCCAAATGATGACAGAATTGGTAGAGAAAGAATTTTCACTGTATAGCTACCGCAATGCACTTGTTGCAAAGAACGATTCTGGTGAACTGATGGGGGCTATCGTAACCTATGACGGAGCTTTGCTTCATGAATTGCGTAAAGTCTTCATTGCAGCCGCGCAAGAGTACTTCGGGCGTGACTATAGCGGAATGTCTGATGAAACTCAGGCAGGAGAACTTTATGTAGACAGTTTCGCAGTATTTCCACAATATCGGCGCAAGGGAGTTGCAACAGCCTTGTTGCAAGCAGCAATACATCGAGCAGCAAAACTGGGACATGAAACGGTGGGACTGCTGGTTGACAAAGGCAATCCCACGGCGCAATGCCTTTATGAGAAAGTTGGTTTCCGTTATGTCGGCGATGCCGAATGGGGAGGCCACCCTATGAACCATATGCAAATAAAGACTTGTTTACCTTAATTACATTCTAAAACTATGCAAGACAGCAAATATCTAGTGGCAAATGAGCGCGATGCTTTATGGGGACTAACTGTCAGTACGGTAGGTTATGACGAGCTTCTACCTGGAGACCCTTATCCAACTCGTGGGCATGCAGGCGGATATTATTTTGATACATCCAAGGGACGTATCCTTGATGAGTACCAAATGCTGTATCTCTTAGAAGGGGATGGAGTATTCTCTTCGGCTCATGTTAAGGAACAGCACATAAAGGCAGGAGACATATTCTTGCTCTTTCCTGACGAATGGCACACATATAGACCATTGTCTGCATCTAGTTGGAAAAGTTTCTGGATAGGTTATAGGGGCAAGAATATAGACGACCGTGTGAAGTATGGATTCCTTTCTGTTGAAAAGCCTGTTTATCATGTAGGCTATTGTCCTGAAATCATACGCCTCTACGAATCGGCAATGGATGTGGCAAAGCGGGAAGAAGCCTATTCGCAACAGTCTCTTGCAGGTATTGTCAACAATCTTATAGGGACGATGTATGCACGCGAACGCAATATCATCCTTAACCGTGACCAAACTAAGGTGGATGTTATTAACAGGGCACGTCTTATTATACGCGAAGAGCTGCAAAGTCGCGTAACCATTCAGGAAATAGCAGAAAGATTAGGCATGGGATATTCAAATTTCCGCAAGTTGTTTAAAGAGTTTACGGGGGTATCGCCCGCTCTTTACCAGCAAGACTTGCGCCTTCAGCGTGCCAAGGAACTCCTTTCAACAACAAACATAAGCATAAAGGAAATAGCTTATCAACTGAATTTCGATTCGCCAGACTATTTTTCAAGCAAGTTCAAGATGAAGACTGGTTGCAAGCCTAGCGAATACCGCGAAAAGATGGTTTGACATATAGAAAACATATATGGGGACAAAACGCAATGTTACATCGGGCTTACATTGCGTTTTACGTTTGGAGTGGCACTTTTAACATGGAAAACAAGGGTGTCCCCCTACCTATTGCCCCAAAAACGGGATTGGTGTCGTTTCGGTGTGTTTAAGTCGCATGGCTTTTCCTGAGAGAGTAATAAAAAAAGATACAGAAAAAGCCTCCACCTTTTTGATTAGGCTGGAGGCTTTAAATATTCTATGCCGTTTGGCAAATCTATATATTCCCTTGCTATATAAGCTGAGGAAGGAATGATGAAACAATCAATATTATTATTCCAAGTAGGAGCACAGCGATTGTATTACGTGAGCACCCTTTCCATTCCTTCAATATTATTCCCCATACATTCGAAAACACCACGTTTAATGCCATAAGGATACAGAACGACAAGGTCATAAGCGTAGGCGATTCTGTAAGGAATCCCTTTCCTAGCGACAAGCCGAAGAACTGGCTATACCACAATCCACCGGCAAGCGCACAGAAAACGAGGTTGTTCAGCAACACGTTCCCTTTAGAATAGTCACCCCAGGTATGGTTTTTGGCGTTTTGATAGAAGCAATATACTGCATTAGTAACGAAGCCGCCAAGCGTAACAAGAAGCGTTGCAGGCAGTGTCTTATACATATCAGGCGTCAAGTTCCCGTAGTTTATATCCTTGCCGAACTCAAGTCCTACATTGAAACAACCACTCATAAAACCAGCCAAAAGTGCAATGGCAAGTCCTTTGGGGAAATTGAAGTCCTTAACCGCAGCCGTTTTCTCCTCTTCTGAAAGTGAAGCCGCCTTCATTGAGCCAGCCAGCCCAATAACAGCAATACCAACGAGTGTAACCACTACGCCAAGAATAACAGCAAACGTAAGCCTACTTAAAGCATCTTCTTCAGGGAAGAATATGTTCAGCAAAACGGGTCCCATTATCGTACCCAGCCCAGCACAAGTTCCTAATGCAATGCTCTGTCCTAAGGCAACACCTAGATAGCGCATGGAAAGCCCAAACGTCAGACCTCCCACCCCCCACAAGGCACCGAACAACACTGTCATCCAAATGTTGAACGAACTACTTGCGGAAAATAGCCCTGCTAAGGAATGTCCTTCAGGCACTGCCAACATTGCGCCTAGCAGCGGGAATACAATCCAAGCGAATATGCCCTGCACAAGCCAATACGACTCCCAACTCCAAGACTTAATCTTGTTAATAGGAACATAACAGCTTGACTGGCAAAAAGCGCCAATGGCTATAATGAGCAATCCGATGATAATTTCCATCTCAAGTTATCCTCTCTTGCTAAGTACTTCAGCCTCGTACTTTTCTACGTCTGCAAAGTACTCCTCGCCAACGGGCACGTTGTTCTTCATGTTGAAATAGTCGTAGACTGCTCCGAAAGGCAATGTCTTAGCTTCTTCAAGCAATCCAAGACGCTGGAAGAGCTTGCCCTCATCCTCATACTTGCGCAAAGTGTCAAGCGGCTCCAGGAAAGCTTGCAGCAAAGACTTCTGTGCAGCACGAACACCAATAATGTATGCACCGATACGATTTATGGAAGCATCAAAATAGTCTAGGCCAATATGTGCACGATCAAGGGCATCAGCACGAACAAGTTCAGAGAACAAGTTACGAGTGTTGTCATCATACAACGTTACATGGTCAGAATCCCAATGCATCGGACGGGATACATGAAGCATTAGCTCTGGAACGAAAAGAAGAAGGGCAGAAACTGCGTCTGAAACATTTTCTGTTGGTTCATAGTGACCTGTATCCAAAGTATACATAACGTTGTTCTTTGCACAATATCCGGCATAGAAGTCGTGCGAACCTACTGTGTAAGCTTCAAGTCCGATACCGAATAATTTTGCCTCAAGGCAGGATTTCATTCCTGGCAGCTCTTCTTTCAGTATCTCGTCAAGGCTATCTTTAAGTATTTGACGATAACGTCCCTTTTCAACAGTAAGGTCCTTGCTTCCGTCATGAACCCAAATATTCATAATACAAGGGTCATTTTGGAATTTACCCATTGCGTCTGCAATGCGACGGCAACGCTTAGTATGCTCAATCCAGAAGTCACGAATTTCTTTGTCCGGATTTGAGAGACTTAAACTTCCGCTCTTCGGGTGAGAAAAAGAGGTGGAATTAAAGTCAAGTTTCATATTATGTTCCTTTGCCCACTGCATCCATCCTTGGAAATGCTCAACGCCAACTTGGTCGCGATCTACGAACTTACCACCAAATTCGCCGTAAGTTTCATGAAGATTAAGACGGAAAGTACCGGCGAGCAAAGAGCTAACCTTTTCAACATCCTGACGAAGTTCGTCGATATTGCGTGCCTTGCCAGGATAGTTGCCTGTTGTCTGAATACCGCCAGATGCAGCAACGTTACGTTCAAAGCCAACAACATCGTCAGCCTGCCAACAATGCAGAGAAATAGGAGTTTTCTCCAAAGTTTCTATTGCCTTGTCTGTATCTACGCCAAGAGCGGCATAGCGCTCTTTTGCCATTTCATAAGCTTTTGTAATCTGTTCTGTTTTCATTGTAATTTGAGGTTTTGTTTATAATATTTGTTTCTTTCTTTTCACATGCCCGCTACTAAGCAAGAACATTCATTGCTTGTCTTTCTTGGCTATTATCTCCAGATATCTTACGAATGCTTTATCCCACAACGCTTTGTCTTGAGGTTCGAAACGTTTCATCTCGACGCTGTCTGAAATAATGTGGCGCATGTCGAATATTCCGTCAACATCTCCAGCGGCCTTTGCTTGCATCATTATGTTGCCAAGAGCTGTGCACTCTTGCGGACCAGCCAGAACCTGTACTCCAGTAGCGTTGGCGGTAAACTGGTTTAGGTAGTTGTTCAGTGAGCCACCGCCTATAATATGCAGAGTATCTATGGTGAACGAAGCCATTTCCTTTAGATAGTCAAAAACTTGCCTATAACGCAATGCCAAACTCTCAAAGATGCAACGGCAAATCTCGGCATAACCTTCAGGCACGTACTGGTCTGTTTGTCTGCAATACTCCTTTATGGCATTCTCCATATTGGCTGGATTAGCAAACATCTTGTCATCTGGATTTATTATGCTTTGGAATGGTGGCACTTTCATTGCTTCTCCAAGCAGAACGCCATAATCTTTCGGAACGTCATCGCCCCATTCCTTTCTACAACGTTCCAAGAGCCACATTCCACATATATTCTTCAGGAAGCGTGTTGTTCCCTCTATGCCACCCTCGTTAGTAAAGTTGCGTTCATAACTTAGTTCGTTTATAATTGCTTCTTTTGTTTCTATACCCATAAGACTCCAAGTCCCGCTACTGAGATAAGCGAAACAAGCGTCTTTGGCTGGTACTGCAGCAACGGCACTGCCTGTATCATGACCAGCAACGGCTATTACAGGAACTGCTCCCAGGCCTGTCATGTTCTGAACTTCTTCTGTTAGCGTACCTATACATGTGCCCGGGAATACCATTTTCCCGAATTTTTCCCTTTCTAGCCCGACGCTGTCTAGGAGACACGCATCCAGTTCTTTTGTGCGAGGGTCAAGCATCTGGCTTGTTGAAGCTATGGTATATTCGCATACATCCTTGCCGGTAAGCATCCATGAGAGAGCATCTGGCACGAAAAGTATCTTTTTGGCGTTGCGTAATGCCGTATTGTTCTCACATTTCATCGCATAGAGTTGGAAGAGGGAATTGAAGTTCATAAATTGTATTCCCGTGGTATCATACACTTTCTTCTTGTCTACACACTTTTCAAAGTATTCGTCCATTGCCTTGAAAGTGAAAGGATCACGATAAGCTATCGGGTTACGCAGAATAGCATTGTCGTCACCAACACAAACAAAATCAACACCCCATGTATCAATACCGATACTAACGATTGGAAGTTGCCGCTTTGCTACAAGTTTCAAGCCCTTTATAATTTCGTTATAGAGAGCAAAGATATCCCAATAGAAATGGCCTCCTGTCTCTATCAAGGCATTCCCGAAACGTGTTAACTCTTCCAGTTTTATCTTTCCATCGGCAAGGGTACCGATTATTGTTCTTCCACTCGTGGCACCTAGGTCTACGGCGAAGAAATATCTGTCATTGTTCATTGGTTATGTTTTTTATTGTATTAAAATCAAGCCTACCCATACTCTTGATACAACAAGTTGCCTTGTCATTGTTTTAAGGCCGTTTAGACAAGAAAACATCCATAGAAAGACATTTTGTCAAGTTTGTGTTCTTGTCTTCTGCAAATATACGGAGTTTTGACCTAAGTCAAGCATTGTTATTTGCGAAATAATCTGAAAGATTTGTTATTTGCCTTTCTTGCGCATACGAATGGCAGAGACTGTTTTTTAGCAAATACCGGCCGTATATCAAAGCAACGGAGAAAGAAGTCTAACAATAGACTCCCAAAGACGTTTTAAGAATGGGCGTTTTTTCCTTAACATGCGTTCAGTAACAAAAGTACATTCTTTTGTATCTTGCATGAAAATCATTTTAAAACGTATTGCGGTTTCATGGTCATAGATAAAGGCATTTGCCTCAAAATTATTTTCAAAACTACGGAAATCAACGTTTGTGGAACCACATGTCGACACACTGTCATCACAGACAAGCATCTTGGAATGCAGAAATCCACTGCGATAAAGATAAACCTTAACACCAGCTTGAAGTGTCTCAAAAACGAAAGACCTGCTCGCCCACTCCACAAACTTTGCATCTCCGTGACGAGGAATCATTATTCTAACATCAACTCCCGCCAATGCAGCAATGCGCATTGCCGACATTACGGCCTCTGTGGGCAGGAAGTATGGCGTTTGAATATAAACATACTTGCGCGCCTGCAACAGGATACGCATGTATCCCTGCATTATATCAGGCCATGGAGCAACCGGACTGCTTGTAACAATCTGTACTACTATATCATTTTTAATTCCTGCTTCCAACTCGGGATAATAGCGGCGGTCTGTTATAAGTTTCCCTGAGACAAAATACCAATCCACGAGAAACGTTCTTTGTATGGCATAAACAGCTCCCCCCTCAATTCTAAGGTGAGTATCTCTCCATTTGCGTTTTCCATCGCCTGTAACGTAACGTTTGGCTATGTTCATACCGCCTATGAAACCATACCGCCCGTCAACGACACATAATTTTCTATGATTCCTATAGTTGACCTTGCTTGTAAAGGCTGGAAAGCGAACCGGCATGAACGGAAGAATCTTTACACCAGCATTACGCATACGCCTAAAAAAAGCGTCGTGCACGTTCCAACAGCCTACATCGTCGTAGATTACTCTCACCTCAACTCCGCTCTTTGCTTTGTCAATAAGCATGTCCGCCAATAAACGTCCCAAAGAATCTTGTTCAAAAATATAGGTATCAAGATGTATGCTTTCTTTTGCCGCTCCGATTTGCTTCAGCAAGGCTGTAAAAAGAGAATGACCATCTGTAAAAATATCTATTTTATTGTCTTTGAAAGGAAGTGCCCAGTTTTGTGATTTAAATAGACTTATAAGTGTTTTGTTCTCTTCTGGTATTTTCAAGTCTTCTTGCACGGCAAATTCCAGCAACGAGCCTTTTGTAAGCAAACTGAGACTATGCTGACTTATCAGCTTTTCTTTCCGTGTATTTTGGCCAAAAAAGAAATACAAAATGATACCGATACCTGGCAAAAACATTAGCACCATTACCCAAGCCATTGTCTTAACAGGCTGACGGTTGTCCATAAGAACAGAAATCACCGTTCCAACAATGGTTATTGTATATAGGCTTACGAAAATCCAGTATAGGTATTGCATAGGCACATGTCTTTCAAACCAATATTTCCTTGCCGAGTTCCTTGGCTACAGCATTGCGTATTTTCTGCGTTTCCTGATAGTCTTTCAGTAGTTGCATCATCCTTTCCGAATCGGCAGTACAGGTTTTTATCTGTATCTGCAAACTTTGCAGTCTTTCCTTTATCACTTCCATTCGGAAATCCAGCACAAGATGTTTTACACGTGAACGGAGCACATCCTCACCCTTGCGCAAATTTGCTCCCTTACGTAGCTGAAACTTGTCGAAAGATAACTCTGTGGCAAGTTTACTTATCTCTAAATCCGGGTGTTTCATGAAGTATTCTTCAGCCTTAAAACTAGAATCTTCACTATGTTCAACTGCCTCTTGGAGTATTTTGTTGTAAATTGGCAGAGAGAATGTCAAGCCATCCTCACCAAGATTATAGTCTATATATTGTGCAACATTCAGCGATACTGCCTGTCCATCGTCAGTTTCAATGTTGTCGTAGATGATTTCCTCACCATGTCTTATCACTACTTGAACAAGCATCGTTTCCACCGTCTTCGCCTTTTCCTGTAGAGATGTTTGAATTGGTGGTTCTGTCGAAGTTTCCTGCGACTGAGAATGTTGCCGCTGACTTTCCTTTGCTAAGCTTTCCTGTCCACTACGTATAAACTTGTTCATCGTATTTATAAGAGTGGCCTCGCTTATTCCTATACGATGGGCGGCATCCTGAAGATATGTAGCGCGCACTATCTGGTCTTCTATGACAGATACTGTTTTCACTATACTATTTATTGCCTCAGAACGCTTTATCGGATCTGTGACGCCACGCAAAAGAAAATCTGTTTTGAAAGCTACGACATCTTGTTGATGCTCTTTTATATATTGTCGGAAGTCGTCTGCAGTATGTTTCCGCGCGAAGCTGTCTGGGTCGTCGCCATCAGGCAACAACATAACCTTAACTTTCATTGCTTCTGCCAATAGCATATCTATACCACGCATAGCGGCATGTATGCCTGCTTCATCGCCATCATACAAAAGTATGATGTTTTCTGTGAACCTATGCAACAGTCGTATTTGATAAATACTTAGTGCTGTTCCAGAATTGGCAACGACATTTTCTATTCCGCACTGGTGCATGGAAATAACATCGGTATATCCTTCCACCATGTACACGCAGTTCTCTTTTGCTATAGCCTTCTTTGCTTGGTAAATTCCATATAGCTCACGCTCCTTATGATAGATATCCGAATCTGGAGAGTTGACATATTTTTGCTGTACTCCCTTCGTGCGAGAATCAAGCAAGCGCCCTCCAAAAGCGCGAACATTGCCGTTCACGCCAATCCACGGAAACATTACGCGCCCAGAGAACTTGTCTACCAGTTCTCCCGTATCGCGCTTAAAGCAAAGTCCTGTGGTAACAAGATATTTTTCGTTATAACCTTTGGATATTGCATTTCTTGCCAAATCATCTCGCGACGGCAATGAAAAACCAAGATGAAACTTCTCTATCACATCATCACGAAAGCCACGGCTACGAAAATACTGCATTCCTACAGCCCGTCCGTCAACATCATTCAGCAACAAGTCATGAAAATAATCCATCGCCCATTTGTTCACGATGAACATGCTTTCGCGATCGTTCTGCTCCTGCTTTTCTTCATCGTTTAGTTCGTGTTCGTGAATCTCAATATGATACTTGTTGGCAAGCCAACGCAGAGCTTCGGGATAGGTCATCTGCTCCTGCTCCATGATAAAGCTTACAGGATTTGCAGACTTTCCGCAGGAGAAACAATGACATATTCCACGAGCTGGAGATACATAGAAAGAAGGTGTTTTCTCGTTGTGGAACGGGCATAACCCTTTATAGTTCGCTCCCACTTTTTTCAATGACACGAATTCTGAAACGACATCCACAATATCTGCCGCTTCTTTTATTCTCTCTATGGTTGCGCGATCTATCATTACTGTATTTATTCTTTACCTAGCCCTAAACCGTTCCGTTTCTGAATATGGAAAAATTCACACTACCATATTCTCGATGCTCCACAAAGTGTTCTTCGTCCCCGAAGTAATCTTTCTTTCCGTGTTCGAAGACAAACACACCGCCTTCCTTCAAAATGCCTGCCTCGAATATCAATTTGGGAATACTACGCAGTTCTGGCAAAGCATATGGTGGGTCAGCAAAAATAAAATCGAATTGTTGTTTACATCCTTTTACGAAGCGAAAAACATCACCTCGTATAGCTATACAGTTGTCTGCTCCGAGTTTTGCAATACATTGCTTAATAAAAGCGTGATGTTCACGGTCTGCCTCAACGCTCACTACTTGGCTGCATCCACGCGAGACTAGCTCCAACGATATGCTTCCTGTGCCAGAAAACAGGTCAAGTGCCGCTTTCCCCTCAAAGTCAAGGTAGCCGTTCATCACATTAAATATGTTTTCTTTGGCGAAATCCGTTGTAGGACGAGCTTTAAATGTACGCGGCACATCAAACCTTCTCCCCTTATATTCTCCAGTAATTATTCTCATTGCTATGTACTTTCTCGAATTGTTTATATGGTCTACACGAAGAATCTCTTTTAAAAAGTCATTCCATCAATGTTGTCAATATATCAAACGGCACTCCCCCCTGCAGAGCAAGTGGATGACGATTAAACTCTGCTACTGGATTAACCTTATATATCGCAGTAACGAAGCGGTGAAGACTTGCAATCAGTTTATCCGCATCTTTCGGTGTCCCAACGATATAGATCTCGTCTTTATGCGCATCTAAGGCTAACTGTTTCCACACTGCCATTATAAAGTATGCGGTATCGGCTGTTGACGTTGCGGGAAAGGCATTTGCAAAACGGAATCTATTCTTGCGGTAGCTAAATATGTCAATCTTATTGTCGTGGAAATAACAATATAGTTTTTCAGCATTGCCCTGTAGGCTACGTCGCTGCAAGTATTGCCAAACAGAAGCACACAAAGGACGTATCTTTATATCACTGAAATTGTCGGTCAAGACGAGTCTAAAATCTTTGTTTAAAGAATATAATGCGACCGCATTTACTGTAGGCAAGATTGTTGCCAACACTGCATTGTTCTCCTGCTCTGTCATAGAATAACGATAAAGCGTTTCCTTATTATGCTCATCGTATTCGTCAATAGGTACCATTACTACAGGAGTATCAAGCAGAACCTGCACCTTGGTCCACTTCCTTCTGCCTAAAGCCCCACTGCGCAAAGCCTCTCTTAAGTTCGCGGCCATTGATATTCCGGCATTTATAATGTAAGGAACGAACATGATATTATCATCCGCCCCTGGCTGAGTATAGGCAAAAGCCAGCGTATTCTGTCCTACACGTATTATTAGTCTGTCTATATTCATGCTCATATTATTCCCAATTTCCTACATTATCATTTGCCATTGTGATATCACCGAATTTAAGTCCAGGATATTCGCCACGACTGTCAGCTTGTTCTGTCAGTTCCTTTATTCTGTTTTCATCAAGTCCATGGAGATATGTTTTAAAGGAAGCCCCACATTCCATTATGGGAACAGCCTTGCCCGACTTCCCCGTATAAACGGAGACAGAGATGTCGTAACCCTTTCCGTCAGAAAATGGCACTGTCTTCAGCGAATCACCAAGCAAGCCACTCTCAACCAATCGTTCTAACGAAGAAGTATAATTTCCATACAAACGCAAATACGCAGTTTCGGCTTTGCGTATCTCACAAAGACAATGTTTGACCCTTGCCTCGCGATGCAATCGTTCACGGTCAAAGCGCAAAGGCCGGACAACACTGGCCATAGACAGAACTGCGAGTACAATGCAGATAGCTGACAGTATATGGTTTATCTTCAGTTTCATTTTGAACAAACAAATCTTTTTACGTACCTTTGCGAGGCATTCTACTTGCCGTCTGTAACGCAACATGACATATTGCGGAAGCAATTTGTGACGTTTATATACTTAATATGCAAAATTACGGCAAATTATCTGGAATATCAAAAGTTTAGTTTAAAATAACAATGAATGTTGAAGATTTGAAGAATGTAGTGACTGGTGAATTCAACTTTCAGCCAACAGAAAGCCAACAGGAAGCAATAGATACATTCTGCCAGTTTATGATGAGTAATAGCGACCGCCCTACAATGGTGTTGAGTGGGTCTGCTGGTACAGGGAAAACGGCACTGTCTGCTGCTTTTGTCAGAACTTTACTACGGCTGCACCAACGTGTTATATTGCTCGCCCCAACAGGACGCGCAGCAAAGGTACTGTCTTTAAATGCAGGAATGCCAGCGTTCACGATACACAGACGCATATATAGACAGAAAACATTCACTGGCGAAATGACAGGTTTCTCTCTTAACTTCAACAAGCAAAGCAATACAATATTTTTGGTTGACGAAGCATCAATGATTTCCAACAACTCTTTTTCGCAAAATGGAGCAAGCTTCGGCAGCGGTTGTTTGCTTGACGACATGATACAATACATTTTTTCAGCCGAAAACTGCAGGTTACTCATTATTGGAGACAAAGCCCAACTACCTCCAATAGGCGAAACAAAATCACCCGCATTGGACAGCGACACGTTAGCTTATACCTATGCCCTTGACATTTACAACATTGAATTAAACAAAGTTTTGCGACAAGCAGCAAATTCAGGAATACTTTATAATGCGAACGTAATACGACAGGTAATAACGAGTGACAATACAACACAATTGCCTAGAGTTGTAGTAAAAGACTTTACCGACATACACATTGTACCAGGTGATGAACTTATAGAACAACTAGCAAGTAGCTATTACGATGTGGGAATTGACGAAACAACAATAATCACACGTAGCAACAAGCGCGCAAACATATACAACAACGGCATACGGAACATGGTTCTCGGACGGGAAGACGAACTTACCCCTGGAGACATTATTATGGTTGTGCGCAACAATTACTACTGGGTAGAGTCTGCAAAGCACAACGACCCCAATACTTCAGAGGAAAAGCAACAACAGATGTCATTTATTGCCAACGGAGATCGAGCCATCGTACGTAGGATAAGAAATGTACACGAAATGTACGGTCTACGCTTCGCCGACCTTACTTTAGAATTTCCAGACTATGATAATCAAGAAATAAGCGCAACCGTTGTGCTAGACTCCCTTTTATCAGAGTCCGCATCACTAACAAAGGAACAAAGTGAAAAACTTTTTGAAGGTGTCTTGGCTGATTATGCGGACATTCCACTGAAAGCTGATAAAATGAAACAGGTGCGTACAGACAAATACTATAATGCCCTACAGGTAAAGTTTGCGTATGCAACCACTTGCCACAAGGCACAAGGCGGTCAATGGGCGCATGTTTATGTCGATCAAGGATACATGACCAACGAAATGCTCACTCCCGACTATATGCATTGGCTTTACACCGCTTTTACTAGAGCGACGGAAAAGTTATTTCTTGTAAATTGGCCCAATGCACAAATAGAACAAGAAGAATAATAAAACACACTTTTTCAAGAGAAACAGAAACAACAATATTAAAAGTTTCATACCTTTGCATTTAAAATAAAGGCAATATATATTATGGACAACAGGATAACAAAATTATTTGGGACAAAATATCCTATAATTCAAGGTGGTATGGTATGGTGTAGCGGTTGGCGATTGGCTTCTTCCGTTAGTAATGCTGGTGGATTAGGTTTATTAGGCGCAGGCTCAATGCACCCCGAGACACTGCTTCAGCACATACACAAGATGAAAGAAGCGACAAACAAGCCTTGGGGAGTAAATATTCCACTTTTATATCCGGAAATAGACAAGATAATGGATATGGTTATCAGTGAAGGAGTAAAAGTTGTTTTTACATCTGCCGGCAGTCCCAAAAAGTTTACAGGAAAGCTACACGACAACGGCATAACCGTGGTACATGTCGTTTCAAGCAGCAAGTTTGCTGCAAAATGTCAAGAAGCAGGCGTTGACGCAATAGTTGCTGAGGGCTTTGAAGCTGGAGGACACAATGGACGCGAAGAGACTACAACAATGACCCTCATACCTCAAGTACGCAAAGCCACAAGTTTACCATTAGTCGCTGCGGGAGGCATTGCCTCAGGAAGCGCGATGCTTGCTGCGATGGCGCTTGGAGCAGAAGGAGTACAATGCGGAACCGTTTTTGCTATGAGTAAGGAAAGTTCCGCTTCAGATATATTCAAAGAACGTTGCACCAATCTTCAAGAAGGTGACACCATGTTGTGTCTCAAAAAAATTGCTCCTACACGCTTGATTAAAAACACTTTGTACGAAAACATACATAAGGCAGAAAGCCGTGGAGCGGAAGTTGACGAGCTACGGGAGATACTGGGCAAAGCAGCCTCAAAACGCGGCATCTTTGATGGAGATTTGGAAACAGGTGAATTGGAAATAGGCCAAATAGCATCCAGCATAAGAAACATAGATAGCTCTGCAGACATAATAAAACGCATGATAGCAGAATTTGAAGAGGCCAAGAAAAAAGTTTCTGAACTTTTATTTGTAAAATAAGAAATAGGCAACAACGTACTTTACTTTTATAGAGTACATACAATACAGGATAACACAATGGATATTGAAGCTATTGTCACACAGATGGTAATTCTGTTCTTGCTAGTAATAGCAGGATTTTTGTCGCACAAATGCAAACTGATGGGTGGAGATTTCGATAAGAAATTGTCGAATTTTGTCATTCAAGTAACATGTCCTTGCATTATTATCGCCTCCACCATGGGGGATGAAATGCCAGACCGCAGTCATATTCTGCCATTGCTCGGTGTCGGAGTAGTAACATATTTTATACTTATCGTGGCTGCATACTTGGTTCCTTATATAATGCCCATAAAAAAAAGCGACCGCGGAATGTATAGTTTCATGCTTGCATATGCCAATGTCGGCTTTATCGGTTATCCGATAGTGGCTTCTATATTCGGTAGCAGTGCTGTTTTCTATGCATGTATACTGAATGTTCCAAACACCCTTACTATTTTCGTGTTCGGTATAATGTTTGTAACAGGCCAAAAAGCAGGAACTTTCAATTGGAAACTATTATACTCTCCGGCAATGATTGCCACATACATTTCAATTATAATCGTGGCAACAGGATGGCATGCACCTCACGTCATAAGCCAACCAATGACACTTCTAGGAAATATGACCGTACCGGCAGCTTTGCTGATAATCGGTTCAAGTATCGCTGGCATACCGGCACGAAGAATGACAGGTAGTCCCGGGACATACGTCATGGCCATATTTAGACTCTTTGTTCTTCCCGTTTCAATATACATAATACTACGATTACTAGGCACAAACGAGCAGATTGCAGGCATAGACACTGTACTGGCGGGAATGCCTGTTGCATCATATGGAACAATGTTCTGCCTAAAATACGGAAAGGACGAAACGATAATGTCACAAGGAACTTTTATTTCAACACTACTTTCCGTATTGAGTATTCCATTACTCGTAATGATTATACATGGACACATATTCTGACATGACAATGATTTTCTTGGCTTTTATAGCTTAATAATAAAGAAATTTGCTACATTTGCAAGTTACTACTATGCGTCAAGATTTTTGAACACATGGTATGTCATGCACGATAGAATATGGAAAAAGGACAAGACAACATTCTGCAACATATAAAATATCCCAAAGAACTAAGAAAGCTTCCGATTGAGAAACTTTCTCAAGTATGCGATGAACTAAGGGAAGACATACTCAAAGAACTTTCGGTAAATCCTGGACACTTGGCCTCAAGCCTTGGCGCACTAGAGTTAACCGTTGCTCTTCACTATGTTTTCAACACACCAGACGACCGTATTGTATGGGATGTAGGGCATCAAGCATACGGTCACAAGATTCTTACAGGCAGATGTGACACGTTCTATACCAATCGAAAGCTGCACGGCATAAAACCTTTCCCCTCCCCACAAGAGAGCGAATATGACACTTTTGCATGTGGCCATGCATCAAATTCAATTTCTGCCGCTCTCGGTATGGCAGTAGCCGCAAAACACACAGGACACAACAAAAGGCATGTTGTTGCTGTTATTGGTGACGGTGCTATGAGTGGAGGATTGGCTTTTGAAGGATTAAACAATGTTTCAACTACACCAAACGATTTGCTCATAATACTAAACGACAACAATATGAGTATTGACCGCAGCGTAGGCGGGATGAAACACTATTTATTACGGTTGAACACCAATGAGACCTATAACAAATGGCGATATAAAGCTGCAAATTGGCTACGTTCAAACGGCATGCTTGACGACAACCGTCGACAAGGTATAATACGCCTAAGCAATGCTTTAAAATCGGCTATAAGCCACCAGCAGAACATCTTTGAGGGCATGAACATAAGGTATTTCGGTCCACTGAACGGGCACGACATTACCGAGCTTGTACGCACATTACGTCAACTAAAAGAAATGAAGGGTCCAAAACTGCTACACTTGCATACAGTGAAAGGACATGGATATGCTCCAGCCGAAAAAGCGGCTACAATATGGCATGCGCCTGGAAAATTTGTCGTTTCTACAGGAAAGCGAATTGACAACAATACCGACGGCGAGCCTGCAAAATACCAGGATGTCTTCGGAAACACACTACTTGAGCTAGCAAAGACAAACGATAAAATTGTGGGCGTAACACCAGCCATGCCTACAGGATGTTCACTGAGTATAATGATGAAGGCTATGCCTAACCGAACATTTGACGTTGGTATAGCTGAGGGGCATGCTGTAACTTTCTCCGGAGGAATGGCAAAAGACGGATTGCAACCCTTCTGCAACATATATAGTGCGTTTTCTCAACGCGCCTACGATAACATTATACACGATGTAGCCCTACTGAATCTACCAGTAGTATTGTGCCTTGACAGAGCGGGACTCGTCGGCGAAGACGGTGCCACACACCACGGAGCCTTCGATATGGCAGCTCTACGTCCTGTTCCCAATATGACAATAGCCTCCCCCATGAATGAACATGAGCTACGACGACTGATGTACACAGCACAGCTTCCCGGAAAAGGTTCATTTGTCATACGCTATCCTAGAGGGCGAGGCGTACTTAAAGACTGGCATTGTCCATTGGAAGAAATAGCAATAGGAACAGGCCGTAAGATATTCGACGGTTCCGATATAGCAGTACTTTCAGTAGGTCCAATAGGCAACAATGTTGTTAAAGCCATTGAATGTATAAACAAAGATAGCGAAGACAACAAATACAGCGACATGGCAAACAACAGAATTGCATTCTACGACATGCGCTTTATAAAGCCTCTTGACGAACGGTTATTGAAAGAAATAGCAGAAAAGTTCCAAAACATAATTACTGTAGAAGACGGAGTTCGAGAAGGAGGTTTTGGATCTGCCGTAATAGAGTGGATGGCAGATAACGGATACGCCCCACGAACAACTAGATTAGGACTTCCCGATGACTTTGTAGAGCAAGGAACCGTTGCCGAGTTACAACATATTGTTGGTATTGATGCCGATGGCATACGCAAAGCTATAGAAAAGGCTCTTCACGAGAGTATAACGTCTGAAAGCCATACGCACTGTGGAGGAACAGAAAAATGAAGATTATAATAGCAGGAGCCTATGAAATAGGTTCGCATCTCGCCAAATTATTATCCAGAAACAATCAAGATATTGTATTAATAGACGATGACGAAGAAAGATTAAACAATATTAGTTCCGACTACGACCTACTAACCATGCATGCTTCACCGACTAGTCTGAAAGCACTAAAAGAAGCAGGAGCGGCAAATGCCGACTTATATATTGCAGTTACACCAGACGAAAACATGAACATGAATAGTTGCGTTATGGCTAAGGCGGTGGGAGCAAAAAAAACCGTAGCAAAAGTCAACAACTACGAATTCGTTGAGCCTGAAATGTCAAAGTTTTATTCTAAACTTGGTATTGACTCTTTAATCTATCCAGAGAATCTTGCCGCATACGACATAGTAAACGGACTAAAAATGAGTTGGGTTCGCCAACGTTGGGATGTACATGGTGGTGCTCTAGTTATGCTTGGAATAAAACTGCGCGAAACATGTGAAATATTAAACCAGCCACTGAAAGACTTATGCAAGCCTGACACACCTTATTATATTGTGGCTGTTAAGCGAGGCGGTGAGACCATTATTCCACGTGGAAACGATGAACTGAAAACTTTCGACCTCGTCTACTTCATGACAACCAAACAATACATACCATACGTAAGGAAGATTGTAGGGAAAGAGCACTACGTTGATGTAAAAAACGTAATGATTATGGGAGGAGGTAACACTGCCATACGTGCACTAAAGAGCATGCCTGAATACATGGATGTCAAGATAATGGAAAAAGACGAGGCACGTTGTGAATACCTTAACGAGCAGATTGAAAACAACCACGTAATGGTTATAAACGGTGATGGCCGGGATCTCTCTCTACTAAACGAAGAAGGTATACACACCACACAGGCATTCGTGGCTCTTACGAATAATGCTGAGACAAACATTCTTGCATGCCTTACAGCAAAGCGCATGGGGGTTAGAAAAACCGTGGCTTCTGTTGAGAACCTTGACTACGTAAACATGGCGGTAAGTCTTGACATAGGCACAATTGTCAACAAGAAAGCCATCGCTGCAAGTCATATATACCAAATGATGCTTGATGCCGAAGTAAACAATGTAAGATTTCTTATGACTGCCAATGCTGATGTTGCGGAATTTACTGCACAGCCGCAATCCAAGGTTACCCGCAAGAAGGTCTACGAACTAGGGCTACCACAAGGGGCTACAATTGGCGGACTTGTAAGAAACGGTGTGGGACACCTCGTTTCTGGAGGAACACAAATTGAAGCTGGCGACATCGTTGTTGTGTTTTGCCATAACATGCGCATGGACAAGTTGGAAAAATTCTTCAAATAACAATGCTACTGAACAGCAACAAAAGTTATACAGAAAAATATAAATGATAAATTTCCGACTCATATATAAAGTACTGGGACAGCTGCTCTTACTTGAAGCCTGCATGATGCTAATATGTCTTGGACTAGCATTTCTCTACAACGAAGACGATGTTCTTGGATTTGCCACGACTATAGCCATAGTGACAATTTCGGCATTCCTTCTGAAATACAAAGGACGCACCGCTTCCAACAGTATGAATAGACGCGATGCCTATCTCTTGATAACGCTGACTTGGATTCTTTTCAGCCTTTTTGGTGCATTGCCTTTTACAATAAGCGGATATATAAGAAATTTCACAGACGCTTATTTCGAGACTATGTCTGGATTCACCACAACTGGTGCAACAATTATTGACGATGTAGAGGCATTACCGCACGGGCTTCTTTTCTGGCGCTCTATGACACAATGGATAGGCGGACTAGGCATAGCATTTTTTACCATAGCAATATTACCATCCCTCGTAGGTGGAAGCATGCGTGTATTCGCCGCAGAATCAACAGGTCCCATAAGGAGCAAAATCCATCCTAGGATATCATCTAATGCAAAGTCTATTTGGCTCGTTTACTTACTGCTCACAGTTGGATGTATGGCCTGCCTTTACATTGCAGGAATGAATGCGTTTGATAGCACAAACTATTCAATGAGCATCACAGCAACAGGCGGCTTCGCTCCTTATAACGATAGTACCGGGCACTTTCACTCCGCTGCAATAGACTACACATCGGTTATTTTCATGTTTCTATCCGGAACGAACTTCACTCTTCTTTACCTTGCCGTCTTTAAGGGCAAGATAAAGTCACTGTTCCACGATTCGGAATTCAAGCTATACTCATTCTTTGTATTTGTTTCCACCTTGGCTATAATGTATTTTCTCGTAGCCCACAACGATTATAATTTCAGCCAAGCCTTCAGGAGTGCACTGTTTCAGGTTGTGTCGTTCATTACTACGACAGGCGTATTCAACGACGATGCAGGAAAATGGCCACATATAACATGGGTAATACTAAGCATTTGCATGTTTATTGGAGCATGTGCCGGTAGCACAAGCGGAGGCTTCAAGAGTGTACGTGGAGTTATATTGCTTAAAGTCATACGCAACGAGCTAAAACGCATCCTTCATCCCAAAGCGGTGCTGCCCGTGAGAGTTAACGGAAGTACAGTAAGTGGAAGCGGACAAGTCACGCTACTTGTATTCTTTGCGCTATATATGGCATTGTGTCTGTTCGCATATTTCTGCCTAATATGCATGGGCATTGACAGCACAAATGCGATCACCATTGCCATGAGCTGTGCTAGCAATGTTGGACCAACACTTGGACTAGAAATAGGCCCGACTACATCTTGGAGCATATTGCCTGATTTTGGTAAATGGATATGCTCTATACTAATGCTAATGGGACGACTTGAGATTTTCAGCGTAATTGTATTATTCACCCGAAGCTTTTGGAAAGACCATTAACATACATTAAAATAACGGATATTGCAGAGTTTTGTATGCAAAACAAAAAGACAAATGAGAAAAATCATAGTTTTTAAATGCGTACCATGCAATTATTCGTCACTTCTACAGTTATATTAAATAAAGAACACGCAGTTAAACATGCATTAATATCAAAAAAGGAAATGAAGAAATACTTGATTGCGCTTTTTGCCGTATGCGGAGCATTGTTTGCTTCCTGCAGTAATGATGACGAAGAAAAGACTTTGCCAGACATCAGCCCAAACAACGTTGAAATATCATTTGGTGCAACTGGCGGAACAAAGACCATCACTGTAAATAACGCCAAGGAACTGAACGTAACCCAAATAAACGACAAGGTAACGACTTCTAGTTCTACAAAAGAAGTAAATGTATTGTCTGTTGACAATGGTGGGATTAAGAATTCAAAGCAAGTAACTGAAGGTGGTTGGATAACAATCTCGGTAGAACAAGTTGATGGGGTGTATAAGAAGCTAATATTTACTGCTAGCGAAAATACTGATACACAAAACACGCGACAAAAGTTTGTCCATGTAAGTTGCGGTGGCAATATCTACGGTATAGCTTTCCGCGTAGAACAATCAAAAGGAACATCTAGTAACTAATAGCAAAAGGCAACGCCAACAATCAGTGACGTTGCCTTTTTATTTTAATATCTCACTCCCTGCCAATACGAAAACTACATTGAGAAGAAGAGGATATAATTTTATTATACAAGATGTCCAATGATGTCCTCGCGAGTTCCAGCGAGCATATCTATTACTGGAATTTCAACCATCGTATAGCATCCTGGCTGTTGGCGCATAGAAGCGCGTGCCACATTAACAAGAACCTGACCTGTTAGAGCAGGATTGTTAATACTCATATTAAACTCTATACGCTGATTCTGTGTTTTTCCACTGACACCCTTGCGCACCAAGTTCACTCCATGTCCCATATCGCGCACTTCATCAACAGAATCTACTGCAAAGACATGCGTCTCATCGCTTGCAAAATACGGGTCTGCCTTAATTGATTCCGTTACATCTTCAAGACTTGCTCCGTCTTCCAATTCAACATAAACCATACGACGGTGCAGACCCTCACCTTTCGGTATTGTCATTGAGAGCGCATTCTTTACACCAGCCTTTGAACGAACACAAACACTATGACCCATCGACATACCCGGGCCAAAGTTTGTATAAGACAATCCCTTTGGAGCAAGGCTCTGCATAAGGGTTCTTACTATTGAATCTGACCCTGGATCCCAACCTGCAGCTATGACGGCAACAGCATTGTTTGACTTACACACAGGCATAAGTGATGCACGATAATCAAGTATGCTCGTATGTATATCAAAACTATCAACTGTATTTATGCCAAGAGCAAGAATTTTCTTTGCATACTCCTCGCAACTACGTGTTGGGGTGGCAAGGATTGCAACATCAACATCTGTAAGTTCTGTTATATCCTTTACTACTTCATACTCAGCAAGCTCTGAAGGCTTATTTTCTGAACCATTACGACGAACAATACCCGCAATTTCAAAGTCGGGGGCTGCTTCAAGTGCCTGTACGGAATATCGTCCGATATTGCCGTAACCTATTACGGCAGCTCTGATTTTCTTCATATTTCTTTTATTGGTTAATAATTAAGCTGATTTACTTTAGCACGTGCAAAATTACGTTTTTTTGTCCATAAGATAATTAGTGATAGTCTTAAAAAGACAAAATTAGCGTCTGGAGTTCGGAATAAACGCAAAAAGAAAAAATTCAGCATATGCTCAAATTCAATATTTACACAAATGAAGAAAAACAGATAGAGCATTACAAACAGAATGAACGCTAATCAACATTAGCTATGTATAAAAAATCAAATAATTTAAAAGATGAAAGACTTTCCTGTGTATAGGGGCATCCCTGCCGCTATACACAGTAGCCTTGAAGACTTTAATAAATTTGGTACAATCATGTCTAGAATAGCTTTGCGAATGAAGCATTATTGCTTGTATTCCATAAAAGACAATTTCTTTTTTATAAATTCTTGTGAATCGTTACACTTCACAAAAAAGTGAAACGGGAAACATTTTGCCTCCACATCCCAAGAAAAGAAATCTGCAGATACACTATTACTGCAACGTAAAACATGCAGTTTTATATACCCATAGCCTCAGTGAGAAGTCTGTTCTCTCAAGCTTTAGTATAGAGCGACAATTCATTCGTCTTTATTTTTTAAAGCTTTAGCAATAGAATCTCACATCTTTCATATTTTACCGATATTTCCCCATATATGTATGCTTAGCACATCTATAAGGAAATAGTTAATCTTAATTAAAAGTTAAAAGCTTTGTTTTTATTTTGCAGTGCAAAGATATTAAGTTTTGGTTTTACCTCCATTTAATATTTGTGGCAATAATTTACAAACCACTTCACAGTTTGTAGCACAAGATAGTAAAATAGGACATGTAAATGTACGTTATTTATTATTACAGCATGTCACATTTTTGCTTTATAAATTACACTTAATCGCTGTTTTTCAAGAATATACAACAAGAACAACAGATTTGTATTATCAATAAACGAATAAAGTTTCAAGAAATGAGAACCACAAATAAAATAACGACAAATAAAGCGTCAAGAGACAAAAGAAAAACGATATTCTTCCCTACAAGAAGTGATTGTAGCAAAGAAATAATAAAGAAAATAGTTATAAGTTTTAAGAAGAGAAACGAACGCAAAATAATCTGAAACCATCGCGCTAGGAACTAAATACTTTTTCTATACTCAGAAGGAGAAACGCCTGCAAACTTTTTGAAAACACGCGACATAGCAGAAGCATCAGTAAAACCAGTCTTCAAAGCCACCGTCAATAATGTTTGTTGAGGGTTGGCATTTATAAGACGCTTAACCTCATCAACTCTTAAGCTATTTATCCATGAATTGAAATTCATATGATAAATATTGTTTATGAAACTACTAAGCAAACGCGGATGGATATTCATCTGGCGCGCTGCTATGGCCAATGTAATGCTTTCGCGCAAATAAGGCTTTGATGGCAAATCTATCCATTCTTGGATAACGGCATCCATCGTACGTTCGTTACTCTGTTCTTGCGGAGTAGTGTTGTTATTTTCATTTGAAGTATCTATATCTTCTGTCTGCAACACTGCATCTTGTTCACTCTCGCTCACAGGCAAATCCCCATAGTCGCCCTCTTTCCAAACAAATGCCGGCCCAACACTATAATAGAAACGAGAAATATTGAAAATTTTTATTGAAGACAATACGAATAGAAGTGAATCAACCCACAAAAGAACTATATTCGCATAGGAAGACAAGATACTGTCATCCACTCCACAACAAAGAAAATTAATGACAGCAACAAAGAAGTATGCCATGAAATAATAAACAATATTGAGAAGCATATTTGACTTTTCTTCTTTATTTCCTGCAAAGAAATCATCTATTTCCTCTCTATAACGACAAGATTGCCTAATAATGAAAACAGAATAAGAAACCAGTTCTATGAGAATAACCACATAAAGTATAAACGAAATACACTTCGCAACATTATTTTCTAGGAAAGATGCATAACAGCTAAAACACAAATGAAAGCCATTTTCAACACTATAAGCTATCATATATATTGCAGATAGCACAATAACCGGCAAGACAGACCAACGTAAACGTAAGTGAAATTTATCGGAAGAATGAACAAGAGAGAAAAGAGCAGACGAAACAAAAAACAATTGGAAGTAGCATACAATAGGAGTAAGAAACGGCCTAAGAACGTTAATGTTATTATATGTAACAGACATATATACTGTTAATATCTCATAAACAGAAACTATCAAAGCCGTCAAAGCGAGACAATTCAACAAGTACCCATAGCCATATTTACTATCAGTATGTCCTGTTTTAAACGAAAAGAACAATACTGCCATTACAAGACAAACGGCAAGGTTTGCAAGATTACTGCTATATTCAAGAAAGCTGAGGAAAGGGAAAGTGAACATTTTTACATTTACATCCTTAACTTGTTCATAATAAATGCAAATTTATAACATTATCCCTTATGGTAAATAGGAAATATAGCACATTTTTATTGTTTAGCCAATTATAAGGAATTTTCAAACAATTAAAACAAACTAGTTTCAACATGAAAAGCCACACAACCGATTGCGAAATAGCATATATATAATAAGGTGTAACCAACATAACAGAAGCAAAAAGATTACACTGATGAACATATACCACAAATATGGTATATGAAATGGTATAAACATGGTATTCCAAAGGTGCGCCAAACGCTGTAATTTTGCAAACAGAATAAAAGAATACAAACAATAAAAATATTAAAACTATGAGCGAAAAGAAACTTCACTTTGAGACATTGCAACTTCACGTAGGACAGGAGCAACCAGATCCAGCAACAGATGCACGCGCAGTGCCCATATATCAAACAACATCTTACGTATTTCGGAATTCGCAACACGCAGCAGACCGTTTCGGACTGCGTGATGCCGGCAACATCTACGGACGACTCACTAATTCCACTCAAGGCGTATTCGAGGCTCGTGTAGCAGCACTTGAAGGCGGAACTGCAGGACTTGCAGTGGCTTCAGGAGCAGCAGCAGTGACCTACGCTCTTCAAAACATACTTTCTGTAGGCGACCATATCGTTGCCGCCGACAATCTTTATGGTGGATCATTCAACCTTATCACCCACACACTTGCCACCCAAGGCATTACGAATACTATTGTAAACGTTAACGACCTTGAAGCCCTTGAAGCTGCAATAAAGCCAAATACAAAGGTTGTGTATGCCGAAACATTCGGAAACCCAAACTCAGACGTAACAAACCTTGACGCTGTGGCAGAGGTTGCCCACAAGCACAATATCGTATTCATCGTAGACAACACCTTCGGCACACCTTATCTAATTCGTCCGATTGAACATGGAGCAGACATTGTCGTACACTCTGCAACAAAGTTCATAGGTGGACATGGTTCAAGCCTTGGCGGTGTAATAGTAGATAGCGGGAAGTTCGACTGGAAAGCCAACGCCGATAAATACCCGTCACTAGGCAAACCCGATCCAAGCTACCACGGAGCAATCTTCGCCGATGTTGCTGGTCCGGCAGCATTTGTCACTAGGATACGCGCCGTTGTGCTCCGCGATACAGGCGCAACAATATCACCTTTCAATGCTTTCATACTGCTTCAAGGACTTGAAACGTTGTCGCTTCGCGTTGAACGCCACATAGAAAATGCACTGAAGGTTGTGGAATATCTTGCAAACAACCCGAAAGTTGCGAAAGTAAACCATCCATCGCTACCTTCACACCCCGACCACGAACTCTACAACAAGTACTTCCCCAACGGCGGAGGCAGCATCTTCACGTTTGAGATTAAAGGTGGAGAAAAAGAAGCATGGGAATTTATCGACTCACTGAAAATATTCTCTTTGCTTGCCAACGTAGCCGATGTGAAGAGTCTTGTTATTCATCCTTACACCACGACACATTCACAGATGACTCCGGAAGAACTGGAGCAGCAACACATAACGCCGTCTACAATACGCCTAAGTATTGGTACGGAACACATTGACGACATTATAGACGATCTGCAGCAAGCGTTCGACAAGATTTAAAGAAGCGACAGAAAATCAAGTCGTTTAACAACAACAAAAGACAGAATATCCATGATTGCGAAGAAACTTACAGAGTTAATCGGCAAGACCCCCCTGCTTGAATTAGGAAAATTCTCTGCCCAACAAGGTTTGGAAGAGCCTATTGTGGCAAAGGTGGAATTTTTCAACCCAGGTGGAAGCGTGAAAGACCGCATTGCTCTTGCCATGATAGAAGATGCCGAAGAAAAGGGAATTCTTAAACCGGGGGCTACTATTATTGAGCCAACAAGTGGGAATACCGGTGTTGGACTGGCTTTAGTTTCTGCGGTAAAAGGCTACAAGCTGATACTTACCATGCCAGAAACGATGAGTATAGAACGCAGAAACCTTGTCAAAGCATATGGGGCCGAAGTGCGTCTTACTCCGGGTAAGGATGGAATGGCAGGAGCAATAAAGGCTGCCGAAGAGCTGAGAGAGAACATTCCAGGCTCTGTCATACTGCAACAGTTTGAAAACAAGGCTAATCCCATACAGCATTACACCACGACCGGAGTAGAAATATGGGAACAGACAGAAGGTAAAATTGACATATTCGTTGCAGGAGTAGGTACCGGAGGCACCGTATCCGGCATAGGCAAACGACTAAAGGAAAACAATCCCGATGTTAAAGTCATTGCTGTTGAACCTCTAACATCGCCCGTTTTGAACGGAGGGAAAAGCGGTCCACACAAGATCCAAGGCATTGGAGCCGGATTTATTCCGCAAACATACGACGCTTCCGTGGTGGATGAAGTGATAGACGTTGACAACGATGATGCAATTCGCACCAGTCGTGAACTTGCCCAACAGGAAGGACTCCTTGTGGGAATTTCCTCTGGAGCAGCGGCCTTTGCAGCAACGCAGGTTGCCAAGCGCCCAGAGAACAAGGGAAAGCGAGTTGTCGTATTGCTTCCTGACACAGGCGAGCGTTATCTCTCAACCGTACTATACGCTTTTGAGGAATACCCATTATAAACTAGTGGAGTAAAAAGAATAAGTATTCTGGAAACAAAATGCCGCTTGGCTTTGCATTGAGCAAGTCCAAGCGGCTTTTTATTTTTTTTGTGTTCAGCCTTCAACTAAATTTTCAGTTTGTGCGACTCAACAATACCGTTTGTCAGTTCTACACTAACGATGTAAACACCGGGAACACACCCTGAAATGCTTATTGTCTTCTCGCAGTCTACCTGGCGAACAAGCTTCCCCTGAAGGTCGCGCAGCTCTATACCAGCAACACCTTCCTGCGAAATCGCAGTAAGATTTCCACTGCCAATACGCAGTTCAACAAGAGGTTTTGTTTCCGCCTGCACCTCATCCACTCCAGTTACAGTGCCTTGCGTAAGTCCTTGGAAGAAGATAGAAACTGGGATATCCCCTTGAGAATCAGCAAAAACAGCTTCCGGCACACTGATGCGCACGCTATGTCTGCCTGCCTTTACCGCACCTAACGCCAATATTCTGTTATCTATTACATCCCCCGGACACCAGTTGCTGAACGACTGCCATGTTGCATCCGAACGTTTAAATAAGCCATAGATACCATTCGACATGGTGTTGTATTTACGGAACGGCTCGCATGATGTACGACCCGGCTTATATCCCATCATCAATTCATCGTCAACATAAACATAATGCCACCGGCGGTTATATTCCTCCCCGTTCTCGTTAGCACCATGGTTAGAGGTCACGATTACGAGCATACCCGTTTCAACATCCTTCGGAACGTCAAACCAATACGTTTTTGTTGTCTTTCCAAGTGTGTCGGTTGCACTCTCAGAATAATTGTTCAAGTTTTTCACTGCAAGATATTCCTCCTTTTTGATAACTACGGGCACAAGAACATCCTTGTCTGTCTTGACACCTTGGTTGCTTTTCAGCGAAGAAAACTTAAGCGTTCCCTTGAACACGTCACTGCGTCCGGCGCAGTTCTTAACCTCTTGGTTTGCGGCATACGGAACACCAAACAGTTGGTATTCCACCCAAAAGTCATATTTTGCGCGTAACTCTGCGTCCCGGAAAATATAACTCAAGTAAGGCACTTTATATTCGTATGGCACCACATCCGGCTTCTTGTTCATATTCATAAACGGAGTTATGAAACGTCCTATTTCTATGCGGTCAACCTCTTCCGGCACATATTTCTCCTGACCCTTTGGAACGAACGCAAGGTTAAGGTTTCCGATACGGTCATAATCGTCACAACAAGCCCGCACGCTGACGTGCATTTCAAGACTGTCGCCAATCTGGTCAAGCTGACTTTCGGTCAGCTTCACTGCATAAAGCGACGTAAGATGGCGCAGAATACCGTCTTGCAAGGCGCTGTCCGGATTGTTCTTCATTTGGTATCCGTCATAGAACGTAACGTCGTTGAACAAAGTAAGCGTATCTCTCTCCTGCGCATAGCCCGGCATTACAGTAGCTGCTGCAAAGGCTGAAGCAGCAAAGATTCTGCACAATGTGTTTCTTTTCATCATCTTGTATATCATTTAACCAAACACTTGTCAAGTGCACTTTCTATCTCTTCCCTGTCCATGTTCTGCCCGATGAACACAAGTTTCTGCATGCGGTCGCCATATTTTTCGTCCCATTGACGGAGAACCTGCGGATTTCTCTCCACAAACTCTTCAAGTTCATCCTTCGGCATTGAGGCATACCATTGTCCGGCATTGGTCAGCGACACTTGGTTTCCAGCCTGTTCAAAGAGATAACACTGGTCTTTCTCATTGGCAAAATAGCATATCCCCTTGCAACGTATCACACTCTTGGGAAATTTGCGCGCTATAAACTGGTCAAACTCGGTCATATCCAACGGTTCGCGACGGCTGTATACAAATGTACCTATACCGTATTCCAATGCCTCGCCCTCTTCTTCGTTTTCGAGGTCGTCTTCATCACCCTCCACAGCCTCAATCCAGCGTGCAGAAGTGGCAACCTTATCAAAATCAAAGAGGTGGGTATTCAGTATCTTCGAGAAGTCTACGTCACCATAATCACATGGTATAATCTCTGCCTTTGGCTGTATTTGTCTCAGTATTGCCGTGATGTGCGAAAGTTCTTCGGGCGAAACTTCCGACGCTTTGTTCAGGAGAATAAGATTGCAGAACTCTACCTGCTGTATTACCAGGCTTTCCAAGTCATCATCGTCAAGGTTCCCCTTAGTAAGATCTGTTCCCTCGTTGAATTCGTCGCGCAGGCGCAAAGCATCACAAACCGTTACAATGGCATCCAGTTTGGCTTTTCCTTGCTTGGCAAAGTCCGGATACATTTGAGGATAAACGCTTATTGTCTGTGCTATCGGAGCCGGCTCGCAGATACCGCTAGCCTCAATCACGATATAATCGAACCGGTTTTGTGAGACGATATCACTCAACTGCTGTACAAGATCCATCTTCAGCGTGCAGCAGATGCAACCGTTCTGCAAAGCAACAAGGCTGTCGTCGCCCTGTCCCACTATGCCACCCTGTTGTATAAGGTCGGCATCAATGTTCACTTCGCCTATATCGTTTACAATAACTGCAAATTTTATACCCTCCTCGTTTGCGAGGATGCGGTTGAGAAGTGTGGTCTTTCCGCTGCCCAGATAGCCTGTAAGCAGCAGCACTGGTGTTTCTTTCATTTCTTTTCCTTCTTATTTTATTCTAAAAAACATTTCTTCTTCATTCCGTCGGACAACTGTCCACGTCCCCTACGGCAGACTTGCTTTTGTCTAAGTTCAACATCCGTTCAACATCTCGCCTTATCCGTTGGAACTGGGGGGAAGTCGTGTAGCCCGTACTCTTTTTCACCATCTGCGAAATATCCTGAATACTGTTGCTATAGCACGAGAGTTCGTTGCGCAACTGCGTGTCGTGCACAGCTTGATGCCTTATTTCGCTCTCCCGTTCCTGCACGAGTATGCTGCAAACGCGGTTCATTATCGGCAGCACTATCTTGTTGAATAGGTGGTGTCCGTGAATATACATATAAGTATCCTGCGGCGTTACCCCCAGCTTGCGCAATTCCCTATCTAGATCCGCATACGATTCTTTTGCCTCGGGGTGGGCGTGCCTCAGTGCGTTCGCCTTGCTATGCGCCTTGCGCCGCATATTGTCGATTGACAACTGAGGATTTTTAACGGAGAAATTTCCCAATTCAACGACGTGGTTGAAGTCGGTAATCGTGAACTCGCCGTATATTCCGCGCCTATAATGCCATATTGACCATACGAACAGCGGATATATAGCCTCACTGATTTGGCGGAAATAGTCATCAAAGTCAAAGATTCCATGGTCGTTGAGAGTGACCATCACGCACACATCGTGAAGCGAAGGTGCATAACACTGCATATTCTCTATCGCATAAGAATAGGTGTGCAGCACATAAGGGCTGTTGTTCACGACTTTCGACGTGGCTGTTGTCTGCTGAAGCAGGTAGTCGTAATCTGCATCCACACAGGCAATCAGACTGTCGCCCACCTTGTCGCCAAGCAGATTCATCAACACCGCCCGTTTTCCGCGCTCAAGTGTGTCACGCGAGGGAAGCATTACTTCAAAATACCGCGTCTTGTCTTCATACCGGCTCAACACCGTGCGCCAGAAGAACACGTCGTCGTAACTTTCCACATAAGCCACGATACGCCGGCGTGCGTTCTTGGGTTTCATGCGGTTGGCCGCTTCGAAATATGCCGACGAGAGATTGTCACTGAGCCGTTTAGCCATAATCGTATGTGTTTTTTCGCTTCTTTGCCTAACGCCTTCCCCAAAAAGCGGAGGCGTTTGTATCAGTTCACCGTTATGTCGCTTACCTCCGTAACGTTGTCAATCCACCCGTTCATGATGAGGGCAGGCGCATGGGTTGAAAGTATAACCTGCACGTTCGGATTGAGCTGAATAATAGTGTCAACCAGTTTCTTCTGCCATTCTATGTGCAGACTCACCTCTGGCTCATCCATAAAAAGCACATACGGCTTGCGGTCTTCCACGAGCACAGTTAGAAGAATGACGAGAATCTGTTTTTCTCCGCTCGACAGCTGATACGGATTAAGCGTCTCTCCCATCTGCAAAAGCCGTATTTCGTTGGCATCACGTATTATGGTCTTGCCTGTATCGGCAAAGAATTCGTCAACAAAATCCTGAAAACGCTGCTTGGGTTCAGAGTAAGCCTGCGCCTTTTGCGCCGCATCCGGCTCTCCGCTCTGCAGGGCTGCAATAATGCGATTGCCCACGTTCACTTGATAATCTAGGTATTTGCGCTGCAGATTGTATATCTGCCAGTCAAGTTCCGTAACAAGACTTACCCCAATCTTGTTGAGCATCTCCTGATTTATCACGGGATTGTCGAAAGAGCGTATGATGTCGAATCTTATCCACTTGGCGTCTTGAGGCGAAACCTTGATGCGCACGCCTTTAAGCATGTGGCTTGGAAACTCGCCCCCAGCGGAAAGTCCCTTCACCACGCGGTTTATAATAGTGCTTTTCCCCACTCCATTCACACCGCTGAGGATATTCACACGGCGATCCAAGTTCCAAAGGATGTGCTTGCGCCCTCCCCATAGAGAATCAATCTCTATCTGCTCTATATAATCTGCGTATTTCTGCATAACGATGCTATTTTTAAAAGTTTACAGCGCGGAGCGGAACACATACATCCCTACGCGCACAACGCATTTTATTTAACGCAAAGTTAAGATAAAATTATGAAGAAGCGGCATTTCGGAGCGTGAAGATTTTATAAAACAGGATAAATGAGTAACTTTGCACCGGCTTAGGCCAATAGCATAATTTACAATAAAGAAATGAACAACAACAGACCTCTTATCGCCCACCTGTGCATTTTCCTTGCCTGTGCCTTCTGGGGACTCATGGCACCGCTTGGCAAAGACGCCATGACGCACGGCATTACGGGCATCGACATGGTTTCGTTTCGCGTTGCTGGCGGAGCTATTCTATTTTGGATTACGTCTTTTTTCACACGCAAAGAGCATGTTCCTACGAAAGACAAGCTGATGTTTATTGGGGCTGGCATCTTTGGATTGGTCACAAACCAATGTTGTTACACCATCGGACTAAGTATAACCTCTCCCATAAACTCTAGCGTTGCAACAACATCCATGCCTATTTTTGCCATGGTGTTGGCAGCGATAATTCTCAAGGAGCCTATAACGCCAAAGAAAGCCATCGGCGTTCTCTTCGGATGCACAGGCGCTGTGGCACTCGTTCTTACCAGTGCTTCAGCCGGAAACAGTAAGGTTGGCAACATTTGGGGCGACCTGCTCTGCATGGCGGCGCAACTTTCGTTTGCTCTCTACCTCACATTGTTCAGCAAACTGGTTAAAAAATACTCCGTCATCACCGTCAACAAATGGATGTTCACCTATGCATCGATAATCATCCTGCCGTTCACTGCAAGCCATGTGGCAGCAATTGATTTCCCAAACGTCCCCATGCAGACATGGTTGGAAACAGGCTTCGTAGTATTCTGCGGCACGTATTTGGGCTACATCCTTATGATGATAGGACAGAACACGCTGCGTCCTACGGTGGTCAGCGTATACAATTATGTGCAACCCGCAGTAAGCGTTACGGTCAGCGTGCTTACCGGCATCGGAATACTCACACCAACACAGGGTATCGCCATCATCTTCGTATGCCTCGGAGTATGGCTCGTGACAAAGAGTAAGTCGCGGCGCGATATGGAACTGGAGGCCCAACAAAAAGCCCCTGCGGCAAACGAACAATAAGCCCACGGCCTTTCGCGCAAAAGCCCACGGCGACAGAAACGAAACGCCGTGGGGAAATATAGCCAATACTGCGGCTTTAAAACGACGATAGCAACGGGAACAGACCCAAACACTACTAAAACGAAATCAACAACAAGCCAAACAAATGTCTGACAAATCAGCCAAAGAGAACAGACTGCTTGCGATGATACGCAATGGGCAGAAGATGAACGACGCAGACAAGCTGCGTCTCATTGTGCAACTCAGCGTACCTTCCATCCTGTCGCAACTCTCGTCCATTCTTATGTTCTACATTGACGCTTCTATGGTGGGGGCTCTTGGAGCAAAAGCCTCGGCGGCAATCGGACTAGTTGAATCAACAACATGGCTCTTCGGCGGGATTTCATCGGCAACAATTATGGGATTTTCTGTTCAAGCCGCGCACTTTATCGGAGCTAACGACCTGGAGAAAACACGCCGCGTGTTCCGTCTTGGACTGATGACAATGATTGTCATGTCGGTTTTCCTCACCTTATTATGTATAGGCATAGCCAAACCACTCCCCTACTGGCTGGGGGGCGGGGCTGACATTGCGCCACTTTCCACAAAATATTTCCTCATATACTGTCTTTCCCTACCGATATATATGATTGGAATGATGGCTTCTGCCATGCTGAAAAGCTCCGGAAACATGAAAGTGCCCAGCATAATGAGCATAATGATGTGTATTCTTGACGTGCTTTTCAACCTCATTGCCATTTTTCCACCACGCGATATCAACATTCTCGGCACTACATTCCACATGCCAGGCTTGGGCATGGGAGTGGCAGGAGCAGCACTCGGCACAGCACTCGCCTTCCTCGTAACGGGAACCATACTGATATGGATTGCAGTAAGCCGCGCACCGATGATTGCCCTCAAAGGAGAAGCATGGAAATGGCGCCCGTGCGGAAGTTACATGCGCAATGCCTTGCGCATAAGTGCCCCAATGGCCATTCAGTATATGCTCATGAGCGGAGCACAAATAGTAAGCACCATGATTGTTGCACCATTGGGAAATTTCGCAATAGCCGCCAACACGTTCGCCATTACCGCAGAGAGCCTTTGCTATATGCCTGGCTATGGCATCGGAGAGGCTGCGACTACGCTTATAGGGCAGAGCGTTGGAGCGCAGCGCACGGACCTTACTCGCCGTTTCGCCGCCATGACACTGGCACTAGGCATGCTGATAATGGCAATAATGGGAGGGATTATGTATGTCTTTGCGCCTGAAATGATTGGAATAATGACTCCTGTTAACGAAATTCGTAGCCTTGGCGTAGAAGCACTGCGCATAGAAGCGTTTGCAGAACCGATGTTCGCTGCGGCAATAGTGGGCAACTGCATCTGCATTGGTGCGGGCGACACAAAAATTCCATCAATAATGAACTTCGGAAGCATGTGGCTCGTAAGACTATCAATGGCGGCTTTACTTGCACCGCGCTACGGATTGAAAGGCGTTTGGTTCGCAATGGCTGTTGAACTCACGTTCAGAGGTTTTATTTTCCTTATCCGAATATATCGAGGAAAGTGGATGAAAGCTCGCTTAACCACAAAAGAATAATAAGCACATCCTCTTTTGCCATTAAGAAAAGAAACATACTAAAGAAAAAGAATGCACCTCTTCTTTTCTTATTGGCAAACACACATCTTAAACAAAGGCAATGGCTCATGGAAAGAAAATACAGCGTGAACCATCTTCCACCACGGGGTGCTGATTTTTTAATCGTGACTTAAACATTATTTTCCTATTGGTTCTGCTTAATTTTTCATGGGTAAACGCTTTTGTGTTCGCACACACAGAATTGATATAAATCAAGAACAAATGTATTTATGTGCTTTTTCTGCATCATTTTCTTGTGTGTGTTCGCAAACAGTCGTACTTTTGCATCGTCAAAAAGAAAGAAACAAGACAAAGACATCCTCTAAGGTAAAAAGAGAGTAAGCCGAGATAGTGAATGTCACTAGCGGCAAGGATAACAAGACAATAGGTTATAGAAGGTATAAGATTAAGGATAACAAGAAGAAGGATGGTCTTGAAAGGTAAAAAAGGAAAGAAGAAGGATAACATCAATAGGTGAATCCCGGATAAACGGGAAAGCATAAAAGGTAAAAAAAAGAGAGATTGTTTTACAGGATTGAGCGACTGCCGTGAGGCACAGGAATAAAAAAAGAATAGTTTTAATAGATTTAGGTAAATTTAGTTGTTTGATTTTGACGCACAAAAGACAGCGTCAGAAGTTAGTCACCCCTGTTTGCTGTTAATACAGCAGCAGGCTCGTGGTTGACTAATAATTAAAAAGGAATGTTTTTAGTCGGTTACGAAAAAGATACACGGGAGATAACGATATCGTTGTCTCCCGTTCTTTTTTGCAACTTTTTAAAGCTGCAAAAATATATTATCGGAATATTTTTCATATATTTGCAGATATGAACTTGCAAAGAATAGAATATTATCTGAAAACACTATTGCTCTTTATAGCCTTCGCTATAAGTACTACAGTTTCCGCTGCCCCGTCTGCCCCAAAATGGCACGATGAGCCAGTGGACAAGCAGAAATCTTCATTCGTGGAAAACGGCAACAAGCCGCAAGCCATACTGAGCAACGCCAACGAATTGGCGCGCATCTGCAGTTCTAGGCCGGAACGTAGCATCACGTCTACATCAAATTTTATACAGACGTTGCGCACTCCGGCAAGAATACAAGACTTGTTTAACCTGCAAAAAACTTCTTTCTGCCATTACCGCGGCGTTGGTCAGCTTTTGTCACGCCCGATAATGCCTGCCCCGTCAGCGACATATTACGTCTTGGCGCTGCGGCATCTTCTTTGTTAGCACTATATTTACACTTAAGAAATTATCTGCTGTTCACCACGCATCTATACATTTGCAATAGAGATAGCGAGGGGAATTGCTTATCGTGCCATATATCTATTGATATTTAAGCGCACAAACTATCTAACGAAAAAGAAGAAAAAAAGAAAGAAAACACCAAATGGCAACAGTTACAAATCTGGCAATGTCGAAAGACCTTGCCAAAGATGAACGCATATCCATAAAGAAAGCGTTCTTCGGCCTTTCAACAAAAGCTTTCTATACAGGCACAAACAGCGGCTTGAAAGCGAGCAAGACAGAATATACACAAGAAGTTGGAAGCAAAATGGCACGCGCATTATCTGCAACGTCTGACAAATGCGCCGAACAGTTTGCGGCATTAGGAAAACAACCCTCAACAACCCTCGGGAATTACTTACTTGAGGAATGTCATTCCGCCGACGGAAACTTTGCCGCGCTTCAGCTTTTTCAGTATTCACACATGAACTATCAGCCTGTCACCGGCATCTGCTTCTTTGAAGGCAGCGACGCTCAGGCTGTAATCGCATGTCTTTAAAAAGAAAACCGAAAGTCAAAAGAAAACATTAAAATGCCGACAATCATCGCCACAGGCATGACTCGGCAAAGAGTAAATAACAAAACAACAAAATTATTAACCAGTAATATCGACAAAACAGGGAGAACTCGTCAGCGGACGGTTCTCCTTTTCTTTTACGCATAAAAGGAAAAGCATTACATAATCAAAGAAATATTATATAAAAAGCCTCAACATACGCCCAATTTTATCCCGTTGCATAATTCATACCTATGAAATAAAGCTACAGCTCCGTTTATATTTTACAAAGGCACAAAGGCAAGCATAAAATTAGTAACAGACATGTATATTCCGAATTATTGACTATCTTTGCATAAAATAGGCAATGCTCAGCAATTTAGCAACAAGTTATCATTGCATTCTATTGGCCTATCCATAAAAAAGATTATCTACAAAAAGACAAGCTATATGAACAGGAAAACCATTATGGCAGGCATCGTGCTTGCAACCCTGGCGGGCAGTATTTCAGCTCAGCAGAACAGTGGGGGCATCTCTGAAAAAATGCTCTCTGAGATAAAGAAACAAAATACAGGAGGAGCTTCAGACAAAGCGCTTTTCAACGCAATCGCTGCAAATTCCATTGACGTTCTGGCCAAGAACCATAGCGTAAGCGAAGGAGAACTGGACACATATTTCAGCAACGAAACGAAGGCGCAGAGCATAACAAACCAAAAGTCAAGCGGACGCTGCTGGATGTTTAGTGGACTCAACGTTCTGCGCAGCGACTTTGCCAAGCAGTCTGACTCCCTCTCCGTTGAACTATCACAAGATTACCTGTTCTTCTACGACCAACTTGAGAAAGCCAACCTCTTCCTTCAAGGCGTGATAGATTGTGCAGACAAGCCAATGGACAATGAGCGCGTGCGGTTCTTCTTCCAAAATCCCACTAATGACGGTGGTACATTCTGCGGCGTTGCCGACCTAACGGAGAAGTATGGCGTTGTGCCCAAAAGCGTAATGCCTGAAACATACTCTGCTGAAAACACAAGCAGAATGGCTGCATTGCTTAAGTCAAAGCTACGCGAATACGGACTGAAGCTCCGCAAAATGGCATCAGACAAGAAGCAGAAGCAGCAACTTCAGAGCGAGAAAACAAAAATGCTCTCCACGATCTACCACATGCTGAAACTGACACTTGGAGAGCCTGTTACGGAGTTTACATACGCATTCAAGGACAAGAACGGTCGCTCGCTGGCTGCGAAGAAATATACGCCAAAAGAATTCTTCAAGGAAATTACTGGCAAGGAGACTCTCAACGGCACGTTCATTATGGTTATGAACGACCCACGCCGTGAATACTACAAGACTTACGAAGTTGAATACGACCGCCACACATACGACGGACACAACTGGAAATATCTGAACTTGCCGATGGACGAAATAGCCAAGCTGGCAATTGCTTCCATTAAAGACGGGAAAAAGATGTATAGCTCCTATGACGTGGGCAAATTCCTTGACCGCAAGCGCGGATATTGCGACATTAAGAGCTTTGACTACGGCACTCTCTTCAACACCACCTTCCCGATGAACAAGGCTGAGCGCATCTCAACATTCGACAGTGGCTCAACTCACGCCATGACCCTGACGGCAGTGGATCTTGACTCTAAGGGAAATCCCGTGAAATGGAAGGTTGAGAATAGCTGGGGAGCAGACTGGGGACAGAAAGGCTGCCTGATAATGACCAACGAATGGTTTAATGAATACATGTTCCGCCTGGTTGTAGACAAGAAATACGTTTCCGACAAACTCTTGAAGCTAGCTGAACAAAAACCAGTAATGGTGATGCCAGAAGACCCTCTCTTCGGGGTTGACGAATAATAACTGCCTGAACTAGGCAAACAAAAAGTGCTGTCCGTAAGTTTATCCCGTAACGAGAAAACAACGGACAGCACTTTTTGTATCTACATGGGCGCTCGGCCTCTTTCTGCCTGCTATTCCGACAGTGTGGTATTCGAGCCCTCCTGTTCTGACAGTGGAAGGTTTCCGGGTTCAGACTCTAGGAAAACAGTATTGTCCATGTCTGCCAAAGACTTCTTTTTCTTGTTCTCCTTAGCCCCAGCCGTGAGCAATTTGCGTGCCGCCGTAATGATACTCGGACCGCTCTCCGCAGTGGTAATCTTCAACTTGTTAATTTTCTTAACCGTGTCCTGCATGCTCGTTTCCACATCCTGGAATCTTTGGCCAAAATCTTGCACACGGTCGATAACAGTATTTGCGGCATCCATCATCTCTTGCTGGTTCTTCAGTTGGCGCACTTGCGTCCACATCATCTCCAAAACGCGCAAATTCATATACATCGTCTGCGGTCCGAGAATCATAACCCCCTGATCGTAAGCCTCACGCCACAACGTTGAGTCGTTTAGCAGCGCAAGATTCATCGCTCCCTCTATCGGTATATACATTATAGCGAAGTTAAGGCGGTTGTATCCCTCAGGGAGATACCTCGTATACTCCTTGCGTGCAAGCCTCTTAACTTGCGCTCTCACGCTTGCAATATGAGCCTTAAGGTATTCCGACTTCTCCGGTGTTCCGTCTTCGGCGTTCATATAGCGTTCATAATCAGTGAGCGACATCTTTGAGTCCACCACAACATGCCTGTTGTTAGGGAAGTGCAAGATAAAGTCAGGTATAAGTCCTTTTCCGTCGTCGCCGCGTGCTTGCCGTCCGCCTTTGTCTCGCAGCGTCTCCTGCGTATCAAACTGCTCACCTTCCTTTAGTTCTAGGTCTTCAAGCAACTGCTTCAGCTTCAGTTCACCAAAGTTTCCCTGAATTTTCACCTCACCCGTAAGGGCGCGTGTCAGCCGGTCTGCTGTCTCACCAAGCGCCATACTCTTCTGCATGTTCAGCTTTATCGTCTCGTCAAGGCGCGTCAAGGCATCCTTTTGCTGCTCCTTTGAACGGTCGAAAGCCTCCTGCATATCTTTAAGACTCTGCTGCAACGGGTCAATTATTTTAGACACTTGCTCCTTGTTTCGCTCGCCCAGCTCGTCTTGGCGACGTTTAAGTATCTCTTCGGAAGTGGTCTGCATCTGCTCTTTGATGAGCTTCAGCTGACTATCCACCTGTGCCTTATTCATTTGGCGCAAAGCCTCAATCTGTTTTTCTGCCGTATCTTTTGCCTGCGCCAACTGCCGTGCATGGGTATCCTTCATTTCAGCAATCTGCGTTTCATAGGCTTTCGACAACGTTTCCACTGTTTCGCTACAACGCTGCTTCTCCGATTTCTTGATATCTGCGAGCTGGCTTTCATACGAGGCTTTCAGTTCTGACGTTTGCTTGCTGAATGTCTCGGTCAGCTCCGCCTCACGGTTTGCATTTCGCTGACGTTCTTCGTCAAGAGCCTTTATGTTGCGCTGACGTTCTTCTTCCAATGATGCAGCACCGCGTTGGCGTTCGCAAACAAGTTGGGCATCGCTGCTACGTTTCTGTTCCAGCAACTGTTTCTCGCTATCGGCACGAAGTTGCTGAAGCTGCTCACGCAGGTTTTGAACGTTGGCTTTTTCAACGTCACGCGCGGACGTCAACGAGCGAATCTGCTCTAGAAGTTTTGCCTCAGCCTCAGTGTTTCGGTCCTGTTGACCATTGCCTGCAAAATGCTTTCCCAAGAAAAAAGCAACGGCAAACGCCAAAACACCTATTATAATATATGTCCCCATGATACTTTTCTTGCTTTATTTAAAGGATGAGCACTACGCCTCATCCTTTGTTTGCTTCAATTCCCCGTCCATATTGATTGCTTCGAGCAGTTTAACAGCGTCAACATACTGAGCTATTCCCTCTGCCACCATTTTTGCATCACGCATGGCAAGGACTACGGTCGACGGCATGTTGACCACATCGCCACCGGCAAAGACGCCTTTCCTTGTCGTCATACCATAAGGTTTCTCACGCGTAAGCACATACCCGCGCGCGTCCACATCAATGCCAGTTGTGGTAGAAACGATACGGCTGGCTGGGGCTGAACCGACAGCCATTATCACGAAGTCAGCCTTTTCCGTGCGGCGTTCCCCGTCTTTCGTCTCGATTACCACTTCATTTAGCACTCCGTCATTGTCATGAATTTCAACGATGCTCGACTCCCAGTTGAACTTTACGCCCTCTTCCACGGCCTCGTCATATTCTGACCTCAGCGCACTCATGTCGTTCACCGTGCGGTGATAAACTACCTGCACGTCGCCTGCTCCCATACGCACCGCGGTGCGGGCTGCATCCATTGCCGTGTTTCCGCAACCAATCACAAAAACTCGGTTGCCTTCGTGCACGACAACTTCGTCACGGTCAAGATTTCCTTCGTTATAAAGGCTCACACGCCTCAAGAACCAAATGGCCTGACGCACACCCTTCAGCTGACTTCCTGGAATATCCAGTTTCTTTGGCTTGCCCGTTCCTGTGCCCATGAATATAGCATCAAAGCCCATTGCGAACAGTTCATCGATATTCGTGTCTTTTCCCACGGTAATATTACAATGGAACACCACGCCGAGTTCTTCTATTTTCTTTATCTCTCGCCTTACAATCTCCTTTGGCAAACGATATTCCGGTATGCCAAACATGAGAACCCCACCGGGTTCTGGCTCCATTTCAAATATTTCCACGTTGAATCCCTGCCGTGCTAAATCACCGGCAATGGTCAATCCTGCCGGACCGGAGCCTATTACGGCAACCCTTCCGCGCGTCTTCGGCAACAATTTCTCGCGTATCAGCCCCATGTCTCCGTCGAAATCAGCTATAAACCGTTCCAGTTTGCCAACACGGATGCCTTTTCCTTTCTTTGCCATCACGCAAAGACCTTCACATTGCTTTTCGTGTGGACACACACGACCGCAGACTGCGGGCAAATTGCTCTTGCCGTTTATTATGTTCATCGCATTGCCAAGGTTTCCCATAGACAGTTCATGAATCCAATTCGGTATATCATGGCTTATCGGACAACCTTTTTTACACTGCGGAACCTTACAGTTCAAGCAGCGTTTTGCCTCTTCTATGGCATCAAGCATGGTATATCCGCCGTTAACTTCCTGAAATAGTTTGCTCTCTTGTTCCATGTTTATTTGATATTGCTTGTTGATTTGTTAATGTTTCCCGTACGCAGCGTTGAAACGCAGCGCACGCTATATATTTTATATTGGATGTGCAAAGATACGCTTTTTGGGTGGCTTCTTAAAATTCCCGCCATCAGTTTTTCTTTAATTACTCAGGGCATGCTATGCGCCAGCCGGGCGAAAGACAAGCTAAAGCGCAGAAAAAAGACAGAAAAAGAGCAAGAGGTTGGGATTTCCGCCTTGCGGATTGCCAAACCTCTTGCTCTTATCCTTGTCTATCCCAATTATGTGAACGGAGAAAAGCCGCGCATCAATATGTAACAAACTTACAGTCTGTTATCTTAACGTCAGCATTTTTAAATATATCTTTGTCCTTATTTGTATAGAAGAATGTGGAATTGTCTATTGTTATGTTCTTAAGACAATCGTACCCCGGCAGACCATAAGCTTTTATTGCCGTCTGGGCTCCACGACATACTACATTGCTGATATGGATATCGTTCCATTCCGGCACGTATTCTGCGTTCTTTGGAATCACAATCTCGCCATCATCACCGGTAACCTTGTATTTTTTGTCCGCATAAGTACATTCAAAGATGATTGCCTCCCCGTTGATGTCGTTCATAACAATGTCGCTAACGAATATATTCTCCGTCTTTCCGCCCCTGCCAATGCCACTTTTGAAACGCAGTCCGGTGTCGGTTCCGGAGAAGAGATTGCGGCGCACGACGATGTTTTTCATGCCGTTTGAGAATTCGGAGCCTATAACAAATCCACCATGCGCATGGTATACCTTATTGTCTTGTATAAGTATATTCTCACAAGGCCCGTCGGCAACGTCTTTCTTTCCTACCCCACCCTTCATGCAAATGCCATCGTCACCAGCATCAATGGTGTTGTTAACAAGCAGAACATTGCGGCAGCAACTTATATCAAGAGCATCCCCATTCTGCGCATTCCATGGGCAACGGATTGTAACGCCGTCTACAACAACGTTGTTGCATCGGGTTGGGATAAGATGAAACTTGGGAGAATTCTGAATTGTTACGCCACTCACAAACACACGCTCGCAGTCTGTGAATCTTATCATATGGTTTCTCATATTCTCCTGCGCCTCGGGATTATCTGCGATATTGCCGACATGCTTCAGGTTGAAGGGGAACCAAAGTTTTCCGCCCTCAGTTTCTGTTCCGCCCATATCCTTGAAGCGTTTCCATTCCACGTCGCTTACTTTCGAACGCTTCACAGGTCTCCACACGGCTCCGTTGCCGTCGATTATACCCTCGCCCGTGATACTAATGTTTGTGCGCTTGCTAGCTGTTATCAACGGCGTGCATTTGCTATCAGCCTGCCCGTCTTTTGTCTTGATATATTGGGCTTTGTCTGGTGTAGCCAGTATAATGGCATTTTTCTCAAGGTGAAGGTCAATGTTGTCCTTAAGAGATATAAGTCCTGTAAGCCAAACGCCTTGCGGAACGATGAGATGTCCGCCCCCTTTCTTGGCGAGAGCCTTGATTGCCTGCGCAAAGGCTTGGGTGTTAAGGGTAAGCCCGTCACCAACAGCCCCAAAGTCTTTCAAGTTAACACTGTTGTCAGGAATTGAAGGCAGTGTGGGTTCTGCCATTTTTACCGGCAGATTTTCGTAATATTTAGCGTAATTGCCAGCAAACGCAGACGCTACGCTTAACATCACAGCCGCAACAAATGTAAATGTTTTCTTCATGTTGTTTGTCTGTTGTCGTTTTTTGATAGTTTGTTTTCCTAAGACAAAAGTAAAGTATTAAGCACAACCGAACAAGCCCTTTAGTTTATTTTAACCTCACACAGAATGGGCAAACAAGTGCGAACAAGTATGTATTTAATAAAAGCAAAGCGGTTCGCACTGAAAAGACCGCGGGGATAGAATTGTTTGCCCGCGGGCAAATAATTATGTTCAAGCGGGCTTTCTGAGCACATCTAACATCTTTTTGCAAAAATATCTGCAAACAAAAAAGCGACCGCGGCTTTGCTGCAATGGTAAAAATCTGTAGCTTTGTAGAATAAACTATCATATTGGATAAAAATGAAAGCAGACATAACAGAAAAGAAAGAAGAGTTTATTGAGCTTCTGCGCTCGACAGAGCGGGAAGGCGTTGACGATGTTATAGAAGAACTGGAACGAATTGGCTTTTTCGTTGCTCCCGCTTCTGCCGGACATCATTTGAACACTGAGGGTGGACTACTACTTCACTCCCTTAACACCTGCCATGCCGCACTGGCCATATGGGAGAGTATGAAAGCACTTGAACCGTCACTCAACACTGAAGTAAAACGCGAAAGCATAATAATCTCAGCACTTCTGCATGACGTATGCAAAAGCGACATATATAAACGTAGCGTGAAGAAACGCAAAAATGCCTTGGGACAATGGGAAGACACCGAGGGTTACAAGGTAACATACAAGAAATTCCCCATGGGACACGGAGAGAAATCACTTGTGGTTGTGTTGCTGAGCGGTATGGAACTTTATGATGACGAGATGTTGGCAATACGCTGGCACATGGGCGCATGGGGCGTTAACCAAAATAGCTTTGAAGACGTAAGAAATTTCGACACGGCACAGAAATTATATCCACTTGTTGCCATCATACATGCCGCAGACTGTATGGCGGCAAACGTAATGGAACGCACAGGAGCTGAGATTGACGAAATGTAAAGAGGTAAGCCGAAAACATCAAAACACAGAGAATACGGAACAAACAAAAACGGGAAATGAATAAGAAACACGCAAAACTGCTCATCGCAATGGTGGAATATGACATGGGAGACGTGCCAAGAATACAACATTTCATAAAGGTTCACGATTTCGCTGCTGCGATAGCACAAATGGAAGGCGTTGACGAGGATACGCTATTCATACTTGAAACTGCGGCTATACTCCACGACATCGGCATACACGTAAGCGAAGAAAAATACGGTGACTGCAGCGGGAAACATCAAGAAGAACTGGGCCCCAATGAGGCACGGCTGCTTCTCAACAACCTCGGCGGGTACACAGAGGAACAGATTGAGCGGGTATGCTTTCTAATTGCCCACCATCACACATATAAAAACGTAGAAGGCATAGACTGGCAGATACTTCTTGAGGCGGATTTTCTTGTCAACTCTTATGAAGACCACCTTTCTGAGACTGCTATCAAGACGTTTGAAGAAAAAGTTTTCAAGACACATTCCGGGAAGATTCTTCTTGAAACAATGTGGAACATAGCATAAATACTCCGCCGCTACAAGTGAGACAGCAAAGCCTCTACTGTAGCGGCGGAATTTTATTTAAACGTATAGTGTATTAAAACCGTTACGCACCCAACAACGTAAGAGTGTACAGATAAACAACCGCTGCGGGCATCGCCATCAACGACGAATCGAAACGGTCGAGCATACCGCCATGTCCTGGCAATATATTTCCACTGTCTTTTATTCCAAGCGTGCGCTTAAAGAGAGACTCTACGAGGTCTCCCCATGTTCCGAACACCACAACAACCATGCCTAAGCCTACCCACTGCAACAAAGAAAGCTGCAGTTCTGTTTCAATCCACGGGAAGAAATGATAAACCAAGATTGCGGCAACAACTACCAAAATGGCTCCACCAATAGAACCTTCCCACGATTTGCCTGGCGACACGCGGGGAAAGAGTTTATGACGCCCGAAGAGCGACCCGCTACAATAGGCACCCGTATCATTTGTCCATAGGAATATGAAGATGCAAAGTGGCACTATGTTATTGAATACCGACTGTCCGCCAACACTTGCGTTAAAGGCAAGCACGTTGATAGTGGAGAATGGAAGCGCAATGTACATCTGTCCGAGCATGGTGTGCGCCCAGTCTTCAATGGCATTGCTGCCGCCAGCATACAACTCGCTGATAAAAAGGTAGACAATGGTGAGGAGATAGGGAATAAACACCGCACCCGTTGGCACTACCCCACTGCAAAAACCACCTACGGCAAGGAAGAAATATACTCCTGCCACAGTACTGATAAATCTGTTCACCTGCACGTTCTCCTTGGCATTAACCAGTCCCGTGTACTCCCACATCGAAAGTCCCGTAACTAGAGCAAACAACATTTCCATTGCCAGCGGGCGCAGGAAACATGTTACTATAGCTGCGACAAAGAAAATTCCCGTCACTGTTCGAGCCACAAGATTGGCCATTTTGCCATGCTTTTCTTCTGTCATGGTATATGTCTATGTTTTCTCTTAATCAAGATGGATTTACTATATCTTTGGTTTCATCGCCATGCGAGTTGGCTTCAGCAGCTTTTTCTGCTTCAGGGCTTTCTGAATGGATGTCGTTGCCATGGTCGTTGGCTTCAAGTATTTCTTGCGATCTACTTACCCACTTGCGCTTTCCGAATATTTTCTCAACATCCTCGGCAAATATCACCTCGCGTTCTATCAAGAGTTCAGCCAAGCGATTATGCCCTTCCTTATGCTCTGTCAGGATGTCCTTGGCACGTTGATACTGTTCGGCAATCATTTTCAGCACCTCATCATCCATTATCTTTGCCGTAGTCTCGGAATAAGGCTTCTGAAAGTTATACTCATTGTTGTTATAGTAACTGATATTTGGAAGGCGATCGCTCATTCCGGCATAAGCAATCATGCCATACATACTTTTGGTGACGCGCTCAAGGTCGTTTATCGCCCCGGTAGAGATATGCCCCGTAAAGAGTTCTTCGGCTGCACGGCCGCCAAGCAATGAACATATCTCATCAAGCATCGCCTCCTTTGTGGTTATCTGGCGTTCCTCTGGCATATACCATGCAGCTCCGAGCGCACGGCCACGCGGAACGATGGAAACTTTAACCAACGGATTGGCATGCTCGGTAAACCACGAAATAGTGGCATGTCCTGCTTCATGAATGGCTATTGAGCGTTTTTCGCCCGCAGTCATAACTTTTGTTTTCTTTTCCAAACCGCCGATTATCCTGTCAACGGCATCAAGGAAGTCTTGTTTCTCTACTGTCTTCTTGCCATTGCGCGCAGCAATAAGGGCAGCCTCATTACATACATTCGCTATGTCGGCACCAGAGAAGCCTGGAGTTTGGCGAGCCAACATCTCAACGTCAACATTAGCATCCTTCTTTATCGGACGTAGATGAACCTCAAAAATAGCCTTTCGCTCGTTAAGGTCTGGCAAATCAACGCTTATCTGTCGGTCGAATCTACCGGCGCGCAGAAGGGCTTTGTCGAGCATATCGGCACGGTTTGTTGCGGCAAGCACTATCACACCGCTGTTTGTACCAAAACCATCCATCTCTGTAAGAAGAGCATTCAGCGTACTTTCACGCTCGTCGTTACTGCCCATGGAAGGGCTTTGGCTACGGGCACGGCCCACAGCGTCTATCTCGTCAATAAATATTATGCATGGTGCTTTCTCCTTGGCCTGGCGGAAAAGATCGCGCACACGGCTTGCACCGACACCAACGAACATCTCTACAAAGTCAGAGCCGCTCATAGAGAAAAATGGCACACCGGCTTCACCGGCAACAGCCTTGGCCAAAAGAGTTTTTCCTGTACCCGGAGGACCGATTAGCAATGCGCCTGTAGGTATTTTTCCACCAAGTTCTGTGTATTTCTGCGGGTTTTTCAAGAAATCAACAATCTCTTGCACTTCTTGCTTTGCGCCCTCCTGTCCTGCAACATCCTTGAATGTTATTGGCTTTTCTGTGCTTTCCTTATCGTATACCTTAGCCTTGCTCTTGCCTACGCCAAGAATTCCGCCACCACTACCACCGCCCATGCGGCGCATGAGGAACAGCCATATGGCAAAAAATATGATTATGGGACCCAATGTCTGCAAGACATATGTCAAGATGCTGCCTTTGTCGCTATCGTAGGCAAGGTCTCCCTTGAACGTTCCTGCTACTCGGGCAGAATCAATGAAACTTTCAAGCTTGTCTATTCCGCCATACTGTACTTCCACAAAGGGGTTCGTGCCCACTTGATTCACACCGACACCGAAAATTTGCCGTATGTATTCAGGCTTTACATACATCTTCAGTTTGCCATTGTCCTTGTTTACAACAATGTTGCTGGCGTACCCGTTAGCCACATAGCTTTGAAACTTTGTGTATGAAGCCTGCTTCCCTGCACTTCCACCAATGTTGTTTCCACCCATTACGTAAGCGATGAGCAAACCGACAATGGCAATGCCGTAAATCCATCCCATGTTGAATTTCGGCATTTTGTTGTTGTTTCTATTATTATTTAAATTATTGTTCGGATTCATATCAGTAGTATTGATTGTGATTCTGCATTGCAGGCATAACCATTGCGGTTATGCCTTACTGCAATTATTCCGCATCTACGTCTGGAACATGCGTAACTTTTGCGTCCTCCCAAAGGTCTTCCAGATTATAGAACTGACGCACTTCTGGCAAAAAGATATGCACCATAACATCGGAATAGTCCATTGCCACCCATTGAGCATTGGTCAATCCTGCCACTTTAACTGGCTTTTCACCTGCTTCTATGCGGGCTGTTTCCTCAACGGAGTCTGCGATAGCATCAATTTGCGTAGGCGAGCCGCCTTGGCAAATTACGAAATAATCGCATATTGTACCATCGATGCCACGCAAGTCTGCGATTACAATATCTGTACCTTTCTTCTCTTGAATGCCTTTAACTATTGTTTCTACAAGAATGTTGTTCTGTTCCATCAAAAATTTTATACGTTACTCTGTTTATATTCTAATTTTATGCCGCCATACCTTATATAATATATATAAGCGCCAACAGGATGCAAAGGTAAGCCGATTTATCCGAAAACCATTATTCGGCGGCATTATTTTGGATTTTTTTAAAAAAAAGTTGCGACTTTTGTTTGCAGTTCAAAAAAAAGCCGTACCTTTGCACTTGCAATCAAGCGGTAACGCATTGCAAACCTTGGGATATGGTGTAATGGTAACACTACAGATTCTGGTCCTGTCATTCTTGGTTCGAGTCCGAGTATCCCAACTTAAAGACAATTTTCCTTGTAGGAGAATTGTCTTTTTTCTTTATCTAATCCTATATTCTGCTGGAGTTAGCAATTTGATAAATACCATTTCCGCTTCTTACGTCATACTTTTTAAATATATGTATTAGCAAAATATGACTATAAAGATAATAATAACATTTACGGAAAGACGTAACCTATATTTATTAATCGCCCAAATGTGCCAACAGTTTTAGGGAAAGTCACCACCAAAAGGTCTATCCTGCATCAAGCGCCAAAAATTACGGACAAAAGGAATTTCGCACATGAAACATCCCTTTGCCCGCAAGATTAAAATATAGTTGCAACATTAAAGTTTATTTACTTCAATGTCCAAACAACGTAAACGACACGAGAAAGAATGAATTATCCATAGATAATCTTTCCGTTCTCGTCGCGATTCTCGTCTATAAATGATTTGTTATACTGAGTCATTCCCCTCAAGGACATACCCATACTTGAGAACCCACCATCGTGGAACAACGTCTGCATGGTAACTTTCTTTGTAAGATCTGAGAACATGACAACACAATAGTCTGCACATTCATCAGCACTGGCATTGCCAAGTGGCGACATACGATCGGAGAAATCATAGAGTCCGTCGAAGCCTTTTATTCCACTTCCTGCCGTTGTAAACGTAGGTGACTGCGAAATTGTATTGATACGAACACCTTTCTCGCGACCATAGATATAACCGAAGCTCCTTGCTATAGATTCGAGCAAAGACTTAGCATCTGCCATGTCGTTATATCCGAAGAATGTACGATGAGAAGCAATATAAGTTAACGCAAGTACAGAAGCGTTCTCGTTTAACGCATCAAGTTTCTTGGCCGCCTGCAACATCTTGTGGAATGAGATTGCCGAGATGTCAAGCGTCTTGTTCAGGAATCCGTAGTCTAGGTCATCGTATGTACGTTTCTTTCGCATGTTCACGCTCATCGCGCATGAATGTAGCACAAAGTCAATCTTTCCGCCCAATGCTTTCTGAGCTTTTTCAAAAAGATTGGTCAGGTCTTCAACCGATGTCGCGTCGGCCGGTATTACCGCTGCACCTGTCTTTTTCGCAAGCTCGTCTATAGTTCCCATACGACAAGCAACCGCAGTGTTTGTCAATACAATGCTAGCACCTTCTTCAACAGCGCGTTCTGCTACTTTCCACGCTATAGAAGCTTCGTTCAATGCGCCGAATACTATACCGCGCTTTCCTTCCAATAAATTAAAAGACATTTTCCTATTGTTTTGTTATTATTCCGTTATCCACCGGAGACATTCTGCATAATTGCAAATAAAGAGTGCCTACCGAAAAAGCGGTGCAAAGGTAAGACTTTTTTGCACACCCACAACATCTTATGTGCAAAAAAGAAAATTTAGACTCCTTTTTATATAAAATGACCGCAAGTATTTGCACAAATATTCATAAATGTGCAAATACTTGCGGCCATTTCGCTATCAGTTTATTTTTCCTCAGAACAAAGCTTAATATACAATTTCCACTACTCCATTCTTATTTATCTGAAACGTATAATTGCATTTTTGTGAGACATATTGCAGTTGTTCAGGTACCTTTTCCTTAACAAGCCCTTCGGTAGAAATCATTGTTTCTTTGCCGAAGTTCCCTAAAGTGGAGCCTTCTAGCTCATAAGAAGCAGCAAAATAGAATCCGCAGTCGTACTTTTCGGCTGTAAGCGTAGTATTATGGTTCATCCGACATTTCGAGTGATGCGACAGTCGTGCAGTGCATATAGCCTTAGT
>CAVIMN010000013.1:0-106161 GCA_963644035.1 bacterium
GCATAAGAGGAGCAACTTCTAAGGCTGTTTCAGGAGTAAAGTTGCCATTTGCCATATTCTGTAAGCCATGAGCAGCAAAATATGAAGATGTAAGGGTATCTGCCCAAGGCAACCATGAGCTATTACTTGCAGCATTGGCTACCATATTAAGGCCATTCCCTATTTATTGGCCTATGGCAGTTCCTGCTGCTGCATCACCTACAGCAGCAATAAGTGGAGTTGCTGCTACTGCAAATGGCACACTTGCAAGCGCATTCCCCCATGCAGTAGCATTAGGATGTTCTTTTTCCCATAGAGCATGACTTTCAGCCCCTCTTTCAGCAGCCTCCTTTAAATGAGGATTATACTCTCTGTGAGGAACATTGAATACCTTTGTTGCATCATTGCTCATTGTAAGATAATCATTAAACCAGTCCCTTCTCTTTCTTGGAGCAGTAACAGTAACCTCATCAAGATTATTCTGTAAGACAATGGGTATTGTATTACCATTATTGTCTAAGGTATAATACTTGCCACTTGCATCTGCAAAGACATTTCTGCTTGACACATTGCCTTTATCGTCCTCTATGTCCATCTGTGTGGAAGGGAAAAGTGGACCTTGGTATGCTATAGGCTCATCATAGCTGAACCTTCTTGTATTTTTTGTTTTGTCATCTATAACTTTACTTTATTTACAAAGGTAGTGCCAACAGGCTTAATGTAAGCATAGATTAGCAAGTTGCTAAGATGATATTAGCAAATACCTTGCCAATCTACTTGTTGTCTTAACGTTTGTTGAAGGGATTTATTGTTTCTCAAGGGGAGAAAATATAAAACAACAAGTATTGTTTATAGTTGCTACTTTATTAAAGCATCTAGCTCTGAGACAGAATGTATTTTCTTTATGCAGTCTTTATTAAAATCTTCTATCATTTCTTCTATTATCTCCTGCTCTCTTGTGTTCTCATAATAAGGCATAACTCTCCTCTTCAGCAACATTGCTTTAAAGAAAAGTTGTAGCTTACAGGGATACATTTATACACTATATCAAGTATAATCCTTCTCTTGTGGTTAGGTTTGTGTTGTAAAGGTTTTATTGCTCAAAAAGTTTTAGCTGACAACAATATAAAAAGAGGAAAACAAATTGCTTAAATTCCCCCTATTTTCGGGATTTTCCGCTCCATTTTCAATGCCTTCTGAAAATATGCAAAAAAAGCGGGAAACCTCTGATATTACAGGATTTTCCGCTTTGGGTGCCCGGTGGGACTCGAACCCACGACATTCAGAACCACAATCTGACGCTCTAACCGACTGAACTACGGGCACCATGTTTGCTTTACTTATTGTTTTAAAGCGAGTGCAAAGGTACGCGATTTATTTGAAACTACCAAATAAATCGCGTGTTTTTTTTAATTTTTATTTTCCATTAGCAGGAGTTTGCTGGCTTGCTGCTCCTTGTTGTTGGCTAGCAGGAGTCTGTGTTCCCTGTTGTTGTGCTGCGGGAGTAGGTGTCTGTCCGGCTCCGAATCCTTGCTGGTTGTTAGGATTTGTTTGTGGAGCTTCTGTCTGATTTTCCATCACACTCTTGGATGCAGCAGATTCTGGTGCGGTATATGCGCATACTATGCTGAAAACAACAAGTGCAATAGCCAAACCCCATGTGGCTTTTTCTATGAAGTCTGTAGTTTTACGCACACCCATAATTTGGTTGGATGAAGAGAAATTTGATGCCAAACCACCGCCTTTTGATTCCTGAATAAGCACTATGCCTATCATTAGTACTGCGGCTAAGACAATAAGAATTAGAAATAATGTGTACATTTTTCTTTCTGTTATTTGTATTTATTGTTTATTATTAGTTTCTCAAGAAAACGTATTTGGTCTGCAAAGTAAACATTTTTTTTCGGATAATTCAAATTTAATCGTTTAATAATTTCCAAAGCCTTTGAATATTGCCCTTGTTTGATGTAAATTCTTGCCAACGTTTCTGTGAAGACTCCCTCGTCGCCTTCTTTCTCTTCGGTCTTATTGTCTTCAAGTGGAGGCGGACTGTATGGTGCGTCACTTAATTCTATCTTGCCTCCTTCGTTGTTTATGAAATTGTCGATGAGGTCTTGCCCCTTCATTGTTGGGCTATTCTTGCTTTGGTTGCCATTGTCATCGTTGCCTTCCTCGCTCTCTGTTTCCATGAGATATGATACGTAGTCGATAGCTGCATCTGCAGGTGTCGGCTTGCGTTTCTGTCGTTCTTGCCCAGAATTTTCTTTGTCTTCTGGTATCGTTTCAAGGAATTGGTCGATAAGTGATATCGTTCGGTTCTCTACTTTTGTGGCATTGTGATATTTTTTCTGTATGTTTTCATCATTGTTGCGCAGTTTGTAGTGTGCTGCTTCAACAAGCTTGAAGATAACTTTGCGGTCGGTGAAGAATATGGCTGCTTTGCGCAGTTCTTCATCGAATGATGGACTATGCAGAATATATAGGTTTTGCAACATTAATAGCCTTGCCGTCTGATAGTATGGATACAAGGCAACGAGGGAACGCAGGTCATATAGCGTTTCCTTGTCCATGAGTTCAGGATGTTTTATCAGTTGCCCAAGATCCATTTGTTTCTATTTTTGTTTTGCGTGTTGTTTGGACGCAACTTGTTTGTATTGTAATTATTGTAGTAATTCTTCTTTTTACCAGTTTGCAACGGTTGCGTTGAATATTTGGTCGGTTATGTCTTTTACCATTTGTGTTACACATTCTTCCTGTACGGAGCTGAGCGATTGACGACTATCGTAGGTGGTTGTGGCAGTGAACTGGCGTTCAAAGTCTTCGCTATGGTTTGTGTTATTAGTAAATCTTACGTTAACACTCATTGAAAGCTCCACCTGTGCAGATGCTCCTTGTGCAGTTACGGCTTTGTTGCGTTGTGAGTACTGTGTTATCTCGCCTTCAATTTTAAGATCTCCGTCGCGTTTTACCTGTATGAGTTTCGTGTGATTGGCAAACTGGTCTTTCAGTTGGTTGTTGAAAATACTAGCCATCGGTCCCCATACATAGCTTGACCGTATTGGAAAGTCCGTTATCTGTATGGACTTTGTTTTGTTGTAGTCAATACTTGCCCCATTGAACTTATATGACACACTACATCCTGTGACAACCAATAATATAGCCAAGATAATAGTGGCTGCCCCCGTCTTTATTGTGAGTGTGCGTTGTGCTATTTTTTTCTTGGTTTTCAAATTCATCCTTTATCCAAGTATTGTTCTATTTTTTGTTGCTTCAATCGTTTTCTTTTGCCCCTTCTTTTCCGTAATGTCGCAGTTTACGGTAAAGTGTGCGGTCGGAAATGCCTAATTCTTTGGCTGCTTTTTTTCTGTTCCCTCCGCTTTTTTCCAATGCTTTTTCTAACATTATGCGGCTAACATCTTCAAGATTGAGACTTTCAGGCTCTGAGATTTCCTCTGCTACGGCATCTTGTACTGATTCTTCAATGCGTTGTGATGGCCGTATTGACTGCGTGCCCATTTGTGGCGTAGACATGCCGTTGCTTCCCATAGGAATCAGGGTTGTCATGTTGTTACCTTGGCTATATTCTCTAATTTGCGTCTGTTCGTCGTTTCCTGTCTGTGTCTTCTTCTTGAGTTCTTCCACTTCCTGTTTAAGCTTAGCCACGTTTCCGCGAAGTTCGTATAGGATTTTGTATAGCAGATCGCGTTCGTTTTCATATGAGTATTGCGCACTGTTTCCATTAGACTGGTTGTTCAGTGCTACAAGTTGTGTCGTTTCCTGATCTTCTGGAATGTATTGCGTCAGTGTTTGGGCGTTAATAATGCGTTCTTTGGCAAGTACGGACATTTGTTCCGTTATATTTTTAAGTTGCCGTATGTTGCCAGGCCATTTATATTTGAGCATTATTTTTTCTGCATCTTGGCCAAGTGATATCTTTGGGAGCTTGTATTTGTCTTGCATTTGCATGGCAAAATGCTTGAATAGCAAGAGAATGTCAGACCCTCTGTCGCGCAATGGAGGCATTTGAATGGGGACTGCATTCAAGCGATAGTATAAATCTTCGCGAAATTTACCTTCGCTGATTGCTTTCCTCATGTTTACGTTTGTTGCAGCTACAATTCTAACGTCAGTTTTCAGAACTTTCTGTCCTCCAACGCGTATATATTCTCCCGTTTCAAGCACGCGCAGTAGCCGTGCTTGCGTGGAAAGTGGGAGTTCGCCAACTTCATCAAGGAATATAGTACCTTTGTTAGCCACTCCGAAATATCCTTCGCTTTCTCCAATGGCCCCCGTAAATGCACCTTTTTCGTGGCCGAACAGTTCGCTGTCTATAGTGCCTTCTGGTATGGAACCACAATTTATGGCAAAGTATTTTTCTCTTTTTCTTGGTGAATTGTCGTGGATTATGCGTGGAATTATCTCTTTTCCGACACCGCTTTCTCCGATAATGAGCACCGACAAATCTATTGGTGCCACTTTCAGGGCGACATCCAATGCGCGATTTAGAGAGTCGCAGTTGCCCACAACTTTATAGCGCATTTTTATTTCTTGCAGATTTGCTGTATTCATATCTTTATTATAGAGCTTATATGTCTTTTCCTTTAAAAGGTAAATTGTCTACAAATTTACAGAATTATCTTCTTTCAGATAGCAATTCCGTTTGATTTTTTGTTTGTTTTATCAGTTTGTCTGCTGCGTTCTGCCTTTATAAGAAGCAATCCGATGGCAGTCCATATAAGTTCCCTAAGCCTTATTATCAGTGCAACGAAGATACCGCTGCTGGCTGCCATTGCCAGTCCTGATGCTGATAGCATGAACCCACCTTCGCGTCCGCCCAATTGTAATGGAATAAAGAAGAGCAGATTGGCAAACAATGACGTGAATGCCAATATGATAACACAGGAGAAGAAGTCAACATGCGGTGACAATACGAGCAGTACAAACATTATTTCAAGACTGGAAATGAACCTGCATCCTAGTTCAAGCAGTACCGCAGAAACGAAAGTTGCAGGGTTCTGTTTGTGAAGAGCCGCAATTTGTCTGTCTATGTTCTCAAGCTTTTCCTTGTTGTTGTCTATCATACTTTGTGCCCACTTCCCTATAAAAGGAATGTGGCTGAGCCATTGTGCTAGCCTTACAGCCATGCCTTTTTTGTAACCCTTCATGAAAAACCATATTCCAAGAAAGCAAAATAATGCTGTAAGTAGTACTATTATACCAGTTGCGAGCGTGACATCGTGTGTCAATATGAATAGGATAGCGGAAATGAGCCAAAACCAAAAGTGGCTGAATATATGGGTCATGACATAGAGTATGACAGATGAGGATGCTCTCTCAGTGCCAATTTTCGGTGCAAGCGCCATTATCCTGTATGCCTCTCCGCCCATCAGTCCACCAGGTGTAGCATAATTCAAGGCGAATCCAGACACGGTTATTTTGTATAGCCATACAAAACTGAATGGTGATTTTTCATTTCCTTTACCGCCTTGTCTGATTATGATATACCATGCGAGGGTGTTAATTGCATAAAGTCCTAACCATAATGCAACTACTGCAAAGAACCAATATCCAGCCCTTTGCAGTCCGTTCCATACGTCGTTGAAATCCAACTGCGTAACCATAATGGCTAAGACGACAATGCCGAAGATGAAAAAAAAGTTTTGGTATTTTTTGCTCATCCGTTTCTTCTGCTTCTTTTTAAAGCTTTGTGGCCTTTACTGTTCTGTTGTAGGTTTGTTCTTTGCTTTTTGTACTGCAAAACGCACTTTCTCGCTGTCATCTCTGCGCTCATGGTATAGCTTTTTGAGTGGATTCTGCAAAGGTTCGTCAAAATTTACCCTGTTTCTGTAAATGTCAATGGCAGTATATATTGCTTGTCGGAACGAAGTCTCGTCGGCTTCGCCTTTCCCTGCTATCTCATATGCCGTACCATGATCTGGAGAAGTTCTTATAATGTCAAGACCAGCAGTGATGTTTACACCATCGTTGCCTACGATTGTTTTAAATGGAGCTAGGCCTTGGTCGTGATACATTGCCAATACACCATCGAAAGCAGTGTATTGTCCTTGCCCAAAGAATCCATCGGCTGGGAATGGTCCGAAAACATCAATGCCAGAAGCCTCTAATTCTTCCATTGCAGGCTTTATATCTGTTTCTTCTTCCTTGCCGAGCATTCCAGAATCACCCGCATGTGGGTTTAATGCAAGTATTGCAATTCTTGGTTTTGAAATATTGAAATCGCGACGCAATGCATTATCAAAAATAGTACATTTCTTCACGATAGCTTCTTTCGTCACGGCCGAAGCCACGTCACTTATAGGCAAATGTGTTGTTACAAGTGCAACGCGCAATCTGTTTCCAGCCAAAATCATTAGGGCTTCCTTTTCGTTGCCCATACGTTGTTGTATGTATTCAGTATGTCCGCAGAAGTTGAAGGTATCGCATTGTATGTTGTTTTTGTTGATAGGTGCTGTTACCAACACGTCATATCCGTTGTTTTTGTAATCCTCCATTGCTTTTTCCAAAGCTTTTAGGGCAGCGATTCCAGCCTCTTTTGATGGTTGTCCTAGCTCAACCTTCACGTCTTCGTCGAAAGTTGCAAGCAGGTTTACTTTTCCATCTTGTGCCTCATCAACATTGTTTATTATCGTGAAGTTTGCTTGTATGCCGAGAGCATTGCGGTGATAGGCAGCAACCTTTGGTGAACCGTAGACTATTGGTGTGCAAAGTTCAAGCATAGCTTGCTCTGCAAAAGTCTTGAAGATCACTTCGTAACCTATTCCGTTGGTGTCGCCGTGGGTTATTGCGACTTTTATTTTTTTTTCTTCCATTTATCTAAGTATATAGTGGTATGTTTCTTCGTGGGTGGGGTGAAAAATCCGTTACTTTATTTGTTTCCTTTATTTCTGCAATTCTTTCATCTTAGTGCTAAGAAGTCCGCATGCAGCCCAAATATCTTGTCCGCGGCTTGCCCGTATTGTAGTGAATACGCCATGCTTTGTAAGATAATCGCGGAATGATGCCATCTTTTCGTCGCTCGCTCCGTGTAGTTCGACTCCTGGAATTTGATGAAAGCGTATGAGATTAACACGACATTCTAACCCTTCCACCAATCGCACTATTTCTCTTGCGTGAACCATAGAGTCGTTTGTTCCGCCAAACACAATGTATTCGAAAGACAATCTGCGCTGATGAGTGAAATCGTATTGGTGCATTAGTGCAACTACGTCTTTAATAGACATCCCTTTTTCTGCGGGCATAAGTGTTGCACGTTGTTCCGGCAGTGGTGAATGCATGCTTATTGCTACATGGCAGTCGCTTTCATCAAGAAATCTTTTTAGTTTATTCTTCACCCCGACGCTACTAACCGTAATGCGTTTGGGGCTCCATCCAAAGCCGTAATCCGCAGTTAGAATCTCGGTTGTACGCAAGACATTGTCTAAATTGTCCATGGGTTCTCCTTGCCCCATAAAGACAATGTTTGTGAGTTTTTCCCTTTCAGGCAGAGAATATATTTGGTTAAGAATGTCGGCAGCCGTCAAGTTGCCTTCAAAACCCTGTTTCCCAGTTTGGCAGAACAAACAGTTCATCTTGCATCCCACCTGTGATGAAACACAAAGCGTTGCACGGTCGCCATCTGGGATATATACGGTTTCTACAAATTTTCCCGCAGCAGTGGGGAAGAGATATTTCTTTGTTCCGTCGACAGACTTTTGGCATTCTATCGGTTGCATTGCACCGATGCAAAATTTTTCTTTGAGGCGTTCTCTGTTTTTTTTCGAGATGTTTGTCATCTCGTCAATATCTTTTACCCCCTCATTGCCGTAGAGCCATTTAGCTATCTGTCCTCCAGAAAAAGCTGGCATGCCCAATTCTTTGACTGCTTCTTTAAGTTCAGTCAATGTTTGTGCCATCAAGGGAATTTTATTGTCGTTCATTTTATCTATGCGAATTTTCCAAATTGCAAATTTACGAATATTTTTTGAGGTCAACAAACTAATTGTTCTGATAACGCTTTTGACTGCGCTTTTTGGTATCCCCGTTTGGCGGAAAGAATAAAAAGTCGTAACTTCGCATATTGAATGTGGGGCTAGGAACGCATTGTGAAAGCGTTTGTTTGCAATTTTTTAAAACTTTATTGGAAAGATTGCATAGGATTCTGATTAAACCACGTGTAAAATATGAAAAAGATACATTTAGTTTCTGCGGTGTTTGCGCTAGTTACATTTTCTAGTGCTATAGCCGGTAATGTTCGAACCGTTAGATTGCGACTTGTTGAGACAAGCGATGTTCACGGAAGTTTTTTTCCTTATAATTATGTAGAGCGAAAATCTGCTCGTGGTTCCATGGCAAGAATAAGCTCCTACGTAGAAAAATTGCGTAGTGAGTACGGGAAGAACTTGATACTTCTAGATAATGGCGATATAATGCAAGGTCAACCAATAAACTATTATTCAAACTATGTAGCCAAGTCTGATACCAATATAGTAGCTAAGGTTTTGAATTTTATGCGTTATGACGTAGCGGCTTTTGGTAATCACGACATTGAAACAGGGCATTCAGTCTATGACAAGATGGTTGGCGAATTGAATTGTCCGATGCTTGCCGCAAATGTTATAGATTGTGCAACGGGCAAGCCTTATACAACTCCTTACAAGATATTTGTGAGAGACGGTGTAAAAGTTGCCGTCTTGGGCATGCTGACACCAGCAATCCCCAACTGGCTTGACTCAAAGTTATGGAAAGGTATGCGTTTTGAACCAATAGAAGAGTCTGCACGCAAATGGATAAATATAATAAAGGAGAAAGAAAATCCAGACATCGTTGTTGGACTTTTTCATTCTGGTTGGGACGGAGGAATAGTTACTCCGCAATATAAGGAGAATGCAGCACGCGCCACGGCAGAGAATGTTGACGGATTTGATGTTATATTCTTCGGACATGACCATCGTAAGCGTAAGGCCATTGTGAAAAGTCCTTCAGGGGTTGATGTCTTGTGTTTGGACCCGACGAACAATGCATTGAACGTTTCAGATGTATTGGCAGAGTTTACAGTGGAGGACGGCAAGGTTATCGACAAAAAAATAGTTGGAGATGTTCGTGATATTACCGAAGAAACAATAGACGAATCCTTCATGAAACGTTTTGGAAAAGAAACGGAAGAAATAGAAAAATTTGTTAGTTCCGGTATCGGTGAAGCTACTGAAGAGTTGTCCACCCGCGACTGCTTCTTCGGTAATTCTGCTTTTACGGATATAGTGCTCAATATGGAATTGGAAATAACAGGAGCGGATGTGGCGTTCAATGCACCACTGCAGTTTGATGCAAAGCTGGCTAAAGGGCCGATTCTTATGGGCGACATGTTCAAACTTTACAGGTTTGAAAACAAATTATGCGTCTTGCGTATGACCGGCGAAGAGATTCGCAAACATCTTGAGATGAGTTATGATCAATGGGTCAATACAATGAAGACGGAAAAAGATCATTTAATGTTGCTTAATGATGAAAACGCAACAGATATGCAGCGCTTTGGCTTTAAAAACTTTACGTTCAATTTTGATTCTGCGGCAGGTATAGATTACGAAGTTGATGTTACGAAGCCTAATGGGCAGAAAGTTAAAATTCTCAGAATGTCCAACGGTAGTGATTTTGACCCTAAAAAAACATACCGCGTAGCCATGAACAGTTATCGCGCAAATGGCGGAGGCGAATTACTGACAAAGGGAGCAGGAATAAGTCTTGATGAATTGCCCAGTCGTAAAGAGTTTGAGAGCGATAAAGACTTGCGGCAGTATCTTGCCGAATATATTCAGCGAAAAGGAACGATAGGGAATACTCCTAACAGTAACTGGTGCTTTGTGCCCAAGACGTGGACTAAGTCTGCAGCGGAGCGAGACCGTAAGATTATTTTCAGAGAATTTACAATCGTTGGCTCGCAAAAAAAACATTAAACGGTTGTGGATATGAGCAACGTTAACACATAAGCACATGGAAAATATTTATTTTGTCTTTTGCAAAGGGGATATAATGTTGGAGAAACATCCTGACGGATCGTATGACATACCCAAAGCAGAAGACCTACCAACTACTGTTCAGCCGGGTACTAATGTGATGGAAGTAGGCGAGTTAGGCGGGCATCCAGTAAAGACATATCGTATAGATTCACCAGCTATTGACGCTCGTTATGAAATGTGTGGCCTACGCGCCAGTTATTATAAACTGTCACGCGAACTTTATCTCAAGGCAGGAAAATGTGCAGAGTTGTTGTATTGGGAGCAGAACACCAAGTTTTGTGGCGTTTGCGGTGCTCCAATGAAAATGCACACGGAAATAAGCAAGAGATGCACCTGTTGTGGCAAGGAAGTTTGGCCTCAGTTGGCTACAGCTATTATTGTGCTTGTTCATCGTGGCGATGAAGTATTGCTTGTCCATGCCCGAAATTTCAAAACAAACTTTATGGGGCTAGTGGCAGGATTTGTTGAGACAGGAGAGACCCTTGAAGAGGCCGTTCATAGGGAAGTGAAAGAAGAAACGAACCTAGAGATTACCAATCTAACCTACTTTGGCAGTCAGCCCTGGCCATATCCCTGTGGGCTTATGGTCGGGTTCAACGCTGATTATGTTAGCGGTGAAATAAAACTTCAGACATCCGAATTGGCTAGAGGTGCTTGGTTCCGCAAGGATAACTTACCAACCATTCCCGAGAAATTAAGTATCGCACGCATGCTGATTGATGCTTGGTTAGAGAAAAGCAAGTGAGATTAAATTTTTTGACGATTATATATATATGATTTCCCAAATAGATTGTTTCCTTCCTTGCGCAAGCATTGAAGCTGTTTCCTCAACGCTTGAACAGCTAAGAGAGTGTAGAGCAGTGAAACACATAAACCTGCTCGTATCTGAAGAACTGGCTGAAACAACGCCCGTACCAGAAGGTTGCACAATGATTGTTGTAGACAACATGCAGTCAAGCGAGTCGTTGGCAAGCATTGCCGACAATATTCATTGCCCTTATGCAATGTTGTATACCAAGACCTCCCCTCTAACTCTCGGACTTTACGCTTTGCGCCGCATGGTGCGTGTGGCAAATGATACTGGAGCAGCAATGGTTTACAGTGACCATTATTCTGTTGAAAACGGCGAAACCAAGCCACATCCAGTAATAGATTATCAAGATGGAAGCCTGCGTGATGATTTTGATTTCGGGAGTGTTTTGCTTATAAGAAGTGAACTGATACGTCAATATGCTGCAAACAACGCAGATGCCGCATACAAATATGCCGCACTTTACGATTTGCGTCTCTTTTTGAGCCGTAACGGGAGTATAATGCATTTGGACGAATACCTTTACACCGAGGAGGAGCTGGATACAAGAGCCAGTGGAGAGAAACAATTTGACTATGTAAACCCACGTAACCGTGAGGCGCAGATAGAAATGGAGAAGGTTGTCACTAAGCATCTGCAGGAAGTCGGGGGCTTTGTAGATACTGCATTCTATGAAACTCCAGATTTCGGCGAGCAGAACTTTGAGCTAGAGGCTTCAATAATAATACCGGTAAGGAATAGAGAAAAGACAATTTGCGATGCTGTAGACAGCGCACTGGCTCAGAAAACAAAGTTTAAGTATAATGTAATCGTTGTCGACAATCATTCAACAGACAATACTACTGCTTTACTTCAAGAGTATGCTGCAAGACCAGCTGCTCCAAATGGCGCACAACTCGTGCATATCATTCCGGATAGAAACGACCTCGGAATAGGCGGGTGCTGGAATGTTGCTGTGAATGATGTACGCTGCGGCCGTTTCGCCGTGCAGCTTGACAGTGACGACCTTTATTCTTCAGATAACACCTTGCAGACTATTGTTGACGAGTTCTATAAACAACGTGCTGCAATGATAATAGGAAGTTACCGTATGTGTGACTTCAACCTTAACACCTTACCGCCCGGACTGATAGACCATGCGGAATGGACAGACGATAATGGCTGCAATAATGCCTTACGCATAAACGGACTTGGTGCTCCACGCGCTTTCTTTACTCCGTTGTTGCGGCAGTTGCAGTTCCCAAATACTAGTTATGGCGAAGACTATGCCATGGCTCTAGCTTTCAGTCGGCGTTATAAAATAGGGCGTATCTTTACAGAACTATATCTGTGCCGCAGATGGGGAGGCAACAGCGATGCCGCACTTGACATTGCAAAAGTTAATGCCAACAATATGTATAAAGACCGTTTGCGGACTATAGAGCTAAAGGCACGTCAGCAACAGGCAAAAGGTTTGGGGAACATAATGGACGACAGTTCGCTGCACCGCTTTTTCAACCGCCAACTTGAGCAGTGGGAAGAGGCGCGCAACCGTTTCCGAGACCTTCACAATGTCAAGCAACGTGCACTCCCGTTGGATGGAATAACATTTATGGCCCAGTTCAATCCGGCGCGTATTGTTTCGACAGGAGCATCAATAGACAGGAAAAGTATAGAAAAGCGCCCCTGCTTCTTGTGCGCAAAGAACCGTCCTGAACAGCAGATGACAAAGGTGATAGACAAGAACTTCGAGATACTTGTAAATCCGTATCCAATTCTTCCAACGCATTACACCATACCTATGCGTCGTCATCAGCCACAGGCTATATACCATAACTATGGCGAGATATATCAGATACTGACAGATTATCCAGAGCTGATGGTGTTTTATAATGGTCCCAAGTGTGGTGCTTCTGCTCCAGACCACTGCCATTTTCAGGCAGGAACAAGCGGTCTCCTTCCGTTGCAGATTGCTTGGCAAAGACTCTGCCGCAGTGTAACTGAAATATATTCCAGCGCACAGGGTGACACAATTTCCGTCATTGACAATTATCCTTCACCGGCTCTTGTGTTGCGTGCCAAAAGCCAAAAGGCCGGTGTGGAACTCTTTAAAAATGTCTATAAGGCATTACCCGTACAAAAAGGCGATACGGAGCCGATGATGAACCTTGTATGTTGGTGTATTGGAGAAACGTTTGTTACCGTTGTGTTCCCTCGCGCAAAACATCGTCCAGATTGTTATCCTGGAATAGGAAACGTGCCTGAAGAGGATGAGTTGATGGTTAGTCCTGGTGCTCTTGATATGGCAGGAATGATAATAACGCCACGAAAGGAAGATTTTGAGAAAATAACTCCCATGAAGGCAGCCGCCATCATTCGCGAGGTAAGCCTTAGTCCTGAAGACTTTACCGCTGTGACAGATGCGATAAAAGATAATTTCTGTAAGTCTTCGGCCATTAACTTGATATGTCCTAAGCACCACGAGCCCAATGTTAATGTAGGCATTGTCAGTGCCCAAAAGATTGATTTTTCGCTTAATGGCGAATACATGGCAAAGGGTGAGAGCATAAAAGGTAAACAGACCGTAGAGTTTTCTGAAGGCGGAATCTTATGGAATGGCAACCGTTATCGTGAGCTTTCGTTTGTTCCCAAGACACCCCAAGCTTCCTTCTCGCTATTTGATGTGACAATAGGTGTCAATTTCCATTGGGAAAGAAAAGAAACGCAAACATTTCTTGGCGAGTTGCGCCTTGTTGTTGAGGCCGACAAAATTTGCGCCATTAACAGTCTGCCTGTGGAAAGTTATTTGGAAAGTGTGATTTCCAGCGAGATGAGCGCAACGTCAAGCTTAGAACTTCTTAAAGCGCATGCAGTAATATCACGTTCGTGGCTTTTGGCACAGATAAAGAAACGACTGGATGTAGCAGAACAAGGCAATAGCTTCTTCTCGTTCGTGAAGAAAGATGATTCACTCATTCGCTGGTATGACCGTGAAGACCACACCATATTTGATGTCTGTGCCGATGACCATTGTCAGCGTTATCAGGGCATAACAAAGGAAACTTCCAGCCATGTTGCAGAAGCGGTGCGCTTGACGAAAGGTCAGATATTGATGCATGACAATGACATCTGTGATGCCCGTTTCTCTAAATGCTGTGGTGGCGTAACCGAAGAATTCCAATATTGCTGGGAAAATCTCCCCAAACCATATCTCATCGCCGTGAGAGATACGTCAGAGGGCATGGCGATGTCTGGGGGAAACATGCCAAATCTTTCATGCGAAGAGGAGGCAGAGAAATGGATTCGCTCAGTGCCGGAGAGCTTCTGTAACACTTCCGACAAGGGCATCCTTTCGCAGGTGCTTAACGATTATGACCAGGAAACAGCCGATTTCTATAGATGGCATGTTGTCTTGCCGCAAGAGAAAGTAAGACAACTTCTTGCAGACAAACTGAAAATAGATTTTGGGAGTATTCTTGAACTTAAACCATTGGAACGTGGACTCAGTGGAAGAATATGCAAATTGCAGATAGTTGGAACGAAACGTTCGTTCACTATTGGCAAGGAGCTCGAGATACGTCGTGCCTTGAGCGATACGCATCTCTATAGTTCTGCTTTTGTCGTAGATCGTCAGGATGTTGGAAGTGACGGCGTGCCCGGAAACTTCCTGCTTACAGGTGCTGGCTGGGGACATGGGGTAGGCCTTTGTCAGATTGGTGCTGCCGTGATGGGAGAGAAGGGTTTTAAATACAACGAGATTCTTCTTCACTATTATCGCAATGCAGAGATAAAGAAAATATATTGATAATCTATATATATAATAAGGTATAGCAGCATTATGCTATAATGCAAGAAAGAAAATGACTAAGAGAAATAATACAATCAGAAAAACGTCGCCGTGGGCATGGATTCCCACTTTGTATTTTACCGAGGGATTGCCCAACGCTATAGTTACGGGACTGTCGGTAGTAATGTATATGCAGATGGGACTGACAGACACGGAGGTTGGTCTTTTTACCGGTTGGCTTGCTCTGCCATGGGTGTTGAAGCCGTTGTGGAGTCCGTTTATAGACTTGCTGAAAACAAAGCGATGGTGGGTTCTCACAATGCAGCTTCTTATCGGTAGCGCGTTGGCTGGGATAGCATTTTCTATACCTACAGCCTTTTGGTTTCAAGCCACCATGTGCCTATTCTTCATTATTGCTTTTGCAAGTGCTACGCATGACGTTGCTGCCGATGGCTTCTACATGATAGAACTGGATGAGCACAACCAGACAATGTATGTCGGGCTGCGTAACACATTCTACCGCCTTGCAGTAATCTTTGTCAACGGTCTGCTTGTTTCGCTTGCCGGTGTATTGCAGGTACTTTTCCGCAACCAAATAAAATTCTCTTGGGCGTTGATATTCTACGGCCTGGCGGGTTTGGTGCTCGGGGTGTGGCTTTTGCATACGCGAACCATGCCTAGACCGCAAGACGACCATCAAGAGAGCAGGACAGCATCGGAGGTTTTCCATGAGATGAGGCTGATGTTCGTTAAATTCTTCTGCAAGTTCCGCCTTCTCGATACGGTTTGCGTGATGCTTTTTCTCTTGTTTTATCGTTTTCCCGAAGCCTTGCTCAACACAATGACAAAGACTTTCATCATGCGCCCCAATTCTCAGGGAGGTCTTGGCCTTTCGCCACAGGAATATGGGTTGGCAAATGGAACAGTAGGACTGATAGGACTCTTGCTTGGCGGCATAATCGGTGGCTATTTGGTTAGCCGTGACGGAATGAAGAAATGGCTATGGCCTATGGTCTGTGCCATAACGTTGCCCGATGTTGTATATATCTATTTGGCTTACTCGCTTAATTCGAATCTTTTCGTCGTTTCGTCTTGTCTTTTCGTAGAGCAGTTTGGTTACGGACTTGGTTTCACCGTTCTTACTCTCTACATGCTTTTCTATTCTCAAGGACGTTTCAAAACTTCCCACTATTCGATTTGCACCGGTATCTCATACTTGGGCCTTATGTTGCCAGGCATGCTTTCAGGTTATCTTAAGGATTTCTTGGGCTATCGGCATTTCTTCATCTTTGTTATGGTGAGCTGTGTTATAACGTTCCTTGTGACGGCATTCCTGCGGATAGACCCGAATTTCGGAAAGGATACAGGGGAGGCGAACGAATAGTTGCAGGCTCTTTTGTAAAATATTCAGCATAAAGCATTGCGGTTTTAATTCTTTATAGCTAAATTTGCAAGGGAGAAAACATCTGTTTTTAGTCTGTGGGAAGTCGTTCGCACAGTTGATAATAAATTGAAGCTATTCCTTTTGCGATATGAAGAATCTCTGTAAACTTTTAAATCTTGCAGCTTTTGTTGGTGTTGCCTTGCTTGTCATAATATTTTGCGGTTGCCATAAGCGACAATACCTTATCGGTGTGTCACAGTGTGCCGACGATGTTTGGCATCAGAAGCTCACGAGTGAATTTCTAATGATGGGGTATGCTAACGATTCTGTGCGTATCGCACTGAAATCTTCGTGTGAGAATGCCAATCTTCAGGCAGCGCAGATTGACAGTCTTGTTGCGATGAACGTCGATTTACTGGTTGTTTCGCCTAACAATCTTGACGCTTTGACACCTGCAATAGAACGTGCTTATACCAAAGGAATACCTGTTGTACTTTACGACCGCCGCATCAATTCAGATAAATTCACAGCGTTTATAGGATGCGACAACTATTCTATAGGCTATCAGCTTGGAGAATTTATTGCCGGAAAACTAAAGGGAAAAGGTAAGGTCGTGGAAATACAGGGGCAGATAAATTCATCTTCCTCTTTTGACCGCCACAAGGGGTTTGAGGCTTCCTTGCAGAAATATCCGGATATGGAGATTGCAGATACAGCCTATGCCGACAACTGGGAAAGGGATGGAGGCGAGGCTGCAATGGAAAGACTCCTTAGCCGGACAAAAAATTTCGATTATGTCTTTGCACACAACGACCGTATGGCATACGGTATTTATCAGGTGTTAAGGCGCCATGACTTGGCGGGAAAGGTGAAAATCGTGGGTGTAGACGGTCTTCCAGGAAAGGACGGCGGGTTGGAATGTGTGGATAAAGGCATGTTTGAAGCCTCATATCTAAACCCGACAAGTGGTGAGGACATAATGCGCTTGGCAATGAGTATTCTGAAAGGGCAGAAGTTTGAACGCATAAACAAGATTCCTGCAACGATAATAACGAAAGACAACGCTCATCTCACCATTATGGCAATGGAAAGCACCAATAATCAACGTTCCGTAATGGAGAAACTTAACGCAAGGGTAGACAAGTATCAACGCAGTGAGACTTTTTACGAAATGTTGATATGGATTGGTGTAGTCCTCTTGCTGGCTGTTGCCGTAGTTTTCAAGTCTTATAAAATTTACTCTTCAAAGTTTCGCTCGTTTGCAGCTCCTGCTGAAAGCAAAAATAAGTTGAGAGGCGAACAAATCATGCAGAGTTCAGATATTGCAGCAGAGAAAATAAGCAGTAGTGTCAATCCGCTTGATGAAAATTATGACGCTCTAACTGCAGCAGACAAGGATTTTGTTGGGCGTCTTCGTGAGATCGTTACTGAAAATATGGGCAATAGCGAATTTGGCGTTGAGGCTATCGGGCGCGAGATGGGCTTTTCGCGTGTGCAGCTTTACAGAAAGGTGAAAGCCGTTACGGGACTTTCTGTTGTAGACATGTTGCGTAAGTCGCGTCTGCAACGTGGCATGACATTACTTAAGCAAACCGACAAGAGTATTGCCGAGATAGCTTACGAAGTGGGTTACTCTTCGCCATCTTACTTTACCAAGTGCTTTAAGGATGAATTTGGCTTGTTGCCCGGTGATGTTCGGCAGACTATTTTACAAGAAAACTCTTAAAATCAAGACTTTTTTATACGCAAAAAGCTGATTTTCAAACTATTTGTAGCTTTAAAACCCACAATGTTCTTTTTCGTTCATTACATGCAATATATGTTGTAATGAACGATTTTTATTATAAAATGAACACATTTTTATATTTTTCATGCAGAACAGTGACTAATTTTGCAGCGGAAAAAGAATTAAGGATATGGGGCTTTCGTCATCTGTGAAGATGCAACGCCTAAAAAATAGACCCTTCGGCAAGGCATATTGACCATTTTAGTTGGCGCAAGCTTTAATGATGCCGCAATATTTTATAAGCATACCCAGTTTTAAAAAGAATATTGACAATAGTTGCCGAGGGTCATTTGTGAGCTATCTTGCGGAATGCAATTAGTATAGCTTCGTATAGCGAGAAAATAAAATGAAGAAGAGAGAGAGAACTTCATTTTGAAAAGGAAAAATTGAGATTTAAAAGTTTATAAAGGTTTGCAGATAGGATTGGTCGATAAGGATAAAAAGTATTGTATTTCAGGAATAATGTAAAAAAGAAAGTAGACAAACGCTGTTATTTTCAATAGGTAAACACAAACATAACCTTATTAAAATCAATGTCCCGGTGTGTAGAACGCATACCGGGACTTTGATTTTTTATGTGTTTATAGGCTTCATAGCAATAGGGAAGACACGTCAGTCTATGGCGTCAAGCTGGGATGTGGCATATTTTAGCCTGCTGCTAGCGTAATAAAGCCCACGGGCAAACAAAATTATGGCTGCGGGCTTTCCGCAGGAAGACCGCTTGGTTTCAGATGGAATGACGTGGGGGCAGTATTGGTTGGCAGAGAGGCTAGTGGTAACGACGTTAAGGAGGTTACTCAAAAAAAGCATATATAAATTTGTATCATCCTTTCAAAATGTCTAATTTTGCGCAACAACAATAACAATTTTGAGACATGAATAAACGAAACCTCTTTCTTGCGGCTTGTGGCCTTACTGCCTTGTCGGTAACGGCGCAAGTCAGCTATCCCGAAACCAGAAAGTGTGACACAGTAGACTCCTATTTTGGTACGCGTGTGCCCGACCCATACAGGTGGCTTGAAGACGATACAAGCTCGGAAACAGCAGAGTGGGTTGACAAACAGACAAAGGTTACATCTGATTATATGTTGAAAATACCTTTCCGCAACAAGCTTTTGAAACGTTTGCGGCAAGTTTCCAATTACGAGAAGATAGGTACTCCGTTCTCGGAACATGGCAAGTGGTATGTTTATCGCAACAACGGACTCCAGAACCAGTATGTTCTTTATACCATGGACACACTTGGCGGAGAAGAAAAGGTTTTTCTTGACCCTAATACGCTGAGTACTGATGGCACAGTAGCCCTCAAATCGGTGCGCTTCTCTCATGATGGGCGTTATGCAGCATACGTAATCTCGCGCAACGGCAGCGACTGGCAGGAGATTTATGTGCGTGATGTAGCTACAGGCAAAGACTTAGCCGACCATCTTGTGTGGTGCAAGTTCAGTGACGCCACGTGGAGGGGCGACGGATTTTATTATATGGCATATGATGCCCCCGAGGAAGGGCACGAGACTTCGGCTAAAAACGAAGTGGCAAAGATTTATTATCATAAGATAGGCACGCCGCAAAGTGCTGACCGCCTTTTCTATCAAGACCCGGCACACCCGCAACGTTTCAATAATGTTGGGGTGAACAGAGAGGAAACAGTTATGTATCTCTACTCAAGCGGTTGGACATCTGGCAACACCCTCGCCGTGAGAGATCTCAGACAGCCCGACTCGCAGTTTATCAGCATGACACCCGATGCAGAATCCGTTTGCGGAGTTGTGGAAACATTTGGCGACAGCATATATATCCTTACCAATGCAGGCGCGCCACGCTATCGCCTAATGGTTGCAGATGTTAAGAATCCTGGTTACAAAGACTGGAAGGAAGTTGTTGCAGAGTGCGATGATGTGCTCGAAGATGTATCTTTTGCCAATGGGAAGATGTATCTTACGTATATGAAAGACAACTGCAGTCGCATAGAAGAATGTGACCTTTCGGGACAATCAAGATGTACGGTTGAATTGCCTGGCGTGGGCACAGCGTCACTTTCCGCCAAGCCAACGCAGAAGGAAGTGTTCTATAGTTTCACGTCATATACAGTGCCTTCATGCGTTTACACCTATGATTCTGCAACACGAAGCAGCAAGCTTTGGGCAGCACCTAAGGTGAATTTCAACCTTAATGCATACACAACAGAGATGGTATTCTATACGACAAAGGACGGAAAGAAGGCACCTCTCTTCCTTACCTACAAGAAAGGACTGAAACGCAATGGCAAAGCACCTCTGTTGCTTTATGGATATGGTGGTTTCAACGTAACATACACACCTTCATTCTCTGCATCACGCATCCCGTTCCTTGAGAATGGCGGTATTTATGCCTATGCTGTGTTGAGAGGCGGCGGCGAATATGGTGAGCAATGGCACCAGGCTGGAACAAAGATGAACAAGCAGAATGTGTTTGACGACTTCATTTCTGCAGCCGAATACACAATAAACCAAAACTACACATCGAAGGAACGTCTTGCAATCATGGGCGGAAGCAACGGCGGTTTGCTCGTGGGAGCTTGTCTGACACAGCGTCCTGACCTTTATAAAGTATGTATAGCAGAGGTAGGAGTAATGGATATGTTGCGCTACCACCGCTTTACGATAGGATGGAACTGGGCTCCGGATTATGGAACGTCGGCTGACAGTAAGGAGATGTTCGACTATCTACATGCTTATTCGCCGTTACATTCACTGCGCGAGGGTACGGCATATCCTGCTACTCTCATTACAACAGCAGACCATGACGACCGCGTTGTTCCGGCACATTCCTTCAAGTTCGCAGCACGAATGCAGGAATGTCAGGCAGGGAAAGCGCCGGTGCTTATACGTATAGACAAGAATGCAGGCCATGGCGGGGGAAAACCTCTGTCTAAACAGTTGGAAGAGACTGCCGATATCTATAGTTTCATTCTCTATAATATGGGGCTGAAATATTGATTTTCAAGTCAAGGTGAAATAGTTCACGTCTGCTGGGTAAGATTTTTCCCGGCAGACGTGATTTTTTTGTGCTGTAATAAAGGGAAAATGCGATTGCTTTTGTCAAAAGAATGCGGGTAAAGGCATTGTTATTTTGGCTTGTTGAAAGTCTGCCCCGGCGTTGTTTAGTCTGTTGTCAAACGTATTTCAAATAAGTTTCGGTGAATTGTAATATAAATGAAATATCTGTTTAAAGTGCTTGTAATATACCTTTTCTACTTTTGCAGCGGGTTAGGCAAAGTAGCTTTTGGCGAATTTGACTGAAGGTAACGGAAACAAGAACAGAAATATCAAAAACAATAAGTTCATTTATGGAAACAATTTATTTTGTAATAGTCGGATTCCTGCTACTGTTGGCGGTTTTCGACTTGTTTGTGGGAGTGAGCAATGATGCCGTGAACTTCCTTCAGAGTGCCATTGGTGCAAAGGTGGCGAAGTTTCGTACCGTACTCGTTATTGCATCCTTGGGAGTTTTGATAGGTGCGGTGATGAGTGCAGGAATGATGGATGTGGCTCGTCATGGTATTTTTCAGCCAGAAAACTACTCGTTTGCTGAAGTTATGACTATTTTCCTTGCAGTAATGGTGACCGATGTTGTCATACTTGACATCTTCAATACGTTGGGTATGCCTACCTCAACCACAGTCTCGCTGGTTTTCGAGCTGCTTGGAGCAACATTCATACTTGCGCTCTTCAAAATGGCTGGCGACCCCTCGCTTGGCTTTACCGACCTGATGAATTCCAGCAAAGCTCTTAGTGTAATAATAGCAATCTTTGTTTCGGTAGCGATAGCTTTCTTCTTCGGAACAATAGTAATGTGGGTTTCGCGTCTTGTGTTTACGTTCAACTACACGAAACATCTGCGCTATTCTGTTGCAATATTCGGAGGTATTGCATTCACAGCCTTGGCTTATTTTATATTTATAAAGGGACTTGGCGGTTCGCCTTTTATCGGTGATGACGTGAAACAATGGATTGAAGATAACACCTCCATGCTTCTTCTCGTTGTATTCATAGCTTCTACGATACTTAACGAAGTGTTGTATCTGATGCATGTAAATGTGTTCAAGATTGTCGTACTGTTGGGAACATTTGCTTTGGCAATGGCTTTTGCAGGCAACGACCTTGTCAATTTCATCGGTGTTCCACTTGCTGGACTTGATTCTCTGCAAGACTTCCTTGCTAACGGCAATGGCGACTACAATGGTTTCATGATGAAATCGTTGATGAGTTCGGCAAAGAGCCCTATACTATATCTCCTTTTGGCTGGTATAATAATGATAGTTGCAATGGCAACTTCTAAGAAAGCGCAGAATGTGGTTAAGACTAGTGTAGACCTTAGCCGTCAGGATGAAGGTGATGAAATGTTCGGTTCTTCACGTGTGGCACGTTCTATCGTGCGTGCAGTGCAGGATATGGGTAACACCGTTGCAAGAATTATCCCAAATTCTTCAACGAAATGGATAGACTCTCGTTTCAACAAAGAGGAAGCAATACTTGCTGACGGAGCGGCTTTCGATGAGGTGCGTGCTGCGGTTAACCTGGTTCTTGCAGCAATGCTTATAATTATTGGTACAAACTACAAATTGCCGCTCTCAACCACCTACGTTACATTTATGGTGGCTATGGGTTCATCACTTGCCGACAAGGCTTGGAGTCGCGACAGTGCCGTGTTCCGTGTAACAGGTGTGCTCTCTGTCATTGGTGGATGGTTCGTTACTGCCGGTGTGGCCTTCGCTGCGGCTGCGCTTGTATGCACGCTCATGCATTTTGGCGGCTTCCCTATAATGATAGCCTTCATGGTTCTAGATGTATACCTGTTGTGGCGTAGCGGTCAGGCTTACAAAAAGAAACAGAATAGTGAGAATAAGGACGATGTTTTCCAACTAATGATGCGCACACGCGACAAGGAAATTGTTTGGGACTTGCTCCGAAAACACGTAAGCCGTACGCAAAGCTTCGTAACTCGCTTTACGGCAGACGAATTTAATAAGATTATTGATGGACTTAGCAACGAACGTCTGAAGGAACTCCGCTCTTGTTTTAAGGATGTAAACAATGAGCGTGATACTCTGAAGAAGATTCGTAGACAGGAGTTTCTTGCTATGCGTCGCATTCCCGAGACCATAGCTTTGGAAAGAAACACATGGTTCCATCTTGGGGCAAACTGTAATCAGCAGTACATGTACTGTCTGCGTCGTATGCTCGACCCGATAAAGGAACACATCGATAATAATTTCCAGCCGATGCCGAAAGAATATATCACAGAGTTTGAAGATGTGCGTCGCAGAATGAATGAATTGATGAGTCATACGGAACAGATGATTTCAACCAACCGCTACGACTTGTATCGTGATACCCTGACTATAGCAGACGAATGCAAGGACGAACTGTCAGAGCTTCGCCTCCGTCACATAAACCGCATGCAGCAGGATGTTAATGCAGCCCAAAACTTGAAGGTGTCAATCCTTTATCTTAATATCCTTCAGGAGAGTCAAGAGCTAATAAGCATTATGCGCCATCAGCTGCGCGCCGCAAGGAAATTCCTTGACGAGAATGCTTAACAACGCATTGCGCCTTTAATAAAAGAACGCCAACTGATATGGTTCAGTTGGCGTTCTTTTTAGTTCTTAAACTTCTTCGTCTATAAAATAGCGTGGACGCTGTTTCACTTCGGTGTAAATCTTGCCTATATACAGACCTACAAGACCGATTGATGTAAGAATACCTCCGCCGATAAGCCAAAGTGACACTAAAATAGAAGTCCATCCTTGTATTGTTTCTCCTGAGATGTATTTTGCTAAAGAGAAAACTATCATGCAAAGAGAAATCAAAGTCATTGCAATGCCGATGAATGTTACAAACTTAAGTGGGGCAACAGAAAAGGATGTTATTCCATCGAAGGCGAAAGAGAGCATTTTCTTTAGGGGGTATTTTGATTCGCCTGCTTCACGTGCTTTGCGGTCGTAGTAAACAAACCCTTCATTGAACCCAAGTTTTCGCACTATTCCGCGAAGAAAGAGGTTGCGTTCCCTATATTGCAAAAGGGCTTTCACAGTGCGGTTGCTCATCATGCGGAAGTCTGCGTGGTTGTAGAGCATATCCTTGTCTGCGCTTTGCATCAGCTTGTAGAAGAGTAGGGCAGTTGAACGCTTGAAAAAACTGTCTGTTTCCCGTTCTTTGCGTACGCCATAAATAATGTCTTTCCCTTGCTTGAGCTGCTTAACCATGTCGAGAATTGTATTCTCGTCGTCTTGAAGGTCGGCATCAATACTTACTGTTGCGTCACATTTGTCTGCCGAATATTCAAGTCCTGCCCATAGAGCGTTTTGGTGGCCGCTATTATGTGCTAACTTAATGCCGCTAACAAATGAATGTTTCTTTGATGCTTCTTTAATCATGGTCCATGTAGAATCCTTGCTTCCGTCATCTACGAGCAATAATTGAACGTCTGCCTCCGTTTCTTTCTTTATCTTTGCAGCTAACTGCCCCAAAACATCAATGGTCTTAGGTAGTACTTCCTGTTCATTGTAGCATGGGATAATGATGTTTATCTTCATAGCAAATTAAATTTTAGTTCCGTGTGATTTGTTTTAAATGCAGGTTATCTCAGTGTTATTTCAACAGGACAATGGTCTGAACCGAATATTTCATTGTGGATTTCCGCACCTTCCAGCCTTTCGGCAAGGCGGTTAGAAACAATAAAATAGTCAATGCGCCACCCTGCATTCTTCTCCCGTGCATGAAAACGGTAGGACCACCATGAATAAGCCCCTTCTAGGTCAGGGTGAAAGAAGCGGAACGTATCAGTAAATCCACTGTCGAGCAATTCGCTCATCTTACCTCTTTCCTCATCTGTAAATCCGGCATTCTTACGGTTAGTCTTTGGATTCTTCAGGTCAATCTCCTTATGCGCAACATTCATGTCGCCGCATACGATAACAGGCTTCCTTTTGTCAAGTTCCTTTATGTATGAGCGGAAAGCATCTTCCCATTGCATGCGGTAATCAAGTCTTCTCAAACCGTCTTGTGAGTTGGGGACATATACTGTAATCAGATAGAAATCTTGCATTTCAAGTGTTATAACTCGTCCCTCATGGTCATGCTCTTCTATGCCTAGTCCGTAGCTAATGCTTATAGGGGTGTGGCGTGAGTAGATTGCTGTGCCGGAGTATCCTTTTTTTTCGGCATAGTTCCAATATGATTCGTATTCGTCAAATTCTAGATCCAGCTGGCCTTTTTGCATTTTTGTTTCTTGCAGACAGAAAAAGTCTGCATCTAGCTGTTTGAAAGTCTCGCTGAATCCTTTTGTCTGACAGGCTCGCAGACCGTTCACATTCCATGATATCAGTTTCATAAAGCGTATAGTTTTGTTTGACATCTAATTTGCCAGACTCTTTCTTTGTGTTTAATCAGAACTGTCACCGTTGTTTTTGGCAGAGCGTGGCTATATGTATCTAAATAAACAAGGGCGGGCTTTCATTTTAGCCCGCCCTAATTATTGATGATGATATTACTGATTTAAAAACATTGCATATTTAGAATTTTGCCATTTTTATAGCATCAATGGCACATTCATCGCCCTTATTGCCGTATTTCCCTCCACATCTGTCTTTTGCTTGCTGCAAGTCAAGAGTAGTAAGTAAACCGTAGATAACCGGAATTTCACTTTTTGCGTTGAGACGAGCTATACCATAAGTTACGCCTTGGCAGATGTAATCAAAATGTGGTGTTTCGCCTTTTATGACGCTTCCTAGAATAATTATTGCATCATATCCTCCGTTAAGTGTCATTTGGTGGGCTCCGTAGATTAGCTCAAAGCTTCCAGGAACAGTCTTTACATGTATGTTTTCCGGCAGTGCCCCGTGCTTTTCAAGTGTTGTCATGCAACCGTCAAGCAAAGCCCCAGTTATTTCTGGATTCCATTCTGCTACGACTATACCGAAACACATGTTGCTTGCATCCGGCACTTTGTCGAATTCGTAAGACGAAAGGTTGTGTAATGCTGTAGCCATTATTTTGCAGAAACTCGTTCTATATACTTGTCAATATCCTGTGATGCGGCAGAATTTACATATTTCTTTTTGATGTCCTGATAAATCTGCAGCGCCTCGTCGTTCTTGTTCTGGCTTTCAAGTATTTCGGCAGCCTGAATGAGGAATGTTGGCGAGAGGCTATTGTTTGCACCGTCGGCAGCTTCGCCATCAGCCATCTTCGCTGCTTTTTTCAGAGCGTCAACAGCTTTGTCAAGTTGCTTTACGTGAGCGTATGCATTTCCTAGAGCTGCAACAGCTGCAGGGCTTATCATCTCATCGTCAGAAGGCGAATAGCTTTCAAGATACTTCACGGCATCGTTCCACTTGTCAAGATTTGCAAGACAAAGGCCTGCATAAAGATTTGCTAGATTTGCTGCATCTGTGCCGCTATAGTCTGATGTTATTGCCTTGAATCCTTTATATCCAGCTCCGTCACCGTTGAGTGCTTTGTCAAATTGCTGGTTTGCAAAGTAATCTTGTCCTTTTGCCAATGCTGTGCTTGCTTCTTCAGCGCGCGGTGCTGCATAGTATGTCTTATAAAGCAAGTAGCCTCCGATAACAACTATTACTGCAACAATTGCGCCGATAATGATTTTCTTGTTCTTCAGAAACACGGTTTCCTTGCCGTTTAATGCGTTTTCTTCTTTTTGCGCATTTTTCTTTTCAAGTGATACTGCCATTTTTATGTTATTCGTTTATTTATTCGCGTTATTTCATAAAGCGTGGCAAAATTACGCAAATAATCTCACATATTGAAATTTATGGTTGTTTTTTTTATTTCTTGCTGTTTAATCGCTAACTTTGCAGTTGACAAATTGGAAAAAAGCATAAGAACGGGTATATGTATCTGAAGAAAATTTCGATTATCGGCTATAAGAACATTGTCGAGTCAACGCTCTCGCTCTCACCGGGAATTAACTGTTTTATCGGTCGTAACGGTGAGGGGAAGACGAATTTCTTGGATGCTGTTTATTATTTGTCGTTTTGCAAAAGCGCAACTTGCCCTATTGATTCTCAAGTTATAAGGCATGAAGCCGATTTTTGCGTGCTTGATGGTTTGTATGTTTCGGATGACGGAACGGAAGAAAGCGTTTATTGCGGTATAAAGCGCGGGGTAAAAAAGCGTTTCCGCCGGAATAAAAAAGACTATAAGCGTCTTTCCGAGCATATCGGACTTATACCGCTCATAATGATTTCGCCTTATGATTCTTATCTTATTGAAGGTGGAAGCGAAGAGCGCCGTAGACTGATGGATATGGTCGTGTCACAGACGGACAGCTCTTATATTGCAGCGCTTAATCGCTACAATAAGGCTCTGCAGCAGCGCAACACCTTACTGAAGCAAGAAACGGAACCAGATCCTATGCTCCTTGATATTTGGGAAGAGCAGATGGCCGTAGACGGTGAACTCATTTATTCAAAGCGTAAAAAATTCGTGGAATGTCTTATTCCGCAGTTCCAAAAATTCTATTCCTGTATATCTGGCGGAAGCGAGAAGGTGAGCCTTGATTATGTTTCGCATTGCCAACGCGGTCCGCTTCTTGACGTTATTCGTCGTGACAGGGCGAAAGACAGAGCGGTTGGCTATTCACTTCATGGTATTCACCGCGATGACTTCGAAATGCTGCTTGACGGTTATCCGATGAAGAGGGTGGGGAGTCAAGGGCAAAACAAGACTTTTGTTGTTGCTTTGAAATTGGCTCAGTTTGATTACCTTTCTTCCTCTTCCTCTCGACAGGGTGTGAAGCCAATATTGTTGTTGGACGATGTGTTCGATAAGCTTGACGCTGGGAGAGTGGAGCAAATTGTGCGTCTTGTTTCAGAGGACGCTTTCGGTCAGATTTTCATAACGGATACAAACAGGGAACATCTTGACAAGATTTTGGAAAAGGCAAATTCCGAGTATCGAATTTTTAATGTTGAGGGCGGAAAGATTGTTTGATATATTCCATTCCTTACAATTTTGTAGAGCAGAATATTATGTTTAGGAAAAATGTAAAGAACCTTTCGGATGTGCTTAACGTCTGTATGCGGCGTAATGGCCTTGAGACCCCATTGCTGCAGAAGCGTCTTGTTGATGCGTGGGAAAGTGTTGTTGGGTCAGGTGTTGCGGCGTACACTGGCGAAAAGTTCATAAAAAACCAGACGCTTTTTGTGAAAATAAAAAATCCAGCTCTTCGTAGCGATATAGACATGATGAAGTCTGCAATCGTGCGAAAGCTGAACGATAAAGTTGGCTCAATGGTTATTTCAGACCTAAGGCTCTATTGACACGACAGTGTCCATGCGTATGTCATGTTTGTCCGTGGGCACTTGTTCGAAAACTTGGAAATGGAAGCACACTCCGACCTTGAAAATTTTTGGTGCAAGCTTCAAGAACCTGTCGTAGTAGCCTTTTCCGCGCCCTAGGCGGTTGCCTTGCCTATCGAAGCCCATGCCTGGTATTATCATGACATCTATTTCTTCCACGTTGTTAAAGGCTTTGCCTACAGGTTCCGTTATGTTGAATTTGCCAATCTGAAGGTCATCGTCAGATTCATATAGGCGAAGCTCCATTTCTGTGTCGCTTATGACTGCGGGCAGCAATATTTTCTTACCTTTTCCCTTGAGATATTTTATCATTTCATGGGTGTCTACCTCATCTGGCAAGGAGCAATAGAGCATTACTACGTGGGCTTCCTGCACTTGAGGCAAACGTAGAATTTTGTCTGCAATAAGTCTTGACCAAGCCTTAAGCTCCCTTTCGGAATAAAGGCTTTTTCGGTGTCTGACAATTTCCCGCAGTTCCTTTTTGTCGGCATACATGTATGAAATATTCTGTGCGCGTGTGTGGTTATGCAATTTATGTTATTTCTTTTTCCGCTTTTCCGCCTTCTCTTTCTTTTGTTCTGCCTTTTCCACTTTGTTCTCTACTTTTTTCGGGAATGAGGCGTTGTTGTGGAATACTTCAAGAGCGGCTTTTATTACGTTGTCGTCTTGGTTGTAATACTGTGTCCATGCATTCTCGTTAAGAATGTTGTAGATAATCCGTCCGTTTATGGAGCGTTCCAGCAGATTGTGGGATTTCTTTATCATGAGATTCCTGCGCTGCAGTCCGTTTTTGTTTGCAAATGTGGCGAATTTGTCAACGGTGTTCTGCTTCTTCAGGTAGTCTGCCAGTTCCATCATCTCCTTGTATGAACTGAGTTTCGTGCGGTTATTGTCAGTGTATACGAAAGCGTATTGCAGTATAAGTCCGCTGAGAGAGGCTTCTTTGAAGTAGGAAGTCATGCCAAGAGTGTCTTCGGGAACGAATATGTCGGGCGTGATACCTCCTCCTCCGTAAACGGTTCTTCCGATGCTAGTATGGTAGGCTGGCCCCGTGTGCTTTATGCTGTCTTGTGAAAAGAACTCGCCGTGCTTGTATCTTGTCATAAGATCTTCCTCATAATCCATGTTGTCTCCAGAAGTGTATGGCTTCTGTATGCAGCGTCCTGAGGGCGTGTAGTAGCGTGCAATGGTAAGGCGCACGAGACTGCCGTCGGGGAATTCCATTTGCTTCTGTACCAATCCTTTGCCGAAAGACCTGCGCCCGATTATTGTGCCGCGGTCGTTGTCTTGTATTGCGCCTGCAAAGATTTCAGAAGCAGAAGCAGACCCTTCGTTTATAAGTACTACAAGCGGTATGTTCTTATAGCTGCCCGTGCCATCGCTGCGGTATTCTACGCGAGGCGATTTCCTGCCTTCTGTATATACAATCAGCTTGTTTTTGGGAAGGAATTCCTTTATCATCTGTACGGCTGACTCCAGGTATCCGCCAGTGTTGTCGCGGAGATCGATTACTAACTTGCTGAAACCATCCTGCGAAAGCTCGGCAAGCGCAACGAGAAGCTCAGCGTAGGTGTTCTCGCCGAAGTTCTTTATTTTTATGTAGCCAGTCTCGTTGTCAAGCATGTAGACGGATGTTATGCTCTTTTGAGGAATATCGGCGCGTGTTATGGTGATTTTTTTCACGCCTTTCTGCCCGTAACGCACCACTCCGATAGTTACTTTCGTTCCTTTCTTGCCTTTAAGGCGTTTCATTGCTTCATTGTTGGTTACTATTTTCCCAACGAAGGGCTTGCCATCCACGCTGACAATTTTGTCTCCTGCCAAAACTCCAGACTGTTCCGCCGGCCCGTTTTCAATAACGTTCTGCACATGTATCGTATCTTCGCGGATAACAAACTCAACCCCAATGCCAGAGAACGACGCTTTCAGGTCGTCAGCAGCCTTTTGTGCGTCTTCTGCTGAAATATATACAGAGTGTGGGTCTAGATCTGCCAAAATCTGAGGAATAGCCTTGTCTACAAGCGAGTCTAAATTCACATCGTCAACGTATTGATCGTCTATGATGTGAAGAAGATTGTTCAGCCTGTTGCTTCCAGAGTTTATGATGTTCAGCCTGTTTCCTGAGAAGTGGTTGGCATAGAACGTGCCGATTACGACTCCTATTACAGTGCATACAGCCATGAGCAGTGGCGTAAGGCGGTTTGGCCTGTTTTGTTTCATATATAAAAAAGGTTGTGGTGCGTTGTCTTTTTGCGCGCCGGTTATTTGTCGTTTCCAATATTGTTTTGGCTCACACTATCGGGATTGAGGTATATTACCTCAATGTTTGCTTTCCTTAGCAGTTCAAGTCCGTCGGTCAGACGGTATTCTTTTGCGTAAACCACGCGCTTTATACCAGCCTGAATGATAAGCTTGGCACATTCTATGCACGGGGAATCTGTTACGTAGAGTGTTGCACCGTCGCTGTTGTTGGAGCTTCTTGCCAGTTTCGTTATGGCATTTGCTTCAGCATGGAGGACATATGGATAGGTAACGTTGGAGTCGTCTTCGCAAACGTTGTCGAAACCGCTTGGTGTTCCGTTGTATCCGTCGCTGATTATCATCTTGTCTTTTACGACAAGGCAACCGACTTGACGGCGTTTACAGTAGCTGTTTTCAGACCATATCTTTGCCATGCGTAGGTATCTGAGGTCAAGTTTTAGTTGTTTGTCCATAACTTTACTTTGGCTTGTCGTGTCATAATTGAATTTTCTGCGCTTCGTTGCGATGAAGACCCCGTTTGCTTGGATTCGTTTGCCCGTGGGGATATTATTCTTTTGCCGTGGGCTTTTTCCCGAATCGCCCTTACTTAGCTTTCTTTATCCCGTTTCGTTCCAACAAAGCGTCTATTGTTGGTTCTCCGCCGCGGAAGCGTTTGTATAGAGTCATCGGATGTTCTGTTCCGCCTTTCGAGAGGATGTTGTCGCGAAAACTCTGTGCTGTAGTTCTGTCGAATATCCCGTTGCGCTTGAAAACGCTGAATGCGTCAGCGTCAAGCACCTCTGCCCATTTGTAACTGTAGTAGCCGGCAGCGTATCCGCCTGACATGATATGGCTGAACTGTACGGTCATGCATGTGTCTGGCAGTTGCTTCATTATCATGGCCCGTTTCCATGCCTCCTTTTCAAAGGGGATTATGTCGCTGGTAAACGGTTCTTTTGTTGTGTAGTATGCCATGTCTAGCAATCCGAAGCTTACCTGTCTCATGCATCCGTAAGCCACCATGAAGTTACGGCTCTCTTGGATGCGGTCTATCAACTCGTCGGGAAGTGGCTCTCCTGTCTTGTAGTGCACAGCGAAAGTGCGCAGAAAATCCTTCTCTACGGCATAGTTTTCCATGAATTGCGATGGCAGTTCCACAAAGTCCCACCATACATTCGTTCCTGAAAGGCTCTCAAAGCGAGTGTTGGCGAACATGCCGTGAAGTGAGTGGCCGAATTCGTGCAGGAATGTTTCCACTTCGCCAAGCGTAAGCAAGGCCGGCTTCTCTTCTGTTGGCTTTGTCAGGTTCATAACCACGCTTACGTGGGGACGCACGTTTTTGCCTTTGCGGTCAATCCACTGTCCTTGATATTCCGTCATCCATGCTCCACCTTGTTTCCCTTTGCGGGGGTGGAAATCCGCATAGAATACTGCAAGGTATGAACCGTCTTTGTCGAAGACTTCATATGCTTTCACGTCGGGATGATAAACGGGGATGTCTTTGTTTTCCTTGAAGGTGATGCCGTATAATTTGTTGGCAAGACCGAAAACGCCGTCAATAACTCTGCTTAATTCGAAATAGGGGCGGAGCATCTCGGCATCAAGGTTAAACTTTTCCAGTTGCAGCTTATGTGAATAGAAGCTGAAGTCCCAAGGTTGCAGTTCGAAGCTGCTGCCTTCTGTCTGTTTCGCCTTCTGTTCTATTTCCTCAACCTCGTTAATTGCAGCAGGCTTGTATGCGTCTATGAGTTGGTTAAGCAAGTTGTAAACGTTGTCTGCCGTGCTTGCCATACGATTTTTCAAGACATAGTCTGCGTATGTGTCAAAGCCAAGTAACTGTGCTATTTCGCGGCGAAGGTTTACGATCTTCTTGCATATCTCAAGATTGTTCTCGGAGTTGTTGTGCGTGCAAACCGTGTTGCGTTCCATATAAAGTTGGCGTCGCAGTTCGCGTTGGGTGGAGTAGGTGAGGAATGGACTATAGCTAGGATAATCTAGCGTGAACACCCAACCTTCTTTGCCGTGCTCCTTTGCCGCCATGGCAGCCGCTTCGCGTGCCGTGTCGGGTAGTCCGTCAAGTTGTTTCTCGTCTGTTATGTTGAGTGTAAAGGCTTTGTTCTCTTTTAAAAGGTTCTGCGAGAATTGCAGTGAGAGCATGCTAGCCTCTTCCGTAAGCTGGCGTAATTTTTCCTTATCGCTGTCGTTAAGAAGTGCGCCACTCCTTACGAATCCGTCGTAACTCTCGTCCAACAGTCGTTGTTCTTCTGGCGTCAGTTCGCGATGCTTGTCGTGTACGGCTTTAATGCGCTCAAACAACTTCTTGTTTAGGCGTACATCATTTGCATGTTTAGTTAATATAGGTTGTAGCTTCTGAGCCAAAGCGTCAAGCTCGTCGTTGGTTTCTGCGCTTAGCAGATTGAAAAACACTGTTGAAACGCGCGACAGTAAATCGTAATAGCCCTCTTTCTCTTCATCAGTGTTGATGATAGTGTTGTCGAATGTCGGTTCTGCAGGGTTGTTGATTGTCTTTTCTATTTGTTCATTGTCGCGGCGTATTCCTTCCATGAAGGCTTCTTCGTAGTCTTCAAGGCGTATACGGTCGAATGGAACCGTGTCGTGCGGTGTGTTGTATTGTTCAAAAAAAGGATTCTTGCGTGCTTCGTTCTCTGTTTTTTCCATTTGCATACTTGTTGCTTCTTTTTTGCGCAAAAGATAGATTCTGCGCAGTATTTTATATAAATGCAAAGGTAGCTAATTTATTCTTTTTATATATTAAGGTGAACCTACATTTAACACAATTAAACCATAGCTTTCTCGTCCAAAAAAAAGGATTCCACGACTCTTGCGCTCGCTTGCGTCCGTCGTAGAATCCTCGTTGTCAATAAAAAGTAAAACTACAAACTAGGATTATTTATATTTATTCAAATAAAAAGTCACCATCCGTGATACGAATCGTATTGGTTTGCAACGTCATTATCGTAGTCTTCTTCCTCATCATCCCATAGGTCGTGGTTATTTTTGTTGGATTTTGAGTCTGCCCAGTTGTCTTGCGAACCGGCTAATATTGTTGTTTCTTGCATCATTACTATTTTTTGTGTGCAAGGTTTAATATATGTCTTTTTTGTCATGGCTAGTTTCTGTTAAGGTTCTCCCGCCACATTCCGCATGGGAGTCGGTCGTTGCCGTTTTCGTGACGGGAGAACGTTGTAAAACAATTAAGAATTCTTTATTTTCTTCCCATTCAGAAGATATATCCCATGTGGAAGAGTTACGTTTTGTGTGTCTCCGGCTTTAAGGTTATATATATATACGGTCACTCCGGTCATCGTGCGTATAACGAGTGTCATGTCCTTCTCTGCTGTTATTGTCATCGTTCCGCGGAGGGTTTCTACGCTGAAGGGTTCGCCGTTTTGCCTGTTGTCAATTTCTCTTATGCCATCGGTTTCCGACCCAGGTTCTGTTGAGATGTTGATTATGCGCATGGCTGTCATGTTTCCCTCGCAAGTGTAGTATGAACGGAATGGGAGGATGTTTACTGTAGAGAAACGTTCGTCAAGGTTAAGCGATGAAACAAACATGTCTTTGTTGAAGTAGAAGATACCGTCTGTTTTATTTACAGCCATTCCAGAGAACGAACCGCAATGTTCTAGTGTTGCACTTTCTTCGTCAACTGTTGCCGTTACAGTTTCTCCTTTCATGAGAGGGTCTTCTGCCGTAACAGATGTCTTCATGATTGTGGAGCCTTTCTGTCGTAGTGTGAACAGAGTTTTGCCGTCGGAGCCAGCCTCCTGAATTTTGTCTATACCAACGAGGTAAGGTGTGTTAGAGCGTGTGGTGAACTCACCTGTGAATGGCGAGAAGTGCCCGTCAACCTGATAGTCTTGGTTGTTGGTTATCTGCTTGTTGTCAAGCGCATTGTTGGAGTTCATCGTGTAGAACGTGAATGACGTATTGTCTTGCAAGTTCTCATACTGTCCGCTTTCCTTGTCAATGGCAATCGTAAATGGCACGATAAGCGATACCCATTTGCGTGTAGCGTGGTTTAAAGTAACCTTGCGTGTGTATGTCACTTCGTTTGCTGCATCCATTCTAATGTCGTATGGAGCGAAGAAAGGCTGCTGGTCTGTGAGCACAACATCGTTGTCTGATACAAAGTCGTCGCCGGTAATGGATAGAGTAGCCAGATTATGTGACGTGTATGTAACACCTTTCGGTAGATATACAATGGCGTTCGGTCCAATCATTGACTGCAAGTCTTCCATCTTGCCCATCTCGCCTCCCTGCTTGTCGTAGAGAATAGTTTTCAGATTGCTGGCGTCTATATATAGAATATGCTTGCTGTCTACCGGAGCTCCTGCTATATGGTTGTTGATGTCGGAAGCAATCTTGTCGGTTATCTGCTTGATATACGCATATCCCGTTTGAGAATCTACTGCATCACCAGAGGTTGTCTTCAGTGAAACCTTTGCACCGACATAAGCGTTGCCGTCATAACCTGATGGCGTCATGGCGCTGTTGTAGACTGTTGTATAGGTTATGGCTGGAACATAGTCTTCAGTCTTTAGTTTTATTTCGCTGCTATAGTAAGCATAGTATGCGTGACGAGGGGTTGTTGTCGGGGCAATGTTATAGCGTGTCTCGTCGCATATCACTAGATAACACGGATGGTATGCATCACTGTTGCTAACGATTACCTCATCCCATGTGCCGCCTTGTGTTGTATAAACAGCATTGGAATAGCGTAGCTCCTCGTATGAGAATGAACTGCTGCCTGTGGTGCCAGCTTTAAACTCGTCGGAGTTGTTGCATTTGAATGCTTTGTTTCCAGCTACGGCTACGGCAATTTTCTTTGTATAGTCGTAGTCTGCCGCTTCGCTCCGGTGGGCTTGTAGGTTTTCATCTATAACGTTATAATAGTCAGACTTGACAAAATGGTAGCGTGATTTTTCGTCTGCAGAACCAAAATCTCCGTATGTCTCGTCTGCTTTCTTGCTGTGAAGTGCTTCAAAGAGGAATTGAAGATTGTCTGTTCCGAAGCTTTGTGGAACGGAGAAATCAATTTTCCCATTTGTACCAAGCGTAAAATCGTCAGCAAGATATTGGTTTGTGAGTCGTGTTTCACCAGATGGTTGTTTACAAACAACGTCCATCTTGTCGATATATGGGTTGAGCGCTTCCAGTTGCAGCTCAAAGTTTATGAAGGCAAGCTCGTCTTCGCCAAGACCTTCAATCTGAAATTTAATAGCATCGTTGTTTAAATCGTCAATTGAAAGTTCGGCTGTTGTCGTTTCGCTATTGATATTCGCTTCTTGTGCAACGCTTTCACCTTTACGGTCGTATAGTTTAATCTTAAAGTCTCCTCCTGAAGTCTGTTCTATACCAGTTACAACAGCATACGATTGCCCATTGTTGTAGCATCCTATTGTGCCGTTGTATGAAATGAAATAGTCCGTATTATTATGTGTCGCATACAGATTAGTTCCATTTGTGGAATATTTGCTAGCGGTGTTTGATGAGGTTGTGGTAGCAAGGCTGTAAGACGAGGAAAATAGTCCCCTAGACAATTTAGAATAAAGGTATGTTTTCGTGTTGCCAGATTTGTGGTACACTTTCTTGTCGGTGCCGTAAGTCCATGCAACCTTCGTTGTTGTGAAGGTCAGATCGGCGTTCATGTATTTCCCGTTTCCGTCGGTTATATAAATCTCTTCTCCGGCTTTTACATCTGCATTTACAGATTTTGTTGCAGTAAGTTTCGCTCCAACGATGCGGTATCCCACAGGTATGGCATTGCCATTCTGCGTCGTTGCTTCAGTTGGGGCCTCAAGATAATAGGTGTTGTCTTTTAATCCTACAAATGTAATTCCGTTTGAAGTCTTGCTTGTTACAATGCTTTTGTCGCCCTCTATATAAGGTTCTGCTTTTCCATCGCTTATTCCTGCATTGTCGTAGAGCATGAAGTCTGCCAAAAGATCTTTTACGTTGTTATAATTATATTTGTATGATGTGTAGTCTTTATCTGTAGATTTTTCAATTTTCCCGAGGTCTATCCGATGTGTAGCGAAAGGAAGTGTTATGCAACTTGTTGCAGAGGAGAACTTTTCTGCATCGGGATTTAGTGTAATCCCGAACTTTGAAGTACACTCAAACGTTACAACAAATGATTCTATCGTAGCATAAGCGAGGGCACTTCCGTTATGTATCTGCTTGAAATAAAGAATATTTCCCATGTCGCCCTCTGAAGTAGAGGTGCGCGTGATGGAGTATGTCTTGCTTGAATTCTGGGGGATGGTTACTGAAACGTTGGACTTTGAAAAATTAGAATCCATTTCTTTAAGTTCACAACCCGTACCATCAGAATATGATAACAATATTTTGTAGCTAGTAAAACGGTATCCTTTGGGCAAAGAAAGGGTCATGTGGTTGTTTATTTGCGACGCACCAGAAGCAATGATAAGCGTACCATTTGCTGTGTTGGCTTTTATGTTGTTGGCATGTGTTGCCATGAGTCCGTTGTCGGTAATGGTGGCTTCGTCGGAACAAAGCAACGTTAACGGCAGTTGGTTGTGTATCCATGCTCCTCCGTATCCAGTCATGTGCATTTCGGAATTGTAGCTTTTGGCTGAAATAACATTGCCCGTAGACGGACTTATGCTGACGGTCTGCGCAGAAAGGTTAATGCCGCAGACAAGCATGAGAGCCAGCAATAGAATTTTCTTACAATAATTTTCAATCTTGTTCATAAGCGTTAGTTTAATTTTTGTTATGATAATTTTATTCTATGTTTTACTTTTGTGTCTTATATAATAATGTATTGATGTTGATATAGGTAGGTAAGGTGTCTAGTCCTTATGTTTTTTATAGTTTGATTGCTTTTCTTTTTATGTGAACTTAGAAAAATCCCGACCAGTTCTTTCGACGGTTTCCTTAACTCCGTTGTTATAACATCTTCAATCCATTAACTCTTTTCTCATCTAAACTTCATTTTTCCAGCAAAGCGACGCTGTAAAAAACAAATAACATACTTTTCTTGTCGTCTCTATCATCGGTCTTCTTCGTTTTTTTCCTCTCTGTTCTACTTTAAAAAGTAGTGAAAAAGGATTTCGTCGGTCACCGTCTCAAGAGCTGGTCGGGTAGTCTAGTTATTATATTTTAATGTCGTTTAAAGTTAGCTTATGTTTAAAACTTCAGCCACTTTCGTAACCATTTCGTCGTTGTTCAGCTTTGTGATGCAAATATATCTTTTTCTTATAAGACAAAAAAGGAAAAAATTATAGTGTATGTAACAGATATGGTATTACATTTGTAGCATTGTAACAATTTTAGGCTGTCTCGCTGCGACATACAATCTGTCGCTAAAAGTAATTTCGTCTGGCGTTTATAGAATGATTGCAATAAAGTTGTGAAATGCGAATAATGTGCGTGTCATATTTTTATAACAATCTTTATTGCAACTATATACGGGGATATGTCTTGAAATGAAAGAATAGAGATAATTTGTAAAAATGAGAAATGTAGTAAATGGCATGAATTTAATAAAAGAGAAACGGACAAACGTGTTAAGCTTTTCTAATGGAGAATTTTATGTGGCCTAAAAATTTTACTTCTCCACAAAGAATTGATAAATTTGCACAATATTCGGAAAAATGCTCAATTTAGATTGAATAGAGCTTTTTATAGCAATATTTATGGAGTGCAAAGACTAAAACAAGAAAATCTAACGCCTAATGAGAAAATTCATCAACATATTGACAATAATGCTTGTTGCTGTAGCTATGCTTTCTTCCTGTACGTCCGCAGAAAAAGAAGAAAAAGACCAAACGATAAGCAAGGAAAACACGGCAACATACGAATATATAAAAAAGATAAGCATGGTACAACCGCAAAAGGCCATGCGCTTGTTAGACATAGCGGAAAAGAAGCATACTATGAGCAATATTGATGTTAATATGCTTCGCAGTATCGTTTACAACAACTCTACGCAAGAATATAACAAGGCTGCGCAATGTGCAGAGAAAGCCTTGGCAGACCCACATATTGAGCATTTCCCAAAAAAGAAAGAGAAGCTTCTTTATCTTCTGTCGTCATTGTATTACGAATGTGGAGAATATTCAAAATGTTTGGATACAGCAGATAAAGGTATCGTAATCGCAAGTAAACAAAATAACCGCCACCTTACAGCACTTTTCCTTATGACGATTGCACAATGCCATAGTGAGGTTGGAAATACTGGTCATGCAATAAATGCATACAACCGTTGCCTGCATATCCTGCATGATGGGGAGAAGACAGAAAAAAACTGGAATATATGGAATGATATTGTAATGGCTTATGCCATGAAAGTAAATCTGCTTGTAGATCTTGGCGAATATCAGGCTGCCATAAGCATACGGGATGATTATGAGAAGGCGTTGCGGGAAATGAAAAGATACCCCGCGGATGTAGATGGAGGAAACGATATTGCCGATGCCTCTTTCTTTTCACTTTATTCCGTAGCTTATGAAAAAAACGGAAATCACAAGGAAGGACGTGATATGTTTGACAAGCTAACACAGACACGTACTTCTACAACGACACAAGGAGCATCGCATGTTGTACCTTATTTATTGTTGACTGGTAATAGCATTGAGGCGCTGAAAAGAACAATAGAGGAGGAGAAGGCTTTTGTAGAGAGTGGCAGAGATACCATAAATTTCTATTTTTCTCATGGGTTGCTGATGAATAAGGCACGCGCGCAGCAGGCAATAGGCAATTATAAGGAAGCAATTTCAACGGCAATGCGTGCTTATACGTTGGCTGACTCGCTTGGACGGCGTATGAAAGCCCAAAATGCAACTTGGATTTCCGAGAAACTCGGAAAAAAAATAATGAGTCTGTATATTGACAAGAAGGAGCATGAATTGCAAATCAACAAGTGGATTATAATATGTCTTACGCTCGCTGTTATATCCTGCATATCACTGATTGTGAGAATACGCTATGACAACAAAATTATACGTAAGAAAAATGCAGCAGCCACGCGTCTTGTTGATGAACTTACTGAATATAAAGAGAAACTCTTTATGGTTATCGAACGCAAGGGAGGAACTCCACCTTTGGATAATTCGCAGGACCTTGATGAAAATCCACGGGATAGGGCTATTTTCGGAAATATTGAAAAGATAATTTTCAGCAACAAAATGTTCTTGCAGCCGAAGCTTACAAGACAACAAGTGGCAGATAAAGTAGGCATCAGTCTCGGGCGTTTCAATACATTGTTTGCCCGTTATTCCACAATGTCTTTTGTTAATTATATAAACAACTTACGCATTGAATATGCGGCCAAGCTACTAAAAGAGAAGAATAATTATTCTATTGAGGCAATAGCGCATGAGTGTGGTTTGCCTGTTCGTCAGACTTTCTATCGTTTGTTTACTAAACGCTATGGTATAACCCCGGCGGAATATAGAAATAGTATTGAGAATGACAAAGAAATATGATTAGAGTAGCTGCTCTAATTTCAAGACTATAATTTTTTCACGTTTTGTCAAAATTAGCCCTTCCGTTTCCATGCGCTTAAGTTCACGTGATACGTTGAGGCGGCTTTCGTTTATTTCGTGTCCAAGTCTTACCATGTCTATGTTTGCAATTTTATATCCTGCAGGACGTATGCTGTGGTCTGCTATGAACATTGCAATCTTTCTTCTTATGTCTGACGGCTTGTGACGCCACGGTGCATGTTGCATACGTTGTGTTTGTGTGCAGAGAATATTCAGGAAGTTAAGCCTGAATACTTCAGAATTTGTTGTGAGTTTTGTTATCTCACTCTTTGCGATGCTTAGTAGCTGGCAGTCTGTTGCTGCTGTAAATTTAGCAGAATAGCGCTGTGTTAAACCGAAAAGTCTTTCCGGTTGTAGTACACATGGTACAGAAATCTTTTCAATTATGTTAAACCCCCGGTCGTCAGAGTAGGTTTGAGCTTCTGCGTCTCCTTTTAATACGAAGACCAATCCGTCTACATTTGCGCCTTCATGCACGATGCACTCACCTTCCGCTACTTTAGAGAAGCCAAGGCGTGTGTGGGCAATGATTTCGTCAAATTCAGAAGAACTCATGCCCTGGAATAGTGGAAGGTGGGATAATAGACTATAAGGGTTCATTACTTGTCTATAATGAATTTACCCTTCATGGAAGGTGAGAACCATACTGCGTTACAACCTTTAGCATCTGAATAAATGAAATATGCCATAAGTTCAGGGTGTTTCGCAAGAACTTTTTGTGCTTTTTCAAGTCCCAATACCATAAATGAAGTTGCATAAGCATCCGCCGTGGCGCAGTTGTCTGCAAGAACTGTTGCAGAAAGGATGTTATGTTGAACCGGCTCACCAGTCTTTGGGTCAATGGTGTGTGCGTATTTCTTCCCGTTTTTATAGTAGAAATTGCGGTAGTTGCCGCTTGTAGCCATAGCTTTATTCGTTACGTTAAGTACGGTTTGCATTTCGCCCTCAACACTTAAAGAATCGTCTGTGGGCTTTGTAACCCCAATTTTCCAGGGCATGCGTTGGGCATTTACTCCGCATGTTACTATTTCACCGCCAATTTCAACCATATAATTCTTTATGCCTTTGCTTGACAGAAACTTAGCAACGATGTCGCAGCCGTACCCTTTGGCTATAGCCGAACAGTCTAGCATTATATTAGGACTTTGTTTGATGAGCTTTTCCCCCGTTAGTTTTACTTTGTGGAAGCCAACAATGTTGCGAAGACTATCTAATTGACTTTTGTCGGGCATCTTGCCGTTTTTGAAGCCGAAGCCCCATGCGTTTACCATGGGGGCAACTGTAATGTCGAACGCACCTTCGGTTTCTTTAGAAACGGCTTGGGCAAGTTTGAATACCTCCCGGAACATACTGTTTGTATTGCCACTTTTGTTGCTATTTATTTGGGATATTACAGATTGGGGGTTGAATGTTGAAAGCGAATTGTCTACTTTCTTTAACTCCGCTTCTATTTCTTTCTGTAAATCCTGATCGCATTGGTAGGAAATATTGTATATTGTGCCAAATACAAAGCCTGTGTTTTTTATGAAAGGTGTGTTGCGTTGGCGCGATACCACAAGTACTGTTGCAATTACAATTGCTGACAAAACCGCAAGTTGGATATATTTTCTTCTTTTCTTCATAATATGTGATTTGGTTATTGCGCCATGTGTTATGGCTATTAGACGGATAAGTGATTTTTCTCTTGATTAAATGTCAAGTGAAATGTTGAACAATGCGCCAAAGGCTGTCGTTCCGGTTTTTCCATAGCCTGGAACATACCACGATTTTCCGAGTTCTCCTTCGTTTGCGGAGAGGCGTTGCTTGTATCTGACATACCATCCCAAATGAAAAGGTCCAACAATCTTTACATCAACTCCTATGCCTGCTTCCAGCCAATGGTAATTACATTTCATTCCTTTCGCCTCATATACTGTCGTTCCTCCCCATACTGGGTCTTCAACACCAGGTGATGTGAGGTCGTATTTATAGGATGTAAAGCCATAGCGCGCTCCGACATATAGTCGATAAATGTCGTGTTTGTTCTTTAATACGTTAAAATCTGCGCCCAAACGGAAAAATGGCGCATTGGTCTTGTATGTTAATTTCGTCGTTTCTTCCGTATGGTCGGCCTTTCCATAGCCGACTTCAACAACAGGGAAATATCTGTCGCGTAGGTTAATATGTAGGGCGGCTTCGTATTGCCCGTAGTCACCAAGTAAATTCATTGCGGGACCAACGACATCAACAGAAACGGAAAAACCTCGAAATAGTGCAACGGTGTCTTTCTCTGCCGCTTTTTCCTTGATGTTGTGCCTTTGCGCCATTGCAGTCTGTGTGTGTGAAAGTCCGAAAAGTGCAAATAATATGCATGTCAAGCGAAGCGCAAGCAGACTAGTGACGTGGGGTAAAGTATATGTAGAAGTGTTTCTTTGTAGTGTCATAGTCAACTGCGTTTGTGTTTATAACCACCGAATCGATAGCATTGTGCGTTGAACTTACGCTCGTGAGGGTATGAAAATATGACGGTGTACAGTCTGTTGATTCAAAATGCATGTAGTCATCCTTGCAAACTGTGACTGTATCCAAAGTGGAAAAGCCAAGAGTATCAGCCAATTCCACGAAAAAAGTATCTGATTGTTGAGCATTGCTGACGGGAAGAGAAAATTGTGTAACGTTCACGTCCTTGTTTATGATTACGGTATCACTCCCATCAGTGCGATTTGTTGATATTGTCATGAATAATTTCATCGTGTCAACACTGTGTTCCGCTGTCAGCAGGATATAATTGGTGTATACTCTGTTGTTTAGCGGACAGTCAATGCTAGAGCAAGCTGCCAGTATGACGGTGGAAGACAATAAAAACGAAGTTACCTTTTTATGCATTGATATCATATTTCTTGCTCTACTTGATAGTCGTTTCTTGTAGAAGAGTTACGGCTGATAAGGTCGCCAAGGAAGCCAGCCAAAAAGAGTTGAGTCCCAATAAGCATCATTGTAAGTGATATGTAGAAATATGGTGATGATGTTATCAGTCTTTGTGGTATACCACATGCCAAACAATAAAGCTTGTCTACGCCAAGGAAAAATGCAGAGAGGAAGCCTATTAAAAACATTATTGTTCCGAGAAATCCGAATACATGCATTGGCTTACGCCCAAAACTACTCAAAAACCATAGAGTTATGAGGTCCAAATAGCCATTGAAAAACCTGTTCCAACCCATAAATTTGGATTTTCCGAATTTTCTTGCTTGGTGATGTACAGGCTTTTCGCCAATCTTGTCGAATCCAGCGTTCTTTGCCAGATAAGGAATGTAGCGGTGCATCTCACCATAAACCTCTATGTTTTTCACAACGTCCTTTCGGTATGCTTTCAGTCCACAGTTGAAATCATGCAGATTATGTATGCCGCTCACTTTGCGTGCAGTGGCATTGAATAACTTGGTAGGTATGGTCTTTGACAGAGGGTCGCCCTGCTTACGATTTTGCTTGTAGCCAGAAACAAGGTCAAAGCCATCTTCTGTGATCATTCGGTAGAGCTCTGGTATTTCATCTGGGGAATCTTGCAAATCAGCATCCATTGTTATTATTACGTCTCCTTGGGCTTTGTTGAAACCACAATACAGGGCAGGACTCTTGCCGTAGTTGCGTCGGAACTTTATTCCTTTAACTTGTTGATGGTCGTTTGCCAACTGTTGTATGACATTCCATGATTTGTCTGTGGAACCGTCGTTGACAAAGATTACTTCATAAGAGAAGCCTTTGCTTTTCATAACACGCTCTATCCATGCGTAGAGCTCTGGCAACGATTCTTCTTCGTTGTATAGAGGAATAACTACTGAAATATCCATATTGTGAGTTTCTTGAATGGTGTATTGTTCTCGCGCTTTTGAGCGGGAAAATGTGCTGTATGCAGAAATTATTTGTTTCTTTTATATGTCTTTTTCTCTAGCTTTTTCTTGATGTTATGCTAGGCTATCTTGCTTTTCTTATCATTGCGCCTATTGGTATGCTGATAATTGTTGCAAAAATAACGTTTATTGTGAGGAACTGGAAGGCGATTTCTATAGGTTTCATACTTGATATTGAGGTCTGAAGTATGTTTATCATTTCTTTCGCATCCATGCCATACACGTCTTTGACCACAGCAACATATTCAGGAGAGGAAAGCATCGTAATGTATTGGTTCATTAGATAACCATTGTCTATGAACTGGAAATACACGTATTGCGCTACTGCCAACAAGAGAGAAGCATAGAAATAAGTAAGTATAGAATAGGTTGTTGCCTTTCCGAAGGTTATAAAACCACCTAAAGCGTGGTCACGGAACTTGCGCAATCTTAGAAAACCAACTATGACGGAAGACAATCCCAATGCTAACGCTGCAAAACCTAATATAGGGGAACTGAACTCTCCGACAAAGCATGCAAAACTAGCTATCCACAAGCCTCCCATAATGGCACCATCTATGCGCGCAAAAGCTGTGAATTGGCGGAATTCGTCACCATTCGTAATGTTGTTCATATTGTTAGTTACTGCTTTATGTGACTGCAAAAGTACACATTATATATTATATATAGGACTTGGATATTGTTTTTTTTGATTTTTCTGATAAAAACTTTGGTAGAAGAATAAAAAACATTACCTTTGCATCCGCAAAAGTTTAAGAGCTTTAGTAAAAAGCCTGTAAGACGGGTAAGTCTTATACGGTCAGCTCCCTTCGAATCCTCCAGGACGGGAACGTAGCAAAGGTAGTTGGTTGTAGCGGCGCGATATAAATCGCTTACCCACCCGCCTCTTTAGCTCAGTTGGCCAGAGCACGTGATTTGTAATCTCGGGGTCGTTGGTTCGAATCCGACAAGAGGCTCAAAAAAGTTGAGAGAGATAGATTCATTTAGAATTCGTCTCTCTTTTTTCTTTTGGTATATTTCACTTAAATAGGCATTAACTCCTTGTTTAAACAATGAAATCGGACATTGAAATCGCACGCAGCATTAAGCTGGAAAGAATTGAGAACATTGCGGAAAAATACGGAATTCCTGCAGATTCATTAGAGCATTATGGTAAATATGTAGCAAAGGTTCCGTCTAAGCTCATTGACGAAGAAAAAGTTGCAAAGAGCAATCTTATTCTTGTCACGGCAATAACGCCAACAAAGGCTGGGATTGGCAAGACAACCGTTTCTGTAGGGCTTGCTTTGGGGCTTAATCGTATTGGTAAAAAGGCAATATGTGCTCTGCGTGAGCCGTCGCTCGGCCCTTGTTTCGGAGTAAAAGGAGGCGCTGCCGGTGGAGGATACGCTCAAGTGCTGCCGATGGACAAGATAAACCTGCATTTTACGGGTGATTTCCATGCCATAACTTCTGCGCACAACATGATTACGGCTTTGTTAGACAATTATATTCACCAAAATCGCGACAAGGGTTTCATGTTGAAGGAAATCCTTTGGAATCGTGTGCTTGACGTTAATGATCGTGGTCTGCGCGACGTAGCAACAGGATTGGGGGGCAAAGCAAACGGAATCGTGAGGGAGACAGGTTTTGATATAACTCCAGCATCGGAGATTATGGCGATTTTGTGTCTTGCAAAAGACGAGGTTGATCTTCGTCGCCGTATTGAAAATATTACGCTTGGTTACACGATTGACGATCAACCATTTAAGGTAAAAGACCTTGGTGTAGCGGGGGCAATAACGGTATTGCTGAAAGATGCAATATCTCCCAACCTTGTACAGACGACGGAGAATACTGCTGCTTTTGTGCATGGTGGGCCATTTGCAAATATTGCCCATGGCTGTAATTCTGTGTTTGCCACAAAGATGGCAATGACGTTTGCTGATTATGCTATAACTGAAGCTGGCTTTGGAGCTGATTTGGGTGCAGAGAAGTTCTACGATATAAAGTGTCGCAAGTCAGGATTGCAGCCAAAGCTGACAATCATTGTGGCAACGGCTCAAGGCTTGAAAATGCATGGTGGCGTTGAATTGGCTAAAATAAAAGAGGTAGATAACGTTGGCTTGATAAAAGGTTTGGATAATCTTGATAAGCATATAGAGAATCTACAGTCGTTTGGGCAGACCGTTATTGTGGCATTTAACCGATACGCAAATGATGCCGATGAGGAAATCGATATTGTTCGTCAGCATTGTAAGGGACTTGGTGTTGGCTTTGCGCTAAACAACGCTTTTAATGAAGGGGGAAAGGGTGCAGAGGAATTGGCACAACTTGTTGTGAAGACAATAGAAGATAAGCCCTCAAAACCATTGAAGCTGGCTTATGCAGATGATGATAGTGTTGAGGAAAAGATTGCAAAGATTGCAAAAAATCTTTATGGCGCAGCGGAAATAACATATAGCAATGCGGCGAAAAAGAAGATGAAGGCTATTGTGGAACATGGCTTTGCCCATTTCCCTGTATGTATAGCTAAGACGCAGTTCTCGTTTTCCGCCAATGCAAAAGCTTATGGGGTAGCAAAGGATTTTGAATTTATAATACGCGATATTGTTGTTAATAGTGGCGCGGAAATGCTTGTAGTTATTGCGGGGGATATTATGCGTATGCCTGGTCTTCCCAAAGATCCGCAGGCAAATCACATTGATATAGTAGATGGAGAGATTGTTGGTCTTTCCTGATATGAATAGTTGACGCTTTAATATTGAAGATAATAAACGTTTAAAGTCCGTAATGAATTATGTGTTTTAGCATGGTTCGTTACGGGCTTTATTGTATCTTGTGTGTGAAATTTTTTATATATGGGGAAAATAAAATAGGCCCGAAACAATAAATTGCTTGCAGGCCTACAATGAAAGGAGGAGTGGTACCACCAGGAATCGAACCGGGGACACAAGGATTTTCAGTCCTTTGCTCTACCAACTGAGCTATGGCACCAACATGTTTGTTTTATTTGCATTTCTTAATTGCGGGTGCAAAGATACTTGATTATTTTGTATTTGCCAAAAAACTTATGAGATATTTTATAAAATATTCAAAAAAACTTTCTTTCCCCTATTATTTACATTGCAATTTCCTCTTGAAAATAGGTTATTTTTATTGTAGTTCTGTTAGATAAAAAAGACAGACCTTGTAAATATATAAATACAAGGTCTGCCATTTTTCTATTATACTCAGAGATTTAATCTATTTGTTCGTCCTTTTAAGCGGATAAACAAGATATGCTCTTATCATTTGGCTGACACAAAAAGGAATTGCCCCGTAATGTCGTTGAAATATATATCATACGTGCCCGCTTTTATGTTGAGATTAGAAGAGCTTAGCTCAGTGGGATAAACCATTCCTGCCAATGTTTCCGCAGTTCCGCCCCAACTAACGTCCCAAGCGGCATTTGCGCGGAACTTCATTTCTGTGTCGGAAGAGAATGTGTGACGCACAAACCAGTTATGTGGCGCAGTCTGTTCCATTGCTACATCAGCTCCCCAGGAATTGAAACCACCGATGAGGCCTATGGTAGAATAGGATGCAGGCTCTTGGTTGTCAAGCTTAGTCCATGTGTATTCCTTTGAAGACATATCAATCGTGAGTGTATAGAAAGCTCCCTTTTCGGGGCAAACGAAAGCTTGTGCACCACTGTTTATTAGTGCACCGCTAACGCTCTTGTCACCATCAGTAGCCGTACCCCATGCTTTGTCCCAATTGCCAATATCGTCTTTTGCCCAAATCTTTAGGTTTGCATCTCCAGTCCATTGAGTCGTAATCGAAGCTTTAGAGCCGCCCTCGCAGAAGAATGCAAGTTTTGAAGCCGCCTCTGCATTCCAACCATAAACACCGCCAACCATGTAGTAAGAGTCGGCTTTTGTTATGGAATATGAGTATTCAAGCATGTCAAGTGTTATGACATAAGTTCCGGCTTCGGCTATTTTTCCAGCCTGTGGGTCGTTGGTTACGAGTGTTCCCGTAGCATCTGTAGAGCCATTAACCATTGTGCCAAGAACTCCGTCTGCCCAGAAGTTTTGTGCATCAACGTTCTCTTGTGGAATTATTTTCCAATATTGATTGTCTGCAGTGGTAGTTATAGTAAGAGTGAATACAGGGTCTTCGTAAACGTCTTTGCCTGAATGTGAGAATTTTGCAAGAGCATTGAAATCGCCCCATGTGGTCATGTCACCTGCAAGATAGTATCCCTTTGAAATATGCGGCGCTTTTGGAGTTACGGTAAACTGGAATTTACCTGCATCAACAAAGAGGGCTTGTCCATTTGACATTACGTCTGCGTAGGCATGTGCGTTAAACAGTCTTGCCGTTGGGCGTCGTCCATATGCTGATAGCACTGCATTCTGAAGTGCCGTACTGTCAACTGTTCCAACTGTGGTTGCTTCAATACTTTGTGCTACAACAGAAGCAGCAGATTCTTCATCGACAGGAGTTATCTCAATGTGTATGTTTTCCAATGTCGTATTCTCAGGCAGAGCAGCCTCAGACAGGTGGAATACGGTTACGTCAGTCCCTGGATTTGCCAGATTTATGGCATTGGCAGCCGTAGCATTAAAGCCTGGAATGGTTATGGCACTTTCCTGATCGTTGTGTTGTGGTTGCGACCAGTCATCGTAGTCACCGTTGCAACTGGCAAAAGCAATTCCTGCAAATGCCGCCAAACTATATAATAATGACTTTTTCATTTTACATGTTTTTTTGTCAGATTACTGTTTAGCTGGCAGAACTTTCAAATGTAGAACTCTGAAAGTTCTGCCAAGCGTTATTGAACAGGCAATTCTTTTTTGTATAACTTATGATTCTACAAAGAGAGTGTTACCGTTCATTTATGTTGAAAAGAGACTTATTTTACCTCTCCTGTATTCATGTCCATATTGAGGTAAAGCTTTTGGCCTGCAGAGCATGCTACAGAGTAGTCTGAACCGAAGTTCGTAGCCCAGTTGTCTGTTGGGTTTCCGAAGAATAGTTTTCCGTTCAGGATGGTAAACTCAGTGCGATACCAGTCAACGTCAGGCACTTTTACGCTAACGCGCAGCTCTCCGCTTGCAGTAAAGGCAGGTGAAACCCACTCTCCGCTTGCATCTGCTGGTGTACTTAGCTTCCAGTTGTCGTCAAAGCTCCATGTTCCACCGTTTGCAGCACCGAATATGTATATTTCCGCCGGATAAACAGTAAGGTCATAGTTTATGCTTTTTCCGTCAGGAGTAATTTCTCCCGTGAAGAACAACGTATACCATCCACCGTTTCCAACTTTTATGTTGTTGTAGTCTTCAGTGTTGCAGGTTATGCCAGCATTTGCTTTGTCTGTAACGCTGCGCAAGTTAGTGTAGTCACGGTATATTCCTTCCGTTTCGCTCCACTTGAATTGTCCTCCAGCCGGCACGTAGACAACCGTGAAGTAATTGCCTTTCAATCCAGCAGCCTGTGGCACTTCTTTCCAACTGTTCCATGCGTTTTGTATGGATGAGCCAATTACGAATAGGTTGGTTGGGAGTTCTGCATCGGGAGCCTGATATGAAGCTCGTACTGAGTTCAGAGTTATCACGTTTGAGTATGTCAGTCCGAGAGAGTCGGTCATGGTTCCGTCTAGTACGGCACGCAGTCTCACATAGACCGGCATTGTTTCTGGTACGTCTTTCCCAGGATTTGCCGTTTGATACAAGTTAACGAGTGCATTATTTATTTCAGCAGCACTTACGTTCATGCGGGCGGTAGTGAACGAAGTTGAGAGTTCTTCGAACGCAGCTTCGTTCTTTGCCTCTTTGAATGTAGGGTCTATGGCGAGTTGCACGTAGTAGCGCACAACGTAAGGCACGCCTTCTCCGTAGTTTGGCTGCGAGCATGTGAGTTCAACCGATTCAGAATTAGCCAGGTCATACGTGTTGTTTGCAGCGTATGCCGGAGTGTTCAGCACGAAGCCTTCGCTTACGTGGCTCAAGTCCAATGTTGGGTTGCTGTCCGTATCTTTTTCGCACGAAGCTAGCAATAGCGGCAACACCAACAATGGAAGCATCATAATTCTATATAAATGTTTCATGATAGAAATTCTTTTTTGTTATTGTTTTAACGCATGTTCTGATGACATAATTCCACGTCTTAAGAAAACGTTTTTTCTGTCTTTCTTTTTATCAGTATCCCGGGTTTTGCGTCAAGTTGGGGTTGCCAGAAAGGTCGTTTGCCGGAATAGGATAAACATTGTAGTGCGAGTCTACGCCAGCTCCGTTGGGTTGTCCGCCTTTGAAACTCCAGAGATACTTGCTGCTTGTGTAGAGTCCGAAACGAACAAGGTCGCTGCGTCGTCTGCCTTCAAGGTAGAATTCTCGGCACCACTCGTCAAGTATATAGCTAAGGTCAACGCTCTTTGTCACGTTGTTGCGGTTGGCACGTTTCTGGAGCGTTTGTATGTCGCTCAAAGCAGTAGCCTCATCGCCCAGTCTAAAGCTAGCTTCAGCACGTGTAAGGTAGATTTCAGCCAGTCGGAAGAGGGGAATGTCAGTATCACAGAAATCCTGGTGTGCCACCTGTCCGCCGTCTGTGCGAACATTCGACCATTTCACGATTGAAAGTCCGTCGAAGAAATTCTTAATCTGCTTGTCTGGCGAAAGTCTGCGTATGCCGCCAGCATATCCAGCGTAGAACATAGCACGGTCGTCGCCAGCCTTGAGAATAATACTCTCTGTGCTTCCTCCCAGTTCTTTATCCATTGCAATTACGTCGCTTTCTGTTGCCACGGTATGGGCTTTTGTGTAAGCGTCGTAAGCCTCCTTGCATTTAGCGTTGTCGGCATTGTCAAGGTCAAGACTTGGAATAAATTTCTGAACGAGATCCTTGCGTGCGAAGATACACTGCCATGGATTTGTCTGGTAATAGTAAGGCATTCCAGAGCAACGTGCGCCGTTTATCAGCATTGTGCTGCCATAGCTTTTAATCTTTACACCGTCTTGTCGGATAGGGAATATCGTTTCCTTTATAGTTTGCGGATTCTCGTCATTGTCAGCCATGAAGAGTTGGGCATATCCAGAATAGCCGTTTTTGCTGGCAGTAGAGAGGGCATACACGTTAGAGTTAAGGATTTTGTCGCAATAGTCTTTTGCTTTCTGATAGTCGTTAACTTTTCCGTCAGTATAAACCATGGCATTAAGGGCAAGGCGTGCGTGAAGTGCGTAGGCAGCTCCGCGGTCGGCACGTCCGAAATTCTCTTTGTTGTTGTATGTCCCGACGTCTTTCAACAGTGGTTCTATGGTTGTCAGTTCTTCGTCAATCCAGTTGTAAAGGTCTACGCCTGCTTTCTCGACTGGAAGTTCTCCGTTAAACTCAACTTTGAAAGGAGCTTTGTGGAAAAGGTCAAGGTAAGTAGTGTAGTTTAATGCGCGCAGAAAGCGAATTTCAGCAATCACGTCATCGCCGACTTTGCCAGTCTGTTCGCTTATAAACTGGTTGTAGAGCGTAATGTTGTAAGCCAAGCGTTGGTATGCCCAGTTTACGCGTGTTGACGAAGAGGTCCATGCCATGTTTGTAATGGGCGCCATATCTTCGTTGTCTTGCCAAGCCCATAGAATCTCGTCGGAATTTAATTCCTGCAGGTTGAATGTTGAGCGGTAGAATCCGCTTTCGCCTTCGTTTCCGCTAATGTCTCCGTTGCCGTATGGACCTTTCTGTCCCGTTACCACGAGCGTGCTGTATTCTTTTGCCAGGAGTTCCTCGGTCTTGTATGTGGTTGACGACTGCGGATCTATCGAACTTATGTTCAGATCATCGGCGCAAGACGCAGCTCCGAGCGCCAGGAATGCCATAGCAGCAGTCTTTATTGCTATATGTTTCATAGTTGTAAATTCTGATTTGTTTGTTTCCTTTTGAGACTATCTGTCGTTTCGTTCAGTTCCGTTTTTGTGGAAACTGTATTTAGAAATTGAAGTTTACGCCAAGTTGGAAACTTACCGGTCGTGGATACGTGTCGTTGTCTACACCGTTTGCCACTTCAGGGTCAAGTCCTTTGTACTTCGTTATGATGAACGGGTTCTGCACGGTGAAGTAGACGCGCCCTGAGAAGTAATCCTGTCCTGCGTATTTCAGAAGTGCGGGGAATGTGTAACCCAGCGTAATGTTTGAGCACTTCAGATACGAGGCGTTGCGCACGAAATAATCGCTGATGCTATTCAGGTTTGAAGTAAGTCCGGTAAATCCGAGAGCCACAGCTTCCGGCGTTGTGTTAACGAACGCACCGTGGTTGTAAAGTCCTGATTCTGAAACGAGAGCTTTGTTTGCCAAATTGTAGTAGTAAACATAGTTGCCGAGCGAAGCGCGTAGCGAGAAACTCAAGTCCCAGTTCTTATAGAGGAATTTAGATGTGAGACCCATTATCACGTCTGCTGCCGGACTCTTGTAATAGTAGCGGTCGTCGTCGTTAATCTGCCCGTCACCGTTGCGGTCAACGTAAAGTCCTTCTATAGGCTTGCCGGCTTCATCGTAAACTTGTTGGTAAACGTAGAAAGAATTGATAGGGTAGCCCACCTTGTTGCGCTGTAGTTTTGTGTCAACGCCGCGTGCAGCCGTTGCACCGTCAACCCAAACCCAATCTTGGGCACCGGCTTTAAGCTCGGTAATCTCGTTTTTGTTCCATCCAACGTTGTATGTAAGATCCCAAGTAAAGTCTTTTGTAACGACAGGCTTCACGTCGAACGATAACTCCAAGCCGTAGTTGCGCAGAGAACCAACGTTTTGCAGAAGCTGGTCGCCGAATGTCGTGCCGGCAGTAGCCGAAACATTTGCCAAAAGGTCTGATGTATTGCGGATATATCCGTCAACGCTGAATGTGAAGCGGTTGTTCAGAGCAGCAAAGTCAATGCCGACGTTCCATGTTTCAGTCTTTTCCCATGTTAGCTTGTCGTTATATTTATTCGGACGCATGGTGTAATAATACGTATCGCCGAAGGCATATTGACTGTATTGGTCGCCGCGAACATAGAGTGGGGCATAGTAGAAGTCGTCAATGCCGTTCTGTTGTCCCGTTTTACCCCAGTCTAAACGTAGCTTGAGGTCGTTAAGCCATTTCACGTTCTTCATGAAAGGTTCGTTGTTAATCTTCCATGCAATGGCAGCAGAAGGGAAGTATCCCCATTTGTGGCCTTTTGCAAAGCGTGACGAGCCATCGGCACGGAATGTTGCTGTAAGCAGATAGCGGTCGAGCAAGTTATAGTTAAGGCGTCCGAAATAGGAAACAAGCGAGTTGTGTGTAGCCCATTCCGTTTCGTTACGGAAGGTTTCGTCTTTGGCTTCGCCAGTCAGAGGATTCGTTCCCTTACCGTATGTGCCTGTTCCTGTGCGGTGATAATGGCTCTGTTCCGCACCAGCCATTATGTCAATGTCGTGTACGCCGAACTTGTGCATGTACTGCGCATAGGCATTGCCCACGATATTGTATTTGTAATAGTCCATTACGTCATTCCATCCATAATAGTTATTGCTATATGACGTGCGCTTTATGTCGTCTTTTTGGTTGGTTGCCGTATATTGTGCTCCGAGGCTAGCGTGGATGTGCAGGTCTTCAAATCCGTGTATCTTATAGTCAACCTCTGCATTTCCGCTAAAGTCGTTGGCATGAGCGTAGCAGTGCTTGTTGTTCAGCATGGCGACAGGGTTCTGTGGCGTCTGGTTGTATGAAGTCTGCGTCCAGTTTGGGTCACCAAAGTCCGCGTTCTGCAAGCTTTGCCAATAGCCGCCTACAACTTTGTATGCAGGGTCGTCGGTGCGTACAGGACGGGTTGGATCCATGGCAAGTGCTGCACCGATTGCACCGCTGTCTGCATAGCGGTTTTTCTCATACATGTACTTCGCTGTAATGTTGAAATTCAAATGCTTGTCAAGCAGTGACGGAGCAAGATTCACGCTTGCGTTAAAACGTCTCATCCAGCTTGTCTTAAGAATACCGTTGCTGATGTTGTATCCGGCGCTTACACGGTAAGGCATGTTCTTGAATCCTCCTTGCATGCTGATGCTGTGGTTTGTGGAAACTGACGTGCGCAGAACCTGATCTTGCCAGTCTGTGTCAGCATCGCCGAGCAAGCTTGTGTCAATGCCGAAGCTCTTTATGAGATTCTTGTATTCTGTAGCGTTAAGTGCATCGTATTTTTTGCGAATGGCAGAGACTGTCACATCGCCATTGTATGAGAATGTGGGCTTTTGTCCCGAGCGTCCTTTCTTTGTCGTAATGATTATGACACCGTTGCTGGCTCTCGAACCATAGATGGCCGTTGCAGATGCACTCTTAAGCACGGTGAAAGTCTCGATGTCCTGTGGGTTTATGTTGGCAAGTATGTTACTCATACCTGTTGCCGTATTGTTGTCTATTTCCAATCCGTCGATTACATACAGAGGGTCGTTGCTTGCAGAGAGAGACGCACCGCCTCGTATGCGGATTTGTGCACCGGCACCAGGCGTACCGCCCGTGGTCTGCACGTCAACGCCAGCCACTTTTCCAACGAGCATGTCGGTAGCGTTATTTGTTATACCCTTGCTCATCTCGTCAGGCTTCATTGCCGTAACCGAACCGGTGAGGTCGTTTTTCTTAGCGCGGCCGTATCCGATAACGACCACGTCGTCCAGTTTAGTGGCAGCGTCCTCCTTTAATGTGATGTTAATGCTCTTTCCAGCGGATACCGAAGCCGTTTCGTATCCGATGTAGGAAATTTTAAGTACTGATTTCGCGTCTGCCTTGATGGAGAAGTTTCCGTCAATGTCGGTAATCGTGCCGCCTTGTGTGCCGTCAACCCGGATTGTTGCTCCGATTATCGGCTCGCCGGTAGCATCCTTCACATGTCCTTTCACGACAATGTCTTGTCCGAAGGCGCTTGCTGCCAGGAACAGACCGCCACCGATGGCAGTTGTCCTTAGGGCGTTACTGAATCTAACCTGCTTCATCATGTTACAATGTTTGTTGTTATGTTATTAAATTGTTAGTTTCGTAAGTTTTCGCACAGTATTTCCTTTAAGTGTGTCTTCATGCGTTTCGTCGGTATGCCGTGCCCTTCACAATTTGCGGTGGAACCATCCACAGCCTTTACATAGGTAATCGTTTGATTTCAAATGCAAATATAGAATTTATTGTGTTATGAATATTTTTTTTCACAATTCATTTTCTACTATTTGAAGTGCAAACGTTTGCACTTTTCATCCATCCTTGTAAGCCAAACGTTATTGTTGTAGTTCAGTCAATATCAAGAGCATGCGGGGGTACATTTGAAAACGGCAGAATTGCGTGCAGAAGCCCGTGAGGTTATGATTACAACCCCGCATGGTTATGAATACGAACCCACGGGCAAAAAAGGTTATGTAGCGGTGATATCTCCAATTCCTCCGTTTCCTTATGCGTCTGCATTACAGCGGAAGGCAATTGCTCCTTTGCGGTAAATAACTGCAAGGCAGTGGATGGCTTTATCAGAATTTATTAGTATTTTTGCATAGGATATTTCATGTTGGGCAATGCAATGGCGGCTTTGCGCAAACAGTATTATTCAAGGAAAGAAACAGAAAGCAAGAAACAAATGTTTTACGTCAAGAAGAAAATGGAGATTGCGGGGTGTCACCGTCTCAGTCTGCCCTACGAAAGCAAGTGTACCAACATGCATGGACATAACTGGGTGGTTACGGTTTACTGCAAGGCTAAGGAACTCAACGCAGAAGGAATGGTGATAGACTTCAAACATATAAAGAACAAGATACACGGCTATCTTGACCATGGCAATTTCAACGAGCTATTGCCTTTCAATCCCACGGCAGAGAACATCGCAAGGTGGATTTGCAGTCAGATACCGCAGTGCTATATGGTAGACGTGCAGGAGAGTTCAAGCAACACCGTGACTTACATTGACGATGAACGTACCGAAGCAACCGACATATTTGCCCTCCGCGGCAACATCAATGGAGATCAATGAATAAAAGAGGAGGCATAATGAGAGTTAACGAACTATTTTACAGTCTGCAAGGCGAAGGGCGTTTTACTGGTGTGCCTGCCGTCTTCGTGCGTTTCTCCGGCTGCAATCTTAAATGTTCTTTCTGCGATACCGACCATTCTGCATACCGTGAGATGACGGAAGACGAGATAGTGGAAAGTGTATGCCGTTATCCAACCCGGCATATAGTGCTTACAGGCGGAGAGCCGGCAATGCAGATAACATCATCGCTCGTTGAAAAACTTCACCATTGTGGTTTCTTCGTGCAGATGGAGACAAACGGAACGGTTGAATTGCCCGAAGGATGCAGGATAGACTGGATAACTTGTTCCCCTAAATACAAGGGTGTTGCACTTAAGCATATTGACGAACTGAAGGTGGTTTACGACGGCAATGATGCCGCTATCGACAAGTATTCAGCAGTTGAGGCTAAAGAATTCCGCCTGCAACCTTGTGATGAGAAGGATGCAATGCGCAATGCTGCCAACCTAAAGGGTGCAGTGGACTATTGCATGCGGCATCCGCAATGGCATCTCTCGTTGCAGACCCACAAGATTATAAACGTCAGATAGTGTATTTATCCCTGGCGGTTGCATAGAAAAAGGAGGAAGAACGTTGATGTTCTTCCTCCTTTTAATAATACGTATTCTTTCTGTTTTTGGTTTACATTTCCACGATGATGCGGAAAACCTTTCCTGGATTACTGTTCCATTCTTTCATAGCCTCTTCAGCTTCTTCCGGCTTTACACATTTGGAAATAAACTGTTTAATGTCATATTTGCCAGATTTCACGCAGTTTATCACGGCGCGGAAATCTTCTGGCGTAGCATTGCGTGAGCCACGAATGTCAAGTTCCTTCTGGACGAATAACTTTGTTTGGAATGCAATTTCGCTCTTAGCATAGCCGATGCATACCACACGGCCAGTGAAGCCCACCTCGTTGACAGCCGTAACGTAAGTCATGGGACTGCCAACAGCCTCTATAACAACGTCCAGCCCGTGTCCTCCAGTTATTTCTTCTACGCGTGCGTGCACATCTTCAGTTTTTGAATTGATGGAATAAGTGGCACCAACAGTCTTTGCCAGTTCAAGTTTCTCATCGTCAATGTCGCATGCAACAACAGTAGCGCCGCGTCTAGAAGCACGTACCACGGCACCTAATCCAACCATTCCGCAACCTATGACCATAACGATGTCGTTGTCGGAAACCTGGCCACGGGCTACAGCATGGAAACCAACGCTCATAGGTTCAATAAGTGCACATTCTTTCACAGGGATGTCTCCTGTTGGTATGATTTTGCTCCATGGAAGCACGGCATATTCGCACATTACGCCCCAACGTTGCACGCCCAACGTTTCGTTGTTCTTGCAGGCGTTGTATCTGCCGTTGCGGCATGAAGAACAATGCCCGCAGTTAGTGTAAGGATTGAGCGTTACTGTCATTCCCGGTACGAGTGTCTCAGGGACGCCTTCGCCAACGGCTTCAATAACTGCTCCCACTTCGTGTCCGGGCACTACTGGGAGCTTAACCATAGGGTTCAACCCACGGTAAGTGTTGAGATCGGAGCCACAGAAGCCAACATACTTAATCTTAACCAACACTTCGCCAGCTCCAAGCACTGGCTTCTCTATTTCCGTCACCCTCATTTCGTTAGGGGCAACAATCTGTACTGCTTTCATAACGTTATTGTTGATATTCTTTTTATACCTTGTTTCTATTTTTTTGCATTCTTTTCTTCTAGGCACACTCTTGATTACAGCCTGTCTTTATGGCGGATATTTCTCCAGCCGTAGTACGCACAGAAGCCGAAACAAACAGCCGGTATAAGATATGCGATGTGATAGGCCACGGGGTTGAAGTGCATGACGTATGCCGTCAGTTGTGGAAGGCAGGCATTGCCAACGATAGCCATAACGAGGAAGGCAGAGCCACTCTTAGTCTGTTCGCCGAGACCCTGTAGAGCCATTGAAAATTGGGTGGGGTAGATTATAGACATGAAGAAAGGAACGACTAACATCGCCCACAGACCTGCCTTTCCGCCCATTCCGCTTATCACAAGACATAGGCCGATGAGCACAACGGAGTAGACGAGTAGCATTGACGAGGGGTTAAGTTTGGTCATCAACGCCGTACCTATCCACCGTCCGACAAGGAACATCAGCATGTAGTAGCCGAAGAAAGTCGTTGCTTCGTCAACGCTTAGTCCGGCATAGTTGGTGCAGTAGACAAGAAAAAGACTGTTGATTGCCGTCTGTCCGCCGTTATAGAAAAACTGTGCGATAACGCCCCATTTAAGGTTGGGCTTTTTCAATACGGAAAAGTCCATAAGCTTTTCGTTATGCTTTTCCGTCTTTTCCTCATCATTCAGCTTGGGAAATTTTGTTATGAGGAAGACAACCGCAATGGCCACAAGTACAATCCCGATGATAAAGTAAGGAAGTTGCATGTTTGCGGTAGCCTCGTCAACATAGCGTTCCCATCCACCTTCATAGTCGGAAGGCAGGGTGTCGCGTGTGTAGTCGCTTTCGCCTAGCACTAGTTTGCTGAGGAACATCCCCGCAATGAAAGCCCCCAGTCCGTTGAACGACTGTGCGAGGTTAAGTCTCCTCACAGCGGTACGTTCCTCTCCAAGCACTGTTACGTAAGGATTTCCGGCCGTTTCCAAAAAGCACATGCCTGTGGCGATGATGAAAAAGACACACAGATAAGCCCAATAAGAGCGTATGATGGCTGCGGGGAAAAACAGGAAAGCTCCTGTGGCAGCCGTTGCCAATCCAAAGATAATACCGGCCTTATAGCTGAATTTCTTAAGGAACATGGCTATCGGGATGGGGAAAAGGAAATAAGCGAGCCAGTATGCCGTTTCTGTAAATGAAGCTTCGAATGTGTTAAGTTCGCAAGTCTTCATCAACTGCTTTATCATTGTAGGCATAAGGTTACTGCTTATAGCCCACATGAAGAAGAGGCAGAATATGAGTGAAAGCGGTATGATATAGTTTTGTTTCTTTGTCATTTGTTGTTTCTCGTTTCTTTCTTGAGGATTTTGGTTGCAACGTCACCAAAAATATATGCATTACGTTAGCATCGGCAGCTATTCCGACATGTTTTTGAGCCGCTTGGGAATCTCCAACTTGCCGAAACCATAAAATCCGTGTGCGTTCTTTCCGAGGAAAAGTTCTTTTTCCTTGTTGGAGAGACGCTCTGTCTTGCATATAAAATCGTATGACATTTTATAGGTAATGGCGGTAATCGTGCGTGGATAGTCTGACCCCCACATTAGTTTCTCTATGCCCACCATGTCTATGGCCTCGCGTATTGCCTCCACAGCACTGGGGTATGGGTAGAACTCGCTGTTGAATAGCCATGTTATGCCGCCAGACTCTATAAATACATTCTTATTTCGCGCCAGCAGAACCTGTTCTTTCCATCCCGGTTGTGTTACCATTCCAAAGTGGCCGATAGCGATTTTCAAGTCAGGACACTCTGTGATAACCTCCTTTATTTCTTCCGTCTGCATGCCATTTTCGGCAAGACAGAGAGACAGGGGCATTCCGTTGCGTTCCATATACTTGAACATCTGCATCATTTCCGGGGAGTTCAGGTAGACGCGTTGCGAGTCTGTTATGAGTCTATGTCCGGGGATTGATATTCCGCCAAAGCCTTGGGAATATAGCTTTTCTGCCTGTTCAAGCGGATTCTTGGTGAAAAAATCAAACATGCCGAAGACAAAGAATCTCTCAGGAAACCTTTGCTTAACGTCAAGTAGGTAGTCGTTCTGTATACCGTCGATAAGTTCTTGAACAACCACCGCAGCAGATACTTGCGCATAGTCCATGTTGGCAATGAATACTTCTGCGGAGTTCTCGCCGTTTATCATGAAAGGCGGAAGCATTTGCACCTCTTCCGTGAGAAAGAAAGAACGGCCCTTTTCGGTTGTCTTTACCGGCATGCCGTTCCATTCCGTGTCCTGATGAAGCCAAAGGTGCGAATGTGCATCAATAATAGGATAGTTCATAAGGTCAGATTGCGTTATTTAGTTTGCTTATTGCATTGTGAAAGCCTGTGCTTTCACAATGCCTCTTTTATGTGTTAGCCCATCTAACGCGCATTTGGTCGCCGATGATTTTTTGCACTTCCTCAACAAGTGTATTGTCAATCGGGTCGTTTACGTATCCAATGTTCTTTAGAACGTTTGCTGGATTGGCAGAGCTAAACAGAGTTGTGGCGATGTTTTCGTTATTGCTGACAGAATACTGCACCGCAAGCTTCTCAATAGGATACCCCTTTTCTTCGCAATAGGCTGCAGCCTTTGCGCAAGCTTCCTTCAAAGATGCAGGCGCAGGATGCCATGCTGGAGCACCTCGTTTTGAAAGCAGCCCCATTGAGAATGGAGAAGCGTTGACTATGCCGATGCCGTGCTCCTTGAAAAAGTCGAAATAGTCATTCAATAGTTCATCGTTCAAACAGTAATGGCAGAAGCACAATACCGATTCAACAGTGCCTGCCGGCACGTGCTCAATTACCCATTTCAGGTTTTCTGGTTGTAGGTCTGTAATTCCGACATGCTTCACCACTCCTTCTTCTCTCAACTTGACAAGGGCTGGCAGCGTTTCGTCCACAATTTGGTTAAGGTCGGCAAACTCAACGTCGTGAACATTGATAATGTCAATATAGTCAATGTGCAGGCGTTCCATGCTTTCGTATACGCTTTTTGTAACCCTTTCAGCAGAGTAGTCCCATGAGTTCTTTCCGTCTTCGCCGTAACGTCCTACCTTTGTAGATAGATAATACTTTTCTCTTGGAATGTCAACGAGGGCTTTTCCCAATACAGTCTCTGCTTTATAGTAGCCGTAGTATGGAGAAACGTCGATGAAATTTATACCGTTTTCCACAGCGGTGTGGACTGCTTCTATTCCTTCAGCTTCACGTATGTCGTGGAATACCCCGCCAAGTGACGAAGCTCCAAAGCCCAAATTTGACACGCGCATGCCTGTTTTTCCGATTTCATTGTAAACCATAGGTCGTAGATTTCTTTTACAGTTAGTTGATTCTTATTTGATTTATGTCCGAAACAAAGGCGTAAAATAGTTCAAACCCTTTGTCCCGTATTAAAAACAAGACGATGGCTTAACTGTATTGTAACCATTTTTGCCGGTCTTCTTACTAGTCTGAATGGAGTAAGTCCGTTCTCTTCCCTTTTTCTTTTCGCAAGGTGTGGCAACAAAGGAAAAGGGCATAGACAAATATTTATTAAAAAATAGTGCTTGCTGTTGCGGAAGAAATAAAATAACGTAACTTTGCTCCATATAAAGAGCAACAAACAAAGTATATGAAACTATATCCGCTATTGTTCAAACCCAATCTCCACGTTGTAGTATGGGGCGGGGAACGCTTGTGTACATATAAGAAAATTGAGTCGAAAGCCGAGCCTGTGGGAGAGAGTTGGGAGGTAAGTGCCGTCCCTTCAAGCGTTAGTATAATAGACAATGGGGATTTCGCCGGACAAGATTTGGTAAGCGTTATAAACCAATATCCAGTAGATATATTAGGAGAAACAGTGAACCGAAAATACGGAGGAAAGATGCCTTTGCTCGTAAAATTCATAGATGCGAACAAAGATCTCAGTATACAGGTTCATCCAAATGATGAAATGGCTCTCAGAGTGCATGGCAAAAGTGGCAAATCGGAGATGTGGTATGTTATAGATGCCCGTCCGGGCAGTTATCTTTATGCAGGGTTTAAAACAAAGATAACGCAGGAGGAATATTGTCAGCGGGTAGCCAACGGAACTATAACCGATGTGCTCGCACGGCATGAGGTGAAGGCTGGTGATGTGTTCTATCTGCCTGCGGGGCGTGTTCATGCCATTTGTAGCGGAATACTGCTGGCTGAAGTACAACAGTCATCGGACTTGACGTATCGTATCTATGACTATAACCGTTTGGGACTGGACGGAAAACCAAGACAACTGCATACGGAATTGGCAGCACAGGCTCTTGATTTCAATGTGGAACAAGAATACCGGACAATATATGAAAGCCCAGACAATTGTGCGAACCTATTGATTGACTCTCCTTGCTTCAGCGTTAGGGTTGTGGAACTGACGGAAAGTTTCCACCGAAATCTGCTTAAGTATGACAGTTTCGTAATTTCTGTTTGTATAAGCGGTGAATGTAGAATAAAGATTCGCACCACTGGCGACGAAGTCCTGTTGCGTTCTGGTCACAGTTGTATGATTCCTGCTGCTATTGCCGACTATGATGTCGTGCCGACTAGCGGTACTGTGAAATTGCTTGATGCGTTTATTGACAATAAAGACCGTAGTCTTGGACATCGTATAACACGCTTCCTTCATCTTACGAGTAAGTAAAAGGAAAAAGAGCAAGCTAGTTACACCTTATTATATATATAGGGACAACGTCTTTCTTGTGGGCATTTTCTTGCAGAAAAGAGGAAAGCAATAGAAACAAGGGGATTATTTGATTGCAATAGGGGTAGAAAAGTTCAAATTATCATTAAAATCAGTAAACCTCCGCTTATTGTTGGAAAGAAAACACTAACTTTGCAATGCATTGAAAAATACAAAAACATTTATAAAATACTATGGTAAGTAACAATATCCCACAAGTTAAGCTTGGTATCGTGGCCGTAAGCCGCGACTGTTTTCCCATTGCACTGTCTACACAGCGCCGTGAAAATATAGTAAACGAGTATAAAGGCGAAATCTTCAACTGCAAAACAACCGTAGAAAACGAGCAAGACATGCTCAAGGCAATGGCTGAAGTTAAAGCAGAAGGCTGCAACGCTCTCGTTGTGTTCCTTGGCAATTTCGGTCCGGAAACACCTGAAACACTCATAGCAAAGGAGTTTGACGGTCCAGTAATGTTTGTTGCTGCAGCCGAAGGCGACGGCGATATGATTAACGGCCGTGGTGATGCATATTGCGGCATGCTCAACTGCTCATACAACCTTGGCATGCGCCACTTGAAAGGCTACATTCCTGAATATCCCGTTGGCACTGCTGAAGATGTTGCTGCGATGATAAAAGATTTCGTGCCGGTGGCTCGCACGATAATAGGCTTGAAAGGCTTGAAGATCATAACCTTTGGACCCCGTCCGCAAGATTTCTTTGCATGTAATGCTCCAATTAAAGGACTTTATGAACTCGGCGTTGAAATAGAAGAAAACTCAGAGCTTGATTTGCTCGTTGCATACAAAGCACATGAGAACGACCCGCGCATTGATGACGTTTGCAAGGAAATGGCTGAAGAAATGGGCGAAGGAAAATATTATCCAGACTTGAGCCGCCGTATGGCACAGTTTGAACTTACTCTTTTGGATTGGGCAGAGCAGCACAAAGGTTCTCGCAAGTATGTGGCATTTGCCGACAAATGCTGGCCAGCCTTCCCAAGTCAGTTCGGATTCGAGCCATGTTATGTTAATAGCCGTTTAGTTAGCCGCGGAATACCTGTAGCATGTGAAGTTGACATCTATGGAGCTTTGTCAGAATATATTGGAATGTGTGCTTCAGACGACACCGTTACCTTGCTAGACATCAACAATAGCGTTCCAAAGTATATCTATGATGAGGATATAGTAAAGAAATACGACTATAAACTAACGGATACCTTCATGGGATTCCATTGTGGAAACACGCCACAGTGCAAGATGTGTGAAGCACGCGCAATAAAATATCAGCTTATTCAGAACAGATTGCTTGAGAATGGCGGCACTCCTGACTTCACACGTGGCACTCTTGAAGGAGATATCGCACCGAGCGATATCACATTCTATCGTTTGCAGTGTGATTCCGAGGGCAATCTTCGTTCATACATTGCTGAAGGTGAAGTGCTCGATGTTCCGACACGTTCGTTTGGCGGTATAGGTATTTTCGCAATCCCTGAAATGGGACGTTTCTATCGCCATGTTCTTATCCAAAAGGGCTATCCTCACCATGGAGCTGTAGCTTTCGCGCATGTCGGAAAGACCTTGTTTGAGGTGTTCAAGTATCTTGGAATAAAGGATATCGCTTATAATCAGCCGAAGAGTTTGCCTTATCCAACAGAGAATCCTTGGGCGTAAATAATATCTTAGACCGGAAAAATGTGATGGGTATCATTTGTTTACCACATGTTTTAAGGTATAATAAATAAAAATAATCTCCGATTGTCTACCGGCATATTGTGTCGTGTGGTGGTCGGAGATTTTGCTTCTTAGGTAAATTGTCGTTTAATAATTATTTTTCAGATACCGGCTTCGTTAAGATGCCGCAAAAGTATAATGGTATGAAGATAACAACAATGTTGGTTTGCGGACTGCTGTCTTTGCCGCAGTTCTGTATGTCGCAAGAGCAATGCGGAAGAGTTGCTATTGAAAACGAAGTTATAAAAACAATAATGTCGCGCCGTTCCGTCAGAAAATACCTTGACAAACCAGTAGAACATGAAAAACTTGTTACTATAGCTAAGTGCGGAATAAATGCGCCCAACGGCATGAACAAACAACAATGGGCGGTAAGGGTTGTTGAAAGTGCCGATTTTATAAATGGAACTACGGAAATTTTCCGTAAGGTTATGCCTGAACAAGTAGCACGCGACCGTAATTTCAAGAATATGTACCGCAATGCACCTGCAATAATTGTGGTGGCATCTCCTGCCGATGGAAGCGGAAAGGTTGACGTAGGGCTTATGGGGGAAAATATGATACTTGCAGCCCAGTCTCTTGGACTTGGCACATGTTGTCTTGGAGGGCCTGTAAGATTTTTGCAGACCAACGCCGAATGCAAGCCTTATCTGGAGAAGCTTAACATACCGTCAGGTTATGATATTGCCTATATTCTTGCCGTAGGCTATCCTGACGAAACGCCAGAACAAAAGCCACGTGACGAGAGCAAGATTGAATATATAAGGTAATGGGCTCAGAAGCGGAAGCCGAATGTAGTGCGAAGCATCCATTTGTTGCGCCTAATCTGCAGGTAACGCTCATCACCATGTAGGGAGAAATTATAGACAGTGCTAAGTCCCCAAAACTTGTTACGCCAAGTGTATACAATAGCACCACGTTCTGTAATTATTATGCTCGGGAATTTGTATCTCATCCGCTGGACTTCTCCTGTTTCTTCCATTTTACTATGTGCAAAGACTGTGAATGTCGGCAATGCTGAAAGGTGGAAGAGCCATCGTTTCCCAAGTACAAGATTGTAGCCATAGCCTGCACCTACAGCAAATTCAACGAGAGTAAGTTTTGATGGAATCGTACCCTTGCTGGTATTGTCGTTTACACGTGTCTTTGTTCCATCGAAACTTGCTCCAATCATAAAGCTTCCAGCACTTCTTTTCTGTATGTAGCTTTGTGTGAATGCCGCGGGGTATGAGAATCGTCTGCCGTTGAAAGCATAGTATAAATTGATGTTTAGGGCATCTTGGCTTACTGTTCCTTTGTCAACATCAGTGCGTGTGCCGTTTATTTCTTGATAGCCTTTAAGTGTGTTGCTTGACAGAAATACTATATCGAAACCGAATTTGTTGCCATATGAATTCAGATTCAACTCGTAGTCTTTGTTTATTCCTGCCAATTTCCCGGGATTTATAGATAGGCTCAGTCCCAGTCCGCGGTAAGTCGCCCCGACGCTCATTGTTCCTCTACATGCAGAGTGTAGTCGAGTTTCTTCATTTATGTTGTCGTTGTTTGTCAGTGTTTGTAGTGTTGCCCCCGACGAGCTACCGCGCAACTTTATAGTCCAGCGATAGGGCGGACGGGAAATGTACAGCGTATCATATTTTACCTTGTTGTATTTCTTTGCCAAAATGTTGTCAATGAACTTCAGTTTATTGTCAACCTTCTGCAATTTTTTTGAGTACTGCCGTAATTTTATGGAGTCGTTATTCGTTTTTCCAAATATCTTGCGGTAAAGCGTGTCAGCCCATTGTAGCATGTATCCTTTTTCTGCAGCTTCTCGCATTTGAAGTCGCAGACTGTCGCTTTCTTCAATAATTTGTCTGAACGTTTTTCGCTGTTTGTTCTTTCTGTTGTGCCGTTTCTTTTTCCTGCTTACACCAGTAGTGTTGTTTTTATCTTTTAATAAAGAAAGGGTATCTTTCGCGTTAATTATCTCGCCATATTTCGGGCATCGTGATGTGGAGCCAGTTTGGGAAGCTCTTGAAACTGTCATTATTGAAGTAGTGCGGCCGCAAGCCTGTATTTTGTATTCAGGAATTGCCGAAATTAGTAATGCAAGAATTACAGTCGTGAAGCGCAGCGTATTGGATTGTTTTCTCATATTTTGCTGAATGGTTCTTTATGATATATTAACGCAAGTCATGGGTTATTTATTGTGCCTGTTGCCGTTTGGTATAGAAAAAATGCGAGAAAAATTCAAAATGTAATAACAAAGCGTAGATTGTGTGTAAAAATGTTTGGAGTTGTTAATGCTTTACATTACTTTTGTAAAAGGAATTGATTGTAAGACGTGCGGGAACAACTATATTTTTTAACGGGACAACATTATATATATACAAGGAATAATCACATAGCAGTTAGATATGAGAACAAGGATTTATTTGGTTTCCCTATTGCTTTCGGCGGTAGGATATGTATCCGCCCAGTCTCAAGGTGGGCTTGGAGGAGTTGTTACCGATGACAATGGCGAGCCTGTTATTGGTGCGCAGGTTGTTGTCAAGGGAACACAAACGGGTGCCGTAACCGACATCTCGGGGAAGTTCACTCTGCCTCCTGGGGTAAAGCGCGGTGCTAGCCTTACAGTAAGTTATGTGGGCATGGAATCACAGCAGCTTAAGGCCGCAAGCGACATGAAGATAAAGCTTCATTCAGACGACAAGGAACTTGATGAGGTAATAGTTGTTGCCTATGGTGAACAGAAACGCAGTTCCTTCACAGGTTCGGCAGGCGTAGTCAGTGCCGACAAGATAGCACAACGCCAAACAAATACCGTTGTTGATGCTCTTGAAGGTCAGGTTGCTGGTGTGCAGATGTATAAGTCTGGCGGTGATCCAACAGCTTCACCAAGCATACTCGTGCGTGGTATAAGTAGTATCAATGCCGGTCAGGAACCACTTATCGTGGTTGACGGATCGCCTTACTATGGGGCATGGAGTGACATCAACCCCGCTGACGTTGCTTCCATTACTGTTCTTAAGGATGCAGCTTCCAATGCTCTGTATGGAGCGCGTGGTGCCAATGGCGTAATTATGATAACTACAAAGAGTGCCAAGCAGGGACGCACAACAGTAAGCCTTGATGCTAAGTGGGGAAGCGTGAGCCGCGCATCCAAAACCTACGATATGATAACAGAGCCAGGGCAGTATTATGAGTTGCAGTATAAGGCTCTTTACAACAAATATATTTCTGACGGACGAACCTCCGCGGCAGCTCATGCGGCAGCCAACACAAACATGTTGGGAGACGATGCTTCTGCTGGTGGACTTGGCTACAATGTATATAATGTGCCGGAGGGACAATATCTCATTGGCGACAATGGTCGTCTCAATCCTAACGCTACGCTTGGTCGCGTGGTGAATTACAACGGACAAGACTACACGTTGCGCCCCGATGACTGGCTGAAAGCCGCTTACCGCACGTCTCTTCGTCAGGAATACAATGTGAATATCAACGGTGGAAACGACGCTTCTCAGTTCTATGCCTCTTTGGGATACCTTGATAACCCCGGTATCTCATACGGATCTGAATACAAACGATACACTGCCCGCGTGAAAGCCAATTACAAGGCTTCGGAATGGCTGAAGGTCGGCACAAACGTAAATTACGCTCACTCCGTGGTTGATTATTCATCCGACGGGACAAGCGATTCGGGCAATAACATTTTCTATGCTCTCACCAAGATTGCGCCAATCTATCCCCTTTATCTGCGTGACGGACAAGGTAATATCATGACAGATTCCAACGGGAAGATGATGGATTACGGTGATGGTACTAATGCCGGATGCTCGCGCTATGTCCTCAATTCGCAGAACCAGCTTAAAGATGACCAACTGCAGACGAAGAATCAAGTCGGCAACACTTTCAACATTAGTGGCTTTGTTGACGTTACACCAACCTTCCTTAAGGGGTTGAAACTTACGGTGAACGGAACTGTAAACACATATGAATATCGTTACACTTCAACCGTTCAGCCCTTCTATGGCACTAGCCACAACACCTATCCTGAAGGGTATATAAGCAAAAGCCATTACCGTTACTATACGGTCAACTTCCAGCAGCTTCTGAACTATTCACGTTCTTTCGGCTTGCACACCATGACACTTTTGCTCGGCCATGAGAACTATCGCCAAACTTCTGAAGATATTATCGCAACGCGCACCCAAATGTTCTCTTACTTTGGCAATCAGGAACTCAGCGGAGCGATAAAGAATGAATACGGCAATTCCGACCAAAGCAAATACAATACGGAGGGTTATTTCTTCCGTGGCATGTACGACTACGATAACAAGTACTTTGCACAGTTGTCCTACCGCCGCGATGGTTCATCTCGCTTCTCTCCAAAGAGCCGTTGGGGTAATTTCTACTCCTTCGGTGCGGCATGGATAATGAGTAAGGAGAGCTGGATGCAGCCAACAAGCAGCTGGTTGCAGGAATTGAAGCTAAAAATGTCGTTCGGTCAGCAAGGAAACGACGCTATCGGCTCCAGCAAATATCTTGATACCTATCTTATAACAAACTCAAGCAACAACGTTGCTCTCATGCTCGCAACCAAAGGCAACGAGAACATAACGTGGGAAACAAACTCAAACTTCAACATTGGTGCGGAGTTCTCCATGTTTGACAGTCGACTGCGTGGTAGCCTTGAATATTTCTACCGCAAGACCACCAACATGCTCAGCACGATAATCAAGCCAATGTCTCAGGGAACAGGAGTCTACTATGCCAATGTTGGCAATATGGTAAACCGCGGAGTGGAACTTGACCTCTCGGGCGATGTTATAAAGACCAAGGACTTCGTATGGTCGCTCAACCTCAATGTCACGCACTATCGCAATGAGATAACAAAGATTTACGAAGACAACAAGAAAGCCGTTCTTGACGGTCACAACGGCTATACGTCCGGCAACTATTTCTACGGAGAGGGACTTTCTATCTATACATGGCGACTGCCCAAGTATGCCGGCGTTGACAGTGATGGAAATTCCATGTGGTATAAGACAGAATCCAACGGGAACAATACCACAACCACCAATTACGAGGACGTTAGCTATTATGCCTGCGGTGATCCAACCCCAGACGTTTATGGAGGTTTCGGAACCAGTCTTTCTTATAAAGGTTTCGACTTTAACATCAATTTCTCTTTCTCCCTTGGCGGAAAAGTGTTCGACTACGGATACCAGTCGCTTATGCACAGTCCAAATGCTCAGCTGGCCGGACAGAACTTCCACAAAGACGTGCTCAAAGCCTGGAGTAAAGACAATACCGACAGTAACATACCGCGCTTCCAGTTTGGCGACATTTATCAGAACTCCACGTCAGACCGCTTCCTCATCAGCGGAAGCTACCTAAGTCTGAACGGCGTGAATTTGGGTTATAGCCTGCCTCGCAACCTCATCGGCAAGTGGGGACTGTCAAAACTGCGTGTCTATGTGTCGGCCGACAACGTGAACCTTTGGTCAAAACGCAAAGGACTTGATCCGCGCACCAGCTATGCGGGAAGTCCTGGAACGGAAAACTACTCTTTCTCCCGCACCATATCCGGTGGCGTGACGCTCAGCTTCTGATCTGACGTCAGCGAAAGGGAACTATAAAAACACTCATATAAGCAAACAAAGGAATACATAAAGACATGAACAAAATACTGAAGAAATCACTCATAGCCGCACTGTTTCTGCCGGCAACCCTGTCTTTGGAAGGCTGTCTCGAGGAAAATATGCCAACAGACTACGGCACTCAGCAGCAGATAGACCAGTCTTCCGATCCTGCCGCCCTGCTTACCCATGGATTAAATGCCATAATGGTAATGCATGACACTTACGGTGTGTCGGGAACGTCAGATGATTGGGGCTATCCCTGCCAGATGTTTATACGAGACATCCTGTGCGAGGATTTCCCGATAGGCAGTTCTTCGCTTGATTACTACTATTCTTGGATAGCAAACGGCACATACCTTAACGACCATCCCTTCTATTCATTCTACTTCTACTATTATCTCAATGCCAATGCCTGCAAGATAATAGGCGAGTGGGGGACGAAACAGAATGCCACCACATCTGAAAACCAAGCCGTGGGAGTGGCGTTGAGCTATCGTGCCTTGGCATATCTGGACATGGCTCGCCTGTTTGAATACAAAACCACGGGCTTTTCTTCTTTGGACAGCCGTGCAACAGATGTTTTGGGGCTTACAGTGCCGATAGTGACCGAAGCAACCACCGATGAACAGGCCAAGCAAAATCCTCGTGCCCCGTTCTATACGATGTATCGTTTCATACTTTCCGACTTGACCCGTGCCGAAAAACTGCTTGATGGCTACAAACGTACAGCCAAAAGTCAGCCAGACCAGAGCGTAGCTTACGGACTTGAGGCACGTCTTTGGCTAGAAATGGCTACACGTTTTGAGCATGCTCCAGCAGATCTAGCCTTGCAGCTTGAACATGAGGCCGACAACGACGGCTACCAACCGCTCGGAGTGACAACAGCACAGGAATGTTACGCCAAAGCAGCCGCATGTGCAAAACTCGCAATGCAGCAAGACGGCTATCAACCCCTCACGCGCAGTCAGTGGTATGACACGCGTACAGGCTTCAACTCAGCCAATACTGCATGGATGTGGGCTGCCTCTATGGGAGCAAAAGAGCAGATTGGGAGTATTTGGTATAGCTGGATGTGCAACATGTCAAGCGAATCGCCTGTGTTCTCGTGGGGTTCATACATGTATCATAACAATAACGGACGAAGAGGCTACCGTTGTATAGGGCGTGCCCTCTACAATAAGATTCCAGATGCCGATTGGCGCAAAAAATCATGGGTGGCTCCCTCTGACGTTGACGCAAAGCAAGTGCCAGCAGGCTACAGCACTCTGCTCAACGACACGTCGTGGTGCTCGCTCGACACGCTGGCGTCGCTGAAGTTCCACCCCGGCTCCGGAAATGTTGACGACTACAATGTAGGCGTGCTCTGCGATGTTCCGCTCATGCGAGTAGAAGAGATGTATTTCATTTACGCTGAAGCTGTGGCCCACAGCGAGGGCCTTGCGGCAGGAAAGGCAGCACTTGAGAGTTTCATGAACACATGGCGATATACTGATGGCTCTTATAAATGTGACGCTTCCAGCCTCGATGACTTCACAGACGAACTGATGATACAGAAGCGCATAGAGTTTTGGGGAGAAGGACTTGTGTATTTCGACTACAAGCGCTTGGCAAAGCAGATATGCCGCTACTACGATGGCTCTAACTTCCCCGATGACTACCAGTTAAATTCCCGCAAGGGATACGTTGCTCCGTGGCTTAACTATACCATTCCGCAGTACGAGCAAGACCAGAACCCCAGCGTTCTGCTTAATCCCGATCCTTCAAACGCAGTTAAGTCGCAGACTGAATATTGACCCGTTGGGTAGGGCTTCCTAAGCAGAATGCCCTGCCTATGGATTTGAAACAAACAGATAAAAATAAAAACGAGAGATGAAGAATACAAGCATACATACCATTTTGGCTTTCGCCCTCACGCTTACGTTGTCCGCCCTCACGACGGCATGTTCCGACTCTGACAGCTATTCGCCGGGTGACGCCACGCAAAGCGGTGCTCAGGGAGCGTTTTTTGCTTCAACAAATGCCGCCGAGTATATCCTTGAACCTGAAGATTCGGCATTTCAGATTGTGGTTGGCCGTCGCGATACCACACGTTCCGCCAGCATAGCCCTGCACACTGTCTATACTGACACGGCAGCCATACAATTGCCCGACTCTGCACATTTTATAGCAGGTCAGGCTTATGATACGATAAGCGTGGACGCTCGCGGACTGACTCCGCGCACAAAATACTCCTTCCGCTTTGCCATTGACGAGAAGGATGCCGACCATTATGCACAACAAGACGGCTCTACCGTGATGGAGGCCTATGCCATAGTTTCACAGTGGAAGAAGATACACCAGAATGCCAAGTTCTATTATTATGGACTTAGCGTCCTTCCAACAACATACTCCGACATTTACACTTTGGAGGGCGTAAACAAATTCTATATTTCAAACTTCATGGGTTCCGGCAACGACTTCTATTTCACGTTGACACCCGACGGGGCAAAATTCAATGGCGACAAGATTGAAACGCTAGCAGGCGAAATGGTGCCAGTGGAAGGGATGGGTGCCTATGCCTTCGACTATTCAACCTATAAGCTAAACTACGTAGTTTCCGGTGTTGATGCCGACGGATATTACATATACAACTGGAATGTAGGCGACTGTAGCATAGACTATCTTGACTGGTACGGCGGCTACAACTACGGACCCTACTCATGGATAGATTTTGCGCAGAAATATATATACCTCTACGGCTATATCTGCAGCAACAAATACACGGGCTTCGTGCAGATATATGGCCAATGGGACGATTGATGCGCCGCCATTGCACCACATTATTGCCAAGCAAACGGAAAAGAAGAAATATATATACATGTTTAACTTTTAAAGTATCAGCTTATGTTAAAGAGAATTACACTTTCAGTATTGGCTGCAATCGTCTGCCTTATGAGCCATGCAGCCGTAAGTTCACAGTCTGACCTCTACGGAAACTACATTGCCACATCTACTGGCTACCAGTGGTTCAACTACTCAACATGGGAGGCTCTGCCCACAGGACACACCGTTACAATCTCTGCCTACGACGATGGCGTGGCGATAAACAACCTGCTTGGCTATGGATGCCAGTATGTTGCCGACTACGATGCTTCTTCAAACGTGCTCGATTGTTGGGCATTGCAGGGTTTCAATACCTACTTTACTGTATCAGATACCATTAGCAGCGAGGCTGGTTTCAAGGGAAAAGTGCTTGAAGACGGTTCTATCCTTTTCGATAACTTCACTGCTTGGTATGGCTCAACACAGTATATCTATACTGGAGCAACGGTAAAACTGCAAAAACTGACGCAGGATTGGACAGCAACTGGCACGTTGACATACTATTCTGATGAGAACGAAACGACAGCCGAACACTCTGCTACAACAACACTCACCAAGTATACTTGCGGTTCAAGCGTAATCTACGGTCTGAAGTTCGACGGTGCGAGCGCTACCCCGGCAGAAATGCTCTTCACGGTTGAGAATGACTCCATCGGTCTCGTTAACGGACAGCAGACAGCTGGTTATGCAGGAGCATACTACTACTATTGTTTTGACGGAAACTACAGCGTATGGGTTGATACATCAGAGGGTTGTTCTTCATTCCCCGCAACAAACTCTGCCGAGGGCGGAAAACTCTCTTTTTATCACTTCGACTATGATAAGAGCAGCACGCTTACAGCTTCTGGTGTAGCTACCTTCGTATGGGGAACACAGTCTGGCATAAGCTCTGTATCTTCCGATAAGACAACGGCTTCGCCTGTGTATGACCTTCAGGGCCGCCGCATGAACGGAAAACTCGTTCCCGGCATTTATGTTCAGGACGGAAAGAAATTCGTTTCAAAATAGTCTGAAGATTTTATAGACTGCAATATTAAATATGCCGGTCATCCTTGCTTTGTGCATCGGATGGCCGGCATATTTTTTGTTTTCAGCATGGCTTATGTTTGTAAGGTCGTGGGGAAAGGAATAAAAGCCCGCTTGCAACGAGTTTTGTTCCCACGGGCTTATTTTGGAGAGTCTGCGTAATGCTTTCGCAACATCTTGTCCTAGTTATAATGAAATAGCAGGGCTAAATAACAGAAACAGGTAATCTAAACCTCGGGAAAGGGTAGGGCAGACGATTCTTTCAATAAAGATTGAACATCTTTTCCATCATTTTCCACTTCTGGTCTGAGGTAGAACCGGGGGTACACTGTTGGAATTTTGCCACGTGGTCTTCCCATTCAGCTTGGCGGGGTAGGGTGGCAAGGCGTGCCATCGCCGTATCCCAGTCGAAGTCTGCCGGTGCGTCGACAATCATTACCAGTGTGGTGCCTTGGATGTAAATTTCCATTTCCAGTATTCCCACTTGCCTGATGCCGTCACCAATTTCGCGCCAGAAATGTTCCTTGTCGTGGGCTTCGCGATAGAGACGTATCAGCTCAGGGTCGTTTCTCAGTTCCATAGTTTGCACGTAGCGCTTGGTGGCTTTCGGGTTGTTGGCGGTAGCCGTTGTTTCTTTTTCCATGATTGTGTAGTTTTTTTAGTTTATAAGGTATTGTCATCGTGTATGATGTTCAGATAATCTTCGTATGGTATATATTCACCTCCCATGCTCTTCAGATGTGGAGTCTCAAACTGACAGTCAATAAGCTTGCCGCCTTTTTCCTTCAGACTGTCGGCAAGGAAAATCAGTGCGAGCTTCGATGCAGATGGCTCGAGCGAGAACATGCTTTCGCCGAAGAAGGCAGGGAAGATGTCAACGCCGTATAGTCCGCCCACAAGCTTGCCGTCTTTGTTCCATACCTCTACGCTTGAGGCCAGTCCCATCTCGTGCAGACGGATGTATGCCTCGGTCATATCCTGGCCGAGCCATGCCCCTTCTTCTTTGTTGCGCAGGTCGCCGCAGGCTTTTATCACGGCACGGAAGTCATGATTTATGCTTAGCGTGTATTCATTCTTGTGCATTAGGGTGCGCATGGAATGGCTCACGTGGATGCGTTCGGGAAAGATAACGAAGCGTTGCAGCGGGCAGTACCATAGTATTTGCTTGTTGTGACGGAAGCTATACCATGGGAATATGCCGTAGTTGTAGGCTAGCAACAGCCGTTCGGGGCTGAGGTCTCCGCCAACGGCCAGCAGTCCGTCGTCTTCACCGAGGTGAGGATCGGGAAAAGCTATAGTGCTGTCAAGTTGGAAAATCATCTGACTTTTTGTTTTGTCTTTTTGTTTGCCACGTTTTTCATTTCGGTCGCCTTGTCGTGGAACACCAGCTTGAATTTGCCGTCTGCCATGCCTACGGAAACTTTTCCGCCCTTTGCAAGGCGTCCGAAAAGAATCTCGTTCATAAACAAGGGCTTCAGTTGATGTGCCACGGTGCGGTCTATTTCACGCGCACCGTATTCTTTCGTAAATCCGAGTGCTAGCAGATGTTCAAAGGCTTCATCGTTTATGTCTGCCGTAACGTTGCGTTGCGCAAGTTTGGCAAAGAGTTGTGCGAGCTTTTTGTGCAGAATGAGCGATGCCATGTGGCGATCCATGTCGTTAAACACGACGATGCTGCTGAGGCGGTTGAGGAATTCGGGCGTGAAAGTCTTCTTTGTTTGCTTGAGCATGGCTTCTCCGCGCGACGTTCCACCCGTAAATCCGATGGCAGCTTGCGAGGCATGTTGTGCTCCGGCGTTGGATGTCATTATGAGTATTACGTTTCTGAAGTCTGCCTTCTGCCCGTGGTTGTCGGTAAGCCGTGCGTAGTCCATTACTTGCAGCAGAATGTTGTATATGTCGCTATGGGCTTTTTCTATTTCATCGAGCAGCAAAACGCAGTTTGGCGTCTTCCTTACGGCATCAGTCAGCAGTCCCCCCTCGTCATAGCCCACGTATCCTGCCGGTGAACCGATGAGTTTTGCCACGGCATGTTTCTCGGCATATTCAGACATGTCGAAGCGTACCAGTTCTACGCCCAACTCTTGTGCGAGAGTGCGCGCCACTTCCGTCTTGCCCACGCCGGTTGGCCCAACGAAAAGCAGTGAGCCAAGCGGTTTGTCGTCGTCGGATAATCCGGCTTTGGCCATCATCACCGTTTGCGTTACTTGGGCTACGGCCTCGTCTTGCCCGTAGATTTTCTCTTTCATTCTTTCCGTCAGCGACGCCAGGCTGCTGTTGCTTTCTTCCTTCAGTGCTTCAGCTTGAATTTTGCAAACCTTCGTTAGGATATTGTCTATTACGGCTTTCGTTACGTAGGAACGGTGGCGCTGTGGGGTGGGGTGTACTTCCAACCAAGCCCCCGCTTCGTCGGCAAGGTCAATGGCCTTGTCTGGCAGGAAGCGGCCGGAGATATGCTTGTGGCTTGCCCTTACGGCATATTCTAGAGCCTCCTTTCTGTAGGTCACATCGTGGAACTTCTGCAGACTGGGCTGCAAGCCATAGAGAATTTCGATGGCTTCCTCTACCGTGGGTTCCTTTATGTCTATGGTTTGGAAGCGGCGGCTGAGGGCTGTTTCGCGTGCTATGCGCTTGTTGTATTCCTCATGTGTCGTGGCACCAATGAAGCGCAGGTCTCCACTCTCAAGATAGGGCTTGAGAATGTTTGCCGCGTCCGGGCCGCCGTCGCTACCGCGTCCGGCTCCAACAATATTGTGTATCTCGTCAAGATAAAGAATGGCGTTCTCTTCTTGAGCCCCCTCGAATACCATTTTAAGGCGCTTCTCGAAGTCGCCACGGTATTGCGTTCCGGCAAGTAGCTGCCCCATGCTTATTCCATAGATGTGGGCATCGCGCAGACGTTCCGGCACTTCCCCTTTGATAATGAGCATGGCAAGACCGTAGATGATGGCAGTTTTGCCCACACCGGGGTCGCCAACGTGTAGCGGGTTGTTCTTTTCCATGCGGCAAAGCACCTGAATCGTGCGCTCAAGTTCCGCCTTGCGGCCAATGAGCGGCGTGTGTTGAGGGGCAAGGGCTGTTATGTCGGTAACAAGATCATGCCAGTCTTCGTATTCTTGCTGCTCGCCGCAGAAGCAAGGGGGATACATGCCTTCTTCAGAACAATGGCCGTCTTCTCTATTTAGTGCGGCGAAGAAAGCATCTTCCTTTCCTTCCATTCGCCTTCCGAGGATGTAGGCAGCTGTGGAGTCGCTGAGACTTAGTATAGCTTTGGCAAAATCTTGCACGCCAACGCTTTGCTTGTTGTCCTTTGCAGCGAGTGACATGGCTATGCGCAATGTGTCGGTGAACTGTGATGACGGCACGGGCAAAGACTTCATGCTTTGCTTCTTGGGCATACTGTTGAGAAAGTTTATAAGTTCGCCGTGGATGGTATCACGGTTAACTCCGCAGGCTCCCAACCCTTGGCAGAAGAGTAAGTCGTTTGTCATGGCGAGGAGCAGATGCTCAGGCATTAAATATTCGTGTTGCATGGAGCACGCATAATCCACGGCTTCCTGCATCAGTTGGCTCATCTTGTCGGAATTTTCCATTCTTTCCTTGTTAGTTGTATTTTCTTTTCTTGTCGGTTTATATGGGGTATGCTCCTTTTTCGCAGACCAATTGGCTGGGGATGTTATTCAGGCTTGTAGACAAGGCGTAGCGGAAAGCCTTCCTCCTGTGCTATGGCCGTGGTTTGGTGAACTTTTGTGCGGGCGATGTCGTAGGTATAAACTCCAACAATTGCCTGCCCTTGGTTGTGGATGCGGAGCATAAGTGTCTCGGCTTCATCGTGCGACTTGTTGAATATGTTTGTAAGAACGTTTACCACGAAATCCATTGTCGTTTCGTCATCGTTGTATATAATGACTTTATAGTGTTGAGGCTCCTTGTATCTTGAATGTTCCTTGGTGGATGACTGTTGTTGTGCCATTGCTTCTTGTGGTTATTTATATGAGTGTAGATATGCTTGTTAGAACTTGAAAACGAAATCGAACCTTACTCCTTGCTTGTGGGCAGTTGGCAGCGAGAGGTAGTTGAGGCGGCGTACGTACTGAACGCTTAAGAACTTGAAGATGTTGCTTATGCCTGCCACCACTTCCACGTAGGGCTTGTTCGGATTCATTACGCTACTGTGTTCGGGAAGCTGCATGAGAAGCGAGCTACTCGCGTTCTCTGCCGACAGAGGGTTGTTCTTTTCTGAAAGACTTCCCCACAGACACTTTACGCCAATCACTTCGCGCCATTTCAGTTTCTTAAGCAATGGGATGCGGTTGAAGAGCTTTCCGTTCATGTTCCACATGACATCAAGGCTGGCATACCGGTCGTTTAGAAACTCCATGTTGTTGATAAGGTTGAAAGTCTGATGCTGAACGAGGAACGAAAGGTTGGCCGCAGGTGCTATAAGCAGCGGGAATGGTACTTTGTTCCACTGCACTCCGCCAGAAACCTGTGCTTCGATGTCTCCCCAACTGTTCATCCAGAAGTGTTTGTATATGGAGGCTTCGGTGAAGTTGTATTTATAGTCGCCACCTAAAACGCCCTTGAATCCCATTGTGTGGGTTAGGGTGAAGATCGGGGCTTCGCGGTTTACCGGTATGCGGCGCTGCTTGGAGTTGACGATAGTTTCGCCGGGAGCATAACGCAACTGCAGCGACGCTTCAGTTGTGCGCAGCTTAATTGAATTGTTGTTTCCGTCTGTTCCTACCATAGAAAGTGGCGTGAAGCGGAGCGTTCCGCAGGCTTCGTTCTCTTCTGTCTTTACGCGTGCCGTAAGACGTAGGCCTCCGAACCACTCATAATCGAAAGAGATTTGCTGCCGGTTGTAGAACATCATCATGTCTACCTTTGTCCATTTCAGAGAAGTAAAGACATTGTCCTTGTCGGTAATCATGAACTTGTCGGATGGTGAGCAAACGTCTTTTGCCGACAATATCTGCAATGTGCGCCGTGGATACTCTTGCGGCAAGTATTGCTTGCGGTTGAATGAGTAGGTAAGTTCGGCGCTGTAGTAGTTGTGATGGCTTTTCCATCCGTGGGCATAGTAGCCTTTAAAGAATAGGTGACGGTTCAGGTTTGCCGTCGTCTGCGTACTTATTCTAGTGCGCACGCCATCTATATTGTTGCTCGTTATCATGGTGTTTATTGGCCCGATGTCAATCTTGCTGGGATGTTTCTGCGTGCCTGTTTCCATGAAGTTCTCTATTAGCACCTTAAGCGCGAAGATTGCGTACTTGAAGTTCTTGGTATTTTCCATATCATGCAGGAATTCCGGCATGCGGGCTTCGGAACGCGTCAGCAACAGAGGGCGTACCTGCTGCCAAAATGCCTCGTCGTGCATTTTTGCGTCAGGATCTGTTATCACATCCTGCTTCCCTTTGAATATTTTTTTTGCTATTGGCGAGAAGGAATAGTCGGAGAAACGGGTGTTTCTCACAACGAGAGCTTTCGTAAGGAATGATGCAATAGACATTTCGGCCACCATATCGTCTTGAGAGAGAACCCATTCTCCGTTGTCCAAACGTGAGTATGCCTGCATTATCTGTAGGTTCTTCACAAAATTGACGCCAGTCTTTACGGGCAATGTCATGTGACAGCGCTTAACATGGAGGGAACTGTCTTTAACTACCCAGAGTTCTCCTCTGAAACCAAAGTCTTGTTGGTTGTTTGGCAAGAACTGAAGATGGAAACATGAGTCGCGTTCTACTTCAACCGTGTCTACAATGTAGTAACGATAGAATTGTATTGCGCCATCACCAATGGGGCTTGTGAAGTGAGCTTGCAGCAGGCGGATCTGATTGTCGTAGATATCAATGTTGCTGAACACGTCTTTCATAACCGTATTCATTATCTCGCCCGTTTGTATAAGCTTGTTTACACCCTCAGAGCGTTGCGCCACGATGATGGACTTGTGGTTTTCCGGCGACTTGCGGTAGGCTTCGCGGCTGAACGTCTCGTCTATCATGAAAGGCAGCGTTAGCTTGTTGTTGTATGGGCATGCCTCCACCTGATTCATCATCCACTGGGATTTCTTGAAACGCTTTGTTTCCAAATCTTCCGGCGTGATGTCGTTTATCGAGAGGGTAAGCTTTTGGTATTTGGCATACTGATAAAAGTCGTGGTTGGCTATGTCCGTGCGCTTTTTTGCGGCAATAATGCGGCGCATAAGCTCAACGGCAGGGTTCTCCTTTCGGCTGTATTTCTGCTTGCGAGCCTTTACCGTTACTTCCCCAAGTGCCTTAGTATCAGGTTTCAGCGTGATGCGCATTTCTTTGGGAGTATTGGAACCTATGAGCAGACGCAGGGACTTATAGCCCACAGCGCTGAACGTGGCGTACCATCCGTCGTGGCGTTCTATGGCGAAACGGCCGGAAATGTCGCTAACGCAAGATACTTTGTGCCCTTTATACTGTACGCTGGCAAGGGGAATGCTGTCGCCTGTGGCCTCATCGACAATAACTCCGCTTATCTGTTGAGCCACAGTTGTAATTGCGGTGAGGAGGAGTGACAGTATGATTGTTATAATTCTTTTCATCCTTGTTTGGCTGATACTTTTTCTTTTTTGGCGCATTAATATTATGTCGCGCCTTTTTTGACTTACTCTTTTCGCGCCAGGCTTTTGTTGCCTTTTGCTCTTTTATAGTGAAGATAATGGTTATGATAGCTTTAACCTATTGCTTCTTTCCTGAAAAAATTCTATTTCGTGTGGAAACGCATCTTATGTTTGGGTAGTGACACCGCTATTTGTCTATGAGTTCCAACACGTCATCGAGATTGAAGATGGTGGCATCAGCCACTACTTTTTCCGGTTCGTCGTCTGTCCATCCCTCACCTTTAAGCCAAATGGTGCGGCATCCGGCCTCGTGGGCGGGCAGTATATCTTTGTCGTAACTGTCTCCAACGACAGTCACCTCTTCTGGTTTCATTCCCAAACGCTCCACGCCTAACAAGAAAATGCGGTGATCGGGCTTGCGTATACCCACAACGGCAGATTCTACAATGTCTTGGAAAAGTCCGGTAAAGCCGAATTCTGAAAGCACAGTAGACACGTTCCCGTAGAAATTGCTTACCAAAACAATAGGGTAACGAGTGGCGATTTTTTTCAAAACTTCTACAGACTTGCGTGTAGTCTCAACGGTAAGTCCATAGACGTCGTTGAGTAATGTTTTGCGGAAAGCGTCAGGATAGGGCAGAAGTCCCTCGTTGTGCAGCCATTCCGTCTGAAGGCGAATCTTTTCCTCCAAGGTGCGGCGGAAAGTGAAGTGGGGTTCTATAATTCTGTTGCTGCCAAGTGTTCGCTCTCCGTAGACATATGCCTTGCGGAAGTCTGCTTCGTTGACAGGAACGTTGCAACGTTGATAGGCATGCCAAAGCACTTTCCCCCAGTGGCAACCCCCAGAATCGAGTGTGCCACCGTAGTCGAACAGAAAACCCTTTGTCATGCGGCAAGGATTTTTGATGTTATGCGTTTGCATAGAGCCTCGTGTTCGTGGTGCATGTATACAAGCATCATGTTCATTACCGTGATTTCAAATATCAAGTAAAGCCACGGCATGTTTATGAGTGCGGTAATATAGAGAGCGATGGCACGCATGTTGAACGTAAGCAGGTTGGTGTATTTCATCAATGGCCGGCTGCCGGCAAGAAATTCTTCCTTCAGTTCTGTCGGCATGTTGAGCGGTGTTCCGTATTTCTCGCTCGCTGCATGATACATACTCTGGAAGTTGCGTGAGCGTCGCTCCTGCGTGGCACAATATTTGGCATAGTTGAAATAAAAGGCGCGGAAGAAAAGCGAGCCTTTGGGCAAGGAACGGTAAATGGCCCACTGTTCTGCTGAGTTGTCTAGCTCGCTGCCCTCCTTTCCTTTCAGGAAGAAAAGGTGTATCTGTCTGTAGTAGTCAGAAAGAAGACATTGTGGCGAATGGCTCATAATTCCAGCCATAAAGGCAAGAACCCATATCCATATTCCCCATATTGTAGTTGTTCCTGGCATGTATTCAGTCATCATTCTTACTGCAAGGGCAAAGTAAACGCAGAAGAATGTTACGTCGGCAGAAAAACCGTCGAGCACACGTCCTACAAGAGTCTTCTTTCCTGTAAGCCGAGCCAACTGCCCATCGGTAGAATCGCAGAAGTTTGATAGCATCATCAGTATAACTCCACCGATGTTATATTCCAGTTCTTTATGCCAAAACATCCAGCCTGCAGCAGCTCCGAGCAGCATGCCGAGTATTGTTATAACGGTAGGGTGGACGCCAAGCCTGCGCCAAAGTAGTGTAAATACTAGACCTATGGGACGTGTGAAATATACATCCAGCCACTCTTCGGTATCTTTAGATTTCATTGATGCGCGGAGCATCTCTTTGAATGTTGCCATTTCTTAGTGTCTTTTAAGTGGAGGCCGAGGCTGAGCCCGGCTCGTTTTTATTTATTTTTTTACTTTATTGCAGATGGCAGCCGCAGCCTCTTTGCGGCAGAGCGAGAAGCTTGGCCAATCGTTAAAGTCAATTATCGCATATGAGCCGTCGGTGCGTATTATGGCATCGCCGCCATAAATCTCAATTCCGGTAAGTTTGGCAAGCTTGTCTGCATCGTTGTTGAGATTATCAATAGAAAACGGAGTATGAAGAGGCTTGCCGTTTAATTTCTCGTCACCGAATTTCGTGTAAGAACCATCTGTAGGGTAGAAAATGCGGAAGAATGGTGTTCCTTCAACGCCGTAGAATTTCACAATGTCTCCCTCTACGTGTGCTGTTACCACAACATCTGTTATTCCTCTTTGCTGGAATGCAGAAAGAACCTCTTGGCGTTTGTTTATTGTCGGCACAAAAACAACGTCATCCCTTTGCTGAGCAGCTTCGTCACCGCGCTTAATCCACCATCCAGAGTTGCCTTCCAAAGGTGCAGCCGGCAGGTTGTTTTCTCTCATAGTGCGGTCTATTGACGAGCGTGAGGCTTTGAGTATCGCTTTTGCACTGTTGACAACACGTGTGCCCTTATCTTCCAGTGTTGCTAGAGCCGTGAGTACATAACGTGAGCGTGCCATACTTACGATAAGGCTAGCCTCTTCATGTGGAATACGGCAGGGTAGAGTTTGGCATTGCTGCTCCAATTCATCTTCTTCCACCTTATATATATTATATATAGGGGCGAGAAGTTTGCAAACTTCGTCCATTATCGCTTTGTCACGTTCTTCGGCATTGGGCGAAAAGCGTTTGGCGCGGTATATGGCGATTGCGGTTGGAGTGTTCATGCGCTTATGAGTTTTTATTCTTTTGTGAACAATTCTGCCTTGTTTATGTCAGTCTTGTGGTCAATATCCAGTATCTTGCTGAAGGGGAAAGCTTCCAGTTTCAGTCCGTCGGCAATGAGAGCCCTTTGGAAATTGCGCATGCGGCTTTCTCCGCGCTCTATACATTTGTGGAGAGTGAGCAGGGCTTTTGACGAGAGACCATATATTCCTCCAGAAATAACTTTGCAGTCGCCTTTTTCGTCGTGGAAGCCTGAAATGTGAAGGCTGCCGGGTACAGTGGAAATGTATAAGGGTTTCTCATCGTCGATGAAGTCTGTGACAGCCATTAGCCCGTCGGCAGAATATGATTCCATTGCGTCTTTGAATGCCATTATGTAGTTTGAGAATTCCTTTTCGCGGAATACTGTGTCTACAGTGGTAAGACAAAATGGCGAGTCTTCAAGGTATTGGCTTATTTCCGCAAGCGAGTGCATGGAACTTGGCGTACTTTTCACTTTAAAGCGAAGTGGTATGCGTTGTCCGTGAAGTCCGTCTTCTTGCAGTCGTGCGAGATGCTGACTGACGAGAGCGGTCTTGTCGTTGCATATCACTACAATTTCGTCAGCATCGTTGGCCATGAATATCCGTATCAGTCGGTCTATCAACGCTTCCCCGTTGATTTCCACGAGCGGTTTGGGCTTGTCAACACCTTCTTCGGCCAGTCGTGAACCTTCACCGGCAGCGATTATTGCATATTTCATATCGTTTCTAAAAAAATAACAATCAGAATGCAAAGATATTATATTCCCGTCTAAAGGAAAAACCAATTAAATATAATTAGTTTTTTTAAGACATTCGCTGCGAAAAATGGAATTTTTATTTTCCTTATGATGCTATTTCTCTTTTGTTGCCGTTGTCACTCATTCATTTCTTTGTCAAGTTGTCCGCGCCAAAGGTATTTGCGCGTTTCGTGAACGGTGACACCGCTTAGGAAAATCAGAGAAAGAAGGTTAGGAATAGCCATCAATGCGTTCATGACATCTGCCACATTCCACACGAGGTCAAGGCTCATCACGCTTCCAATGAACACTCCTATGATATAGAGCATGCGGTAGCACATTGTCAGTTTCCTGCCACACAGATATCCTATGGCACGTTCGCCGTAAAGTTCCCAGCCGAGTATTGTGCTGAAGGCGAACGTGAGTAGTCCGAAAGACAGCAGCGGTGCTCCTATGTACGGAATCTTTCCGAAGGCAAGCTGCGTGAGTGTGGCTCCGTCTTCGCTGCTTATGTCGGGATAGGCAATGATGCTACTAACGATTACTATGCCCGTTAGAGCGCATATCACCACTGTGTCCCAAAATGTGCCGGTAGAGGAAACAAGAGCCTGCCGCACTGGATTTTTTGTTTGTGCGGCAGAAGCAACAATGGGGGCCGAACCCATTCCTGATTCGTTTGAGAAGAGTCCGCGGGCGATACCGTAGCGGGCTGCCAGCATGAGTGTGCTGCCGGCAAAACCGCCGCCTGCCGCACGCTCTGTGAATGCGGACGAGACGATTAGCTTTATTGCAGGAATAACATAATTTATGTTTATGCACAGGATAATGATGCAGCCGACAACATACAGTATAGCCATGAACGGCACAAGCATACTGCACACTTTTGATATGCTCTTTATGCCGCCCAAGATGACGGCAGCTGTAAGTGTGCAGACCACAGCCCCGCAAATCCAAGGCGACACGCCGTAGGCATTGTTTGCGAGTGTGGAGATAGCGTTTGCTTGAACGGTGTTTCCTATGCCGAAAGCTGCTATTGCTGTAAACACGGCAAAAAGGATTGCTGCTTTGCGCCAACCAAGTCCGCGTTCCAAGGCATACATCGGACCTCCGTAAATCTTCCCGTTAGGTTTCTTTACACGATATTTTATAGCCAACAGTCCTTCGGCATATTTTGTTGAAATGCCAAAGAAGCCGGTGAGCCAGCACCAGAGTACGGCTCCTGGCCCGCCAAGAGCAACAGCTGTGGCCACGCCGATGATGTTTCCGGTGCCTATTGTTGCCGCCAAAGCTGTGGCCAACGCACCGAACTGCGAGACGTCCCCGCTTGAATTACTGTCTTTCTTGACCGACAACTTTATTGCCGTGAGTAGTTTGCGCTGTGGAAACTTAAGTCTTATAGTTAGGAATACGTGCGTGCCGAGCAGGAGTATAATCATCGGCCATCCCCAAAGGAAACCGCTCAGCGCGGTGAAAAAGTTGTTAACCTGTTCCATTCTGTGATGTATTTGTGTGTGTTATAATCGTTTTGTGTGTGCCGCTCCAGTTTATACATCCGTCAGTTGCGGTCGCTGAATTGTATGATGCAGTGTTCTATCCCAATGGCATGCATCATTTTTTCAATCTGTTCCGTAGCGTTTTCCTTTGCGGCAGCAATGTTTTCTGCCGTCATGCAGCGTTCTATCATGCGGCGGTATGCCTTATGGTAGAGCTTTTCGCGGTCGGCATTTGTCCATTTGCCAGTTTCAATGAAAGCCTTTGTGCGTGCTTCATCTATGAACTCGTTGTCAAGTAGCTTGATTTCCGGGAGCGTCATTATTATTGTGTCGCCCTGTTGCTCTATCCAATGTGGCTCAAACTTGCGCATGTCTATGCCGAGCGAGAGCTTTCCATAATATATTCTTACGAGTTTCTCTTCGCGCAGGAAACCTTTTTTCGTTGTGTCAACGAGTTCTTCGTCGTTTACGGAAAGAAATTGCCACTCTCCGGTTTCTTTCATTGCCGTAACTATCGTGGGCGTAATATCTATGCGGTTGTCTACCTTTATTTCTGCTGTGGTTTCGCTCATGGAATGCAGAAAATACCATCCGGCAATGACGGCAATAATTGCCACAATTCCCCAAAGCAGTATGTTAATCTTGGTCAGAGTGAAACTGCCGGCAATTCTTTTAAACCATTTTGTCTGCGGCTTGTTGGTATCGTTGTTCATACTTTTCTGTCAGTTTTTTAATGAATGGGAAATAAAAAGAAGGTTCTCTAGTATGCAGAAATCATTTTTCTGCTTCTTCAACAATCCTTTTGATGCCGTTCGACTGGAAGTCTTTGCTGAACGAAACCGTTATGTCGCTCTCGTTGAACCCCATTGTTGCAAGTAGTGGCACAAGAGTTTTTGCTGCACTTTCGCGAGCCATTTCTATGATGCCCGTCTCGCCGATGCTTTCAAGTATGGCGGCACGCCCCTGTTGTTCGTAGTCTGAAAGTTCCTTGTCAGAGAAATTCTGTCGTAACAGGGCAACATAACTTTTAATCTCGTTGTGGCTCACTCGTGTGGAAGAAAGTTCCACATGAGGGTCGGGCAGTATTATCTCCAGTTTCTTCCCGTTGCGTATAACGTTGGCGGTTGAGAAATCGCTAAAGTCTACGTATGCTTTCAGGGTGGCGTCTATGGGTATTGCGATGTGGCGTGAGCCTATGGGCAGGGAGACATTGTAGTCTTGGTTGAATATCTTGCCTTTTACTTTTACGTCGTCGGAGTGGGTTATTATTTTGTGTACCTTTAGCTCTGCAGAATAAAGGCGCGAACATTTCTTTACCTGCAAGATAAGTTGCGGAATAGTGTCTGTTTGTGTCGTTCCGCCGCTGGCTTTAGTTTCTTTGTGGCATGATGAAAAGGTGAATGCCGCGGCGCAAAGTAATAAAATGAATATGATGCTTTTGTTCTTTTTCATAATGTTTTTTGTTTGTCGGTGGGCGAAACAGACTTATTCTTAGTTTGCAAAGGTAAGGAAAGATTGTCAGAATGTTATATTAAAGCGGTGTAAAAATGCTCTTTTGTAATCTCTTTTGCTTAAATCCCTGCTAAAAGATGGATAGAGAATAGCGTTTGTGGCCTAGATGTGTGGCAGAATTTAAAAAAAAGTGATTTGTTTTGAGTTTTCAGGCAAGTTGTATTACCTTTGCCTAAAAATAGGAAAAACATTATGAAAACTACATCCGCTTGCCTTTTTGCTTTGCTTGCCAGTTCGCTTTTCTTGCTGTCGTGCAGCGAAAAGAAAAAGTCTACCGATATAATTGCCCCGAAACCTGTAACGATAGTGCGGCATTCCGCTCCGCAAAGTATGCCGGGATTTTCACATACCGATAAGGTTGAATGGCTTGGGCAGGAATATAAGGTTACGGTGAAGCGGAGTTCTGACAACAACTCACCGACTTTTAAGGACGAAAGCGGAAAAAGCTATTATGAAAATCGCTTGGAGCTATTGATAGAACGCCCTGACGGAACAGAATTTCTGAAACAGGAGTTCACGAAGAACTCGTTTCAGAAATTTGTTGAACCGCAGTATCTTGCAAAATATACCGTTTTGGGACTTGCTGTCCTTGAAACGGAGGGCAACAGTATGGCGTTGCTTGCCAGTGTGGGCAATCCTGATGAGTTAAGCGACGACTATGTGCCGATAAAAATTACTGTTTCGCGCACAGGAAGCATCACAATGACAAAGAGCGACGACCTAGAATAGAGATGCTTATTTCCTTTTTTTCAGAGTCATTACGGCTTTGCCGCTCGTGTCTTTCAGTGTCATGGTATTTGAAAGCTCGTCTATAGTGAATGTCTTCGACTTGCCGAGTGATTCCATCACCATGCGTTCAACTTTCATGTCGGCGCAGAGCATTCTAGTCATGCCAGTCTGCGAGAAATCAATTTCGCCTTTTTTCGTATTACCGCCGTAGCTTCCGGTCAGCAGATTGCATCCGGAATTTCCGTAAAGCTCTTTTTTGTTGGCGTTAAACCCAAGGAACGGGATGTTTTCGCAGTCGCCGGCGTTTATTTTTATGCCATTCACTTCTGTTATGTCCCATTCTCCGTTGAGTGATTTTGTGTTTCCGGCATCTTTCGCCGAGCCGCACGACATTATCAGCGCAACCGTAAGGGCTGCAGTCATAAGTTTTTTCATAATAAAGTTTTGAAATTATTTTTTTATGTAGTAAAATATGTCTTTATCTCTTGTCGGAACTTTCTCTTATCTTTAGTTCCATGGGCACTATTTCCTTATATATTTTAGTGTCGCCGTGTATCGACCGCATCAGTAGTTCGCAGGCAACGCAGCCTGTTTTGTGGGATTGATCTTCAATGGTTGACAGTTTCGGCGTAACAAATGCCGAGGCATTTGTGTCAGAAAAGCCTATTATTGCCACGTCTTCCGGTATGCGTTTGCCCAGCGTCTTTATGGCATCGAAAGCAGCATACGTGATAATGTCGTTGAAAGCAAGTATGGCATCCGGCGGATTTTCGGAACTTAGCATGTTGAGGGCGGCAATGCGCGCACGCTCAAAGTCAATCTTTTCGCAAACAATGATGCTGCGGTCTATGCCAATCTTGCGATCTTTCAGTGCTTCAAGGTAGCCATGCTTTCGCCGGCGCACCATGTCGAGATGGTTTGGCCCGCCAAGGAATGCCACTCTCTTGCTTCCCGTTTCCAGCAGATGGCATGTTGCGTGTTGTGCGGCTTCGGCTCCATTTGCCACAACCTGAGAGAAGAGTTCCGGCAGGCATGTGCGTGCGAAGAAAACCAGCGGTATTCCCATCTTGTGTACGCCTTCAAAGTGTGAGTAGTCAACGGTGTCTTGCGACAGGCAGGCTATTATGCCTTCAACATGCATGTTTATAAAATTGTCGATGGCCTTCTCCTCTTTTATATAACTCTCGTGGCTATTGATGGCAATAACCGAGTAGCCCTCTTGTGAGGCGTAGTCTTCTATGCCGTCGAGTACGGCGGAATAGTAGTGGGCCACAAGATTAGGCACAACAACACCGATGACTTTCGGAGCTTCGCTCCTCAAGCTTTGTGCGAAAGGGTTGGGGCGATAGTTTAGTTCTTTGGCCAACTTCTGCACTCGCTCGCGGAGTTCGTCGCTCACTTCATGACTGTTGCGCAACGCTCTCGAAACGGTGGCAATGCTTACTCCTAGACGTGCCGCCAAATCTTTTAGAGAAATCCTGTGTTGTCTTATCATAATGTTGAGTAGTGGCTGTGCCGTTAATGGCGAGAAAAGCCTAATTAGTGTAGGCGTATCAAGGATTATCTTTTGCAAATATAACGATTTTGTTTGGTTTTGCAAACGTTTACGTGCTTTTTTGCCCGGCTATCGGTATATCCTATATGCTTTAAGATGTAACTTTGCAGCGTGAATTCAAAATGAGTAATGAATAGTTGATAATAAGTTAGTTAGAAAAAAGTGAGGTTGGAGATGTTGGGAAACATCTCCAACCTTTTGTGTTATAGGCAAACGCTCCGCCTTGCCTCGATGGCAAGGCGAAGCGTGGAATTCGCGGGCTTGCGGCTTTGAGGCGTAAGCCCGCGGCGTTGTTCTCGTCAGCCCGTGGGCTTGGATTTCCAAGCCCACGGGCTGACGCTTTTATTGTTGAGGCTAAGCTATATGTAATATTCGGCGGAGTCTACGAGTCCGGCTCGTAGTGCATATCTGATGGCTTCATGCACATTGTTCACGCCTAGTTTGCGGAAAATGTTCTTGCGGTGCGTGTTGACGGTGTGAAAGCTCGAAATGCGCTTTTCCGCTATTTCCTTGGTTGTCATTCCTAGGGCGATGTCTTTCAGAATTTCTGTTTCTGTGGGCGTGAGCGTAGTCTTTTCTGTTGTCTCTGCCGGCGTGAGAAGCCTTTCGGCGGTGTGCTGGCAGATGAAGCGTGAGCCGTGTGTGGCTGCTTTTATTGCAGCTTTTATCTCATACATGGGCGACTCTTTCATCACTATGCTGAAGCGTGGCGATATGGCAACAATCTGTCTTAGAAAATCATTGCTAAGGTCTTCGCTGAAAAGTACCCATGACACGTTTGCAAAACGCTGGGCGAGTATAGTCAGTTCGGCAATGTCATTGATGTCGAAAAGCGTATAGTCGAGCACGACCACGGCACTTTGCATCCCGGAAAGCTTTTCCATGAGGGTTGCTTTGTCTTCGGCACGCACCGTTTCGCGTTCTCCCAGCAACATGCAGATGTGCATGATTCCTGCGTAGGTAATGTCTTGGTTGTCGGCAATTACTATGTTCAATGTTCTGTTTCCTCCTCTTCTGTCATGCATCCTTTGAAACCCATTTGGGAAGACTTCTCTTGCGTATATAAATAATAGGTGGCTTTCGCCTCGGTGCATACCTCATGTTGAGAATTCTCAAGCGTGAGTTCGATGGTAAGGAAGTTGCGCACCTGTCCTGTTATGCGGCCGCGCAAAGTGAGCAGCGTGTCTGTGGTCTTTACGGGGCGTTTGTATTTCAGTTCAAGGGAAGACGTAACTCCTATCGTTTGTTTCTTGCGGAAAACGACCCATGCCGCGGTTTCGTCGAGTAGCGTAGCTTGAATGCCTCCATGCAGCGTGTCCACCCAGCCTTGATATTCGGCAGAAGGGTGCCAAAAACATATTATATCTTCACCGTCTTCATAGAAATCCATGTGTACGCCAGCCGGGTTTTCTTTGCAGCATCCGAAGCAGAAATATCCTTCGGAGCCGGCGAAAGGGTTTGTTATCTTTTTCATTTATGACGAGAATTTGTTGTTGTCGTGTTAAATCTTTGCGAAGCAAATGTAGTGTTTTTTTCTTTAATGCCAAAGGAATAGATGCCGTTTGTTCATGCCTGTGCATATGTATGGGGAGAGAGTTATACGCATTGAACTTGTGAACTGCGCGGCTTGTTCGTTAAATATGTTCTTTCGGTGTAAGGATTTTCGTGTTTTAATGCTTATCTTTGCCGATATAGTGTGTAGACAACAAGGATTTTAATTTAATTGAATAAGAGATGGCATCAAAAGTAAGACAGTCTAATTTTGAATTGCTCCGCATATTGTGCATGTTGGGAGTGCTTACCGGTCATGTGTTGCAGAATTGTTATCTGCAACTCCATTCTGCCGATTTCGGATGGGCAAATGATTTCAGGATTTTGCTGATGTGCATGAGTATTACCGCTGTGAATTGCTTTGTAATGATAAGCGGATATTTTAGGATTCGCCAGTCGTGGCGAGGATTTTTTAACCTGTATACCCAATGCGCATTTTGGATGTTGGTGTTGACTTCATTGTCGTTTTTCTTTTTTGACGGGACTTTGAAAGATATTCTTGTAAAGACCGTTTTCTCGCTTACGGGGTCAGGCTATTGGTTTATTGTTGCTTATTTCGCACTCTTTCTTTTTGCACCATTGCTTAATGCAGCCTTTGAAAACCAAAGTCATAGGCAGCGCACTCTTTCATTGGTGGCATTGGTCTTGATGGATGTGTATATAGGATATGCTCATCAGGCATACGAGGTGTCAATCAATGGATATAATGCAATACATTTCTTTGTTATATATTATATCGGCATGTTCTTATCTTCTGTAAAAGTAGTAAAGATAGCTAATGGGGGGTAAAATGGTTTGCCTTCTCAGTGCTTATGGTCGTTATGCACGGTATAAAGACCATATTTCCACCATTTGCCATCGTCTTTTCCTTGCGTTATAATAGTCCATCTGTGATGGTTGCAAGTGTATTGTTCTTCTGTTTGGCACTTAAATGGAAGATACAGTCAAAATATATCAATTGGATTTCTTCGTCAGTCCTGGCCGTCTACATCATACATACAGGGCCTTTTGGTAGCAACATATTTTTTACGCCACTGAAATGGATGGCACACAATATGAATGCCATTACTGCATTCCTCTGTATGTCAGCCTTTACGTTAGGTTTTTATGCACTTTGCATCTTGCTAGATAAAGTGCGGATGTTTTTGTGTAAGCCTCTTAATAGTTGGCTTGTGGCAAGGGCAACCAGCATGATGCAGCATGTTGAGCGTTTCCTGTTTAGAGGGGATGGTCAGTAGGCTGTTTCCTGGCGAGTATCTTCTTTGTTTTTCCTTTGTCTAAGGAAATTTTGCGTGGGGCAATGCGGAATACTATTTTTATGGCAATAGCGGAGTAGTTAAATTCATGCTCCTTCTTCACGATAAATTTCTTATTAAGATAATTCTTAAGGAAACGAAAGCTATATCGAATATTATGCTTAACTTTGCCAAATATTGAAATTTTATTAAAGTCAGCCTGAGTTGGATCAGAGAATATTGCTACTTTAATGAAAGTGGGGGAGTCTTCGGTTCTATGGTTCTTAGGATTTTGAATTTTTTTTAACGAGGACTGTAGATTAAGCATAAAAAATAGGGCAGACGAATAATGAAAAGTGGTTTTATGAAGCAACTATCAAATATACTTTATAAGCTATATTGGAGGCTTACTGCAAACAAATGGCAGATAGGGTTTCCGCAGGCTTCTCTCGAAAAAATCGTGGGGGGGGGTAAAATTCCGTATTGAACCATTGAAAGGCGTACCTGCCGACAGGTGGTTTGCCGATCCTTTTATTGTGGAAGTAACCCCGACTCATATAGTTCTTCTTGTAGAAGAATTTTTGTATAGCACAGGAAAAGGGCGTCTTGCACGGCTCACAGTTTCACGGAAGGATTATATTTTGGAGCGGAACGATACGCTGTTGGATTTGGATACGCATTTGAGCTTTCCGATGATTGTGAGAAAGCATGGCCGTATTTTTATTTGTCCTGAAAATTCTGCTGGAGGGAAACTGAATTATTATGAGTATGATGCGGCAGAAGGTCGCTGTTTGTTACGTGGTACGATGTGTGATAAACCTCTCGTAGATGCAGTGTTGGAAGAATTTGACGGGCATGAATACTTGTTCGCAACGCAGAAACCATCACCCAACGGAAAGCGTCTCAATATTTACAAACGAGGTGAAGATGGTGAATTTCACCATTGTCAAGATGTTGCTTTCAATGACAATATTGCAAGAAATGGTGGCGCTTTTCTTAGGATAAAAGATAAGTTGTACCGTCCTGCACAGGATTGCAACGGAGGATATGGACGTGGATTGTCTATCCAATGCGTTTCTTGTTGCGATGGGCGTTTTGAATTCATGGAAAGTGTAAGGATGAAGTCGCCTAGGGGATACTTGGACTATGGTATGCATACTCTTAATGAGCATGACGGTGTGGCGGTGGTTGATATTGCCAGTTATTGCTGTCCTGTGGTTGGGAGTGTGTCAGATAGTTTGTGGCAGTGGTTTAATTGGCCAACATCAATAAAATGACAAGAAAATAATTCTTTTCCCAAAAATAGGTAGAGAATTAAAGTTCCATATAGTCTGGCAAATTGTTTAGAAATGTATAGGATTGCTCATCATAGTTGATGTGGCAACAATAATGGCGTATGCCGTTGCTTACAACAAGGTATTCTGCGTGAAGCAATGTGTTATAGGCAAAAATTTGATTGAATGTTTTTTGAGTGATTTCTACTTCCGGAGACTTGTATTCAACAATCATTCTTGGTGAAAAGTCACGGGAATATAGAATGCTGTCGCAGCGTAGTTTCTTTTTACCGATTTCAAGCTCTACTTCGTTGGCAAGCAGAGCTGTAGGGTAATGCTTGTGCTCAATAAGAAAATGCACGAAATGTTGCCGCACCCACTCCTCTGGAGTTAAGGCAACGAATTTACGGCGCAAAACATCAAGGATGTATAATTTGCCGTTAATGTTGCGGGTTTTTATTTCGTATGTGGGTAGGTTTAATCGTTCCATTTTATTACTTTTGCATACTGAACACCAATCAATCACAGATTGAAAAGCATGTGGTAAGTGGTAGTGAGTCGCTACTGTGCATGTATAGCAACTCGTAATCTGGCAAGTTCGTTCTTGCTAGAGTGGAGTAGGGCGGCTACAGGGAAAACTATCAGTTTGTGTTTGCCTATGCAAAATTAGCTATATTCTTTGAATTATTTGCGGTAGAAGGATTAAAACAAAGTTATGCACTAAACTAATTATAATGTAATGCAGATTACTTTTGTAGAGTAATGCATATTAAATTCTGGTTTAATGTGGAGCAGGCTTCCGTAATGCCGTGCAAAAAATGTTGTAATGGAAAGTTCTTTCAGGAGTTTTCATGGCACAATTATTCGAATGGAATTTCTTTTTGCGGGAAAAAACAATAGAATGTTAGTTTAACATTTAATCACAAATAGGGGATTGATGTAGTGAAAGCGTGTAATGTATATAAAAGTTAAAATATGAAGATGGCAGAAAAAACGTCAGTAGTTTCTTTTGAGAGTGTAATGCGCGATTTGAAAGCCGGAAAGTTTTCTCCTGTTTATCTCTTGATGGGGGAGGAGGCTTACTATATTGATATGATTTCTGATTTCATTGCAGAAAATGCCTTGAAGCCAGAAGAGCGTGATTTCAATCAGCAGATAGTTTTTGCCTCAGATGTATCGGCTGCCCAAATTGCCGACATGGCTCGCAATTACCCTGTTATGTCTGAACGGCAAGTGATAATAGTGAAAGAGGCGCAAAATATAAAAAAATGGGAGCAGTTGGAAAAGTATCTTGAAAAGCCGGCAAAAACAACTGTTCTGGTGATTTGCTACAAAAATGGTGTCGTAGATGGAAGGAAAAAAATACTTTCACTCTTTAAATCGGCAGGTGTCGTTTTTGAAAGTAAGAAGAAACGGGAATATGAACTGCCCGCTTTTATTGAAACGTATTTAAGACAGCGTACAAAAGTTGCCATAGAAAATAAGGCGGCACAAATGATGGCAGATTTTATAGGTGTGGATTTAAGCAGATTGACAGGTGAACTTGATAAGTTGATTCTTTCGCTTTCGGAAAATGAAACGCGTATAACTCCGCAAATTATTGAGCAAAGAATTGGAATAAGCAAAGATTTCAATGCATTTGAGCTGAGAAACGCTGTTGCAACTAAAAACGTGAAAAAGGCAAACATGATTGTTAGCTATTTTGACAGTAATCCTAAGACGGGTGGAGCTTTTGTGCTTGTTCCAATAATCTTCTCTTTTTTTCAAAATCTGATGCTTGCTTACTATGCACCGAATAGGGCAAATGATGCTGAAGTTGCAAAGTGGCTGGATTTACGTTCCGCGTGGGCTGCCAAGGATTATATGCTTGGCATGTCGAATTACTCAGGAGTGAAGGTTATGCAAATTATTGAAAAGATTCGTGATACAGATTCTAAAATTAAAGGAATTGGTAATGCTAACACTTCTTCCGGGGAATTGCTTAAAGAGCTTATTTTTTTCATAATGCATTAGTTGGTAATAGAACCGAGATATGTAAAGGGCTTTTGCTTGCTTATAAATTGGGTGATTTTTGAAAATAACAGATGTTTTTTCTGATTTTATATGTCCTACAGAACAAAATTCTGTAGGACTTTGTTGTTTTTTAGGGGATATGTAGTTTTGTTTTGCCCTTTTTTAGTCAAAAAACTTGCCCCAAAAGGATAAAAGTACTCGTTTCTTTGTAAAAATAAATGTTTTTGGCGAACATAGAAAAACCTTTCTTTTTCCCTGAAAAACAGGTCGTTTACGTATTCTTTATCCCTCTGAGATTCGTTTATTTGTGAGCTTTCTTTCCACTGGTTAATAATAATAGATTTTTCTCTTAAAAGTATGATCTATGATTCTCTAAATTTACAATTAACACTTATTGTAATTTAAAAACATAAAAATACGGCAATGTAAATTTATAAACATAAAAGTATAACACATTTATATATGTAAATTTCTAAATCCACCAGAGAGTAATTATTACATTGTGATTTAAATATATAAATATAAATATTTATCTATCAAAACTGCAATGAATATTTATACAATTGCGCTGATAGATTGTTATCCCCACGAAATCAGTATGTTATTTCTTTATTTTCATGTCAATACCCTCTTTAAAATGTCTTTTTCTCTTTATATGGTCATTTTTTTGCATATAAAGATAATTTCTCTTTTTTTATCTATTTGTGAACTAGTTAATTGTGAAAAAAGAAGCAGTTTTTTATTAGGTACATATAGATGTCTAAAATTTAGATTTATATAATCAAAGAGGGATAAACAAATTAAGAATTATAAAAACTAAACTATTTTACAGAAACAAATACAAATTTATAAATAACAATTCATATTTAAAAAGTTGTATTTGACGCAAAAAAGCTTTACCTTTGTAAAAGTAATGATAATAGACGTAATTTTACTGTTTTTTTAATGTGTTATACTAAAATGAAAGATAGAATAAAGCAAATTATGGAAACCCAACATATGACTCAGCAGACGTTTGCGACCTTTATAGGAACATCTGCTGCTACACTATGTAGTATTTTTCAAGGGCGTACCAAACCAACGCTGAATATTGTTGAAGCAATAAAGCGTAAAATGCCGAATGTTCATACCGAATGGCTGATATTTGGAACTGGAACAATGTTTGAAGATGAAAATGCGAATAATGCATCCTCCTCTACTCTACCTAATGTTGGTAATGGAGAGCAAATGCTTAATTTTGGTGATGATGATGCAGTTACGACTGCGTCTGTTTCGTGTGTTCAACCAGTATCTCAAAACTTAGAGACTTTACAGTCTCAACATGCGAGGCAGTCTATGCAATCTAAGCGCCAACCTTTGCAAACAAACATTGCTTTTCGAGAGAGTGAACGTAGATGTATAACAGAGATTCGTGTGTTCTATGATGATCAGACTTGGGAATGTTTTGTTCCCAAGAAATAATGTTATGCGTGTTTTATTATATTTTTATTCTTTATTCTTTATGTCTTGGCTTCTTAATTTGATTTGTGGATGAAGGCTTAGGATAATAATGTAAATAATAGTAGAGCACGATAGCTATATAACCATTTTTTTTGTCTAAATTTGCCAAAATTTATAATGAAATTGATGAAAAAATATGTTTTAGACCTAAAAGTTTCTTCGGTTGAGTCTATAAATGATAAGTATGTTCTTATAAAACTCACTCATTCGGAGAAACTTCCGGAGATTCTTCCAGGCCAGTTTGTGGAAGTAAGAGTGGATGGCTCTTCTACAACTTTTTTGAGACGTCCTATTTCGGTAAACTTTGTTGATTATCAGAAAAATGAACTATGGCTACTTGTAGCTATAGTGGGTGAAGGTACCTGCCGCTTGTCAAGACTTAGGGAGGGGGAAATCTTAAACTGTGTTCTTCCTCTTGGTAATGGTTTTACAATTCCTGGACCGGAATTTTTACAACAAAAAATATTGCTTGTAGGTGGAGGTGTTGGTGTTGCTCCATTGTTGTATCTTGGTAAGGTGCTGAAAGATAGAGGCTTTTCTCCAAAATATCTTTTGGGAGCACGCTCCGTAAAAGATTTACTATTATTGGATGAATACCGAAAATATGGTGAAGTTTACCTGACAACAGAAGATGGATCTGCAGGAGAGAAGGGTTTTGTAACTAATCATTCAATACTTAAGCAAGGTGGATTTTGTCAAATATCGGTTTGTGGCCCTAAGCCTATGATGATAGCTGTTGCAAAATATGCAAAATCAAAAAAATACATGTGTGAAGTGTCTTTAGAAAACAAGATGGCTTGCGGTGTAGGTGCATGTTTGTGTTGTGTTGAAGATACGAAAAAAGGTAACGTGTGTGTGTGTAAAGATGGTCCAGTATTCAATATAAACGATTTGTCATGGCAAATTTAAAGGTAAATATAGGAAAACTAGAGTTGAGCAATCCTGTAATGACGGCTTCGGGGACATTTGGCTATGGTTTAGAATTTGCAGATTTTGTTGATCTTAGCCAAATTGGAGGAATTATAGTAAAAGGAACAACACTAAAGCCAAGACAGGGGAATAGTTATCCGCGAATGGTAGAGACCGCATCTGGTATGCTGAATTGTGTTGGGCTGCAAAACAAAGGCGTAGATTATTTCTGTGATTATATATATCCCCAAATTAAAAATATTGGGACTAATATGATAGTTAATGTAAGTGGTTCTTCTCCAGAAAACTATGCAGAATGTGCGGAAAGAATTAACACATTGGAAAATATACCAGCGATAGAACTCAATATTTCGTGTCCGAACGTGAAAAACGGTGGTATGGCATTCGGGGTTACTAGTAAAGGAGCTGCAAGTGTGGTAAAAGCTGTGCGTAAGGTATATAACAAGACGCTAATAGTTAAGCTGTCACCCAACGTTACTGATATAACAGAAATTGCACGTGCTGTCGAGGACGAAGGCGCGGACGGAGTTTCTTTAATAAACACCATTATGGGAATGGCTATAGATATAGAAAGTCGCAAACCTTTGCTTAGTATAAAAACAGGTGGTTTGAGTGGTCCTGCAATTAAGCCTGTAGCTTTACGCATGGTGTGGCAAGTGGCAAATGCTGTTAGTATTCCAGTTGTTGGTCTAGGTGGTATATGCAATGCTAAAGATGCAATAGAATTTATGCTTGCAGGTGCAACTGCTATAGAAATAGGAACTGCAAATTTTCTTGATCCAGCAGCAACAATAAAGATTAAAGAAGGTATCAATAAATGGCTTGATGAGCATGGCTGCTTGTCTGTTAATGAAATAATTGGTGCTCTTGATGCTTGATTTGTGTCGTGTAAAATGGCTAAGTGTTAAAGCATATGATGGTGACTTTATATATATAAACACTTTTTAGTAATTTGTATAAGGCGTAAAATGTATAATAGTGTTAATATATATTGTGCATTTTATATTATTGCTATGCGGTGTACCCACCCAAAAGAGTATAAATATTTTGCTCGAAGTTCAGTAAAATCGAACTTCGGGCTTTCTTTTTCAAAAGTATCCCTTCCCTATCGGAAAGATGGTTTGGATAGTGTTTTTTTTTGTGCCTTATTTGCAAGGGGTTATTTTATTTCTTTTCAGGATTTTCCATAAACGGGCACTAAAATTCACTTAATGCATGAGTTTATAGGGTGCTCAGATTTGTTTGTTAACATAACGACCGCTTATTGGTTTTTTTTAATATACGCTGACCCTATATTAGGCAAATGAAGCGAAACGTATATTCTGTGTTAATAAAAAAAACTTCAAACGTATAGTTTGAAGTTTTAATGAGGTACCTAGCAGAGTCGAACTGCTCTACACGGTTTTGCAGACCGTTACCTAACCGATCGGCCAAGGTACCATTTTCGAATTGCGAGTGCAAAGGTAAAACTTTTATTTTAATCTGCAAAACTTTTGCTATGTTTTTATTAAAAAGATGATTTTTTTATTTGTATATATTCCCCCAAACACTATTCTTAAAAAAGAATATGAGTAAAAATACCATAACAGCCTTGAACAATCTTGGCTGGAATGTAACAAGCGGTGCGGTGGCTTCTATAATAGGCGGTGCGCTCGATACGCTCCAGTCAAAACTTGCCAATGGCGGGCGTGACGAAAAGGTTAAGTTCTATTTGGATTACAATAAGGGTGATTCTATATGGAATGTTGTTGCTAGGACAATATGATTGAAAAAAATGTTGGGCTTTTTGTTTTTGTTATCAGAATAAATTGCTAACTTCACACCGCCAAACAAAATGGTCTAAATACTAATGATTTACGTAAACCTTAAATCCACTTGTGAACATCGTCTTCCGTTCTATTTAGCAATGGAGGAATATATTGCACGCCATTTGCCATCAGATGATTATTTCTTTATGTGGCAGGTCGAACCTACTGTTATATTCGGAAGAAACCAACTGATTGACAATGAAGTTAATTTGGAGTTTTGCAGAAGGAACAATATTCAAACTTATCGTCGAAAAAGTGGAGGTGGTTGTGTTTATGCTGATAAAAGTAACATAATGTTTTCTTACATTACGGCTGGCGATAATGTAGGCTTTACATACAATCGATATATAATGATGGTAGTAGGTGTTTTGCGCAAATTGGGGCTTGACGCTACAACAAGTGGTCGTAATGATATCCTTGTTGATGGACTTAAGGTTTCAGGAAATGCATTTTATCGTCTTCCGCAGCGTAGTATTGTTCACGGTACAATGCTTTATGACACCAATATAAATAATATGGTAGGTAGCATAACGCCAAATTGTGAGAAACTTAGAAGTAAGGGGATTGAAAGTGTGCGACAGCGTATAACGTTATTGAAGGATTATTTAAATATTAGTTTGGGAGAGTTTAAAGCGTTCATTCGTTCCAGACTTTGTGACAAAGAAATAACTCTAACGCATACTGACGAAGCAGAGATTGCAGAAATAGAAAAGGAGTATCTTTCGCATGAATTTATTTATGGAAAAAATCCAAAATATAACATAATACGCAGTGCTAGAATAGATGGTGTCGGTAATATAGAGGTTAGAATGGAAATTAGAAATGGGAGAGTAATGAAAATTAATCTAGTCGGTGACTATCTTCCTCTAGGTGACATAGACAATCAGCTACTCAATCCACTGCATGGTGTTGAACTTATTGGCAAAAAGATAAATGCAGCATTGCCTGATCGACTTGACGATATAATTATGAATCTTAAGAAGTGCGACTTTGTCAGACTACTTATTCCTGAACAATAAAACGGTCGCACAGTATATATGTTCCAAGACTATATTTGAAAAAAAAACTATACGAAAAACCAAATCTTATAACTATGAATGTAAAGAAAACATGTCTCTATGATCGTCATGTGACACTTGGGGCTTTAATGCAACCTTTCGGTGGCTTTTTGATGCCGATACAGTATACTTCTATAATAGAAGAACACAATGCTGTTCGCCAGCATTGCGGTGTCTTTGATGTTTCCCATATGGGGGAAGTTACCGTTTGTGGTCCAGATGCGGAGAAGTATGTAAATCATATCTTTACTAATGATGTGGCTAATGCCCCAATAGGTAAGATATACTATGGCATGATGCTTTATGAAAACGGAGGGACTGTAGATGATTTGCTTGTTTATAAAATGGGGAAAGACAATTTCTTCATAGTTATAAATGCTGCCAATATTGAAAAAGATTGGGATTGGATGACAAAGCAGGCTGAAGGTTTCGATATAGATATGGCTAACCGTTCAGACTATTATGGACAACTTGCCGTGCAAGGACCAGAAGCAGAGAATGTTGTAGAGAATGTTCTATCATTGTCTTGCAAGGAACTTGCTTTTTACACAGAAAAGACAATAGAAGTTGATGGTGAAACGATAGTTGTCAGTCGTACAGGTTACACTGGTGAAGATGGTTTTGAAATATACGGAAGCCACACCTTTATTCAGCGTAGTTGGGATAAGTTAATGGAAAGCGGAGTCTGCAAACCTTGTGGATTGGGTTGTCGCGATACTCTTCGCTTTGAAGTAGGACTTCCGCTCTATGGGGATGAACTTTCATCGGAAATATCACCAGTAATGGCAGGATTGAGTATGTTTTGCAAACTAGATAAGCCAGACTTTATTGGAAAGCAAGCCATTGTCAAGCAGAAAACAGAAGGACCTGAAAAAAAAGTTGTGGGAATATTGCTCTCAGACCGTGCTATTCCACGTCACGGATATGCTGTGCTTCACAACGGACAAGTTATTGGTGAGGTTACAACAGGCTATCATTCTATATCAATAGACAGAAGTGTATGTATGGCACTAGTTGATAGTAGATACGCAAAATTAGGTACGCAAGTAGAAGTGCAGATACGTAAGAAGACGTTCTCTGGCGAGATTGTAAAGAAGCGTTTCTACGAAAAACATTATAAGAAAGACTAATTAAAATAAAACAATAACCCCTTAAATAGTAGAATACTATGGCAAAATTTATGGAAGGACTCTATTATTCAGAGTCACACGAATACGTTAGAATTGAAGGTGAGTATGGTTACGTTGGAATCACAGACTATGCGCAGAACGCATTAGGAAATGTTGTTTATGTAGACATGCCAGAAGTTGATGATGAAGTTAAAGCAGGTGAAGAATTTGGAGCAGTAGAGAGCGTGAAGGCGGCTTCAGACATAATTTCTCCAGTATCAGGTGTTGTCGTTGAGATAAACGAAAGTTTGGAAGATTCTCCAGAACTCATTAACTCCGATGCTTTTGGTACCTGGATAATAAAGGTGGAACTCTCCAATAAAGAAGAATTAGCCAATCTTATGGATGCCGCAGCATACGAGGCATATTGTGCAAAATAAAAACAAACGCTATGGCATATAAATATTTTCCTCATACAACCACAGATATTGAGGCTATGCTTTCAAAGATCGGAATTGATAGCTTGGAAGGGCTATATTCCGATATTCCAGAAAATGTGCGTTTTAATGGTGAATATGCAATACCATCGGCAAAGAGTGAGATAGAACTTCGTCACTATTTTGAAGCTCTTGGTAACCGTAATCGTTTGCTTACAATCTTTGCCGGAGCTGGAAGTTATGATCACTACACTCCTGCAGTAATACCTTCTATCATTTCGCGTTCAGAATTTCTTACTAGCTATACGCCTTATCAAGCAGAAATATCACAAGGCACACTGCACTATATTTTTGAATATCAGAGCATGATGGCAGAATTAACTGGTATGGATGTTTCAAATGCTTCAATGTATGATGGTAGTACTGCCACAGCAGAGGCTGCTCTTATGGCCATCGCTTCGGTAAAGAAGACGAATCGCATACTTGTGTCAGAAACCTTAGACCCTAAGGTAATGCAAGTTGTTGACACTTATGCTCGCTTTCATGGCTTTTTCGTTGATACTGTGGTTGAGGCTAATGGAGTAACAGATCAAAGCGTCTTGGCAACAAAAATTGCCGAAGATGGAGTTGCCGCATTGATAGTACAACAGCCAAACCGTTATGGAGTGGTTGAAGATTTTACAGGCTTTGCCGATATTTGTCATAAAAATAGAGTATTGTTTGTTGTAAATAGTGTGGCGGCAGATTTGGCTCTGCTTAAAACACCAGGAGAATGGGGGGCAGATATAGCAGTTGGTGATGGGCAATCACTTGGTATTCCGATGAGTTATGGCGGTCCATCTTTGGGATATATGTGTTGTACAGAACGTTTAATGCGTAAGCTGCCAGGCCGTATTGTCGGACAAACGACAGATAACCGTGGACAGCGTGTGTTTGTGTTGACACTTCAGGCACGCGAACAACATATCCGTCGTCAAAAGGCAACGTCAAACATATGTTCGAATGAAAGTCTTATGGCACTTTTCGTAACTATATACATGTCGCTTATGGGAAAGGAAGGTATAAAGGAAGCTGCTCGTTTGTCGTATGCAGGCGCACATTACCTTTGTGAAAAATTGCTGGCAACAGGGCGTTTTTACTTAAAATATAATCAACCTTTCTTTAATGAATTTTGTGTCGTTTACAAAGGCGATGTTGATACTTTGCAAGAGCGTTTTTTAGAAAACGACATATTGGGTGGAGTTAAAATTTCTTCTGATACGATAATGTTTGCAGTTACTGAAAAGCGGACAAAGGAAGAGATAGACAAACTTGTTGATATTGTAAAGCAGGAGGAACGGATATGAACAGCAAATTGTATAATAATCTGATTTTCGAACTCTCGCACGAGGGGCGCAAGGGGTATTCTTTGCCTAATGAAGATTTTGGTCAATATGATGTTCCGACTGAAATATGTCGTGAAAACGATGCACGGCTTCCTGAATGCGATGAACTTACAGTTGTTCGACACTATACGAACCATAGTGCAAACAACTTTGGTGTGAACACCGGATTTTATCCTTTAGGAAGTTGTACAATGAAATATAATCCCGTAATAAATGAGGAGATTGCTGCTATGGCGAAGTTTCAGGGATTGCATCCTTTGCAACCTGATAGTACATGCCAGGGAGCATTGTACGTTTACTACGATATGCAACATCTGCTTGCGGAGCTTACGGGATTATCGGAATTTACTCTTAATCCATTTGCAGGTGCGCATGGAGAGCTTACGGGGCTTATGGTAATTCGGCAATATCATCAAAGTCGTGGTGATAGCAAACGCAAGCGGGTAATAGTTCCAGATTCGGCTCATGGGACAAACCCTGCATCAGCAGCGGTTTGCGGTCTTGAAGTTGTAGAGGTGAAGAGCACTGCTGATGGCATTATAGATGTAGAGAATCTCAAGTCACTACTTGATGACACTGTTGCAGCCATGATGATGACAAACCCGAATACACTTGGACTTTTTGAATGCGAAATCCCTGAAATTTCAAAGCTTGTTCATGAATGCGGAGGACTTATGTATTATGATGGGGCAAACTTAAACCCAATGCTTGGCGTTTGTCGTCCTGGAGATATGGGCTTTGATGTGATGCATATAAATCTTCACAAAACATTCTCAACGCCTCATGGAGGTGGTGGTCCTGGTTCTGGTCCTGTAGGTGTACGTGCGGGTTTGGAACGATTCCTTCCAACTCCGCGAGTAGTCTATGATGGTTCTAGATATGTGGTAGAGCATGATGAAAATGCCATAAGTATTAGTGAATTTTTGGGTAACTATGACATAATACTTCGTGCTTATGCTTATGTCCTTACACTTGGAAAGGAACATATTAAAGAGGTTGGTCCATTGGCAACACTTAATGCCAATTATATTAAGGAATGCCTAAAGGATTGTTATGAACTTCCCATTGACGGATTATGTAAACATGAGTTTGTTTTCGACGGGTTGAAGGATAAGCAGTCAGGGGTTACAACTATGGATGTAGCAAAGCGGTTACTTGATTATGGATATCATGCACCGACTATATATTTTCCGTTGCTTTTCCATGAATCGCTTATGATTGAGCCTACAGAGAACGAGGGCAAAGAAACGATTGACGCTTTCATAAATGTAATGAAACAAATTGCAGAAGAGTCCAAAACACATCCAGAATATGTTAAAACAGCACCCCATGACACACCTATAGGTCGTGTGGATGATATCTTGGCGGCAAAGCACCCTATATTAACGTTCTTTCAAAATGTTGATGGAAAATAAACAATAACCTTTGACAACCTTATGACAAAAACGGATTTGATAATAATAGGAAGTGGCCCGGGTGGCTATCCCACTGCAATTTATGCGGCTCGTAATGGGTTGCAAACGATTATTGTTGAAGCAGAACACCTAGGTGGAACATGTCTTAATAGCGGATGTATACCGACAAAGACACTCTGTCGAAGTGCAGAAGTGATTGGCATCCTTTCAGATGCAGAACTTTATGGTATTACCGAGATGTCTTTCAGTGTTGATTTTGCCAAAGCAATGGAACGCAAACGTACTGTTGTCGAAACCTTGCGCTCTGGAGTAGAAACGCTTATGCAGATGCCTGGCATAACATTAGTCAAAGGATTTGCTGTTTTCAAAGATGCCCATACTATTGTGGTTAACGGAGAGGAATATACAGCTCCTAACATAATTATTGCAACTGGTTCAAAGCCGAAAATGTTGCCAATTGAGGGCATAAATCTTGATGGAGTGGTTTCTTCTACAGAACTTCTTGAAATATGCAAACGGCCAAAACGTCTATGTATAGTAGGGGCTGGAGTTATCGGAATGGAATTCGCGTCCATATTTAGTGCTTTGGGTACTAAGGTAACTGTTGTTGAATTTCTGAAAGAATGTCTGCCAACTCTTGATTGCGATATAGCAAAGCGGCTACGTCAATGTCTTGCTAAGCGTGATGTTGATTTTCATATGCAATCTACAGTAAAGTCAATTGATGAAACTTTAGATGATACAGGGCAACGCCATCTTTCTGTTTCGTTTGAAAAGAAAGGGAAGCGTTGCATTGTTGAAGCCGATATGGTTCTAGTGGCAACGGGACGGCAAGCACGTACTGATGGACTTTGCCTTGAAAAAGCAGGTGTAAAGACTTGTGAACGTGGTATTGTTGTTGATAGTAATTTCGAGACAACAACTGTTGGTGTGTATGCTATTGGCGATGTAAATGGGCAGTGTATGCTTGCACATGCAGCCACATTCCAGGGAAAACATGTTGTGAATACATTGTTGGGGCGTACTGACAGTATCAATATGAAAATTCTTCCTTCTGCAATTTTTACATATCCAGAGGCTGCAAGTGTTGGCTTGACTGAAGATAAATGTAAGGAAACTATTGACGGATACACATGTCGTAAGGGGTTCTATAGAGCTAACGGCAAAGCTTTGGCTATGAATGAAACCGATGGTATGATAAAACTTTTGTCTTCTTCCGATGGACGTATAGTTGGATGCCACGTATTCGGGGCACATGCCGCAGACATCGTTCAAGAAGTTGTAGCGCTGATGAACAAGGATGCCACTATAGAACAACTTGCCAATATAATCCATATTCATCCTACACTCTCAGAAATACTACATTCTGCAGCTTCGTATTCGTGAACTCTATAATGGCATTGGATGTAATTGGTATACATTTTGATATTTATTGATTATGATACAACTTATTATTGTCTTTATAATTCTTTTCCTTGTTATTACTTATGTCGCTTATAGGTTGTGGCATGAATTTCAGTTGTTAAAGAATAAAGACACAAGTACTAAAGGGTGTACGAACTGTCCGTTTGCCCAAGGCTATGGTAATAGTAAGAAAGTTTGTTCCAATCAGAAAATTTCAAGGGAGTATAAAAAATGGCTCTTCCGGAAAAAGGAGTGATAACTTAACAATATAATAAATAAAAGAAAACCG
>CAVIMN010000014.1:0-100195 GCA_963644035.1 bacterium
AGAAGCTGCAGTATTACGCCATGAGCAAGGCAGAACGCTACGCCTACGATGAGCATATCAACGCCGTGATGATACAGAACGACGTTATAGGCAACGCCAAGCGTGAAGGGCTTGCAGAAGGGAGAGCAGAAGGCAGAGCAGAGGGTAGAGCCGAAGGACGTGCCGAAGGACGTGCAGAAGGACGTGCAGAAGGACGTGCAGAAGGTAGAGCCGAAGGTATGGCAGAAGGCATCGCCAAAGAGCGTGAAGCCAACATTAAAAAGCTTTATGATTCTGCGCGCTCCATGCTTGCCGACGGTCTTTCCCCCGACAAAGTAATGCTCTATACTGGGCTTAGCGAGGAGCAGATGGCTGTGTTGCTGAAATAATGGAATGACATGAAATATCACGAGTTTAGCATATTTTAAATTTTGTCACTTTGCCATTTTGACACAGCCCACCCCCTTTCACAAAAAATACAGTTATTTTTATAACTTATTGATAATCAATAGAGAGCTAATTTTGACACAAAATTGACAGAGCATGGCACAGTGGCAAAGTTGGCAAAGTTGGCAAAGAGAAGAGTATTTGAATACTTTTAGAAAAAATAGAACACCGTTGTGCCACGCTTTTGACACTGTGCCAAATGTGAGAAAGTCTTAAAATATTTATCGAAGGTTAATAATACTCGAATAACTATTTTGTAGTAGTAAAAAAAGAGAAGAAGAATGAGACACCCATACAATAGTGGCGAAAAGGACTACGCCACATACAACGTTGAGCACGACGACACGCTGCTTAACTTTCTGCTTTCCAACATGAAGGAGAGTCGCTCAAAGATAAAGGCCACGCTACAGGGCAAGGGAATAAAGGTGAACGGCAAGACCATTACGCAGTTCGACTATCCCCTGACGCCAGGAACAAAGGTGGAGGTGAGCCGCACGAAGCGTAACCGCGACAGACTGAAGAGCAGATACGTGAAGATTGTATATGAAGACCAGTTTCTTGTGGTGATAGAGAAGAACGTAGGCATCCTATCGATGGCTGCCGGACATAAGTCGCTGAACGTGAAAGCCGTGCTCGACGACTATTTCAAGAAGACGCGCCAACGCTGCACCGCGCATGTGGTGCACCGCCTTGACCGCGACACCAGCGGACTGATGGTCTATGCCAAGGATATGGAGACGGAGCAGATATTGGAACACAACTGGCACGACATCGTTTACGACCGTCGCTACGTGGCTGTGGTGAGCGGAGAGATGGAGCAGGACGAGGGCACAGTGGCAAACTGGCTGAAGGACAACAAGGCGTATATCACCTATTCCTCGCCCGTTGATAATGGAGGGAAATATGCCGTTACGCACTTCCACGTGCTCAACCGCACAACGGAGCATACGCTCGTGGAGTACCGTTTGGAGACCGGGCGTAAGAATCAGATACGCGTACATTCCGCCGATATGGGGCATCCCGTTTGCGGTGACGTGAAATACGGCAATGGCGACGACCCCTGCCACCGCCTCTGTCTGCATGCCTATATGCTCTGCTTCACACACCCCGTGACACGCCAGCCCATGGAGTTTCAGACAACGATACCGGCTCTGTTCAGACACGTGTTCAAATAACAAGACACTTACATACACTATAACTAAAAAATGGAAAACTTCGGATATTATATATTTTGCCTCGTGGCAGTGGTAGTGGCATTCATCGTGGTGAAGAAAATCACGGGATGCCTCATAAAAACAGCGATACTTGTAGCCATTGTTGCGGCATTGGCAGCAATCTACTACATGTACTTCACATAGTCACCTTCATTTCACGGGCGTATTTCCACACGGCATATCGCGCGCTAAGCCCGCGGGCAACGGACAATATGCCCGTGTGACATAGTGAAGGAAGATACGGGCAAAAACATCAAAGCCCGGCAATGACTGTTGCGCTATAGGCAAACGGCCATTCCCCATAACGAATACCATCAAGATACATTATAATATATATGATATACTACCTGTCGTGCACCGGCAACACCCGCATGACGGCAGAACGGCTCGCCGCACTACTTGGTGAGCAGACTGCCGATATATCAGCAATGGGCGAGAAGTCCGTAACGCTGCACCTGTGTGAGGGCGAGAGGCTCGGCTTCTGCTTTCCCGTGCATGGATGGCGACCACCCAAGAAGTTCCGCGAGTTTATAAGGCGCGTGCAGACGGACGGCAGCAACAAGCCACGTTATATCTTCGCCATGATGACATGTGGCGACACCGTGGGCGAAACGGCAGACTACCTCAGGCGCGACCTTCAGGAGAACGGGTTATGGCTTGATGCAGCCTTTGATGTGCGCATGCCCAACACATACGTGGGATTGCCATTGATGGACGTAGACAAACCGTCGCTGGAGAGGCTGAAGCTCACGCAGACAGTGAGTAGGGTAGAGGAGACGGCACGCAGGATAGCGGAAGAATACAAGGGCGACGACCTGCTCTTCATAGGGCATTGGCCACGCATCAACAGTAGGTTACTGGGAGCGTTGTTTGCACGATGGTTGGTTACCGATAAGCCCTTCCGTGTTGATGCCGACAAATGCCGGCGTTGCGGCATGTGCGCCGCAGTGTGCCCTGTGGCTAACATAAAGGGGGCGAAGGGAGAGCTTCCGCAATGGGGGCGCAATAGCAAATGTATGGCATGCTTCGCCTGCTACCATCAATGTCCGCAGAAGGCGATATCCTATGGTCACGCCACATGTGGCAAGGGACAATACAAGGAAGGGTTCCGGCTATCAAGTGGCAGGAACACTCCCTATGCAAAGTTATAAAATAGGATAAACGAATTAATGTTCTTTGTGGAAACGTCATTATAGCGTTATCTCGCCACAGAGGTTGCGGTTCATGTTTGAACGCACGATGTTACTGTCGTTGAAATGACCATGCAGGAACATCAACTTGGTGATGGCACTCTCCACGGTGCTATCGTGACCGCTGATAACGCCCATCTTCTTCAATTGGAAACCAGTGTCGTAGCGGTCCATCTCAACGGCTCCCGCAGCACACTGACTGATGTTCACCACCGTTATGCCACGGCGTGTTGCCTCCTTGAGCAGGTGCATGAGCCACGGATGGTGGGGAGCGTTGCCGCTGCCATAGGTGCGCATCACGATGCCTCGCAGTTCGGGCGATTCTATGACGTGGCGCATTATATGCTCCTGTGCACCGGGGAAGAGCGAGAGCACGATAACGTTGGGGTCGAGAGCAAAATGGGGAGTCATACGTTTTGTGAAGTCACGCTTCAGTATGTATTCCTCATGATACACGATGTTTACGCCAGCATTGCCAAGATGTGGGCAGTTGAACGACTCGAAAGCGTTGAAGCCATCGGCATTGGTCTTTGTTGAGCGGTTGCCACGCAGTAGCTGTCCGCTGAAGTATATGCACACTTCGGGTACTAGCGGCGTGCCGTCGGCATGGTGGGCAGAGGCAATCTCAATGCTAGTAATGAGGTTCTCCTTCCCGTCGGTGCGCAACTGTCCTATGGGAAGTTGGCTGCCGGTAAGGATAACGGGCTTCGTGAGGTCTTCGAGCATGAACGAGAGGGCAGAGGCAGTGAAAGCCATCGTGTCGGTGCCGTGGAGAATTACGAAGCCGTCGTAGAGGTCGTAGCGGTCGGCAACAATCCTCACGAGCTGCGACCACAATCGCGGTGTCATGTCGCTCGAGTCAATAGGAGGGTCAAACTGATAAGTGTCGACCCCCGTCTGGATATTTGCAAACTCGGGAAGGCACGAAATGAGGTGGTTGAAGTCCAAAGGTTCAAGAAGTCCAGTCATCGGGTTGCATCCCATGCCAATTGTTCCGCCCGTATAGATAAGAAGAACGCGGCCAGTACGCTTGAAAGTAAAATCCGTAGCCATGCTGTTTTCGCTCATGTCTATTGCCCTCGTTTGTATTGTTAAACCTTTATTTTTTTGCAAATATAGTTTAAAAAAATGTCTAATCAAAAAAAATGCCGTATATTTGCAATACCTAATCTGAAACAAATTACACATAAACGATAAACACTTTAAATAAAGAAAAACATGAAGCAATTTATGGATGAAAACTTCTTGCTTGACACAACTACTGCGCAAGAGCTTTTCCACAACCACGCGGCCAAAATGCCAATCATAGACTATCATTGCCATCTTATCCCGGAGATGGTGGCAAACGACCATCAGTTCAAGAGCATCACCGAACTGTGGCTCGGTGGCGACCACTACAAGTGGCGTGCCATGAGAACCAATGGCGTGGACGAGAAATTCTGCACGGGCAAGGATACGACAGACTGGGAGAAGTTTGAGAAATGGGCTGAAACGGTGCCTTACACCTTCCGTAACCCTCTCTACCACTGGACTCACCTTGAGTTGAAGACCGCCTTTGGTATCGACAAGTTGCTCAGTCCGAAGACTGCACGCGAGATATTCGATGAGTGCAACGAGAAGCTCAAACAGCCAGAATATACGGCACGTGGCTTCATGCGCCGCTACAACGTGGAATGTGTTTGTACGACAGACGATCCCGTTGATGATTTGCGCTACCATAAACAGACAAAGGAAAGCGGTTTCGAGATAAAGATGATTCCGGCATGGCGTCCTGACAAGGCTATGAACATTGAGAAGCCAGAATTTGCCGACTATGTAAACCAGTTGGGCGAAGTGGCTGGAGTAACAATCGTTAAGTTCTCTGATATGGTTGACGCACTGCAGAAGCGTCACGACTTCTTCCATGAGAACGGATGCCGCCTCTCCGACCACGGAATAGAGGAGTTCTACGATGAGCCTTACACAGAAACACAGATTGAAACAATCTTCGAGAAGGCAATGCGCAAGCAGCAGCTCTCAAAGCAGGAAATACGCCAGTACAAGCACTGCATCCTGCACATCTTTGCAGAGCAGGACTATGCCAGCGATTGGACACAGCAGTATCACTACGGAGCAATACGCGACAACAACTCACTGATGTATGACAAGCTCGGTGCTGACACAGGTTTCGACTCAATCGGCGAGTTCACAACAGCAACGGCAATGAGCCACTTCTTGAATGAACTTAACAAGGAAGGTCACTTGACACGCACAATCCTCTACTGCTTGAACCCATGCGCCAACGAGGTTATCGCAACAATGCTCGGCAACTTCCAGGACGGTTCATGCCCAGGAAAGATACAGTTCGGTTCAGGATGGTGGTTCAACGACCAGCTCGACGGTATGACACGTCAGATGAACGCCCTCTCAGTGCTCGGTCTGCTCAGCCGTTTCGTAGGTATGCTCACCGACAGCCGTTCATTCCTCTCTTATCCTCGTCACGAATACTTCCGCCGCTTGCTTTGCAACCTGCTCGGCAACGACGTGGAGAAAGGCTTGCTGCCAAACGACATGGAGAGCCTGTCGCGTATGGTAGAGGATATCAGCTATAACAATGCGCGCAACTACTTCAAGTTCTATTGATACAAGATCTTGAACAACACATAAACAGTCCCCTTTTCTACCTTATATTAGTATAGGTAGGAAGGGGATTTTTTTTGTAACCGAATATTTGCCAATTTCGGAAAATAGACTTATTTTTGCAAAGTTTTTATATATTAGCATTAAAAGACGTATGAAGAAGATCATCTTTCCACTTGTAATGTTGGTTGTTGCGCTTACGCTTTTCAGCTGCGGAGGCATGAAGAAATTTGCTTATTATCAGAACATCGACACACTGGACTTAACAAAATCAAAAGGACTTTACGACGCAAAGATTATGCCCAAGGATGGGTTGTCTATCTCTGTGAACTGTACGGATGCAAGGGCGGCAGCTCCTTTCAATCTGAACAGTGGCAGCGGAACGGCAACATCGGCATCCTCGGCAGCATCTTCGGCATCAGAATATCTCGTTGACAACAACGGATATATAAACTTCCCAGTAATCGGCATGATAAAAGTTGCCGGACTGAGCAAGAGGCAGTGTGAGGAACTTATCCACGACCGAATCAAGCCATATATGGCAGAAAAGGAAACACCGATAGTTACTGTCAGAATGTCAAGTTTCAAGGTGTGTGTATATGGAGAAGTGTCAAACCCAGGAGAGATAACCGTTGCCGACGAGAAAATCAGTCTGCCGGAAGCACTTGCCAACGCAGGCGACCTCACAATCTACGGTAAGCGCGACAATATTCTCCTTATACGTGAGGATGCTTCAGGACAGAAGTCGGCACACCGTCTTGACCTTACAGATGCAAACATCATAAACTCGCCGTTCTACTATCTGCAGCAGAACGACCAGATATACGTGGAGCCAAACAATACCAAGAAGAGAAACTCTACAGTAGGTGCCAGCACCACTCTTTGGGTGTCGGGTGTGTCTACACTTACATCACTTGCCACACTTGTTATTACGTTGACAAGGCTTTAAGCGCAACGCTTGGACGACGGTAAGTCAGGCGAGAGGCATGGACAAAACAAAAAATAACGGATAACAGGACCGTAAGGCCCAAAAACATACACTAAGGATTTATGTGCGGAATAGTAGGATACATAGGACACAGACAGGCATACCCTATTCTTGTGAAAGGATTGAAACGCTTGGAATACCGCGGCTACGACAGTGCCGGAGTGGCATTGATAAATGATGGCGGCGAGCTGAGCGTCTACAAGACGAAAGGCAAGGTGGCAGATCTTGAAACCTTCTGTGCAGATAAAGATACCACAGGCAGTGTGGGTATAGCGCATACCAGATGGGCAACCCACGGCGAGCCCTCGGCACTTAACGCTCATCCTCACTATTCTGAATCAAGAAATCTGGCGATAATCCATAACGGGATAATCGAGAACTACGCAGGGCTGAAGAAGAAACTCTCTGACGAAGGTGTGCATTTCCTTTCAGACACCGATACGGAAGTGGTGGTTCAGCTCATAGAATACATACAGAACAAGAAAAAAGTAGACCTTCTCACTGCGGTGCGTCTTGCCTTGCATCAGCTTGTAGGCGCATATGCGCTGGCTGTTGTTGACAAACGCGACAAGGGGCAGATAATAGCTGCCAGGAAGCAAAGTCCGCTCGTGATAGGAATAGGCGAGAACGAATTCTTTATCGGTTCAGATGCAAGTCCTATCATAGAATATACCGACCAAGTGGTATATCTTGACGACGACAACATTGCGGTGATGCGTCCGGGAGAGGAGCTGAAGGTAGTGAACAATCTCAACCATGAGATGAACCCCGAGGTTAAAACGCTTGACCTCAACTTGGGACAGATAGAGAAATGCGGTTATCCGCACTTCATGCTGAAAGAGATATTCGAACAGCCAGACTGTCTTGAAAACTGCATGAGGGGGCGTATCAACGTGGAACGCGACAACGTGACGCTGAGTGCCGTTATCGACTACCGCAAATACCTGCTCGGGGCAAAGCGCATAATAATAGTGGCATGCGGAACGTCATGGCATGCCGGACTTATCGGCAAGCAGCTTATCGAGTCGTTCTGCCGTATACCCGTGGAAGTAGAGTATGCAAGCGAGTTCAGATACAGAAACCCTGTAATAAACTCCGACGACCTCGTAATAGCTATATCCCAAAGTGGCGAGACCGCCGATACGCTGGCAGCCGTTAACTTGGCAAAGGAAAACGGAGCATTCGTCTATGGCATCTGCAATGCCATAGGCTCAAGCATACCGCGTGCCACAGACACTGGGTCGTATATACACGTAGGACCGGAGATAGGTGTGGCGTCTACAAAGGCCTTCACCGGACAGGTGACGGTTTTGGTCATGCTCGCACTTGCCGTAGCCAAGGCAAAGGGCACGATATCAAACGAACATTATTCAGCCATTGTAAAGGAACTGGGCGAGATACCCGAAAAGATAAAGCAGGTGTTAAAGCTCAACGACCGCATAGCCGAGCTTAGCAAGACTTTCACCTATGCAGGCAACTTCCTCTATTTGGGCAGAGGGTATGGTTATCCCGTTGCCCTGGAGGGTGCGCTAAAGCTGAAAGAGATAAGCTATATCCACGCAGAGGGCTATCCTGCCGCAGAGATGAAACATGGACCGATAGCACTTATCGACTCCGACATGCCCGTTGTGGTGATAGCACCGCATGACGACATGTACAAGAAGGTGATAAGCAACATACAACAGATAAAGGCACGCAAGGGTAAGGTCATTGCTCTCGTGTCGAAAGGCGACGACACCATTGCCGGTATTGCCGACGAAGTGATTGAAATGCCCGACACGATGGAGTGTCTCGAACCGCTCATCGCCTCTATACCTTTGCAGCTTCTAGCCTATCATGTCGCCGTTTGTAAAGGAAAGAACGTTGACCAGCCGCGAAATTTAGCAAAGTCGGTTACTGTAGAATGATTTATACAACACATAGGGCTACTCCCCTTTAGGGAGCAAGCCCTTTCGTTTAATATAAGGGCACGGAAGGGAACAGCGAGATTCTTCCTGAAGTGCCGAGCCAATTGAAGAAATTTCAAAAACATAAGCAATAGAGTCAAAAGAACAATGGAACCCTTGAAGCATGAATGTGGCATAGCAATGGTAAGGTTGCTAAAGCCGCTTGAATACTATCAGCAAAAGTACGGAACATGGATGTACGGTCTGAACAAACTGTACCTCATGATGGAAAAGCAGCACAACCGCGGACAGGAAGGTGCGGGTATGGCCTGCGTAAACCTTGAAGCCCAGCCTGGAAATGAATACATGTTCAGAGAGCGTGCCGAAGGTTCCAATGCCATAACGGAAATCTTCGGCAACGTGCAGAGGAAGTTCAGCAGTCTGAAGCCAGAGCAGCTTGCCGACGTTGACTTCGCCCGCCATAACCTCCCCTTCGCTGGAGAGATGTATATGGGGCACCTGAGATATTCCACAACGGGGAAGAAGGGACTGACATACGTGCATCCGTTCCTTAGAAGAAACAACTGGAGGGCAAAGAACCTCTGTCTGTGCGGAAACTTCAATATGACAAACATTGAAGACATCTTCGACAAGCTCGTTGGCATGGGACAGTCGCCGCGTATCTATAGCGACAGCTACATCACACTTGAATACATGGGCCATAGGCTCGACCGCGAAGTGGAGCGCAATTTCATTGAAGCCAAGCAGAAGGGACTTGAAGGGCGTGACATAACTGATTATATCGACAACAACGTGCTTATGTCGAACGTGCTGAAAACCACAATGCCCGACTTTGACGGTGGCTACGTTATGTGCGGACTTACGGGAAGCGGCGAGATGTTCGCCATGCGCGACCCCTGGGGCATACGTCCCGCCTTTTGGTATAAGGATGACGAAGTGATTGCTGTGGCGAGCGAACGCCCTGTGCTGCAGACAACTTTCGGTCTTGACTGCGATGACATACAGGAACTGCAGCCTGGGCATGCCATAGTAGTGAAAAAGAACGGGGAAGACAGCATAGAGAAGATTCTCGACCAGCGTGGCGACAGCAAGTGCTCCTTTGAGCGCATCTATTTCAGCCGTGGATCAGACCGCGACATTTATCAGGAAAGAAAGAAACTTGGCGAACAGCTTACAGGCTCTATACTGAAAGCCATCGACAATGACACGGAGCATACCGTGTTCTCGTTCATACCAAATACGGCGGAAGTGGCTTTCTATGGCATGCTCGGAGGTTTCAAGAGATACCTCAACGAACAGAAGATAGAGCGCATACAGAACCTCGACCATGTGCCTTCAAGAGAAGAGTTACTGGATATCTTGCATCAGTATGTGCGTAGCGAAAAGGTGGCTCTCAAGGACATAAAGCTTCGTACCTTCATAACAGAAGGAAATTCAAGAAAGGATCTTGCATCGCACGTCTACGACGTAACCTACGGTTCGCTTGAGGCATATGTTGATAACCTCGTGATAATTGACGATAGTATAGTCAGGGGCACAACGTTGAAGGAGAGCATCTTGAAGATTCTCGACAGCCTCCACCCGAAGAAGATAATCGTTGTCAGCAGTTCACCGCAGATAAGATACCCCGACTACTACGGAATAGATATGCCGAGTCTTGAGGAGTTCTGCGTGTTTGGTGCTACGATGCAGCTGCTGAAGGAGCGTGGCATGGAAAATATTGTGGAGGAGACTTACAACAACTGTAAGGCAGAACTTCTGAAGCCGCGTGAGCAGATGCGTAACTGCGTGAGAGACATATACAAGCCGTTCTCCGTTGACGAGATAAACAGGAAAATCGTTGAAATGTTGCGTCCCGAGGGAATGAAGACACCGGTGGAAATAGTATACCAGTCGATAGAAGGGCTGCATGAGGCCATTCCCGGTCATAAGGGAGACTGGTATTTCACGGGCAACTATCCCACGCCGGGCGGAACACGCCTCGTTAACCAGGCTTTCGTGAACTTCTATGAAAAGAAGTACCTCACGGGGAAATATTAAAAGGCAACAACAATAAGAGACGAAAAAAATCGAAAAGCAAAATACAACCACAGGGTAAAAAAAGGATAAATTGATGAGAAACGTAACTTTAGTCTTGGAGGATGGAACAAAGTTTCATGGAAAGTCATTCGGATACGACAAGCCTGTTGCAGGAGAAGTTGTCTTCAACACTGCAATGATGGGTTATCCAGAGAGCCTCACCGACCCGTCTTATGCCGGGCAGCTGATGACTCTAACGTATCCGCTCGTAGGAAACTATGGTGTGCCACCGTTCTCAATCGGTGCCGACGGTATTGCCACTTTTATGGAAAGCGACAAGATATATGCTTCTGCAATAATCGTTGCCGACTATAGCGAGCAGTATAGCCACTGGAATGCGGTGGAGTCTCTTGCCGACTGGCTCAAGCGGGAGCAAGTGCCTGGCATAACGGGCATCGACACAAGGGAGCTTACCAAAGTGCTGCGTGAGCATGGAGTGATGATGGGCAAGATAATTTTCGACGACGAGCCAGACAATATCCCCGAGGCCCACTATGCCGGAGTCAATTTCGTTGACTTGGTGAGCTGTAAGGAAGTGGTGAGATATAACGAAGGTGCGGGGCGTAAGGTCGTTCTCGTTGACTGCGGTGTGAAAAACAACATTATCCGTTGTCTCGTTAATCGTGGCGTAGAGGTAATACGCGTTCCTTGGAACTACGACTATACGGGAATGGACTTCGATGGACTGTTCCTCGCCAATGGACCTGGCGACCCGGACATGTGTGAAGATGCTGTGAACATCATACGCAAGCAGATGTCTCTCTCAACAAAGCCTATATGTGGAATATGTATGGGCAACCAACTGTTGGCAAAGGCTGGCGGAGCATCAATATATAAGCTGAAATACGGACATCGTTCGCATAACCAGCCGGTGCGCATGGTGGGAACGGAGCATTGTTACGTGACAAGTCAGAACCACGGCTATGCTGTTGACGCCAAAACCCTAGGAAACGATTGGGAGGAGCTATTCGTGAATATGAACGACGGCAGCAACGAGGGTATACGCCACAAGACAAACCCTTGGTTCTCCAGCCAGTTCCACCCCGAAGCTTGCTCCGGACCGGTAGACACAGAGTTTATGTTCGACAAATTCGTTGACAGCTTGAAGTGATAACACCGGTTGAAGATTGACTGTAAGCCAGGCGGAAAAGCAAAGTCCCAATGCCATTGTGCTAAGCGGCAAAATTGCTATCCGCCAATAAAGAACACGTTTCAAACGAAAAATCCAAACAAGAAGAAATGAAAGATGCTAATATAAAGAAAGTCCTGCTGTTAGGTTCAGGCGCATTGAAAATAGGTGAAGCCGGAGAGTTCGACTATTCCGGTTCGCAAGCCCTGAAGGCTTTACGCGAAGAAGGCGTGAAGACTGTGCTTATCAACCCGAACATCGCCACCGTTCAAACATCCGAAGGTGTTGCCGACCAGATTTATTTCTTGCCCGTGCAGCCATATTTCGTTGAGAGGGTGATAGAGAAGGAGCGTCCCGACGGCATTCTGCTCTCCTTCGGAGGTCAGACTGCGTTGAACTGCGGTGTGGAACTTTTCAAGAGCGGTGTGCTCGAAAAATACAACGTAAAAGTTCTCGGAACGCCCGTGCAGGCTATTATGGACACGGAAGACCGTGAGCTCTTCGTGGAGAAGCTTGACGAGATAAATGTAAAGACCATAAAGAGTGAGGCATGCGAGAATATGGAGCAGACACGCAAGGCTGCAGCAGAGCTGGGCTATCCGGTAATTATCCGTGCTGCGTATGCTCTTGGCGGTCTTGGTTCAGGCTTTGCCGACAACGAGGAGGAACTCGATAAATTAGCAGAAAAGGCATTTTCATTCTCCCCACAGGTATTGGTGGAGAAGAGCTTGAAAGGCTGGAAAGAGATAGAGTATGAAGTAGTGCGCGACCGTTACGACAACTGTATCACCGTTTGTAACATGGAGAATTTCGACCCTCTCGGTATTCATACCGGTGAGAGTATTGTCATTGCCCCATCGCAGACGCTGACCAACTCGGAATATCACAAATTGCGCGCCCTTGCAATAAAGATTATACGACACATCGGCATCGTTGGAGAGTGTAACGTTCAGTATGCGTTCGACCCCAAGAGCGAGGACTACCGTGTGATTGAGGTTAATGCCCGCCTAAGCCGCTCATCAGCATTGGCATCAAAGGCAACGGGATATCCTTTGGCTTTCGTTGCAGCAAAGTTGGGAATGGGCTACGGACTCTTCGAACTGAAGAATTCCGTAACAAAGACAACAAGCGCATTCTTCGAGCCGGCACTCGACTACGTGGTGTGTAAGATACCACGCTGGGACCTTTCCAAGTTCCGCGGCGTAGACAAGGAACTCGGTTCTTCTATGAAGTCGGTTGGTGAGGTTATGGCTATCGGGCGCAATTTCGAAGAAGCCATACAGAAAGGTCTGCGTATGATAGGGCAGGGCATGCACGGATTTGTGGAGAACAAGGAGCTTGAGATCCCGAACATTGACGGTGCGTTGCGCGAGCCTACAGACAAACGCGTGTTTGTCATATCCAAGGCCATGCACAAGGGATACACTGTTGACGACATACATGAGTTAACGAAGATAGACAAATGGTTCCTTGAGAAGCTGAAGCATATCATCGACATTGACGAGGCGATGAAGAAATGCAACATCAACACTCTCGACAAGGAGCTTATGCGCACGGCGAAGGTATACGGGTTTACGGATTTCCAGATAGCGCGTTCAGTAGGTTTGGAACAAGAACTTCATAGCATGGCAAAGGCTGGTCTCGTTGTGCGTAACCTGCGCAAGAGCTACGGCATTCTGCCTGTAGTGAAGCAGATCGACACGCTGGCAGCGGAATACCCCGCACAGACAAATTACCTATACGTTACATATGCAGGCGTGAAAAGCGATATAGCGTTTGAGAACGACCATCGTAGCATCGTTGTTCTTGGGTCTGGCGCATATCGCATCGGCTCTTCTGTTGAGTTCGACTGGTGTGGCGTTCAGGCTCTCAACACAATCCGAAAGGAGGGTTGGAGGTCTGTGATGATAAACTACAACCCCGAAACAGTGTCTACAGACTATGACATGTGTGACCGCCTGTATTTCGACGAGCTTACCTTTGAGCGTGTCATGGATATCATTGACCTTGAGCAGCCACACGGCGTAATCGTTTCTACTGGTGGTCAGATTCCTAACAATCTCGCTATGCGTCTCGACGAGCAGCGCGTGCCAATCCTCGGTACGAAAGCACAGGACATTGACAATGCCGAAGACCGTGCTAAATTCTCGCAGATGCTTACGAACAATGGCATAAACCAACCGGAGTGGAGTGCGCTTACAAGCATGGAGGATATCGACAGATTCATAGAGCGTGTGGGCTTCCCCGTACTTGTGCGCCCGAGCTACGTGCTCTCTGGTGCTGCCATGAATGTATGTTCCAATGAGGATGAGCTACGTCGCTTCCTGCAGTTGGCAGCCAATGTGAGCGAAGATCACCCTGTTGTGGTGAGCAAGTTCATTGAGCACGCCAAGGAAATAGAAATGGATGCTGTGGCAAAGAACGGAGAGATTGTTGCTTATGCCATATCAGAGCATATAGAGTTTGCCGGTGTGCATTCCGGCGATGCAACTATCCAGTTCCCGCCACAGAAGCTATATGTCGAGACTGTGCGCCGCGTGAAGCGCGTGGGCAGACAGATAGCCAAGGAACTGCACATCAACGGACCGTTCAACATTCAGTTTATGGCACGCGACAACGATATCCTCGTAATAGAGTGTAACCTGCGTGCCAGCCGTTCGTTCCCGTTTGTGAGCAAGGTTCTGAAGATAAACCTCATTGAATTGGCAACAAAGGTTATGCTTGGCCTTCCTGTAGAGAAGCCGAGCAAGAATCTCTTTGACCTTGACTATGTAGGAATAAAGGCTTCTCAGTTCTCTTTCAACCGTCTGCAGAAAGCCGACCCTGTGCTTGGCGTAGACATGAGCTCAACTGGCGAGGTAGGCTGTCTTGGCGACGATTCAAACACTGCTCTTCTCAAGAGTATGCTTTCCGTTGGTCACCGTATTCCAAAGAAGAATATTCTGCTTTCAACGGGAAGTGCCAAGCAGAAGGCCGAGATGCTTGATGCAGCACGCCTATTGGTGAAGAGTGGTTATAAGCTTTATGCCACAAGCGGTACATCGAAGTATCTGACCGAGAACGGCATTGAGAACACTCTAGTTTATTGGCCGTCGGAATCATGGCAGCCTCAGGCTCTCGACATGCTTCACAACCACGAGATAGACATGGTTGTCAACATTCCGAAAGACCTTACCGTAAACGAATTGAGCAACGGCTACAAGATACGCCGTGCGTCTATAGACCTTAATGTGCCGTTGATTACCAACAGTCGTCTAGCAAGTTCGTTCATAACAGCGTTCTGCACAACTCCGCTTGAAGACATCGACATCAAGGCGTGGGGCGAATATTAAGCATAAACAGTCAGCGGGTGTAAGCCCGTTGACTTATGGATATAAAAAAAGAGTGGCAACTCCGTAAATGGAATGTCACTCTTTTTGTTTTTAATCTTCGTCAGACGAATCAGGTATGACGAAGTATTCTGTGGATAAATCTATCCGTTAGTTGCCGAACACCTTGTTTAGAGCATTGTTCACAGCCTTGTTAGCCTGGTCCTTAGCTTCTTTTTTGGCGTTGCTTACAGCCTCGTTAGCTTTCTCCTCAGCCTTTTTCTTTGCCTCGCTAGGGGCATTCTTTACCTTTTCAACGCCTTCCTTTACGGTAGCCTCAGCAGCGTTCTTTACGTCCTTTGCTGCATCTTTCACACCATTTACAGCCGATGCAGCATCGCTAACGGCAGCATTCTTTGCAGCGTCTGCAGTGTTTGCAGCGTCAGTAGGCAGGTTGATGATACCGTTTACGAGGTCATCAATGGTTGTATTTCCAGAAGCCACCTTCTTGATGTCTTCCTTTTTCTGTTCGTAGTAAGCCTTCAGTTTTGAAGCATAAGCTATAGCCTCTTCGGTCTTGCCTTCTTTAACGAGTTGCTCGTAGTAGGCTTGAGCGTTCTGTAGTGTTGTTGCCACGTCTTTGCCATTGTTAGCGGCAAGCTGCTGTTCCAATACAGATGTGATGGAGTCAGCGGTAGCCTCAGTTGCTGCAGCGATTGCAGCGCTATCGTTAGCCACAGCGGTAGAGTCAGCATTGTTGGTGCTTTCACCGCTTTTGTTTCCACAGCTAGCCAAAGCTACTACGGCAGCTGCGAGGATGAATAGTTTCTTCATTTTCTTTCCTTTTCCTTTCTTTGTTTTTATGTGTGCCGTCATTGGGTGACGGCACATTTATAGTGTTTGTTTCTTTCTTTGTGCCGTAGTTAAGATAACTTTTTATGGGCGCATAGTGTTAGGCAGGGTGAAATCCTTTGTGAAGACATCGCTTACTTTGTCTATTTCAAGGAACGTGGTGCCTCCGCCTCTTCCGAAGCTACCGCTAAGGTATGCAATCTTGTCTTCCATCTTCAGGTATCCCTTCTGTCTCAACATTCTCAGTGCAGCCACAAATTGGTCTTGCGGCTGAAGCTTCTCGTGTTGGTAAACGGGTATAACACCGTAGCTCAGTGCGAGTAGTCTTTGTACGCGTTCTTTCACGCATATTGCCAGCACAGGGTTGGGTCCGCGGAAGGCAGCCAGGTTGCGTGCCGTGCGTCCATGCAGACTGTCGGTCACGATACCTTTCACGTTAAGTCTCCATGTAGACTCTATGGCCTGCTTAGCTAGGAATTCGCTAACGTCGCAGTCTTTGCTCATTGGCACAGGAATATCGTTCTCGTGCATCTTGTCTTTCTCTGCCTGTTCAGCGATTGCTGCCATTGTCTTCACAGCCTCTACAGGGTATTTGCCCGAAGCCGTCTCTCCGCTCAGCATGAGTGCATCGGTGCGGTAGTAGATAGCGTTAGCGATGTCTGTCACTTCGGCGCGTGTAGGTCTTGGGTTGTTAATCATGGTGTGCAGCATTTGCGTTGCCACGATAACAGGTTTTTTGGCGTGAATACACTTGCGTATAATCATTCTCTGTATTCCCGGTATGCGTTCAATGGGCACTTCTATACCCAAGTCGCCACGTGCAACCATTATGCCGTAGGAAGCCTCTATGATTTCGTCGATGTTGTCAACGCCTTCCTGGTTTTCAATTTTTGAAATAATCTTTATTTCGCTGTTGTGCTCGTCGAGAATCTGCTGTACAGCCATTACGTCTTGTTTGTTGCGCACGAAGGAGTGAGCGATGAAGTCAATATCTTCATCGATGGCAAGCAGGATGTTCTTCTTGTCCTTTTCAGTAAGTGCAGGCAAGTCTATGTGTTCTCCCGGTACGTTCACGCTTTTCTTGGAACCGAGCATACCGTCGTTCTGAACTTCCACAACAAGTTTGTCGCCTTCCTTGCCAGTAACGAGCATATCAAGTTCTCCGTCGTCGAAGAGCACGTGGTCGCCCACTTTAACGTCGTCTACAAATCTTTCGTAAGACACGTTAATTGTGTCGTGTGTCGTATCTTCCGTGTTGTGTCCTGTGATATATACTTTTTCTCCCGTTTTGAACTGGATAGGGATGTCTGTGCCGGTGGTGCGCACTTCCGGTCCTTTTGTGTCAATAAGTATACCGATGTGGCTTGATACTTTCCTTGTGTTTCGGATAATTTCGCGTATACCGTCTTCCGTAGCATGCGCAGTGTTCATTCTGATCACGTTTACTCCTGCAAGGAAAAGTTGGCGGATGAAGTCAACACCGCATCTGCGGTCGCTGATAGAGGCTACTATTTTTGTTTGTTTCATACGGGTATATAAGTTTTTATCTTTTGTTTGTTTCCCTTTTATATTGCCGTCTTTTTATCCACAACCTGTTGTGTGTGGGTTGTTCTACGGTGTGTTTCCTTTTTGGTTGAGACATTGGCTTTGTTGCTTCCTCTGTCTGAACTTTCTGCAAAGATAGAGCTTTTCTTTTGATATTATGCAAGGTGTAAAGTCTTTTTTGACATTCATTCTTCCCAGTCGGCGAAATCCAGTTCTCCTTCCACCCATCGTGGGGCGCGCCTCTCATCGTGTGGCGAGGAGACCGAAAGGCCCAGCAGTCTGATGGCACGCCCGTTGGTGTCAATTTGTTTCATCAGCAGTTTTGCCATAGGCAGAATGTCTTGTTTGCGTGCTAGAATTCGTTTGGCGGTTATGCTGCGTGAAATGGTTGTGAAGTCGGAAAATTTTACTTTCAGTGTTAGTGTGTGTCCGAGGAATCGGCTCTTTTCAATGCGTCGGAGCAGTTCCAGTGTAGTGTGGTATAATTCTATCGTTATAGCTGCCGGCAGAATAATGTCCTCAAGGAACGTCTGTTCGCATCCCACCGATTTCCTTATGCGAATACTCTCTACGGGACGCATGTCTATGCCCCTCGCAAAGTTGTAGAACGCTGTTCCTGCTTTGCCGAAAACTTCCGTCAGGTGTTTTTCTGTGCATTGCCTAAGTTCTGCACCGTTGTATATCCCCATCTTGTGCATGCGCTGAAGCGTTTTCGGTCCTACACCCCAAAAATCTTTTATTGGCAGTGTTGCAATGAAGTCTAGGGCGCGGTCGGGGTGTATTACGAAGAGCCCGTCGGGTTTTCGGTAGTCTGATGCCACTTTAGCCAGGAATTTGTTGTACGAAACGCCGGCACTTGCCGTAAGCTGCAACTCGTCCTTTATACATTGCTTAATCTCCTTGGCAATGTCTACCGCCATCTCCATGCCTTTTTTGTTGTGGGTAACGTCGAGGAAAGCCTCGTCAAGCGACAGTGGCTCAATGTCTTCGGTATAACGGAGGAATATCTCGTGCACCTGTTCCGATACCTCCTTGTATGCTTCGTGTCGGCATGGCACGATAATCAGGTCTTTGCACAAGCGCTTTGCGCTAGCTATTGGCATGGCAGAGTGTACCCCGTAGCGTCTTGCCTCGTAGCTCGCCGTAGACACCACGCCACGCGGTCCGTCGAACCCCACGGCTATTGGTTTGCCGCGCAGTATGGGATTGTCTCTTTGCTCCACAGAAGCAAAGAACGCATCCATGTCAACGTGTATGATTTTGCGTGTCGTGTCCATTACCCAGTTGTTTGCTATTATGCAAATTTACATCCTTTTTCCCGAATGTCGCCCTACGTCTTGCCACAAAGTGCGGCTTTAACTTATAGTAACGTCGTCTTCCGGAGTTTTCTCTAGCCCCGCGCTTTTGCATCGTAACGCCGCGTGGTTGCAAAGCTGTCGCCGTGGGCTTTATGGCGTTTGCCCGTGATATTGTCACAGTATGTTTGTAAAAAAGAAAAAATGTTTGTAACTTAGCGGCGAAATTACTCACAAGCGCGGTGTTGGCAAAGCACCACTAAATAAAGATAAAGAAAACATGATAGTAACGACAACGTCATCAATCGAGGGTCATCCCGCACAAGAATATAAAGGCATAGTTGCAAGTGAAGTGATAATCGGAGCCAATGTCTTCAAGGATCTTCTTGGCAGTTTGCGCGATTTCTTCGGTGGTAGAAGCCGCACCTACGAGAAGGTTTTTCTTGAGGCACGCGAAAATGGATTTCAAGAAATAGAGCAACAAGCCCGTGAATTAGGTGCAAATGCAATCATCGGAGTGCATATTGACTATGAAACGGTTGGCCAGTCAAATTCCATGCTGATGTGTGTTGTTACTGGAACTGCTGTCGTTATCTGAAAAAACGTTTTGAAATGACAAGAAAAATGATGTTTGCCGCCTTGATGATGACGGCAGCAATAGCATCAGCGGCTGAAGAAAAGACACTGACGCTTACTGTGGAGAATACCCTTGGCACGGCGCGTACAGACGTGCCGGTAGTTGTGAAACTCAATCGCGTGGCTTTCAATGTGGTTGATGCGGAGGTTACGTCAGGCGGACGGGAGATACCCTCTCAGATAGACGACCTTGACCGCGACTTGAAAAACGACGAACTAGTGTTTGTGGCAGACTTCGCGGCAAAAGAGAAAAAGACTGTCAGCATAAAGCTGTATTCTGAAAAGCAGAAGGAGCGTAACTATCCGCGCCGTACTTATGGCGATATGATAATGCGTGACCAGAAGACGAAAAAGAAAAATGAGTTCCGTTCCTATATTCATTCCCTGTCTGCGCCAGAGGATGTGGATGCTTTCCATCTCCTACACCATCACGGGGCAGACTTCGAGTCGGAGCTGACCGCATACCGCGTATACTTTGACAAGAGGCAGACTTACGATCTCTACGGGAAGAAAAACAAGCAACTGGAGCTTGAGGCAAGTCAGTTCTATCCCACCGACGAGCAGTTGGCAGCCGGTTATGGAGACGATGTTCTGTGGGCAGGTCAGACCGTAGGCTTGGGAGCCTTGCGTGGATGGAACGGCACTAATACTACAATGGTGTCGCCCGTTGCCTCGCGTGGACAACGTATGGTGGTGAGCGGTCCTGTGCGTACCATTGTTGAATTGACCGATGATGCCTGGCAGCTGAATGGCGAAACGTTCAACATGCGCCAGCACGTTATTATATATGCCGGACACCGCGACTGCGAGGTGCATGCCTGGTTAGATACACCTGCTCCAAAGGCGCAGTTCGCTACAGGAGTGATAAATCTCAACGGAGAGGTCTATTCAAACCATAAAGGGCTTGTTGGCGACTGGGGTGGCAACTGGCCAAATGGCGCAAAGGATTCCATTGCCGGAAAACCGAAAATTGTTGTCGGATTGGCCGTAAGCGTGCCGCAGCAGTATGTAGTCAGCGAACCGCAAACAGAAAAAGACCAATATATTTATGCGCTTAGCACCAAAGGAGGCAACTATCTTACGTATAACATGGCATTCACTTGCGACAAGGAAACCTTTGGATATAAAAATGCAAAAGAATGGTTTGCGTGGATGAAGCAGTGGAGAAAAGAACTTGACAATCCGCTGAAAATCGAAGTGAAAGAGCAATAGAAGCATATAAGCAAAACATTTATATATGTATTAGAACTATTGTATATTTAGATGTATTAAAACTAAAGCAGAAAGATAAAACATTTTAAAACGAGAATTCCAATGAAAAGTTTTCTAAAGCAAGTAGGTGCCACGGTAGTCGGCATAATAATATTCTTCGTCATTATTGGGGCTTTGGGACTGATGAGCCTCGTAGGCATGATAGCATCAAGCAGTTCTTCAACCGATGTGTCTGACAATAGTGTGTTCGTAGTAAGTCTTGACGGAGTAATGGAAGAACGCTCCGACGCAAGTGTTATAGACCGACTGAAGGGCAATGCCACAGGCATGATTGGTTTGGACGACCTCCTCAGTGCAATAAAAAAAGCAAAGGATAACGACAAGATAAAAGGTATCTATATTGAGGCAGGGGCGTTCGCTCCCGATTCTTATGCCTCGCTGCAGGCAGTGCGAAGGGCTTTGCTCGATTTCAAAAAGAGCGGAAAATGGATTCTTGCATACGGTGATGCTTACACGCAGGCAACATACTACCTCGCCTCCGTTGCCGACAAGATTTATCTTAACCCACAGGGAATGGTTGACTGGCACGGTATGGCTGCAGAGACATATTATGTAAAAGATGTGCTTGCCAAATTTGGCGTGCAGATGCAAGTGATAAAGGTTGGAGCTTACAAGAGTGCAACTGAAGTCTATACAAGCGACAAGATGAGCGAGCCTAACCGTCGCCAGGTGGAAGCCTATGTTGGCGGAATATGGAGCAACGTCTGCTCGGCAGTGGCAAAGAGCCGTGGTTTGAGCGTTGCCAAGTTGAACGAATATGCCGACAATCTTGTTACATTTGAAGACCCAAAGAATTATGCTCGTCTGAACCTTGTAGACGGCCTTCTTTACACAGACCAGGTGAAGGACAAGGTAAAGGAAATGATGAAGCTCGGCAAGGATGATGACTTCAACACTGTTGGTCTGGCAGCAATGGGCAACGTAAAGTCGAAGTCGGAAAAGGGCGATGAGATTGCCGTATATTATGCTTATGGCAACATTGTTGACAGTGCAGCCGGCGGACTTATGGGAGGCGGTGGCCACTTGATAGTGGGCAACGACGTAGCACGTGACTTGCGCGACCTTGCCGATGACGATGATGTAAAGGCAATCGTGATACGTGTTAACTCCGGTGGCGGAAGTGCATATGCGTCGGAACAGATATGGCGTGCAGTGCAGTTGGCAAAGGCAAAGAAACCCGTTGTAGTGTCGATGGGTGGCATGGCAGCTTCTGGCGGCTATTATATGTCGTGTGCCGCAAACTGGATTGTGGCAGAGCCAACGACACTCACAGGAAGTATCGGTATCTTTGGAGTGATTCCCGACTTCAGTGGGTTGCTAACCCAGAAGCTTGGCGTTAAGTTCGATGGTGTGCAGACAAACAAACATAGTGCGTTCGGCACAATCTCCCGTCCAATGTCAGAAGACGAGAAAGGTTATCTCGGAGCATACATAGAGCGTGGATACAGAACATTCCGCCAACGTGTGGCAGACGGAAGACATCTGAGCATCGACCAGGTGGAGAATATTGCCCAGGGTCATGTTTGGCTCGGACAGGATGCGCTGAAGATAAAGCTTGTCGACCAGCTCGGCGGACTTGACGATGCGCTAGCAAAGGCTGCACAACTGGCTAAGCTGCAGGAATACCACGCACAGTCTTATCCTGGCAAGGCAGACGTGATGGAGCAGATACTGGCAGAGGTTGACAAAGGCGGCGACAACTATCTCGACGAGAAGATGCGCTTAGCAATGGGTGAGTTCTATCCCACATTCATGTTGATGAAGAATATCGGCAAGCAGAGTGCCATACAGGCGCGCATGCCATATATACTGAAGATAAGATAATGCCTGGTGCAGGTCTGTGGCCTGCCCGCACAGGCGATAATAACAACAGGATTTTTTCTAATGGAAGGCGACTTCATAAAGATAAACGAATGGCTTATGCCCTTGAGCTGGCTTTACGGTCTAGGGGTCAGACTGCGTAACCGCATGTTTGAACTGGGCATACTGAAAAGCCGCAGCTTCGACATTCCGGTAATCTCTGTCGGCAACATAACGGTTGGCGGATCAGGGAAAACACCGCATGTTGAGTTTCTTGTCAATATCTTGCGCCGCCAAGCAAAAGTGGCAGTCTTGAGCCGCGGATACAAGCGCAAGAGCAAAGGTTACGTGCTTGCCGAGCGCGACACGAAGATGGCAGACATAGGCGATGAGCCGTATCAGATGAAGCGCAAGTTTCCCGATATCTATGTGGCAGTAGACAAGAACCGTTGTCATGGCATAGAGCAACTGACGGAAAACAGAGAAACACAAGACGTAGATGTGATCTTGCTTGATGATGCATTTCAGCATCGCTACGTTAAGCCCGGAATAAACATCTTGCTTGTTGACTATCACAGGCTGATAACCTACGACAAGCTATTGCCCGCCGGCAGACTGCGTGAACCGAAGAGCGGGAAACGGCGTGCAGACATAGTGATAGTGACCAAATGCCCGTCAGACTTGAAGCCGATGGAGTTCCGTGTCATACAGAAGACCATGGATCTGTTTCCATATCAGAAGCTTTATTTCACAACACTCAGGTATGACAGCCTGAAACCAGTGTATTGTGGCGAAGACCGACCGCTTGACAGTATTACGTCAAAGACTTCTGTGCTTCTTCTAACGGGGATAGCCTCTCCGCAACAGATGATAATGGATCTGCAGCCATATACCTCGCGCATAACTCCGCTTACATTCCCCGACCATCATCAGTTCAACGCATCTGATATAAAAAGGATAAACGAGGAATTCAACAGTTTGCAGGGAACAGACAAGATAATAATAACTACAGAAAAGGATAATGCCCGCCTGTTCGGCATGCAGGGGCTCGACGACGAGACGCGCCGCAGCCTGTATGTATTGCCCGTGGCAGTAAGTTTCATGCTCGGACAGGAAGAGGATTTTAAAGAAAACATTATAGGATATGTACGCAAAAATTCAAGAAACAGCATCCTGGCTAAAGCAAAGGATGACAACAAGTCCGGTGACAGCCATAATTCTGGGAACAGGACTCGGACAATTAGCTTCGGAAATAACCGACAGTTATGAATTCCCCTACTCGGAAATTCCCAATTTCCCGGTATCGACAGTTGAGGGACATGCCGGAAAATTAATTTTCGGAAAACTTGGAGGTGTGGACATAATGGCTATGGAGGGCCGATTCCATTACTACGAGGGGTATAACATGAAAGAAGTGACCTTCCCCATCCGCGTGATGTATGAACTTGGCATAAAGACATTGTTTGTGTCGAATGCTTCAGGGGGTATGAATCCCGACTTCAAGATTGGCGACTTGATGATTATAACAGACCATATCAACTTCTTCCCCGAACATCCACTTCGCGGCAAGAATTTCCCCACGGGTCCGCGCTTCCCCGATATGCACGAGGCTTACGACAAAGCCCTCATTGAGCAGGCTGACAGCATAGCCAAGGAGAAAGGCATACGTGTAGTCCACGGTGTATACATGGGAGTTCAAGGTCCTACTTTCGAGACACCTTCCGAATACAGAATGTATCATCGTCTGGGAGCTGACGCTGTAGGTATGAGCACCGTGCCTGAAGTTATAGTAGCCCACCACTGTGGCATAAAGACATTCGGTATCAGTATAATCACCGACCTCGGGTTGGAAGGCCAGCCAGTGGAGGTAAGCCATGAGGAAGTGCAGGTGGCAGCCAATGCAGCACAGCCGCTTATGACCGAAATCATGCGTGAGATGATACGCAGAGCCTAAAAAGGTCACTATACACGCAGGCAACGTATAGCTAAATAAACTTATATACACATAATAAATCGTGCGGCATGAAATTCATTCAGCCACACATCACATAGTACACGGAGAATGACATTCGCAGACCAGTCTGTTTCTTCTATAGAAACAACAACCGGCGAGGCGAAAAGTTACTCTGTGTACTGTGTCTTTTTCTGAGAGTTGCATAAAAACATCAACCGGTCTTTGGCCGGAAACATCAATAAATACTCGTAAATGACCGACATTTCAAAACTCGGGGAGTTCGGACTCATACACCGTCTCACCGACGATATCAAGACAAAAAATGCCTCAACGCTGAAGGGCGTAGGTGACGACTGCGCAGTAATGCACTATCCCGACAAAGAGGTGCTCGTTACAACAGACATGCTCATGGAAGGCGTGCATTTTGACCTCACATACATCGACCTGCAACATCTGGGATATAAATCGGCAATGGTAAACATAAGTGATGTGTTTGCCATGGGCGGTACACCACGTCAGATGACCGTTAGCCTCGCACTCAGTAAGCGTTTTACAGTGGAAGACCTGGAAATGTTCTATAGCGGACTGCGTATGGCTTGCGACAAATGGAATATTGACATTGTTGGCGGAGATACAACATCTTCTTACACGGGAATGGCGATTAGCATAACCTGCATTGGTGAGGCGCAAAAAGAGGAAATCATTTACAGAAGCGGAGCAAAGGACACCGACCTAATCTGCGTTTCAGGTGACCTCGGAGCGGCATACATGGGACTGCAGTTGCTAGAAAGAGAAAAAAGCGTGTATTATCAGCAAGTGGCAGAGGCAAAGAAGAAAAAAGACACAAAGACACTTGAGGCACTAGCCAACTTTCAACCCGATTTTGCAGGAAAGGAATATCTGCTGCAACGCCAACTGAAACCAGAGGCAAGGGGAGACATTATACAAAAGCTTCGCGAGCTCAACATACATCCAACTGCAATGATGGACGTAAGTGATGGACTGAGCAGCGAACTGATGCATATCTGTGAACAAAGCGGTTGCGGTTGTCGTGTATATGAGAAGAACATACCGATAGACTACCAGACTGCCGTTATGGCAGAGGAGCTGAACATGAACGTAACAACCTGTGCGCTGAATGGCGGCGAAGACTATGAGTTGCTTTTCACAGTTCCAATAGGCGACCACGACAAGATAGAACAACTCGACGACGTGAAGCTCATCGGACATATAACGAAGAAAGAATACGGCCAGCAGCTAGTTACACGCGACGGCAACGAATTCCAACTGAAAGCTCAAGGTTGGAATCCGTTGTCGTAAAGCAGAAAAATCAATAGATATATAGCTACAAAAATTCCAGACAACAGAAAATGGATATTATTAACAGAGCACAAAAAGAAAAGGAAATAAGACGAAAACTTGACTTGCTGTTACGCACTGGCGAAATACTCATGGCCAGCGGTGCAGACACGAGCCGTATTCTAAGAAACATGCACCGCACGGCAGCCTATCTCGGACTGCCAAAAGAGAACCTTCACATATACGTAAACTACTATATGCTGCAGGTAAACCTTAGCGACGAGACACATTCACTATGCAAGTTTCAGCGATGTGACGAGCACGGCATAAACATGCAAGCCATTTCAGAGATAAGCAAACTCTCATGGCGGGCAATAAAGGATGATTATTCCCTTGACGAATACGAAGCGCAACTTGAAGCCATACACGAGCGACCACGCAACTACACCGTTAATCAGGTTGCCGTGGGAGCGGGATTTGCCTGTGGAGGCTTCTGCATACAGTTCGGGTGCGACTGGACAGCATTCTTCTATGCGTCGATAGCCGCCATGATTGGATTTCGCCTGCGCTCATATTTGAATTCGAAAGGCTCAAATTCTTATGTAAATATAGGTGTTGCAGCTTTCGTATCAACGTTGCTTGCCTGGCTCTCTGCTTACATATCAATGCCTGTTGTGGCAGAGCATTTGCCGCAATGGCTGGCAGCCCTTCTTCATACCGACACGCCGTGGCATCCGCTCATGGCATGTGCGTTGTTCATCGTGCCCGGTGTTCCGCTCATAAACTTCGTGTCAGACATGATAGAGAACCATATAGAAATGGGCTTGAGCCGGGCTATAAATACGTTGCTTATGGTAACGGCAATGTCGTTTGGCATATCATTGGCAATCACGGTGTGCGGGGTAGACAACTTCGTGAAGGACTTGAGCATGACACCACACAACACATACGTGAGCTATTCCGTAGCGGCAGCCATTTCTGCCATGGGCTTCTCTATGATATTCAATATCCCAAAACGCTTGCTTTGGGTGGTTGCCATTGGCGGAATAATAGCCGTATGCACGAGAAACTTCGTTAACCTAGGTGCCAGCAACAACAATGTTGGTCTTGACCAAGGACCAATAATGGCAGCTCTCGTGGGTTCTCTGCTCATAAGTATGCTGTGCGTAAAATTCGTACACGTGTTCCACACGCCTCACCACTGCCTTACCATACCGAGTGTTATACCGATGGTGCCCGGTGTGCTGATGTATCGCGCACTCTTCGCTCTGATAGAGATGCAAGGTGTTGTGGGAGAACTGACAGAAGCCTTCTCTAATGCAGTAAAAGCATCGCTTATAATACTATGTATAGCAATAGGAGTGGCTATACCTAATATATATGCAAGACGCTGGCTTCAGCCCATGCGCCGGCAGAAACTGGAAAAATTGATGGCGCGCCGAGAGGAAAAACGCATCTTTGCAGGTTTGGACAAGGATGAGCAAGGCTGATGCGGCGTGTGCCAAATAGTCACAGGAAAGTGTGCCAAAATGTCATTAACGGCTTTTTGGCACACTTTTCGTTTATTCTGTAGCGGACAGATAAAATCCCGGCGGCAACGCTGAATTAAATACTGAAACAACAATAAAAATTAGAATTATGAATATCAAACCATTAGCAGACAGAGTTTTGGTTGTACCCGCTCCCGCAGAGGAAAAGGTAGGTGGAATAATCATTCCGGATACAGCAAAGGAGAAGCCACTTCATGGAAAAATCGTTGCCGTGGGAAACGGAACGAAAGATGAAGAGATGATTTTGAAGGAAGGCGACGAAGTGCTCTACGGAAAGTATTCAGGCACAGAACTGGAATACGAGGGAGAAAAATATCTCATGATGCGCCAGAGCGATGTTCTCGCAGTACTTACAAAATAAAAACAAATTGCAGGCATCGTTCGGATTTGCCTGCTGAACAATAAAAACTAGGTGCACGCAAAATAAAAACATCGTGTGCTTACAAAAGAAACAGAAAGGATAAAAATCATGGCAAAAGAAATAAAGTTTGACGTTGATGCAAGAGAATTGCTGAAGCAGGGAGTTGACCAGTTGGCCAACGCAGTGAAAGTGACACTCGGTCCGAAGGGACGTAATGTGGTAATCGAAAAGAAATTCGGTGCTCCGCAGATTACAAAAGACGGTGTTACCGTGGCAAAGGAAATAGAACTTGAAGACAAGTTCCAAAATACAGGTGCTCAGCTCGTTAAGAGCGTGGCAAGCAAGACAGGCGATGATGCAGGTGATGGAACGACAACTGCCACTATCCTTACTCAGGCAATCGTTACCGAAGGCTTGAAGAACGTAACTGCAGGTGCAAATCCTTTGGATCTGAAGCGTGGTATTGATAAGGCTGTTAACGCTGTTGTAGGTTACATCAAGGAAAATGCCGAGATCGTAAACGACAACTACGACAAGATAGAGCAGGTTGCAACGGTAAGTGCCAACAACGACCCTGAAATCGGTAAACTTATTGCCGATGCAATGCGCAAAGTAAGCAAAGACGGTGTTATAACAATAGAGGAAAGCAAGAGCCGCGACACATATACAAATGTTGTTGAGGGAATGCAGTTCGACCGTGGCTACCTTAGCGGATATTTTGTAACCGACTCCGACAAGATGGAGTGCGTGATGGAGAATCCATATATACTTATCTACGACAAGAAGATAAGCAACATTAAGGATTTCTTGCCAATACTTCAGCCTGCAGCAGAGAGCGGTCGTCCGTTGCTCGTTATTGCTGAGGACGTAGACTCAGAGGCACTCACTACATTGGTAGTAAACCGTCTGCGTGGCGGCTTGAAGATATGTGCTGTAAAGGCTCCTGGTTTCGGTGATCGCCGCAAGGCCATGCTTGAAGACATCGCAGTGCTTACTGGCGGTGTGGTAATCAGCGAGGAGAAAGGCTTGAAACTTGAGCAGGCAACATTGGAGATGCTCGGAACTTGCGACAAGGTAACTGTGTCGAAGGACAACACGACCATCGTAAATGGCGCAGGTCAGAAGGAACTCATCGCAGACCGTGTAGCACAGGTTAAGAACGAGATTGCCAATACAACCAGCAGCTACGACAAAGAGAAGCTTCAGGAGCGTCTTGCTAAACTCGCTGGTGGTGTAGCAGTTCTTTATGTTGGTGCTAACAGTGAGGTAGAGATGAAGGAGAAGAAAGACCGCGTTGACGATGCACTTTGCGCAACACGTGCAGCAATTGAAGAAGGTGTTGTTGTAGGTGGCGGTACGACATATATCCGTGCTCTCGAGGCTCTTAAGAGCGTAAACGGCGACAATGCCGACGAGCAGACCGGTATCAGCATTGTTGAGCGTGCCATTGAGGAGCCACTGCGTCAGATTGTACGCAATGCAGGCGGTGAAGGAGCAGTAGTTGTTCAGAAAGTGCGCGAAGGCGAAGGTGACTATGGTTACAATGCTCGCAAGGACATTTACGAAGATCTCCGCGTTGCAGGTGTAATCGACCCGGCAAAGGTAGCTCGCGTAGCTCTTGAGAACGCAGCATCCATCGCTGGAATGTTCCTCACCACAGAATGTCTCATCGTAGACAAACCGGAAGAGAAGGCTCAGATGCCTATGGGCAATCCAGGTATGGGCGGAATGATGTAATAATTGATAACTCAGCATATCAAAAGGGAGTTGGCTCTTTAGAGCCAGCTCTTTTTTTCGATAATTTGTCTTTCAATTGTGTTATTTCATCTAAGTGATGTTTGCATTAAATCCTTATTATTCATAAATTTGCGGCGAAAACAGAAGGAAATATTAATAAGGAATAATATAACATTATTTTTTGATTTGTTTTAGTAGATTAGTTTTTAAGTAGTTTGTTTTTGAAAATCGGTTGTCGTGAGACATCCGGTTTTTTTTGCTGTTGTGTGGTGCTAATGTTGCCATGGGGCAGCAGAAGTAAACAAGGATAACGGAGTAAAATCAGATAAAACAATGTCAGAAGAAAAAAAGTCAAGGTCTACCGCCGACATGACAGTGGGGTCTCCCATGCGTGCGATAGTGAAATTTTCGATACCCCTCATTCTCGGATATATCCTCCAGCAGATGTATCTCATTATAGACGCAGCTATCGTAGGAAGATGGATAGGTGTTAGAGCATTGGCAGCGGTGGGAGCTTCATCGAGCATAATGTTTCTGATTATGGGATTTTGCAACGGATCGTGCGCAGGCTTTGCCATTCCCGTTGCACAAGCTTTTGGCGCAAAGGATTTCCCGAAAATGCGCGCATACGTAAGCAACAGTATACGAATAGCAGCCGTTTTTGCTGTAGTAATAACATTCCTTTCTTGTATCTTTTGCGAGAAGATTCTGCATCTCGTGAATACACCTGTTGAGGTTTTTCGCGAGGCTTACGTTTTCCTTATGCTTCAGTTTGCAGCCATACCCTTCACCATAGCCTATAATCTCTTTTCCGGACAGATACGTGCGTTGGGCAATTCAAAGCAGCCGTTCTTTTTTTTGATAACCGCTTCTGTGGTTAATATCTTGCTTGATGGCGTGTTGATACTCGGCATGGGGCTTGGTGTTGAAGGGGCAGGAATAGCCACATGGCTTTCGCAAGGACTTTCCGTCGTATTGTGTGTGTGGTATATAAAGCGGAAGATGCAGATACTCATACCGCAGGGCGAAGAACGCCATTTCGACAACAAGAAGACCAGCATCTTGCTCAATAACGGAGTGCCCATGGGACTGCAATTTTCCATCACTGCAATTGGCAGTATAATGCTTCAGAGTGCCAACAATGCTCTTGGAACGGTGTATGTCGCTGCCTTCACGGCTTCAATGCGCATAAAATATCTCTTCACATGTGTGTTCGAGAATATAGGCGTAGCGATGGCAACATATTGTGGACAGAACCTTGGTGCCGGCAAGATGCAGCGCATACGGCAGGGGATAAGTGCTGCCATACGGATGATGCTCGTATATTTCGTGGTTACATTCCTTCTTATCTATCCCTTTGCCGACGAGATGATGATGCTATTCGTTGACAGTGGCGAGGCGGAAGTCGTGGCATATGCAGCCCAATTCATGCGTATAGCCAACTATTTCTATCCGTGTTTGGGACTGCTGACCATTCTTCGCTACAGCATACAGGGGCTTGGATATAGCAATCTCTCCATGCTCAGCGGCGTGATGGAAATGATAGCCCGTTGCGGGGTAAGTCTGTGGTTAGTGCCAGTGTTCGCATGGACGGGTGTTTGTTATGGCGACCCCGTGGCATGGATTATGGCAGACCTTTTCCTCATACCAGCCTTTTGCTGGCTCTTCAAGCATCTGTCAAAAGGACTGATGCATGAAAAGAGATGATTTTTTCACGCTTAACCAGTTTTTTGCACTACCTTTGCACCGTATGGAGAAGCTCATCGAACTTTATTCCCGCTGGGCAGGGAAAGCACCTGCCCGTATAGAGAGCGTTGCCGGAGCGGGCAGCAACCGCAAATACTGCAGATTTATTGACGAAGAGGGAGGTAGTGTGATTGGCGTAATAGGTACCAGTCGCGATGAAAACCATGCCTTTCTTTATCTTGCCGACCATTTCGGCGGGATGAAACTGTCTGTTCCTAAGGTTCTCGCTGTTGATGATGACGAATTGCGCTATCTGCAGACAGACCTTGGCACAACCTCTCTCTACGATGCTCTAAAGGGAGGGCGTGAGGCTGGCGGGAGATATAACCAGCATGAAAAGCAACTGCTCGTAAACACAATACGCGAGCTGCCTGCAGTGCAGATGCGTGGAGCGATAGGCTTGGATTGGAACAATTGTTATCCACAGCCAGAGTTCAACGAAGATAGTGTGCTCTTCGACCTCAACTACTTCAAGTACTGTTTTTTGAAACCCACAGACCTTGACTTTCATGAACTGAAACTGGAGGCTAATTTCAGAATGTTTGCCAAAGACCTAACGTCTGAAGCAACCGAAAGTTTTCTTTACCGTGACTTTCAGGCACGCAACGTGATGCTTGATGCAGAGGGGAGACCATATTTTATAGATTTTCAAGGTGGGAGAAAAGGACCATATTACTATGATTTGGCTTCGTTCTTGTGGCAGGCCTCGGCAAAATATCCGCATAAGTTGCGACGCGAACTGGTTTATGAATACTACGATTCGCTGAAAAACTACACCGAAGTGCCTTCTGTGCGTCATTTCGTGGATAAGCTATGTCTGTTTGTTCTGTTCCGCACTCTTCAGGTGCTTGGTGCTTATGGTTTCCGTGGATATTTTGAACGCAAGAAATATTTTATTGAGAGCATACCGGCAGCCATGCAGAACTTGCGCGAACTGTTGCAGCTCAATGTCTTCCCTTATCCGTATATGATAGACATGCTCAATCGTTTGACACAGTTGCCGCAGTTTGCTCCTGTTGAGGAGAAAGCAAAAGATCGTAACGACGGACTAAAGACTGACGAAAGGAACATATACAAGGGGCATCCGCAAGATGGTCCGGCAACCTATTCGAAATACGACGGCAAAGGTCCGCTTGTGGTGCGCGTGTTCAGCTTTTCTTATCGTAAGGGTATTCCGGAGGATGAGTCGGGCAATGGCGGAGGATATGTCTTCGACTGCCGGAGTACGCATAATCCAGGGCGTTATGAACCATACAAAAAGCTTACAGGACTTGACGAACCAGTGGTGCGTTTCCTTGAAGACGACGGTGAGATACTCACCTTCCTCGACAGTGTCTACAAACTGGCGGATGCCCACGTGGCAAGATACATCCAGCGCGGCTTCACAAGCCTGATGTTCTCCTTCGGTTGCACCGGTGGACAGCATCGCAGTGTGTATTCTGCGCAACATCTGGCGGAGCATATTAACAGAAAGTTCGGCATAGAAGTGCGCATACTGCATCGTGAGCAGGGAATATCACAGGTGTTGGAATGCCGTAAGTAAAAACATCAACAAAGGATAACACAAGGATGCAGAGATATTTCATATACCTAAGTTATGACGGCACCGCCTACCATGGGTGGCAGATTCAGCCAAACGGCAATTCCGTGCAGGAGGAAATGCAGCGCGCATTGTCAACACTGCTGCGCACAGACACCGAAATAGTGGGCGCAGGGCGAACGGATGCAGGAGTGCATGCGCGCCTTATGGTAGCACATTTCGATACAGAAAAGGATGTAGACTGTGCCCAACTGGCATACAAGCTCAACCGTTTGCTGCCAAGGGACGTGTCTGTGAGTCGGGTAATTCCCGTTGAAGACGGGATGCACGCGCGCTTTAGTGCAAAACTGCGCACGTATCGTTACTACATTCACGCACGGAAAGATCCGTTTCGCCGCTTCTTCTCATGTGAGACCCACTACGAACTGGATTTTCCGCTTATGAACGAAGCTGCCGCATACCTTTTGGAATGTACAGACTTTGCTGCTTTCTGCAAGACCCATACCGATGTTAAAACGACATTCTGCCGCGTGACACGTGCAGAGTGGGTTGCCGAGGGAGACGGATGCTGGCATTTCGTTATCTCAGCCGACCGCTTCTTGCGCAACATGGTGCGCGCCGTGGTGGGAACACTCATTGAGGTAGGACGCCATCGTATGACAATAAACCAGTTCAAGGAAGTCGTGGCAGGCAAGAACCGCAGCAATGCGGGTGAGAGCATGCCCGGCAATGCACTATTCCTGGAAGACATACGCTATCCTTTCGACATAGATAAAGACTAATCAATATAAATATTATGTGGCTAGTATTGGCATTTCTTTCGGCAACGCTGCTTGGCTTTTACGATTCATTCAAGAAAGAGTCATTGCGCGACAATGCCGTTATCCCCGTGTTGTTCCTCAACACGCTCTTTGCATCGGCAATTTTCTTGCCGTTCATCATTCTTTCTCATACGACAGGCTTGCTTGACGGATCGATATTCCATGTGCCGTCGGGCGGATGGGCAGAGCACAAATACATCATAGGCAAGAGTTGCATAGTTCTGTCATCGTGGATTTTCGGATATTTCGGTATGAAGCATCTTCCGTTGACCATCGTTGGGCCTATCAACGCCACCCGTCCAGTTATGGTACTCGTAGGTGCTTTGCTCGTATTTGGCGAACGTCTCAATCTCTATCAGTGGATAGGTGTCGCTTTGGCAGTGGCTTCATTTTTCATGCTCAGTCGTAGCGGAAAAAAAGAAGGCATAGACTTCAAGCACGACAAATGGATTTACTTTATCGTTCTCGCAGCGGTACTCGGAGCCGTGAGTGGACTTTACGACAAATACTTGATGGCTCCGCCAGAGAGTGGCGGCGTAGGGCTTAATAGCATGATGGTTCAGAGCTGGTATAACATCTACCAGTGTTTCATGATGCTCATAATGCTGCTTGCCATCTGGTGGCCAAAGCGCAAGTCAACCACTCCTTTTCGTTGGCATTGGGGCATAATCCTTATCAGTGTGTTCCTCAGTGCAGCCGACTTTGTATATTTCTATGCCCTCAGTTTCCCAGATGCAATGATAAGCATAGTGTCGATGGTGAGAAGAGGCAGTGTCATAGTGTCATTCCTCTTCGGTGCAACACTTCTTCATGAGAAGAATCTGAAGAGCAAGCTCGTTGACCTTCTGCTGGTCCTCTTAGGAATGGTGTTCCTTTATATAGGGAGTAAATAAACATGTAGTGACTTCCACATTGCCACCTTGTCAAACAGAAGTATTGTTGCACGTATATAGAGTTCTTGTTGACAGTTACAGTTTGGAACAATAGGTGGACCAAAATTTTGGAATCAGCATATTTTGTAGTATATTTGCAGTCCATTATTAAAGAAATAGTCATGTCTCAAAACATATTTAAAGGTTTGGGCATTGCCCTCGTGACACCTTTCACAGCAACAGGCGCGGTAGACTATACCGCTCTGAAGCGTCTTTTGGAATATCAGCTCAGTAATGGTGCCGATTTCTTCTGCATTCTTGCCACAACAGGAGAGACTCCTACACTTACGGAGGAGGAGAAACAGCGCATAAAGGAACTTGTGGTTGAAGTGGTGGCAGGACGTGTACCTATCCTTATAGGTTGTGGCGGTAACAATACGGCGGCTGTTGTTGAAGAACTGCGCACGCGCGACTTTTCTGGCATAGATGGTATACTGAGCGTGTGTCCCTATTACAACAAGCCATCGCAGGAAGGACTATATCAACACTTCAAGACAATTGCAAACGCAACGTCTTTGCCCGTTGTTCTGTATAACGTGCCTGGCAGAACAGGCGTTAATCTGAAGGCAGAAACTACTGTGCGCTTGGCAAAAGACTGCAAGAACATCGTTGCTGTGAAGGAAGCTAGCGGTAGTCTTGAGCAGATAGACGAGATTATAAAGAACAAGCCTGACTCGTTTGACGTTATAAGCGGAGACGATGCGCTCACTTTCCCTATGATTGCCTGTGGAGCCGTTGGCGTGATTTCCGTTATAGGAAATGCGTTGCCAAAGGAGTTCTCACGTATGTTGAGGCTTGAACAGAATGGCGAGTTTGAGGCAGCAAGAAAGATTCACCATAAGTTTACCGATCTTTTCAGCTTGCTTTTCGTTGACGGCAACCCTGCAGGAGTGAAGGCGATGCTCAACGAGATGGGAATGATAGAGAATGTTTTGCGTCTTCCCCTTGTGCCTACCAGACTGACAACAATGCAGAAAATAAGTGAATGTCTGAAGTTTAGAATCTAGAAAAATGCAGCAGTGCAACATGAAGCATTGCTGATATATAAAAATAAAAAAGCTGAGTCACGCAATATGTGGACTCAGCTTTTTTTTGAATAATAGCAATGTGGTTAGCCTTTCACTACCTTCTTGCCGTTTATTATATAAATGCCTTTAGAAAGTTTGCTGGCATCAGTTCCCATATATACGCCGTTTACAGAGAATATCTTGAGGTCATTTTCTGCGTCGGTGAGTGTTTCGCTTATGCCGTCAACACTTCCACCCATAAACTTGAACGATACGACGCCAGTCTCTTCGTTATATGTAATGTCGGTGATGGGTTTTGATATTGCCGAACCATTATATACAGGGTATTTTGCTGGATAAGAATCGTCAGTAAGTGAAACAGTGTTTGAAGTGCCCGGGAACAGGTCGCCCTCTGCCTCTGTCTTGTACATGGCGGTGCTGAAAGTCTGTCCGTTGTATTTATTTACGAAAGCAGAATTCGTTGCTTTTACGTCAGCATTGGCATCTTCTTTAATGGTTTCCCCAATGTAATATTCAGGTACAAGCAGTCCGTCAGCGGCAACAATAGTCATTCTTGGATGTCCGATAGTGCTGTTTACCCTTGCTCCGCCAACCGCAAACATGTTTTCGGCATAGTCTACGTGTGTTACCATCATGCCTTGGTTATAGAGCCTTTCGTTCCATCCGCTCTTTCTTATGTTTTCAATTATGAAATACTCATGTCCAGAGGCGTCGTTGTCGTTGGCAATACGGTAAGCTTTCCCGCCGTCGGCAACAGGACTCATTGAAACATTGCTGGCATCCTTCAGAGTTTCGATAGTTATCCATCCCATAGCTTCGCGTTCCCAAGCCGTATATGCAGTTGGGCAGTAGCCGTTGCGGGTATACTCTCCGGCATCCATCAAGCTCCAGTATTCCATGTTTTGATTTACTGCCCTTTCAGCGGTAGTTCCTCCGGCAGGATATAAGTCCGGCAAGCCCATACAGTGTGAGAATTCATGGCAGAACAGACCTATACCGTTAATCATTACTCCATATTTCTGTTGCTCGGATGCTGTTCCGTTCAGTTCGTTGTTAACTCCGTAGCGGCATATTGTCTTGCCGTCAAAGGTTTTGTCAAGAGAGAGTGTGCCCGACTTTGGGTGTATGCAGTCAGTTGGGTTGCCTACGATGCTTTGCGACAGTCCTGCATAAATGATATAAACGAGGTCAACGTTACCGTCGTTGTTTGAATCATATTGCGAAAAGTCTATGTCGGCGTCGGCAGCCGTACATGCGTCGGTGAAGAGTCCCTTCATGTTCTCCTGTGATGAGCTTCCGGCACCATAGTATTTTAATGGTTGACTGAGTGTTACGGGACCATATACGTCAAACTTAGGCTTGAACTGCCCGAAGCTCATGTCGCTGAAGTAACGTGCCACACTTCCGTAGTTGCAGATGAAATTTCCGCTTGTGCTGGTGTATCCCATGTCGGGATCATTTTCTTTCGTAAAGAGACTCTCTCCGTTCAGGTATTTGTTGAACGTGGTCTTAGGGTCGGAAACGGTAAATTTCACATCGTTGAACTCAACTAGTATTACTGCCACGTGCGGTTCGCCGGTATGCGGAAAGAGAGTCTTGTCTGTGGCCACAGGCTCTCGCAATATGCGATTCGTGTTAGCGATATTGTTGATAGAGCTGAAGAAGAGTTGGCGGTTTTGCTTTTTAGACAGATTTTCTTCGCTTGTGCTGCGTGATGCAGGTTCGTGGGCAAGTTGTGACGTAGGGCTTAGTTGTCCGTCAGCGTTGACACTTGCCACGAAGAAATCCGTTCCTTGCTGATATAGCAGTGTGCCGTCGGAGGCAAGAAAGTAGCTGCAGTCTTCGTCGCCAAAGGCTCTTACTGCGAGGGTTGTGCCGTCGCTCTGCTTTACGAGCGTCATGCCTGGCTTCATTTTTACGGCTCCTGCTGTCATAGCGGCAAGTAGTAGGCCGAGGATTAGTTTATTTCTCATAAAAATGTTTATGTGTAAAACTTGTTTAGTTCTTATTATGTATAGTTTCTCTGAATTGTGCAGAAGACAGCAAGTGTCAGAAATTATTTTCTACTGTGGAATATTTCGTTGAACAGAGAGTCAAACATATTCCGCAGCTTGTTGCGCTCTGCTATATATCCGCGTATAACCTTCAGCTTACTTTCGTTTTCTCCACCGGGAATCCATAGTTTTATATATCCGGAACTGGAATATTTGTTGTCAAGATGCTCTATAAAACGATTCCATTGCTGTTCGCGCGTCATTTCTGGATAATGGTCAAGGCCGTATAGAATGATGCGTCTAAATACTGTGTCCGGGTCAAGTTCACGGTCAGCCTCGGCAACAATTTTTCCGTAAATGCTGCGTGGAGCATGCGAAGCCGAAGCCCTGTGGTCTTCTACGGCTTCCTTCATTATCTTAATCTGCTCTTTAGAGAACCATCGACGCAACCGTATGTCGGCGGCAAGTATCTTTCCGCTTGTAATATGATGTATGGCGCGCGGACCTTCTAGCCCCAAATCATGGTAGGCAGCCGTGACGTACGCCATGTCAAGGTCGGCTCCAATTCTCTTTGCCAAAGCCAGTGATTGGCGTATCACTTGGGTTACGTGAGGCAGACGATGGGCCTGATCGAAAAAGGCGTAGCGCGGAAGAATTTCCGTTTCGACAAACTCCATAAGGTCTAGGCTTACATTCTTTCCTGTCATGTAAAAGTTGTTCGGATTTTCTTGCAAATATACTACCTTTTGTTTATTTTTGCAAGCCGTTGCCGAGGTTTAACTCAGTTTCTCGCCATAAGGAAACTGACAGACAAATATTTAGAGCCAATATCCTGAAGGCGACATCACAAAGCAAGCCATACGTAGAATAATGACAAATCATAGCAATATAAAGAAGAACTCCGTTAAGGCGTGGCTTTTGGCTGCGCGTCCCAAGACGCTTACAGGGGCTTCCGTACCAGTTATGATTGCCCTAGCCTTGGCATGGACTGATGGCGGAGGAGGGGGATTCAAACTTCTTCCAGCAGTGCTTTGCATGCTTTTCGCCTTTGTCATGCAGATTGACGCAAACTTTGTAAACGATTATTTTGATTTTAAAAGCGGAAAGGATGATGAGTCGCGGCTCGGTCCGCCACGTGCCTGTCAGATGGGGTGGATTGATGTAAAGGCAATGAGGCTTGGAATATTGGCAACAACAGCCGTAGCATGCGCCATAGGATTGCCATTGGCATTCATAGCCGGTTGGCAGATGGTTGTAGTGGGAATGTTGTGCGTGTTGTTCTGTTTCCTCTATACCACGTTCATGGCACAGCATGCAATGGGAGATGTGCTTGTCCTTGTGTTTTTCGGACTGATACCCGTAGGGGCAACATATTATATACAGACAGGCAATACGCCACTACACCTTTTTGTGGCAGCAATAGCTTGTGGACTAGTTGTTGACACGTTGCTTGTGGTAAACAATTATCGCGACATACACAACGACAAAAGGGCAGGAAAAAATACGCTGATTGTTGCCATAGGCGAAAAGTGGGGTAGGGTACTCTATCTTTGGCTAGGCATTATTGCATGTATGGCGGGAAGTGTATTCGCCATAGAAGGTAATATATGGGCCTTTGTCTTGCCGTTTGTTTATCTCATGTTGCATGTCAAGGCACATCGGCATATGGTAAGCATTGGCGAGGGGCGAGAGCTAAATGTAGTACTTGCCGAAACTGCACGCAATATGTTTGTTTATGGACTGACTGTTGCCGTGGGATTGCTTGTCGGCTGAAACGGTTGTTGATGTTCCGTGTCAAGCTTTTATTTAGCGAAAGCAGAGAAAAACAAAAACAAAGTTTTAAGAATTAAATCACAAAACACAATAAAAATAAAGAAAAACAAAATGAGAGTAAGAACAGCAGAATGGTTTGAGTGCAAGATACGTTATGAGAAGCTGATGGAAGACGGCCTGCAGAAAAAGGTTACAGAGCAGTATGTCGTTGACGCTCTAAGCTTCACAGAAGCAGAGGCATCTATCATTCAAGATATGTCAAGTTATATTAGTGGGCAGTTTGAAGTTCGTGATATTAAAAAAGCTGCTTATGGTGAAATATTCTTTAGTGACGATGCTTCAGCTGATCGCTGGTATAAAGCAAAGCTACAGTTTATAGTCATTGACGAAAAGTCAGGAAAAGAGAAGCTAAGCAGCGTAAACTATCTTGTTCATGCAGGTTCATTCGTAGGAGCAGTAAAAAATATTGAAGAAGTGATGAAGACGTCAGTGGGCGACTATGTCATTGCTTCTGTAGCAGAGACACAAATCATGGACGTCTTTGAGCATAACAGCGATATGAAGACGGCAAAGAAAACGGAAGTGAACGATGTGCCTGAATATGAGGAGGCAGCAGCAGATGGTGAGTCTTCGGAAAATGGCGACTCCATGCCAGAGGAAGCATAAAAAAGGATAAATAAAAGGAAAGGCGGAAAGAATATGGAATATGATGTAGTCAAGCACCTTCGTGAGGTTAAGGCGAATCTTCCGGAAGGCGTTCAGCTGGTGGCTGTGAGTAAGTTTCACCCCAATGAATATATAGAGGCTGCATACGCAGAAGGGCAACGTGTGTTTGGAGAGAGCCACGAACAGGAACTTGCAAAAAAAGTGACTTCTTTGCCTAAAGACATCAAATGGCATTTCATTGGTCATTTACAGACAAATAAGGTGAAATACATCGCTCCTTACATTGATATGGTTGAGGCTGTAGACTCACTAAAGTTGCTGAAAGAGATAAACAAGCAGGCGGGGAAGAACGGAAGGGTGATACGCGTGTTGCTTGAACTGCATATTGCACGCGAAGCCACAAAATACGGACTTTCTCCCGACCAGTGCCGAGAACTACTTGCTGAGGGGGAATGGCGAAATCTGAAGAACGTTAGCATCTGTGGCATTATGATGATGGCATCTAATACAGACGATGAGGAACTTATCCGCAGAGAATTCCTTGAAGCTAAGAGTTTCTTTGATGAAGTAAAGAAAGAATACTTTGCCAACAATGAAGCTTTTGTAGAGCGTTCTTGGGGTATGAGTCACGACTATCGCATAGCCGTTGAATGTGGGAGCACGATGGTGCGCGTAGGTACTACAATTTTTGGTCCAAGGGTCTATTGATAATACTTTCTCTCTATATACATAGATAATGTATTAGAGAAAGGATATTCCTATTGCGGAAGCCTTATGGGAAAATAATGAAGGCAAGACAAACTGTAATCCTTTTGGGATATAGTTTGTCTTGCCTTCGTTTTAGTTACTATCATCCTATATTTTGTTTATGGTTTAGTGGAATACAGGATGGGATTGGCTCTTATGGAAGAACCTGTTGGATGTTTATATATTATTGAGCAATCTTTCTTGTACAAATGTGTGCATACAAAAAAAAACCGTAAGGCTGAGCCTTGCGGTTAATTTCTTGCTTCTTGTTCTTGCTTTCGCAATTACTTTGCCAAAGTATCAGCAGCAGCTGTATCAGCAGCAACTGTGTCAACTGTATCAACAGCAGCTGTATCTGTTGTGTCAGCAGCAGGAGCCTGCTCTGTTTTGTTACCACAAGATGCGAAAGAGATAGCTGCAACAGCTACGAACATAAGAACTAATTTTTTCATTTTCTTTGCTTTTTAAATCTGTAAAACAATCATTTGTTTATTAAAACGATGCAAAGGTAAGTAAATTTCCAATATGTTGTGCAAATTTTTAGTGTTTTTTTTATCATTATTCTGTAACATTTTTGTAAATGTCTGAAAGTCAATGGGGAAAAGAAACGCATCTTTTGGCTAGATTATGCCTGGTATTATGAAACAACGCATGTGGTGTTTGGGGGATATTTGCTTTTGGCGGATAAATCGTTGCTTGTTCGTGGTGTGGTTGGCGTTTTCCAGTGTGGTAATATCTTTTTTTTTTCGTAACTTTGCAAGTCCGCATCGGAAGTGAAGCGTATTTCCCCTTTTGCTATTTCTTTAGTCTTATAATTAAGTTCTTATAGCATGGTATGGGGAATGTCAAATAGTAAATAATATAATAATGATAGATACATCAGTATTCCAAGGCAAGACTGCCGCATATTTCACTTTAGGCTGCAAGTTAAACTTTTCAGAGACATCCACTTTTGGACGTATGCTTCAGGAGATGGGCGTTAGAAACGTTGACGATGGAGAGAAGGCAGACATATGTCTTATAAACACATGTTCTGTAACCGAAGTGGCAGACCATAAATGCCGTCAGGCAATCCATCGTATGGTGCGCCAGCATCCTGGTTCTTTTGTTGTAGTTACAGGCTGCTATGCACAGCTTGAGGCAGAGACAATCAGTAAAATAGAAGGTGTTGATCTTGTTCTTGGTGCTAATGAGAAAGCTAGCCTTATACAATATCTTTCAGATGCGTGGTCGTCTCGCCAAGATGCAACGGATGATAGTGGCTCAGGTGATGCTTCACAAGGGGCGTATTTCTCGGTGCGGACGAAAGACATCAAGACTTTTGCTCCGAGCTGTTCGCGTGGCAACCGAACCCGTTTCTTTCTTAAGGTACAGGATGGGTGTGATTATTTTTGCACTTATTGCACAATACCATTTGCCCGTGGTTTCAGTCGCAACCCAAGCATAGCGTCGCTTGTTGAGCAAGCGCGTCAAGCAGCAAAAGAAGGTGGTAAGGAGATTGTGCTGACAGGAGTGAATATCGGTGACTTTGGGGCAACGACCAAGGAGAGCTTTATTGATTTAGTAAAGGCACTTGACCAAGTTGAGGAAATAAAGCGATACCGCATCAGTAGTCTTGAGCCAGATCTTCTTTCAGATGAGCTGATAGAATACTGTTCACGTAGCCGAGCCTTCATGCCGCATTTTCATATACCTTTGCAAAGTGGGTCGGACACAGTTCTCAAGTTGATGCATCGCCGCTATGATTCGACACTTTTCGCTCACAAGATAAATCTTATCAAAGAGTATATGCCCGATGCCTTTATTGGTGTTGATGTGATGGTAGGCACACGTGGTGAAACGCCGGAGTGCTTTGAAGAATGTTATGAGTTCTTGAAAGGTCTTGATGTTACCCATCTTCATGTGTTTCCTTATTCGGAGCGTCCAGGAACGGCAGCTCTGAAAATCCCTTATGTCGTTTCAGACAAGGATAAGAAGTTGCGTAGCCGTAGGCTTATTGAACTGTCAGACGAAAAAACGCAAGCTTTCTATGCTAAGTATATAGGGAGTGAAGCCGAAGTGCTGTTTGAAAAGGCTACGCGTGGTAAGGCTATGCATGGCTTTACAAGAAATTATGTGCGTGTTGAGCTTCCTGCATCACTGTCGAAAGACGAACTGGACAACCAACTTGTAACGGTAAGGCTCGGTGACTTCAATCACGACAAGACGGCACTACGCTGCGAAATAATATAATAAGTAAATTTGAGCAAGCATAAATACTTTCACCTTATTATATATAATATAAGGGGTAATTTATAAAGCAGATAAAGCAAGCACAAAGAATTTAGCACAAAAAGGGATGGACAAAGTAGCAATAGTCATATTAAACTGGAACGGAGAGAAGATGCTCCGCAAGTATCTTCCGTCAGTAGTTGACTTTTCTGTCGGAGGAGGTATAGGTATATACGTCGCAGACAATGCCTCTACCGACGATTCTATGCGTATGCTGAAAAGGGATTTTCCGCAAGTGCATACCATACAGCTAGAAAAAAACTGGGGATTTGCCGAAGGATACAATAAAGCCCTTTCCTCAGTGGATGCAGAACTTTATGTTTTGCTCAATAGTGACGTTGAGGTGACCCGTAACTGGCTTGTTCCACTTGTTGGCTATATGGATACTCATTCAAATGTAGCGTTCTGTCAGCCCAAACTTCTTTCTGTATGTAACAAAGGGGCATTTGAATATGCTGGAGCTGCAGGAGGCTATCTCGACAGATTGGGCTATCCTTTCTGCAGAGGAAGAATCTTTGAAACGGTTGAGCAAGACAATGGTCAGTATAACGGTATTGCTAAAATACTATGGGCTACCGGGGCATGCCTTATGATAAGGGCTAAAGACTATTGGAGTGCAGGCGGTTTGGACGGTCGTTTTTTTGCTCATAATGAGGAGATAGACCTCTGTTGGCGTTTAAACATCATGGGGAGGGAAGGCGTATGTGTTACCGACAGTGCCGTTTATCATCTTGGAGGTGGTACGCTTCCCAAGGGAAACCCAATGAAAACCTATCTCAACTTTCGAAATAACCTCACAATGCTCTACAAGAATCTCTCTGACGATGAACTTCCAGGTGTGATGCGTATGCGTTGTCTTTTGGACTGGGTTGCCGCTTTTCAGATGCTTCTGCTCGGCAGAAGTTGGGGAGATTTTAAGGCCGTTCTCAAGGCACGTCGTGATTTCAGAAAGTGGAAAGGCAATTTTGCAGGCGACAGGGAAAGGATACAAGCGGGGCGCAAGGTAGAGTCAAACAAAATTTCTGGTCTTTGTCGTTTCTCTATTCTATGGAAATACTATGTGAAAGGAGTGAGAAAGTTTGATGGACTCCGATTATTTTTATAACTTTGCATTAAAGAGGCATACGGCAAATCTTAAATCCTTATAGACATCGTGGTGCAACTTTCCGTGCTACGCGTGATATAGACAAACCTGATAAAACTAACCTTAAAGAAATTATGAACAAATTATTCAAGCCATTGGCGCTTTCTGGCGCCGTATTGCTCATGGCAGTAGCTGCAGCATGGGCAAAATCTAGTAATGAGGAAAGCCGGTCTTGTGCAAAGGGGCATTCTTCAGACGTGCTTTCAATGATTGAAAGTCAAGTGCAGAAAAATGGAGTCATAGCCAAAGACGCGTCGGCAGTGCAGACAAAGGAACTCTACTATACAGACTTCTCCGATTGGAAAGACTATGAATGCAGTGCAACCAACAAGGAAGTGAAGACCGTAACGTGGAACACCAAGTACAGTCATGAGAAACTGACCTTCTCAATCTTCAATACGCAGATAGGTTCAACCAATTTCAATACGGGAAAATTCCCTAATTGGACAGGTGGAATGCTTATGGCGGCAAAAGCAGCCGACCCGTATATTGAGACATCTTCGCTTGCTTCCATAACGAAAGTTCACTTTCGCCACGGTGCTACGGGTGGCAACCGCGGATGGAAGCTATTGGCTAAGGGGGATGGTGATGCCGACTGGGTAGTAATATCCAATACGGTAGCTACAACAGCTTCCGGCACGGATGTTGACGTTGACGTGAACAAAACAAACTGCAAACTGAGATTTGAAAATATCAACACAAGTCAGAACGCATATCTTTTTGAACTAAGAATATGGGGAGACGTAGATATGTCGAAGACTCCAGCACTCGGAACATTTACAGTAAATGGAAAAGAATACCAGTCGGTTGATGTTTGCAGTGAAGCTTCAGATGGTAGCATGTGCGCCACAGTGGAGATTTCGAAGAAAGAGTCTATGGTATCAGAAAATGATAACCCCATTGTGTTTGGCACTCCCGACAACGGAGAGATAAAGAGTGTTGCCTATACTAAGGTAGATGATAAGAATACACTCGTAACCGTAAACGTGGCAACAGCTACAGACACCGTTGTCTATAAGATAACCGTGACATATAAGCCAGACTATATTCTGACATATTACAACACCGACGGCACAGTGCTTGAAGCCACTCAACAAGTTGAGAAAGATGACAAGATAGGCACATTGCGTGATGCGAGCGGAGTTACTGTATCAGAAGGAAAGACGTTTAGAGGATGGTTCGTGGCTGCCAACGGTGGGCGTAAATATAATGTCGACGATGCCGTTACTGGTCCTACATCGCTTTATGCCGTAGCTACTCCCATTGAGACAGCAAGCAATACCGACCGTTACACTTATAAACTTACCGACCGTTACTTCTATAGCGAAGACCATGAAGCTTTTAATCCAACCGGTGGATCGTTCCACGATACTACCCATGGCTGGCAGTTTGCAAGCGACTCAAAGATTGACCTCCTTGTTGGAAAACATGCAATAGTGTTCGTAACAGGTTGTAAGTATGGCAACGCAACAACTCTTACCCTAAAGAAAGGCGAGGAGACTATTGGCACGATTGAACTAGACAAAGCTAATGACGGTGTAATGAAGGGCATAGAATATTCCGGCGAACCAGCAACACTTACGCTAACAGCAGATGCCGATTACTATATGCACAAGCTCGTAATCGCTAATTTGGGCGATGCTTCTGTAGAGAAAAACGAACTCGGATATTATCTTGTAGAGGCTGGCAATGGAGGCAATTTCCTTACGATGCTAGATCTTGCCAATGCTAATGCAAAGGCTGGCGAGCGTACATGCATCTTCTTGCCCGACGGCACGTATGACCTTGGCGAGACAGTTCTCTCAACCATCTCGGGAAACAATATCTCAATAATCGGTCAGAGTATGGACAAAACGATAATCAAGAATGCACCGGATATTAAGGTAGAAGGCATCGGAACGACAGCTACTTTGTTCGTGACGGGTAGCAATCTTTACATGCAAGACCTTACATTGCAGAATGCACTTGACTATTATAAAGCAGGTTCGGCAGGACGTGCCGTATGTTTGCAGGACAAAGGAAGCAAGACAATATGCAAGAACGTTAAGATGCTCTCATACCAAGACACATATTACAGCAATAGTAATGCTCCATTCTATTGGGAAGATAGCGAGATTCACGGAACTGTAGACTTCCTTTGCGGTGGTGGTGACGTTGTTTACAACAGATGTAAGTTCGTAACAGAAAAGCGCAGTGCCGACGGAAGTGGTGAATGTACCATAGCAGCGCCTTACATTGATGCCAGCAACAAATGGGGATATGTTATGCTCAACTGCACTGTTGATGCACAATCACAGTCGTTCAACTACGGACGTGCATGGGGTGGCGTGCCACGTCTTGCATACATCAATACAACACTTCTTCAACCTCAAAAGATATCATCCAACCGTTTCACTTTGGCAGGTATGAACGTAGCGGCAGACAAGTTTGTTGAATACAACACAATGGACGTAAACGGAAATGTCGTTTCTCCAGCATCAAATGTCTTGAAGTTCACAAAAGACAAGACTACCAACGAGATGGAAACTATTCTCACCGCGGAGCAAGCTTCAGAATACACTTTGGAAAATATATTCCCATCGTGGACGCCAGATAAGGATGCGCAGCAACTTGCAACAGGATTGTTGAAAGCCAGCGGCAACACACTATCATGGGATGCTGTAGAAGGAGCCAAGGCTTATGCAGTGTTCAGAAACGGTAAGTTTGTTTCCATGACAGGAAGTTGCGAATATACCTTTACCGATGGTTCAGCCGATGAATATACCGTGCGTGTTGCCAATGCAATGGGTGGTTTCGGCAGGAGCTCAAGCACCACAACAGGCATAAACGGTGCGAAGAACCAAAGTGAAGCTGATGTTGTTTCTACTTCATATTATACTACAGATGGTGTGCGTGTAGATGCTAACCGTCGTGGTGTGTTGATAATGGTACAGAAAAAGAACAATGGAAGTAGCAAGACAACAAAACTAGTGAAGTAGTTGTTCTCTTAAATACATCTTAACAGGCAATTGTGCGCCAGTTATATCTCTTCGGATATGGCTGGCGCACATGTCTTTTCTAGCAATAAATTGAGGTAAATCAAACAGAAATGTTATAAAATAATTTTACTTTTTGTATAAATTTATGATTTTATTGGTTGTTGACTACCTTGTTTATATTGTTTACCCATATTTTTTGCTATTTTTACATTGAAAAATATTATTTTTGCACCCGATCTTTTTAAATTATTTTTATTATTGTAATAACTATGTTTTTTTATTCTAAGTCTTTTAGGGTAGGACTTATTGCGCCCATGCTTTTGGTAGCAAGTGCAGTTTCGGCCCAGTCGCTAAAAGGAAACGTGAAGGACAGCAACGGTGAGCCCATCATCGGTGCTACGATTCAGGAGAAAGGAGCCAAGAACATGGCAGTTACCGACCTTGACGGTAACTTCTCAATCAACCTTTCCGGGGGCAAGCAGATAACGGTTTCATACATTGGCATGAAGACAGCCACCGTGAACGTATCTGGAAAGAGCAATGTTGACATTGTGATGGAAGACGAAGCAACTACGCTTAACGATGTGGTTGTAATCGGTTATGGTACGGTAAAGAAGAAAGACCTTACAGGTGCTGTCACTTCTGTAAGTGCTAAGGATCTTGCAAATATCCCCGTATCAACAGCTTCTGAGGCCATTCAGGGAAAGATGGCTGGTGTTACAGTAACCACAACCGAAGGTTCTCCCGATGCAGAGGTGAAGATTCGTGTGCGTGGTGGCGGTTCGCTTTCTCAGGACAATTCGCCGTTGTATATCGTTGACGGTTTCCCAGTGAACTCCATCAGCGACATCGCTCCAAACGACATTGAGAGTATCGACGTGTTGAAGGATGCTTCTTCAACGGCCATCTATGGTGCGCGTGGTGCCAATGGTGTTGTTATTGTAACAACAAAGAGCGGTAAAGAAGGAAAGATACAGGTAAACTTCGGTGCATCCCTCGGTATTCGTAAGGTGATGAAGGAGGTAGATGTTCTTTCACCATACGATTATGCAAAATACCAGTATGAAATACAGTACGGCAAAGACCAAGAATATGGCGATTGGCGCGACCTTGACATTTGGAAATCAAAGGAGGGTAACAACTGGCAAGACAAGCTCTTCGGCAGAACAGGTCTGCAGCAGATTTACAATCTCTCTGTAAGTGGCGGTTCAAAGGATACAAAATTCAATATAAGCTACTCTCGCACAGGCGACAAGAGCATCATGATGGGGTCAAACTATACGAAAGACAACATCAATGCCAAGTTGAATTCAAACTTGAACAAATGGTTGACCCTTGATTTCAACGCACGTCTAGCATATTCCGTAGTAGACGGACTGAACTCTGGTGGCGACACTAACGATTCAAGTGCTTCAAACTCAATCATAAACAAGGCTATAACATACCGCCCTGTTGAGCCATTGAATGCAACAAACGACGATGACCCAGATGAAACGTCGAATACAGATATCAATCCCTACGACCGTATGAACGGTACCTACAAGCAGCAGCGTCGTTTCCGTCAGGACTATAATGCCGGACTGAACTGGAAACCGTTCAAGCACTTTACGTTCCGCTCAGAATTTGGCTATACTTGGCGTTATGAAAACACAGACCAAGCATGGGACAAGCTTGCCACACGTAACGACAACACTGGAGCAGGTTCTCCAAAGTCCAAGATTTCGCGTGTTGACGTGCGCAACTGGAGAAATTCAAATACTTTGACATACGATACACAGAATGTTTTCGGCAATGACGACCGTCTAAACGTGCTCGTAGGTCAGGAATGGTCAAGTTCTCAGGAAAGTGACTACTACTCAAATACCATAAACTTCCCATCAGACTTCTCGCTTGATGAAGTGCTTGCCCATCAGGGAGCAGGCGAAGCCCTGCCACAGGCAAATACTATTGGTGCGAAAGACAACATGATGTCATTCTTCGGCCGTATTAACTATACATATGCCGACAGATACCTTATTACTGCTACATTCCGTGCCGATGGTTCAAGTAAGTTTGCCAAGGGCAATCGTTGGGGGTATTTCCCCGCTGTAGCTTTGGGATGGCGTATTAGCGAGGAAAACTTCATGAAGGATGTGAAATGGCTCTCCAACCTTAAGTTGCGTTTGAGCTTCGGTGAAGCAGGAAACAACCGTATACCATCGGGAAGCATCTACCAGCCATTCTCTTTCCCTACGGACTACAGTAAACTGAAGGAACCTTACTTTGACGAAAAGCTCGCTACAGTAATGGAACTTGGCTCATCAAAGGCCAACACGAAGTTGAAATGGGAAACAACAATCACACGTAACATCGGTCTTGACTTTGGATTCCTCAACAGCCGTATCAGCGGTACGTTGGATTTCTATTGGAACACCACCAAAGACCTTTTGATGAAGAGCAAGATATCCTCAAGTTCAGGATACAGCTACCAGTACAGAAACTTCGGTCAGACATCAAATAAGGGAGTTGAGCTTGCTTTTAATGCGGCAATAGTTGAGAAGAAAAACTTTACTCTTAACTTTACTGGCAACATTTCCTACAATAAGAATAAGATAGACAAGCTGAATACTGGTTCGGAATGGGACACAAACTATACCATTCCAGATGTGAACACAGGTAACAACTTCCGCGTTGTTGAAGGTGGGTCGCTCGGAGAAGTTTGGGGCTATCGTCTTTTGGGATACTATACGGCCTACGACGAGACAAACAACCCTACAGGAGAACTTGTTTGGAAGAGCAACAAGTGGCAACTTCGTGATGGCCTGCTTGACGAAAGCTCAAAGGTTATCGGTACTCTCGCTCCAGGTTCACCTAAGTTGAAAGTAGACGAAAATGGTGCAGTGGTAAAGGAACGTCTTGGCAATACTATCGCCCCATGGGCAGGTGGTTTCGGCTTCAACGCTTCTTTCTATGGCTTTGACGCATCGATATTCTTCAACTACCAGTTCGGAAACAAGATTGTTAACGGTACAAAGCTTGGTTCATCGTTCTATCATGACACGCGCAAGGGATATAACCTGAATGCCGACTTCATTAACAGATACACGAACATCGATCCTGCAAACGGATTGTCACTGTCTAACCCAACGACATACGCTACAACGACAGGCGGGACGGAGGCAGATGCTATAGCACGTCTCAATGCGATAAACGCAAATGCCAGCATCTACAACCCGGCACTTGTTACAAAGATGTACCTTCTCGACTATTTCGTTGAAGACGCATCATTCCTTCGCTTGCAGAACTTGACCGTTGGCTACACCCTGCCGAAGAAACTCCTCAAGAGCGTATTCTTAAACAATGTGCGCTTCTACTTCACTGGCTACAATCTGCTCACCATTACCGGCTACTCTGGCAATGACCCAGAAGTTGATTCCAGCAGCAAGAAGTCGCCGATGTCTCCAGGAGTTGACTATGCGTCTTATCCCAAGAGCCGCCTTTATGTATTCGGTGTAAACGTTTCATTCTAAATTCACAAGGAGTAAACAACAAATGAAAAATATATTTAAGACGATAGTATTGGGAGGAGCGGCATTGTTCACCGTAACTTCTTGCAGCGATTTCCTTGACCAGAAATCACCGTCGGACACTGATGCTAACAATGTTTGGCAGTCGGAATACTATACGCAGAACGTTCTGAACAAGGCGTACGGCCTTCTTTGCGAAGACTATACTTATTCGCAGGTACTTTGCTATACGTTCATGGCAAATTCCGATATAGAGTTCTCTAATGCCTATGGCGAAAAAGATGCCAAGGCAGAAGGAAAGGGACGTGACTTGAACAACTACTATGCTGACAATGATGCCTCTTTCAACAAGATTGGCTCGGCATGGGACCACATCTATGAGTGCATAGAATATTGTAACACACTAATTGATGGTCTGAAAGACCTGAAACTTGAAGGGGCTACGTCGTCAGAAAAGCAGATGCTCCGCTACAAGGGAGAGGCTCTAACTATCCGTGCTATGCTTTATCATGAGCTTGTGCGCAATTGGGGAGATGTACCCTACAGAACAGAACCATCAAACGATGACCTCTCAAATGTCAATGTTGGTAAGACAGACCGCGACGTTATCATGGATGGCGTAATTGCTGACTTGGAGGAAGCCATAACCTACCTTCCCTGGGCAGGAGAAAACAGCTACACAACAGAGCATGTAACAAAGGGCTATGCTCATGCCCTCTTGGCACAGATTGCACTGCAGCGTTCTGGATGGGCAATACGTGAGGCAGCTAAAGATGGCTATGTAACTGCTGCAGAGAACAGCGATCCGCAGTATCCCACACAGCGTTGCAGCGATGAGGAGCGCACAAAGTATTACAAACTCGCACTCTCTCATCTCAATGCCGTAATATCTTCAGGCAAGCATGCCCTGAACCCAAGCTTTGATAAAGAGTGGACGAACATCAACCAGCGCACGCTCGACACGGAATACCGCGAGAATATCTTTGAGATACCAATGGGATTGAGCAACTCTAGTGAGTTGGGATATGGTATTGGTGTGCGTTATGCCGACAAAACTTCCTATGCTTTGAAAGGCAACTCTTCAGCAAACGTTCAGCTACCTTCTACCTTGTTCTGGATGTATGACCATAGCGGTAAGGACACTCGCCGCGATGTTACATGTGCGCCTTATCAGATTGCATTGGAAGACGGTGTAACAATAGAGAAGATGAACGGCAACAGTCCCTTCGGAATATATTGTGCAAAATGGGATGTGCGCAAGTTCAACTCCGACTGGTCGGCTATTGCACAGATAAAGGACAGTAAGTTTGGAACAGGTATCAACTACGTTAAACTCCGCTACTCGCAGGTGCTCCTTTGGTATGCAGAAATTCTAAATGAACTTAACGGTAATCCCGACGATGCAACAGGCGGATGCGGCATGACTGCACGCCAGGCTCTCGCTGAGGTTCACTGTCGTGCGTATGCAACAGCAGATAAGGCCGTAGCACAAGCTTATGTGGCAGGACTTTCTTCCGATAAGGATGCATTCTTCAACGCCATAGTTGATGAGAATGCTCTTGAGTTTGCCGGTGAAGGTGTGCGTAAGTATGAGTTGGAACGTTGGAATCTTCTCAGTTCAAAGATTGACCAGATGAAAGCGGACTACCGCACTCAGATATATGAATATCCCGAAAAGCTCTATTACAAGACATATAAAGACAACGGACTTGTGAAGATCGACATGCAATCTGTACGCTGGTACGACCGTGAGGCTCCACAGAATGCTTCGGATTATGAGTATGTTACTTTCTGGGGCGATGAGGCAAAGGATTCAAACATAAAGAAGACAAACCTTTCTAACCTAGAATTTATCAGTGGCGGATTGAACGCAACGGTAAAAAACCGTTATTTGCTGCCAATCTACAATACGACAGTCAACGATTCTGAAGGAACGCTGACCAATTCATATGGCTTTATCCATAAATAAAACAAAGAAACACATGAATTTCATTAAATCAAATATCAGCAAGGCAGTATTTGGAGCGTTGTCCCTCTTGGCTTGTGGGGCATTCACTGCCTGCACCGATACCAACGATTGGGACGTTGATCCTTCTTACGACCGCCTTTTCCACTCTTCAAAGCTTGAAGTGAAGGTGGGTGAAGACAATGCCGAAGTGACTTTCAAGAAGATGCCGGATGTAGAATACTATGTTATTGAATATAGTACCGACTCTCTTTATGACGATGTGGCAACAACAGAACATAGTGTAGTGCTCGGAGAAGACAAGTCTATTACCTCTTCTCCATATACTATAACCAATCTTGAAGGGGCAACAAAGTATTTCCTCCGAATCAAGTCTTGTTCAACAACGGGCAAAGGCTCAACGTGGAAGTATCTTGACGGCACGGACTATAACTATAGCTTCACTACAAAGTCGGAGCAGATAATAACAAGCGTGCTTCCTGGGTCAACAAAGGTTACTGTAAACTTCGTTCCTGGTAAGACCATAACTGAGGCACAGATAGTGAAAGACAATGATACTATTGTTTCAAAGCAGGTTTCTGCTGAGGAGATTGCAGCTGGAACGCTTGTGATTTCTGGACTTAAGGCCAAGACTACCTACACCGTTAGACTGATAAACGATGAGACCGTGCGTGGCTCTATGAACTTCACTACTACAGAAGCATATCCTGATGGCTATGAGGTGATAACTCTTGCTGACGGTGACGACATCCGAACAGTGCTCCAGTCGGCAACCAACGACAAAGTTGTTGTGGTATTCCCGCAGGGAATGACCTATCAGACGCTTGCCGAAGACGGAAGCCTCTCATCGCTTAAGGTGCCAGAGAATATAAAGTCAGTATATTTCTGGGGTGCGTCAGGCGCGACAAAGCCAAAGTGGAAGTTCAAGGGCGTTTCGCTCGAAGCTACAAACGTTGATGTAGTACGTTTCTATAATCTTGAAATGTATTGCTCTTCAAACAGCGATGGTTATGTATTGAACCAGAGTGGCAGCTTCACTGCAAACTCTGTACAGATGGAGAAGTGTGATGTTAAAGATATCCGTGGTATCTTCCGTTTCCAGAGTATTACGGACGGCAAGGTTGGTGATATAACGATAAATGACTGCCAGATAACAAACATTGGCTCATACGGTATTCTCAACACAAAAGACCAGAAGAATCTTGAGCTTAGCACAGTGAAGATAGCCAACTCTACGTTCAACACCGTGAACTCTGTGCTGACAAACACAAGCCAGAACAATTTCACCATTGACATGGACCACTGTACAATATGGAATTGCGTACCTGCAACAAAGCCATTCTTCGACGTGCAGAAGCAGGAAAATGTGATTGTGAACTGTACAAACTCCCTTATCGGAGCCTACTATAATGCAGATGGAACTCAGACTGTAAAGGGACATAGCTTGAAAAACATGGGTGACGTTACCGGCACTTCATATACAAGCGACTTCTCTTGGAACTCTGGTTACGAGATTGGTTCACAGATAAGCGAGACATCCGCTCAGCTATGGGAGAAACCGTCAACGACAGATGCGAACTTCACCGTTAAGAATTCTACATACAAGAACTTCGGTGACCCACGTTGGATTCCGGCGGAATAGTCAGTGTGCGTATAACCAAATCTAAATAGAAGAGGCGGGAAATGGCAGAGTTGTCATTTCCCGCCTTTTTCAATGCCTCTGTCTGTGGTAATAATTGACAATTTTAGGGGGAATAACCGTTGTGCAGCCTATAGCATTTGTAATTTAGGACGGAAAGAGTTGGCAGATTGGTGCGATTTGTATAATTTCGCAACACTTTTAATGTAGGTATCACGCGAGTGATAACATGGCTAAAACAAAGAAAAACATAAAACAATTGATGATGAAAATCAGAAAACTACTAATGACAAGTGCGGCACTGGCTGCATTAACTTTCCAGCCGGCGAGTGTCATGGCACAAGGTTCTATACCTTCCTTCCCTGGAGCTGAAGGATTCGGAATGTATACTACGGGAGGTCGTGGCGGAGCCGTTTATCATGTAACGAAACTTGATGATGATGGTTCTGAAGGCACGTTTCGTTGGGCATGTAACAAGAGTGGGACGAGAACAATTGTCTTTGACGTGAGCGGCACAATCTTCCTGAAAAGTTCCCTTGACTTAAAGAACGGCAACGTAACTATTGCAGGGCAATCAGCTCCTGGTGGCGGCATTTGTATTGCTGATTATCCTTTCACGATAAAGGCAGATAACGTAATACTCCGTTTCTTGCGCTTCCGTTGCGGAAACCGCCATGTTGCCGACCATGAAGGCGACGGGCTTGGCGGAATGGACCGCAAGAACCTCATCGTAGACCATTGCTCCGTGAGCTGGAGTATCGACGAGTGTCTGTCCGTCTACGGCAGCACCAATATAACAGTGCAGTGGTGTATCGCATCACAGAGTCTTAACAATGCCGGACACTCCAAGGGTGCCCACGGATATGGCGGCAACTGGGGGGGAAGTGGTTCATCATACCACCACAATCTCATGGCACACCACGTGTCGAGAGTGCCGCGTCTAGGACCGCGCCCTGGCACACAGGCAGACGAGCGCATGGATATGCGCAACAATGTCTTCTATAACTGGGGTGGAAATGGCTGCTACGGTGGTGAAGGCATGAATGTGAACATCGTGAACAACTACTACAAACCAGGACCAACTACCCTTACACGTAGTGCCGGTATCCAGCGTCGACTTGCAGCACCAGGCATTCGCACGGTAGATTACTGCTTAGACAAGACCACTATGGCTTCGCGCTACAAGACAGCAACAGGCGAGAGCTGCACGTCAAGCAATGTCTCTGGCACATGTATCAAGGGAACAAACTATGTAACAATCAAGGGCAAGAGATACCCGATTGAGCACATGGACAGCACCGTTAACACGATAACAGTTGGCGAAAAGGTAATCAATGTGGCATGGAATAGTTGGAAGAAAATGCTCCACGTTTGGTGCAAGCTTTATGTGGAGGGCAACTACAATCCCAACTCTGAGGAGATGAATACGGATAACTTCAAATACGGTGTGGCAGACCAGATAGACAAGAGCGGAAACGACGGCGTTTATCCTGGTGATGACCAGCTGAAACTCAGCGAACCTATGACTTACCAGTGGGTTACGACGCACTCGGCAAAAGATGCTTATGAAAAAGTGTTGGCTTATGCCGGAGCATCACTCCATCGTGACGCACTTGATGAAGTTATGGTAAGCGATACGCGCAACGGCGTAGCTACCTATACAGGCACAAGCTGCACACCTGGCATTATAAATAACCAGGATGACAACAAACCTGAAGGGGCTGCCGATGATTGGAGCGCATGGCCAGAATTGGCAACAGATACCTCTATCGACATTACTGATACCGATGGTGACGGAATTCCTGACGTTTGGGAAGATGCAAACGGACTTGACAAGAATAATGCCGAGGACGGTGCTATAGTATGTGCCGATGGTTATACCAACCTGGAGCATTACCTGAACAGTTTTGTGGCAGAAATTATGGAAAAAGGAAATGAAGGCGGACAATATATTAACGGGAATACCGTTTATGACGACCCGACTGGCATTTCAGAAACTGTAGTAGACAAGGTCAAAGACTATCGTATTTACAACCTTCAAGGTATGCAGATAACTTCTCCCGCCAAGGGCGGTATATATATATGTAACGGAAAGAAATTTGTGCAAATTTGATTTTTTTCCGTCTGACGGAATACAATAAAAATAAAAGTTCCGGCATCTATTCCGCTTTTTCGCGGTCAGATGCCGGAACTTTCCGTTTTCTTTTCTTCTAGAGCCGAGGGTAGCACTTGTGAAGCCCGTGGGCTCTTTTGCGTAACTCATAGGATTACGAGGCAAAAGTCTGTAGTTTACAGAAAAAAGCCAGTGGGGTTAGATGCGTTGCTCCGTGTTGTTGTATGAGAGCATGCTTTGCGGCACATTGCCTTTCACAGATTTTACAATCACGTCAGCGATAGCCTGGCGCACAAAATCTTTGGGCGTGAGCAAGACAACCTCCCTTACGGGGATGGGTAGGGCAAACGGACGCACCAATTCTGCTTGGCTTTCTGACAGTTGACTGAGGGCTAGTTCGGGAATAAACGTAACCCCTTGACCGCTTTCCACCATACGCATGAATGTCTCTATGCTGCCGAGAGAGTATTTCGACTTGCTTTCCGTAGCCGATTTTAGGTTGCAGAACTTTACAAGTTGGTCGCGGAAGCAGTGGCCCTCGTCAAGAAGCCATAGGAACTCGTTGCCCAAGTCGGAAGTCTTTATGTTCTTGTTGGCAAAGAGCGGGTCGTTCTTTGCAACGTAGGCGATGAACTGTTCATAGAAAAGTGTGGTCTGATTGAATATGTCAAGTTCGTCCAAGCTTACGGCGATGGCAGCATCTATTTCTCCGCGTTGCATAGCCTTAGTAATCTCGGCAGTTTTCATTTCCAGTATGCGGAAATCGGTAGACGGATTGTCTTTCTCCATTTTCGTGAAGAAGCGCGGCAGAAGATATGGGGCTATGGTGGGCAGTATGCCGATGCGGAACGTGCCGCTCAGCGAGTGGCGCTGTTCTTCTACAATGTCTTTTATTCTGTTGGCACGTGTCAGTACTTCCCAAGCTTGTTCCACAACGAGTTTACCGATGTGTGTCGGCGTTACCTGCTGCGAAGAGCGTTCAAAAATTTTTGTACCCAGTTCCTTCTCTAGCTTTTGAATCATTGCGCTGAGGGTAGGCTGCGTTACGCCGCATTGTTCTGCGGCCTTTGCAAAGTGGCGGAGCCTGTAAACCGCCACAATATATTCCATTTGTTGCAGTGTCATGCTGAAGTGTGTCTTTATTAGTAGTGCAAAGTTATACAATTACCGAAACAGAGAAACACATTACTTGCCATATTCCGACGAAAAATGGGGATTATCGTTCAATTCCCCCTTATATTCTCTGTTTTTACTCACGGCAATGGTTGTCCTGTTGACTATTTCTTGTTAATTTTGTAGCAACAAACGCTAACCGTAAAAGAAGAAAAACTATTATAAGAAACAATGAAAAACAAGACAATTATCACTTCATTGCTGCTATTCTTCGGCATGAGTGCCGGAGCGCAGCAGTTGCCTTACCAAAATCCTGACCTTTCTCCGCAAGAGCGCGCCGCTGATTTGTGTGCACGTCTTACCCTCGAGGAGAAAGCTGCATTGATGCAGAAATCATCGCCAGCCATTCCGAGGCTTGGCATTCCTGAATTTGCGTGGTGGAGCGAAGCCCTTCATGGTGTTGGCCGTAACGGATACAGCACGGTGTTCCCCTCCTGCATAGGTATGGCCTCATCGTTCAATGATAAGCTTATAGAGAAGATCTATACCGCAGTGAGTGACGAAGGACGTGCAAAGAATACTGTGCAGAGAAAGACAGGAACATTGACAACATATCAGGGATTGTCGTTTTGGACTCCCAATATAAATATCTTCCGCGACCCGCGATGGGGTAGGGGACAAGAAACTTACGGAGAAGATCCGTATATGAACTCAAGATTCGGACAAGCTGTTGTGCGAGGACTTCAGGGACCTGAGGGGCATAAATATCTGAAGCTTTATGCCTGTGCAAAACACTATGCCGTGCATAGCGGTCCGGAGAAAACACGTCACCATTTCAATATCGAAGACCTTTCGCCACGCGACCTTTGGGAAACTTATCTTCCTGCATTCAAAGATCTCGTGCAGAAAGCCAATGTGCGTGAGGTTATGTGTGCCTACCAGCGTTTTGAAGGACAACCTTGCTGCGGAAGCACACGACTACTGCAACAGATATTGCGCGACGAATGGGGATTTAAAGGACTTGTCGTTAGCGACTGTGGAGCTATCACAGACTTCTTCGGTAAAGGGCGTCACGGCGTTTCACGCAATGCTACGGATGCTTCAGCGAAAGCCGTAGTAAGCGGCACGGATGTTGAATGTGGAAGCAACTATAAGACTCTTCCCGAGGCAGTGAAGGCTGGCTTCATTACAGAACAACAGATAGACATCAGCGTAAAGAGACTTCTTGCCGCTCGATTTGAACTTGGCGATTTTGATCCCGACTCGCTGGTTGAATGGACAAAGATACCAGAAAGCGTGGTGGCATGCAAGGCTCATAAGGATCTAGCTCTTGAAATGGCGCGCCAGCAAACCGTATTGTTGCAAAATCGCAATAACTTGCTCCCACTAAGCAAGACTGACAACAAGATAATGCTTATGGGACCAAATGCTGCTGACTCTACAATGTTGTGGGGCATATACTACGGTCAGCCAATGCATACCGTGACTGTGAAGGAGGGTATTGCCAATGTATTGGGACGTGAAATCCCATACACAAAGGCAACAGACATAACGACAATACGCGAATCGGAGAGCTTCATTGACAAGCTTGTGGCTGAAGACGGAAAGAACGGTATGTCGGCACGTTATTGGAACAATCCTAAGATGGAGGGTAAACCGTGTCTTGAGAAACGTTATACTACACCGCTTATCTTCGACAACGGCGGAAATACCGTGTTTGAAGCAGGAGTCAATCTGCATAACTTCTCGGCACAATATCACGGAACGTTTATTCCTACAGAAGATGGCTCCGTGCAGTTGAATTTCGCTAATACCAACGGACTGAGAATTATCGTCAACGGAGATACGATATATAATAGGTGGAAATCATCAACCCTCTTGATAAATACGCGTGAACTAAAGGTTAAGGCTGGTCAGAAATATGATATCCAAGTGGACCACATGCAGCTGAATGGCAGTGCCTGCCTGTCGTTCGATATAGCAAGGGTAACTGTACTTACACCTGAAGAAGTGGTAAAGAAAGCAGCCGGAGCTGAAACGATAATTTTTGTTGGAGGCATATCACCCAACCTTGAGCGCGAAGAGGCACGCGTTACGGAGCCTGGTTTCGACAATGGCGACCGTACAAGCATCGAACTGCCTGAGGCGCAGCGCAAAGTGCTGAAAGCACTCCACGACGCGGGAAAGAAAATAGTCTTGGTTAACTGCAGTGGTAGTGCCGTAGCACTGACACCGGAAACAGAAACCTGCGATGCTATAGTTCAGGGTTGGTATGCAGGAGAACAGGGCGGCCAGGCAATTGCCGAAATACTTTTCGGAGACTGCAACCCGAGCGGAAAACTTCCTGTTACGTTCTATAAGGATGACAGTCAGCTACCGGCGTTTGACGATTACAATATGTCGAACCGCACTTATCGTTACTTCAAGGGTAAACCGCTTTTCCACTTTGGTTATGGGTTGAGTTACACAACTTTCGCCATGGGTAAGCCAAGTTACGACAAAAAGTCGGGAAAGGTAACAGTAACTGTTGAGAACACAGGCAAGAGAGACGGTGCTGAAATTATACAGGTATATGTGCGCAATGATAAGGATGTTGACGGTCCTTCAAAGACACTGCGTGGATTTGCGCGCGTCGATCTAAAGGCTGGCGATAAAAAGACCGTTACGGTAGATATGCCGCGTGAAAGTTTCGAGCTTTGGGATGCTGCAACAAACACAATGTGCGTGCAGAAAGGCAATCACACCTTGTTCGTTGGAACATCAAGTCAGGATAAAGACCTACAGACCATAAGGGTGAAACTTTGATAGACTGCTGATTTTTCATGGTGAAATACTGCCACTAAGCAAATGTATCTTAAATAACAAACAAATGCGTGCGCTCAATGAGTTGCACGCATTTTTCTTCATCGTTACCTCTTTTATATGTTCAAAAGCAAAGGTAACTAAAAAAGGCTGATTTCCAAGCGGGGAATCCAGCCAGATCTTTTTCAGGTTCAACAAGTTTTAGCAGACAGCAGTAGTTTTATTTATGTAATTGAAAGAAAAAATACGCACGTTATATAATAAAGCGCGGTGTTTGTCGTTTTATAACTGAAAAAAGACCAAAATGACAAATAATGCCTATGAAACATTTTACACAAGATGAGGTGCAGCCGTCTCAGCGCACGATAGACATAATAAAGGCAATAGCTTATACCTACCGCGTGATGGACATCAAAGGGAAGATGTGCGGCTTCTGCCTTAACTAAAAAGATGCAATTTGTTTGCTTCTTGCTAAAAGCATTGTCGGCTATACGGCAAAGTAATTAAATAGAGTCAGGAAAACAAAATTTTACAAACATAAACCATATGGCAACAATGGTTTCGCCCTCCCTGCTGGCAGCAGATTTTACAAATCTGCGCGGCGAGGTTGAAATGATAAACAACAGTGAGGCAGACTGGCTTCACATGGATGTTATGGACGGAAATTTCGTGCCGAACATCTCTTTCGGTTTCCCAGTGATAGAGGCTGTGGCAAAGATATGCCGTAAGCCGCTTGACGTGCATTTTATGATAGAACGTCCTGAACGTTATGTGCAGCGTGCAGCAAAAGCCGGGGCTATGATGATGAATGTTCACTATGAGGCTTGCTTGCATCTTCACCGCACAATAGAGGAAATCCACGCTGCAGGAATGAAAGCAGGGGTGACACTTAATCCATCAACTCCAGTGTGTTTGCTTGAAGACATTATCAATGATATTGATATGGTGCTTCTGATGAGTGTGAACCCAGGTTTTGGCGGTCAGAAATTTATAGAAGGTACAATAGACAAGGTGAAGCGTCTGCGCAAACTCATCGCTGACAGCAATTCACATGCTTTGATAGAGGTTGATGGCGGTGTGCAAGCAGAAACTGCCCCACGCCTAGTTGAAGCAGGAGTTGATGTTCTTGTAAGTGGAAGCTATGTTTTTAAAAGCGCAACGCCTATTGACGTAATCAAGAGTCTGAAAAATCTGTAGCATGAAGTTAGAACGATGTCGCTCAGTGGTTGCGTTTTAGCATACTGTTTCCAGCGACATCTTGTTCTTCTTTGCCATGCGTCTCATGTTCAGAATGGCGTAGCGCATGCGCCCGAGAGCAGTATTTATGCTCACGCCTGTCGTTTCGGCAATGTCCTTGAAAGACATTTCTTGATAGTATCGCATGAATACAATTTCGCGTTGTGAGGGGGGGAGCAATCGTATCATTGTTTTCACGTCTCTCATAACCTGTTCGTTGACAAAGCGGTCTTCAATATTGAAGTCTGTTGTCCCGCAGATGTTTACGTTTGACAGGTCGTTGCCTTCATTCACCTCCACGATGTTTTGGGCGCGACTGTCGCGATACCAGTCCATTATGACATTGTGGGCTATACGCATAATCCACGCCGAAAATTTGCCGGAGTCAACGTATCTGTGCTCCTGCAGGCGAGTTATAACCTTAACAAATGTTTCCTGAAAGATATCGTTCGCAAGGTCTTGGTTGTGGACGACAAAAAGAATATATGAAAACAATTTGGATTGGTTGCGCGACAATAATATGTCGAAAGCCTGATTGTTTCCGTCTGCGTATGACAATGCCAACTGCTCGTCGGTCATTTCATTCAGTTTTATCATTTTGTTCAATTTTTTAGTGAAGTAAATGATGTTTCAATAGGCTTTATTTTTTTGATTTATTATTGTCTTTTTGCGCGAAAAATCCGCGTCTTATGTTGTTTATGCTAAATCATCGGCATGTTTCCCATAGCCAACGTTATCTGCAAAAGTATACATAAATGTTTGTATGGGCAAATTTTTCCGATATATTCCTTGTTTCAAACGGCAAACGTTATTGATTTTTCTGATTTTCCTTTGCCGTTAGTCTAAAATGTGATATATTTGCAACGGAATACAAAGCTTAGTTTTGTTTTCTGCATAGAGGTTCGCAGACGACGCGATTAAAAGGGAACGGAGTGAAAGTCTCCGACTGTCCCGCAGCTGTAAGCTCCTTTATGTCCCTTCTGCAGCGATGCCACTGCCCTTTTTGTTATTCGGACTGGGTGGGAAGGTAGCGGTAGGGCGGAGTGAAGTCAGAATACCTGCCATGTGCAAAATAAAGCCGACACTTCTCGATGTAAGGAGTGGAAGTAAAACAACGTCAATATATATTATTAGACATGTCTTTGCAGCGTATGCTCCGTTGTGGTGCAATGCTGGTCAAAGTCTAAATTCTTGTACTCTTTTAGCAAGAGCAATGTAGAATTTGTTGTGTCAGATGGGTAAAGTAATCATACGTGTATTATTATATAAGTTAATTTAGTTGTAGAAAAAGAGTGCTGTCGTGAGGCAGCACTCTTTTGCAATAGTATTGTTTCGTAGTAACCAAGTTTGGAAAGGAAGAGGTCTTTCTTTTTCTTGATTTCTATTTCAATTCAAATTCTGCAACGCCACGTACATCTGTTTCGCTTGCGCAGACATAGGCTTTGAATTTTCCTGGCTCTGCAACAAAATCATGAGATGTTGTTGACCAATATTGCAGGTCCTCAGTGGTAATGTCAAATTGCACGCTTTTTGTTTCTCCTGGAGCAAGAGATATTTTAGCAAAATTCTTAAGTTCTTTGGTTGGTCTTTCTTCTGATGATGTAACGTCGCCGATGAATAGTTCTACGGTTTCTTTTCCTTCCATTCGTCCAGTGTTGGTGATAGGGACGGTAAGTGTTATTTTATCGCCCTTTTGCATCGTCTTTGCCGACAACATAGGTTTGCCGTATTTAAAAGTGGTATAGCTCAGTCCAAAACCGAAAGGAAATTGCGGTTGCACCTTTTTTGTGTTGAACCATCTGTAGCCAACGAAAATGCCTTCGTCGTAGTAAACATGCTTGTCTACGCCAGGATAGCCTTTCTTGCCGAACTTGAAACAAGGATAATCGTTTTGTTCCTTTGCGAAAGTAACAGGCAATTTTCCGCTAGGGTTTATCTTTCCTGACAATATTTCAGCGAGTGTCACCCCAGACATTGAGCCTAGATACCAGCAATGTACAAGTGCTTTTACATTTTGCAGCCATGGTGTGGCAAAAGCATTGCCGCCGAATGTGACAACAATAATGTTCTTCTGAATCTTTGCCAGTTCTGCTATTAGTTCGTTCTGTCCATACGACAAGTCGTAACTCTCGCGGTCGCCATCTTCGCAGTCCTGTTTCCAGTTTTTGTTCATTCCCCCGATGAAGATAATGAGGTCTGCATCTTTTGCTTTTTTCAGTGCTTCTGATTTTAGTGCCGCTTGTTTCTTTGTATCTATTGTATCAATGGCATCGTAGAGTGGGCGACCAGCATAGTAGCCTTGTGTATATTCAATTTTATTGCCGTAGATTTTTTGCAGTCCTTCAAGTGGTGAAATGTCGAATTTTGTCTTTAATTCAGATGAACCGCCGCCCTCGCTCATGTTGCGTGTAGCGTTGTCGCCAATAATAAGTATTTTCTTGAATTTGGAGTCTTGTAGTGGCAGAATATTGTTTTGGTTTTTGAGCAGAACAATTCCCTCCTCTCCGATTTTCCGGCAAGCCTCATAGTGTTCGTCAGAGCATTGTGAACCGATAGCCCGGTTCTTGTTCATTGAGGTGCGGAAGATAAGTCTGAGAACTCGTGCCGCCTTCTCGTTAAGAATGTCCATGGGGATTTTTCCCTCGTTTATGAGTTTCTCAAACGGGTCGGCAAGTCGATAGTGGTTGTATCCGGCACTCTTGTCTACTGTCTTGCCGTTAGTGTCGGAGCCCATCTCAATGTCAAGTCCGTTCATCGCAGCTTCCCAAGTATCATGAGTGCCGCCCCAGTCGCTTATTACGCATCCGTCGAATCCCCATTCTTTTTTGAGAATTTTGTTCAACAAAGAGTCGTTGTGGCAAAGATGCTGTCCGTTCCAAATAGGATATGAACCCATAATAGACCATAGCCCAGCCTCTTGAACACATTTTTTGAAGGCTGGAAGATATATTTCACGCAGTGCACGTTCTCCAACGTGTATGTTTGTGGAAAAGCGGTTTATCTCCTGATTGTTCAGAGCAAAATGTTTCAGGCAACATGCCACTCCGTTTTTCTGTGCTGCCTGTATGTATGGTACGGCCATTTCGCCAGCCAAGTATGGATCTTCTCCCATATATTCAAAGCTTCTGCCGTTGAGAGGAACGCGGCAAATTGTTGTTCCCGGTCCCAAAAGCACGTTCTTGTCGCGAAAGGTGAATTCTTCGCTCACAGCATTGCCGTAGGTCTTTGACAACTCTCTGTTCCATGTGGCGGCAAGACATGTAAGAGAAGGGAAGGCAACGATGGAGTCGTTGGTCCATTTAGCAGTCTTCCATGAGTTCCAGTCTACTTCAGCTCTTACTCCGTGCGGACCGTCGCTCATGGCAAGTTGTCGTATGCCCAATCGAGGAACTCCGGCGGAAGTGAACTTGCTTTGCGCATGCAGTATGCAGATTTTCTCATGTGTTGTCATGCGGGAAAGTGCATCTTGTACACGTTCTTCAATTGGGGCATTGGGGTCAAGATACGTGGGTGTAATGCGTTCTTGAGCCGATAAGCCGACTGTTGTTGCAGTGGCAAAGATGAAAGTAAATAATAATGTTTTCATGTATTCTTTTACTTAATGTCAATAGTTATGTCCTTTTATTTAATGTCAATAGTTATCTTAGCATCTTTAAGGTCTACGCCACGGGCCGTAAGGGTAGCTTTGCTCGCCGATTTCCCTGCTCGCAGTACTACAAGGCATTTGCCGTACAGAGCGTGACGTTTGTTGTCTTTATACCGTTCGAGCGACCATTGTGCCCCGTTGTCTACTCCCTCAATGCTCACATTACCTTCGGTAGTGAAGAATACTTGGTTCATTGCGTTGGGGCAAAGGTGTCCGTATTTGTCCAATATCTCCACAGTCACAAAAGTAAGAGACTTGCCGTCTGCATTCATTTCTTTGCGGCTAGGGGTCAGTCTGATATGGTCAGGAGCACTGGCTGTGTAGTTTGTCTGTGTCGCCACAATCTTACCGTTTTTCCTTGATACGACTTTCGCTGTGCCAGGCTCAAACTTTACTCGCCATTGCACGTGATATTGGTGGTCGTTCGCTTTACGGCGTATGCCTTGGCTTTTGCCGTTGATAAAGAGTTCCACTTCGTCGGCATTGTTGTAGTAGCACCATAAGTCAATGTCTTGTCCGCGCAGCCAGTTCCAATGCGGGAAAAGATGGAGAACGTTCTTCTGTGTCCATTCGCTTTGGTACATATAAAATGCATCTTTTGGAAAGCCGGCAAGGTCTATAACTCCGAAATAGCTTGAGTGTGCGGGGTAGGAGAAAGGTGTTGGTTCACCGATATAGTCCCAGCCAGTCCAAATGAATTGTCCGGAACACCATGGCGTATGCTTTACTATATCCCATGTTCGTTCATGTGTTGTTCCCCATGGCACGTGCTGATTGTCGTAGGAACTGCATTGGTAGGTAGGGTCCGTATATGGTTTCCACCATGATGCAGGCGCTTCGGTGATGGAATCGCTAGGCATTCTATAGAAACCGCGTGTGGCGATAGCAGAAACACTTTCGGTCATGATGAACGGTTTTTCAGGAAAGTTCGTAGGAACATCCTTGATATATTGCTCGTGATAATTGAAGCCTATTATGTCTAAAGCCCCACTCTTGTGGAGATGATTGTTGGGGTCAGGCTCATTGCATCCGGCTGTCACGGGACGTGTTGAGTCAAGTTCTTTCACTTCATTAACGAGTTGTTGGGTGAGAATGGAGTTAACGCTCATCTTTCCGCTTTTGGCAAGCATAGAGGCATCGTGACCGAAGTTGAGCAACAGATTTGCCTGCTCTAGCGATAGAGTGTCGGCATCGGCATGTGTCCATTGTTCAAGAACCTCATTACCGATACTCCACATCATTATGCTTGGATGGTTGCGGTCACGGCGTACCAGGTCGGTAAGATCTCGCTCCTGCCACTTGTTGAAATACAGGGAGTAATCGTTCTTCGTTTTCCTTTTGCGCCACATGTCGAATGCTTCGTCCATGACGATAAACCCCATTGTGTCGCACATTTCCAACAATTCAGGTGCTGGTGGATTGTGAGAACATCTTATGGCATTTACTCCCATGTCTTTTAAAGTTTGTAGTTGGCGGTGCAGAGCATCCTCGTTTAGGGCGGCACCAAGACATCCGAGGTCGTGGTGTTGGCACACCCCGTTTATTTTCATGTTTTCCCCATTGAGTGAGAAGCCTGTTTCTGGGCTGAAGGCAAAGGAGCGCACACCTGTGCGGGTTGTATATTCGTCAACAATATGGCCCCCCACGATGATTTGTGTTGTTACATAGTATATGTTTGGGTGGTCAATAGTCCATAGCTTCGGATTGCGTAACGTGAATGTCTGTGTGTTTGTCTGTAACTTCTTGTATCCGTCATCTTCTGCTTTATAAATGCTTTTGGTCTTTGGCTTCAGTTGTATCGTAGCTTCAGAAGATGTTATCTTCTTCATGTTAGAGTCGTAAAGTGTATGGTGTACTTTAGCTTTAACAGTGTTGACAGTGGCATTTTCGAGTGCCGTTTCAACTTGAAACCGTGCCTGTCCGTTGGCCAATACTGTAGGCTTGACAAATATGCCCCAATGGGTAATTGAAACGGGGGTAACTTGCACAAGCCATACATGGCGGTATATGCCGCATCCGCTGTACCATCTACTGTTTGGCTGGTCGCTGTTGTCTATGCGTACAGCAATTATATTGTCACCATCCGGATTTAGGTATTGGGTCAGTTCGTAGCGGAAAGAGCTATAGCCATATGGGCGTGTTCCAATTTTTTTGCCGTTGATGTAGACGGTAGAGTTCATGTATGCTCCATCAAAATCAATATACCAACGGCTTGTGTTGTCGGTAATCCTGTCAATGTGCAGATGCTTGCGATACCAACCAATGCCACCAGGCAGAGCTCCACCGCTAGCACCAGACGGATTTGAGTCAAGGAAATCTCCCTCAATGGCCCAATCGTGGGGGAGATCAAGCAGACGCCATGACGAATCATTGTAGTCTGTGTGGGACATCTGTATAGAATCTCCCAAGGTAAAGCGCCACCCCTCGTCAAAATTTATGCGTTCGCGTGCTGCGCAAGCCAAAGTGAGTATGACTGCCGTCAGCGACAAAAGTAGTTTTTTCATACGGAAATGTATCTTGCCGCACCACAGTTGTGGTGCAGCATGGTTAGTAGTAGATATATTTGCTTACAGCATTATTGTTATAACTTCACGGAAGTCTTGTTGCCGTTGTAAGAAATAGTTTTGCCTTGAACATTGTCAAATTCCAGATTCTGCGACTTGTTTGGAGTTACAGTCACTATGTTGAATTTTCTGTTTTTTAGCATTCCGTCGAATGAGCCGTTGCGTTTGTCGAATGTCAGTATTTTGGAAGCTTCGTCATAGTGAATATTGATAGTTGCGTATTTCCCCTGTTCATAGTCATAGTTTGTGCCCTCGTCTTCATATAGAAGAAAATCTGCATCTTTTCCAGTGTAGACATAAAGAGTGATGAGTTCCGGTTGCTTTTCATCGCTCCATTGTATTTCCGGTCCATAAGGAATGATTGCACCTTCTCGAACGAAGACTGGCATTTTCTCATATGGCGCATTGGCTGTTATGGTTTGCCCGCCAGCATAGTGCTTACCTGTATACATGTCATACCATCCGCACTGCTTGGGTAAGTAGACTTCTCGGGTGCGAGCTTTATAATATTCTACAGGACATGCCATGAATGCGGGGCCAAACATCCATTGGTTGCCGATGTTGTTGACATTAGTATCGTCTTCAAAGTCCATTACCAATCCGCGCATCAGTGTGTAGTCCTTTAAGTTTGCCCATGCAGCAATGCTATAAAGGTATGGCATCATGCGATAGCGCAAGCGGTCGTAGTAGACGATAGACTTGTAGCAAGGATGATTTTCCGGTGCTATATTCCAAACTTCGCGCAGTGGCCACTGGCCATGTGTCCTGTATAGAGGCACAAAGCATCCGAACTGATTCCAGCGAGTTTGCATCTCGCGCCATTCTTTCAAGTCTTCATTTTCTTCTCCGGTTCGGTCAAAGATGTGTTGTGCCTTTTCAAAGCGGCTTTCAACGGAAAAACCGCCTTGGTCCATACCCCAGAAAGGAATACCCGACATGGAAAAGTTTAGACCAGCTGTCATTTGTGCTCGCATGTCTTCCCATCTTGTTCCTATGTCACCACTCCATGATGCCGTGCTATAGCGTTGCAATCCTGCAAATCCGCTTCTCGTTAGCAGGAATACACGTTTGTTGTTCCCCGTTGCTCTTTGTCCTTTGTATATGGCATCGGCATTGACAAGGGAATAAGCATTGAAATATTCTGTGCTTGAGCCAAGTGCTGTTGGTCCGCAAAGAGCTTTTCGGTAGCCTATTGGTGTGCAGTCGCGAACGTTTGGTTCAGAGGCATCCATCCACCACGCATCTATACCGTAGTTGTATTTTTTATACAAGTTGTCGTTCATCTGCTTCCAAAACATATTGCGGGCTCCCTCGGAGTAGGCATCATAGAAACCAGCAACATATCCAGGCCCAACCCAATCGCGCAATGAATCTTTCACGGCTTGTGTGTACATCCATCCGCGCGATTGGAGCTCTTTGTAGTTGTCGGTGTTATGATAAAATTTTGGCCAAACGCTAATCATGAACCGGCCGTGCATTTTGTGTACATTGTCAAGCATTTTTTGTGGGTCAGCGTATCTATTCTCATCGAATACATGACTTCCCCATTGGTCATCTTTCCAGTAATTCCAATCCTGCACAATGTTATCAACTGGTATACGCCTTTTGCGAAATTCATTGAGGGTATTCGTTACTTCATCCGCTGTGCGGTAGCGCTCGCGACTCTGCCAAAATCCCATGGCCCATTTAGGCATTATTGGTGCTTTACCGGTAAGTGTGCGATAGCCGGAAATGACTCCATCCATATCATTTCCTGCAATGAAATAGTAGTCCATGTCTCTACTCATTTCACTCCAAATGCTGATTTTGTTTTGTTGCTCGTCCGTTGTTGGAGATGCAACGCGCAGTCCGCAATAGGATACGTCTCCGTCTGGCTTCCATTCTATACGTAGAGGAACTTTTTTGCCTTTCTCTAATCGTATAGCAAATTTATAGGAATTAGGATTCCAAGCCTTGCGCCAGCGTTCTGGAACAACTTCTTTTCCGTCTATGAAGACCTTGGTATAGCCAGCATAATAGAGGATAAAATGGAAATTGCTCGTTTCATGAGGTTCTATAGAGCCTTCATAAACTACGTTTGAACCAACAAGATTAATCTCCTTAGGCAGGCGTTTCACCTCAACACTGTTTTCGAAGTAAAGGGAATCCTCATTGCGTATGATACTTTTGCCGTCGCCTTGGGTATATGTTCCCGAAAGACATCCTTTTTCCCCGTCCTTATTGTATAGAGTGAATTCCTGTCCGAGTTGTCTATAGGCATTGGGATTTCCCCAACGGCACAAAGAATATGAGTCCCAAAGAATGCCGTAGTTCTTGTTCGAGATGACAAAAGGAACAGATATTTTTGTGTTGTATTGGAATAGCTCTTCGTTTTTACCCTTGTAGTTGTATTCGTTGGCTTGATGTTGCCCCAGACCATAGAAAGCCTCGTCTATGGGACTTTCAAATGTGGCATTCCATGACCATCCGTTGCGTTGAGCTTCGGTTATTGTCCCGTTGCCTATTTCATTTTCTGGTACTGTGAAATGTTTGAAAGTCATGCCATTCTTACTACCATTAAGAAGAATATGGCCTTTTGTATCATAGAAAGTAACGTGACCTGTTGTTACGTCTATTGAGGCTTTAACGTTTTTCGCATTAACTATAACGAGATTACCTTTTTGTGATACTTTGTAAGTGGCATTTTGCCTTTGTGGGACAATCATGAGACTTTCTCGCTTATCAGGGAAAGCGTCCTCGTTGGTGGCACGAACACGTATGATGTTGCCATTGATGACTTCCATACGAAGAAGTTTTGCTCCGTTTTGCGTTGGATTGCTTACTTTGATGGTTATGTTCTTTCCGTTGTCAATATAGTTGGCTGCACTTACTGCAACCGTGCCAAGGAGAAAGAGGCTTGAAAGTAAATATCGTTCTATTCTCATAAAACTATGATTTAATTTTTTTTTTATATTGATTTTTCTGTTTCAGTATGCCGTTTGGGACATTGTCGCTTGTATTGTGAAGGTGTAGTTCCGAACATCTCAATGAAATATTTTGAGAAATATTTTGGGTTGTTGAAACCTACGTTATAGGCAACTTCACTTACGTTGAGCTGTCCTTCACGTAACATTTGTTCCGCATGCTTCAGACGGATAGTTCGTATGAATTCCTTTGGCGTATTTCCTGTAATGGAAAGTAGTTTTTTATATAGATTGACTCTTGACATGTTTAAGTAGTCACTCATCATTTCCACTGTAAGCTCAGGGTTGGTGATGTTATTTTCTACAAAAGTTGTGGCGTCTTTTACTAGCTTTTCATCTGCAGAGGTTATTTCTATATGCTTGATTTTTGGTTCGATTTTTTTTCCGATGGGTGTGGCATTGCGCCATTTTATGAGATTGAGAATGCGCAGATTTAACAGGTCGAAGTTGAAAGGCTTTGTTATGTAGTCATCTGCACCGATAGTCATGCCCTCTATTTTATTGTCAATTGCAAGACGTGCCGTGAGCATGATAAACGGGATACGTTCGGTCTGTGGGTTAGAACGTATTGCTTGACATAATTTGTTGCCGTCCATTACAGGCATCATTACATCGCTGAGAATGATATCTGGCTTATGTTCGGAGATTTTTTTTAATGCGTCTTTGCCGTTGATGGCAGTTCTTACTTTATATGTTGTTGACATAGTCTCTGACATGAACGAAAGGAAATCCTCACTGTCGTCAACAATAAGTATTTCATATTCTTTTGTGTTGAATACATTTGTGTCAGTTTGTAATTGTTTGTGCTTTTCTGTAATATTGCTGTTGTTTTGTTCTTCCTTTGTCTCGTATTCATTTGTTGTGAGAGGTAAGGAAATTGTAAAAATACTTCCTCCGTCAGGATTGTCATGTACATACACTTTTCCACCGTGCATGTGTATAAATTCCTTTACAAGGCAAAGTCCGATGCCGCTTCCTGCATGTTCGTGCGTTCCGCTATCGTGTGCTTGATAGAAACGGTCAAAGATATGTTGCTTTTCTTCGTCGCTGATGCCGCATCCTGTGTCGGCAACATCAATGGTTAGCATGTTGTCATTTTCTTGAACATTCATCAATACATTTATCTTTCCGTTGTCGGGGGTAAACTTGTAGGCATTAGAGAGTAAATTGTATATTATTTTCTCCATTTTGTCTTTGTCAAACGGCATAGTTAGGCTTGGCATACTAGAGCTGAACGTTAGTGTGGCATTCCGTTCGCTACATTCTTCAAATGATTTACAAGTTGTTTGTATGAAAGCCACGATGTCTGTTGTGGTATAATTCAATTTAGACATGTGGCTATCTATCTTGCGTAGGTCAAGAGTTTCGTTGACCAATGAAAGTAGCCTGTTGGCATTGCGTAAAATAAGTTGTAGGCGAGACTGTTTATGGGGGTCTCCCTCTTCTTTCAAGAGGGCTTTTATTGGTGCAATGACAAGAGTGAGCGGTGTACGCAATTCATGGCTTATATCTGTTAGAAAAGTAAGGCGCATTTTTTCCATCTTGCGTTGTATCGTGATATACCATACCAACCATAGGATGCCACCCAATGCAATGGCATAGATGATGAATGCCCAAGTGGACATCCATATAGGTGGGTCTATGTGGATGGTAAGTTCGCTTATATTGCGGCTAACGCTTCCGTCACTGTTCAACGTGCGTACTTGAAGAACATATGTTCCGGGGTTGAGATTTGTGTATGATATGTTTGGCTGTTCTTCTATTGTCATAAGCCATTTGTCGTCACCCATACCTTTCATGCGGTATAGGAATCTGGTTTTCTGAGGAATGCCTATCTGATCGGAAGCAAGCAAAATAGAAAATGTATTCTCTGAATGTTTAAGGTGCAGACTTTTGCTTGTGTTGAGCGAAGAGCCTAACACTGTATGGCCATTATAATTCTCACCGACATTGAGCGGATGGTCGAACAAAACTACGCCACTGAATATAACTTTGACGTTTTGGGGTTTGAGAGGATCGTGTCCCGCTGGTAAGACATTGATACCATCCTGGCCACCTACAATTACGTTGCCCATGTTGTCAACCATTATACTGCGGTAATTGTAGCGATGCCGTTGTAAACCGTCAAGCTCCTCATAGTTGTTGGTAAAGAATTTCCAGTCTGATGCTTGTTTCCTTACTGTGATACGTATTATGTTATGGTTTAGCGTCACCCATATGTTTCTGTTCTTGTCTTCCGTAACAGCGTAAGCCATTGTCGGAGTTGTATTGATGTGATATATTTTGTCTTGTGCAGAATCATAAACGTCTATTCCGCACATATTTATATTCCATATCAATCCGCGTGAGTCTTCGAATACTTGATTGACTGCAAAACCAGAAAATTTCTCGTTGTTCTTTGTTCTTGTTATGTTGCGTATTTTTTCTGTGCGAGCATCAAAGATGGAAAGACCTCTGGAATGTCCGATGATAATGTCACCGTTTCGTCCACAAACGACAGACGAAATATAGTTTGAAGTCAATGCCGTGTTGGTAGTCGTGTAAGTCTTAAATGTTTTTTTCTTGGGATTAAAGATTTGTAGTCCACCTCCGAGTGTGCCGATTACTATATGTCCGTTTCTGTTTTCAGCCAATGCCCATACGCAGTCTTCTGCCAGCCCACTTGTATGTGCACGAAATGATGTGAATGTTCCATTGTAATAATGGGTCAGACCTCCATTATAAGCACCAAACCATAACGAGCCGTCACTGGCGCGTAAACTACTAACAATTACGTCAGATCCAAGCTTTGTGTTGTCGGAACGTAATAACTCCTTTTTTTTAGTTTTGGGGTTAAAGCGTACAATGCCACTTTCGTTAGTACCACACCAATATGTTCCATCATTATTCTGTATCATAGTGCAAACATCCCCTAATGGAATCGTAGCATAGATGGATAACTTGGGGGAATAGTATGCAACCCCGTTTTTGTATGTGCCTATCCATACCGCACCGTTTTGTTCTATGAATATGCTCTCAAGTGTATTGTCTGGCAGACTATGAGGATTGTGCGAATCGTAATTTATGTGTTCTATAATCTTTTTCTTATAATCAATAATGTATAACCCATTGTGCTCTGTTGCAATCCATAGCCTTTTGTCGGAATCTTCTTTTATATCGTGTGCAATGAAATCTTTTGTGTTTGTGGATAGGGCATTGTCTTTAAGAAATTTTGATACGGATGAGTACCATTTCTTTTCTCGGGATGAATATACGTAGGTCTTGTTAACTGCGTTTACCCAATAGTTGTCTTTATGGTCTATGAATGTATGATAGTATTGCTTTCTTTGGCTTGTCCTTGGTATGTTTCTGTTGATCCACAATCTTTTATTCTGTGTGGCATCAAGGCAGACCAAGGTGCCGTTGTCTAATGTTACAACAAGAGATTTCCCGTGTTCTGAAAAGTCGCTAATATTGCCGTATGGGATATTATTGGAGCTATTGCCAAAGCGGAAAAGAGTGTGTTTGCCTGTTGATGTATCATAGAAATAGCATCCCAAATCAACTACCGCAAGCCAAAAATTTTTTTGCTTGTCAATGAAAATTTTGTCAGGCGTTCCATTCATTCCGTGTTGTCGCATCCAACTTCTTGTGTCACGGTTGAAAGCTTCTGTTTGTGGGTCGTATATGCAGCATCCCTCGTTTGTCTGAATCCATAACATTCCGTTGCGATCTTCTTGTATGTCGAATATCTGACTACTGTTAATTGAAGTGTCGTCAAGTCTGCTGCAATAAAAGTTTTTGAAACGAAAACCATCGTATCGGCACAATCCTGCATCAGTGCCGAACCATAAATATCCGTCTTTGCTCTTGAAAATGCGATTGATGTGACTATCAGCCAATCCGTTATCAACGTTAAGACAACGGAATTTATATTCTGCCCCAGCTACAGATATGAAGTGGAACAGCAGAATTATGCATGATAAGTGCCATGAAAGATGGTGATGTTTCGCATTTGTCATAGTTAACTCGTTATATTTAGTTCTCGTTATAAGCTAAGATAAAGATATAGCAAAATTACTGTTTTTATTTCATAAATAGTTTCTCGTTTGTTATAAAATAAGGGGCAACACGACAGTTACATCATGCCGCCCCTTTCTAATACCTATTGTGTAGTTTTATTAACTCGTAGCAAAAAACTATTTTATGCGGTCGTTACCATCCGCTATTCTGTTTATATACATTTCCAGACAGGCGTATCTCACCAGCTGGTATTTGCCAAAAGCCTCTTTTCTTACGTATATTGGCTTCTTTGTATGTATCAGAGATTGTCGTTTCTTTGCCGCTAGCATATATCTTTGCCGGAAGTCCATTCACTGTGGCTTGACTAACGATGGCTTTAATAAATGAGTCTAGTCCTTGGCGTCTTAAGTCCCAATAGCGTATGCCTTCGCCAACAAATTCCTTGCGTCGTTCATTCCAAATCTGTTCGCGAGTCGGAACGGATGAAATGTCATGTGATGAATTTCCGTATGCACGTTCCACGACTTTATTATAGTAGCTAGTTGCATTTCTACTTCCCAGTTCTGCAGCCATAAGCAATACATCAGAATAACGTATTAGGATATAGTCTTGATCTTGTGAAGTCATCAGATTGCCACCTGTGACATCGGTTTCTGCAGCTTGCATTGTTGTTCCGTCAGCGTAAATCATTGGGGCATATTTGCGTATAGTCATACCTGTAAAGTCGGTACAGTCGGTATTTATTTGCTCACTATATACAGAAGATCCGTTGTCACGCAATAATTTGCGTGAATCGATAATAGTTGCGTTGGCACGCTTGTCTTCTTTGTCGAACCATTCGCTTACGATTGGTGATATAGGGCATGCTCCCCATCCATTGCCATATGGGGCATATGATGCATTGGGCATACCAATATTTATAACGAAGCTATTATAGTCCTTTTTGCCATTTGTCCAATTTTGGTCATTGTTGAATTTTACTACCCATACAATTTCTTTGCTCGCTTCATTATATTGGGTTATTCTGCCTTGTTCTTTTGTTGATTTTTCTGTACATGCGGCAGGCCAAAGATGACTGAATTCTGCTTCAAGCTCATAGACACAAGAATTGATGACGTCTTCACAATATGCTAAAGCGTCAGACTTAGTTAGTCCACCCGGCATTTCTTTTCCTTGGTTGTCGTTATATACGCCATCGTAGAAGAGATAGACTCGGGCAAGCATCGCTGCTGCAGCATAGCGGGAGATATGGCCAAGTGTTGCATTATTGTCTGTGTATAGTTCTGCAGGGATATTCTCAGCTGCAAACTTTAGGTCACTGACAATTTGTGCATATACTTCTTTGGGGTCAGACTGAGGCACAACTTTATTTGTAGGTTCAATCTGTAGTGGCACATTCTCGAACATGCGTACCATGTCAAAATAAGCTAAGCCGCGCAGAGCACGAACTTCGCCCTCTATTCTGTTTCTGTCTGATGTATTTGACCAACTAATATTGTCTAGTGATGAAATTAGTATGTTGCTGTTGTATATTGATTTGAAATAGTCGCTCCATATTCCAGCAAAAATATCTGTTGCATCGCTTTTCATCGTTTGGTCGAATCTGTCTAGTAAGCGATTCGTAATGTCGTTAGATGACCCTCCCCCGAAACATTCGTCGGACATCATTTCTGCAGCCTGATATATTGTAGGATATGAACCATTTGATATGGTACGCTGGTATTGGTCATAACAGCCGACAAGTGCCTCTTCTGCTTGTTCTTCTGTCTTATAAAACGTCGTGGTGTTGAGGCTTGTCTTTGATGTCGTGTCAAGAAAATTGTCAGTACAGGCAGTTAGCATCAGAGTTGACAATCCTAAAATTGCTATTTTTGATTTAATGTTAGTCATAACGATATCTTTTTATACGTGTTGTCTATTTAGAATTTCAGGTTAACACCTATAATGAAGGTGCGAGCGTGAGGGTATGAACCAGTGTCAACTCCAGACATCCATGCTTTGTCTCCATATCCAACCTCTGGATCCATTCCATCATATCCAGTGATGGTATATAGATTTTGAACTTGAAGATATAGACGAGCTTGAGAAATAACCTTAAGAGAAATCAGCTTAGAGAAGTCATAACCAACTGTAATATTGGCGATACGTAGATATGAACCGTCCTGCAGATAGAGGTCAGAGAAATTTGTCCAGTTTTTATCGTCGTTGGTCAGTCGAGGTAGATTGTTCGAAGTACCTTCTCCATGCCAGCGGCTAAGGAACTTTTCCGTATAGTTACTTTTCATGCTGTTGCCCCAGTTGCGATAACCACCATTGGCAATTTTGAAACCTGCAGCTCCAGAAAGTGTTGCTGAAAAATCGAAAGCCTTGTATGTAAATCCAACATTAAGACCAAACGTAAATTTGGGTATACCATTGCCTAAATCCATTTTGTCTTCATCATCGATGACGCCATTATGGTCGGAATCAACAATTTTCAAGTCTCCTGGTTGAGTATTGGGAAGGACACCATTGCCTGCATTTTTCCAATCATCAATTTCTTTTTGATTTTGGAAAACGCCCGCAGTCTTGTATCCCCAGAAAAAGCCCATTGCATGACCATTCTCACAACGGAAGAATTCCGGTTGGTTGTTGAACATTAAGTTGGCCACAGTCATACCCGTAGCATAACCATGTATAATGCCACCTTCTGTAGGTATCTCATTTACCTCGTTTTTGTTGTAGGATACGTTTGCACCAATATTGTAACTGAAGTCACTGCCTTTACGGTCAGTCCAACTAAGTCCAAGTTCAATGCCCTTATTGGTCACATTCCCACCATTTATATAAGGTGCATCCGCCCCATAGGCAGCCAATACAGGCGCCTGCACAATCCAATCTTTTGTCTTCTTATAGTACCAATCGAAATTGACACCGAGACGACTGCCCAAAAATCTCGCATCAATACCCAAATCTGTCTGTTCTGACGTTTCCCACTTCAAATTACTATTTCCCAAACGGTTAGATACGGCACCAGATGTATTAAGGGTTGAGCCTTTACCTATACCAAAATTATAGCCAATATTCGTCATGCTGACTGTAGCCGCATAAAGAAACGCATCAATATTGTTATTGCCGACTTGTCCCCAACTGGCACGAATCTTAAGAAAATCAAGCCACGATGAGGTTTTCTCCATAAATTTTTCTCCTGTTATGACCCATCCGGCTGATACAGATGGGAAAATGCCCCAACGGTGTCCTTCTGCGAAACGAGAACTACCATCAGCTCGCAACGTGACATTTATCATATAGCGGTCGTCATAATTCCACCCCAAACGGCCAAAATAGGAGATACGGCGATATTCGGCATCAGGGTACCCTGTGACATAGCCATTATTTCCTTTGCTGTTGTTTTCAAGGTATGTCGTTTGCCAACTATCGTAGGCCGTGAGAAGGGAATTACTTCCAGAAAGATTATCACCAAAATTGCGCTCCACCTCCATTCCAAGCAGTGAATTGAATAGATGTTTACCCATTTTCCAATCATAGGTAGCCGTATTTGTCCACGTAAGTGTCCATCCTTTATACATATTCTGCTCAACTTCGGATCCTGAAGTACGGTTATCATGAGGAGTGGAGAAATAATTTGGTTTATAGGCCCGATAGGAACTTGAACTATGGTTGAAACCCAACAATGTCTTTATACGCAGGTTCTTGATAGGTTGTAATTCTGCATAAACGTTGGCTACCCATGTTTGTGCATCGGTTTTGTTATTCCCGCGATAGAGGCTGGCAACAGGGTTTCCATCGTCGGAATACCAATCAGTTTCTTTTGAATAACTATATCCGTTGTTTAGATCTTCGCGTCCGTCTTGTTGTAGGTATAGTGACTGAAGAGGAGATGTCGCAAAAGCCCCACGTAGTTTATTTGTGTACATGTTGCCAGAAATACCGTCATTGTTTTCTACATATGAGAGAGAAACATTTTCGCCAATTTTCAATATTTCATGGTATAGCTTCTGTTCAAGGTTTGCACGGAAATTATATCGTTCATAGTTGCTGGCACTTTTCCCTCCAAGTATTCCTTCTTGTGCGAAATATCCAAGTGATACGGCATAGGTATTGCTTTTTGAACCGCCAGCTACACCAAGTGTATAATTTTGTATGGGGGCACCGTTTTTAAACATGTGACCCATCCAATCTGTATCGTTGACATAGCCATTGGCATCGTAGATAGATGTATACGATTTCCAGTTGTAGCCAGTAAAAGACGCGTCGGAATTTTTTCCTTGTTCGTCCATCAGCATCATATATTGTTCGGCATTGCACATCTTAACCTTTTTTGCAACGCTTTGCCATCCGTAGTAACCATCAAAGGTTACTTTTGCATTGCCGGCTTTTCCACTCTTTGTTGTAACGATGACAACACCATTGGCAGCCTGTGCGCCATATATGGCAGCAGATGCGGCGTCTTTGAGAACATCAATACTCTCAATATCTGATGGGTTTACCATTGTAATATCGGTTCCAGGAATTCCATCAATAACATAAAGTGGGGTGTTGCTTGTGTTAGAGCCTTGTCCACGGATGATGACCTTCATTCCAGACCCAGGTTGACCACTTTCCGAGATGATATTAACTCCAGGCGTTTGGCCTTGCATTGCTTGTAAAGCGTTACCTGTATTACGTTTGGCTAGTTGGTCTCCTTTGATTTGCACTGTGGCACCAGTTACTAACTTTTTCTTCTGAACACCATAGCCGATAACCACAACATCAGACAATGACTGTGTGTCTTCTTGTAATAAAATGGTGAGATTATCTCCTTTAATTTTTACTTTCTGTGGCACAAAACCGATGTACGAAACAAGGAGCGTTTCTCCGTCATTAGAATCAATTGTGAATTCTCCGTCAATGTTGGTGACAGTGGCAATTTTACGTCCAAGCACTTCTATTGATGCTCCGATGAGTGCCTCTTTGTCTGTAGCCGAGACAACTTTTCCGCTTATAGGCTTCGCATTAAGCGTACCCGATGGAAGTACGTTAATTGCAGGTAACAGCAAACTTGCCGTCACAGCAATTCTGCATAATAGCGATTTTATGCAACCTTTCTTTAAGAAGGTATTCCTCATAACTAGGATGTTTTTAGTTGATATGATAAATTTAAAGTCGTTTTTTTGACGAACCATTCGTCGGTAGGTCAGTGATTTAGGTAAATATATGTCTTTTGCAAAGCTACAAATGATTAAAGGACAAGACAAGAAACAACCCCACAAATAAAGGGTATTGTTTGTTTCAAAAAGATATATGAAATGTTTCCGTGTGAATGTATATGCTTGAAAGTTAGACGTGTATCTGTTCTGCGGAGACCATACGTCTAGAAAAAAGCAAAAGGGTGAAGAACAAAATCTTATATTAAATTAAAGCGAAAACTATGTGCTAGTGATAGAGAAAAAGAATAGCGATAATGCATACAGTTGTGTAATGAAGAAAAAGAATCGACAATCCATTTCCTCTTGTATCAATATTTTTTTGCGCTCCTTAAAATATTATCTTAAAAAGAAATTATAAATTTCTTTTATTCCGTTTAATTTTAGATAAGTGGTTTTTCTTCCTGCAACCACGAGGGTCTTTCCAATATTTTCAGGATTGTCCACAAGATTGACAATCTTTCTTATCGCAGAGCCGCTAGTAAGTTGTATTGAAATGGTATTTTGTTGGTCTGTTTCATTTTTGTTGTCGGCTAGGAGCACTGCTGTGCTGAATTCGAAAGGCTCGCAAAAACAGTATTGATTGCCTTTGCTTCCATTGGCACATCCTACTATGTATCCCTTTACCCATACTATATCTCCAAATTCCGTGTTGTTTATGAAAGCGGCCACGTTAAGTGTGTCGCCTATAGAAGTGTTCTCCCCGTTAGTCGAAGTGCTGTCGTTTATCCATCCGCCATTGTCCTTTTTTGAAGGGGTGCTATTTCCTGTGTCTGGCTTTGTGATATTCGTTTCCCCTTTGTTGGTTTCTTCAATAGGTTTTTCGCATGATTGTATGGCTAATATATTTAATAAAAGTGCAAGTATAGCGATGATGATATTTTTCATAGTATGCAAATGATTTTTCCTATTCCCGATAAATTTTTTACCGTTGCTGTGCAAATGTAGCAAAAGAAGTTAGGTGAGTCAATATTTTGCCATATAATTTTATTGTATTGTGTGTGTAAAAACTAAAAGAGGTTGGCGCAGGAAGCAACCAACCTCATAGGGATTTCGTAAATCGCGAAATCATAAATAAGATGCCGCAAATTTACTTCATTACGTTGAATTGTGCAAACATAATGCAAAGCAATTCTTATTTTTAACATTCATAATGAAAAAATAGTTCACGTTGCATGCCATATAATATATAAATGTGTATCTTTGCAAAGATATAACAAGACTGGTTACTTCCTGTATAGAAGACAGAAAATCATTCAGTATTCATGTAACTTGTCTTTCGTCCTATGCTTCTATGAAGAAACACGCCATGCTAAAACGGCAATTATACGGAAACAATATTTTGATATTATAAAAACTTAAACCGAATACACAACGATTAATTTATGAAAAAGCTAAAAGCATTATTGTTGATGTGTCTGCTTTTCCCTCTTAGCCTGATGGCTTCGGTGTGGGACACCGAATACAAGCAAGTGGAGCAGAGCATCAGAGTACCACAGTTTGCCAACCGCACATTCAGCATCGCTAAATATGGAGCTAAGCTGAGCAATACGGCAGCAAAGAATCAAAAAGCGATAAACAAGGCTATTGAGGCATGTTCTAAAGCAGGTGGTGGCCAGGTTGTCATTCCTGAAGGAACGTGGAAGACAGGTGCGATACGTCTGCGTAGCCACGTGAACCTTGTGATAGAGAAGGGTGCAACACTATTTTTCGAGTTTGATAGAGACTTGTATCCATTGGTTGAAACTCGCTGGGAGGGACTTGATTGTATAAACTACTCTCCTCTTATCTATGCTTTCCAAGAGACAGACATTGCAATAACAGGCGAAGGTGTTATCGACGGTAATGGGTCAGACGATACCTGGTGGCTCATGAGCGGAAAAACCCCAAAAAGTCGTGATGTTGTTGTGAAGGAAAAGCAACAGAATCCAGGCGGAAGAGCTGATTTGTTGGAAATGGCTGAAAATGGAGTGCCCGTAGAAAAGCGTGTTTTCGGTCCTTGGAAAGGACTGCGCCCCCAAACGGTTAACCTAAACCAATGCGACGGTATTCTTATTGAAGGCGTAAAAATGATACGTTCCCCATTTTGGGTTATGCATCCATTGTTGAGTAAGAACATAACAGTGCGTGGCGTACATGTAGAAAATCACGGTCCTAATGGTGACGGTTGCGACCCTGAGTCTTGCGAAAATGTGCTAATAGAAAACTGTATCTTTGATACTGGTGATGATTGCATTGCTATTAAGAGCGGACGTAATGAAGACGGTCGCGAAGGTGGTAAGGGTAAGTATGCTGGCAGACCAAGCAAGAACATCATTATCCGTAACTGCGATATGAAAGACGGTCATGGTGGTGTAGTTCTAGGCTCTGAGATTTCAGGCGGTTGCAGCAATGTTTATGTAGAGAACTGCACAATGGATAGTCCAGATCTTGAGCGTGTGCTCCGTATAAAGACAAACTCTTGTCGTGGTGGCGTTATAGAAAATGTTTATTTTCGCAACGTGACTGTTGGTCAGTGCCGCGAAGCTGTTCTGAAGATAAATACTAATTATGAGCAGAAAGAGAAGGGACGCCGTGGATTCTATCCAACAGTGCGCAATGTCTACATGGAAAATGTTACTTGCAAGAAGAGCCGTTATGGTGTAATGATTGTTGGCTTTGACAATCTTAATAGCATTCATAATATAAATCTAAAGAATTGTACTTTTGATGGCGTATATGGCAAGCCTGTCTATATTACAGGACAGACAGATCAACCAAATTACGAGAATGTTTCCATCAATGGTTCCCAGGTTCTTTCCCAAGTTCCTTATTCAACCTATAGTCAATGGATGGCACGTTCAGAGATGTCACGTTATACAAACCCCATATATCTCGATTTTGCCAAGCAGCCTAAGTGGGGATATGTAGTGGGTATAGAACAGGAAGCTTTGCTTGATGCTTACCTTGCCTCTAAAGACGAGAGCATCATAGAATATCTAAAGAAATATCCAGCCCAGATGATTGACGAGAAGGGTAATATCAAGGGTTATGAATATTCAGCTTTTAATCTTGACAATACACGCCCGGCACGTTTCATCTTGCGCATGAACCAACTCTTCCCTGAGAAGAAAAACGAATTGGCGTTGAAAACAATCTTTAAGCAACTCGAAAAGCAGCCACGCACTACCGATGGCGTATGGTGGCACAAGGCAATCTATGCTTATCAAGTATGGCTTGACGGAGTATATATGGGCCATCCTTTCTATACAATGGCTGCTCCTGTACTTAAAGGCGAGAAGAAGGCAAAGAAATATTATGACGACTCTTTCGAACAAATCTCAAAGACCTACAAACGTACCTATGATGAAAAGACTCAACTGTGGAAACATGCATGGGACGAAACAGGAGAAATGTTTTGGGCAGATAAGCAGACAGGCCTCTCGCAGCACACATGGGCAAGAGCACAAGGTTGGTTTGCAATGGCAATTCTTGAGGTCCTTGACGCTCTGCCTGAAAACTACGAAAATCGTCCAGCCCTCATCAGTATGCTAAATGACGTAATGGAGAAGACTGTTAGATACCAAGACAAACAAACGGGTCTTTGGTATGATGTTATGGATGTGAAGGATAATCGTAATTACCTTGAGGCAACAGCATCATCAATGTTTACATATGTATTGCTAAAAGGCTCACGTCTTGGCTATTTTGATACGAAACTGAAAGAAGCCGGAATAAAAGGATACAAGGGTATATTGAGTAATTTCATAAAGGTAAATGCCGATAAAACAATCTCGCTCACAAATTGCTGCGAAGTGTCTGGCCTTGGCCCTGGTGTAAGTGCCAAAGTTTTGAAGGCAGCTCCGAAGGTTAAGGAAAACAAGCGTCGTGACGGATCGTTTGAGTATTACATCAGTGAGCCAATACGCGCAAACGACGGTAAAGGCGTTGGACCATTTATCTGGGCTTCTCTAGAAATGGAACGTATGGGCTATGACGTAGCAACACTCAATAAATAATAAAAAGCAATGAATACCATTTGGAGATATTACAGTTTTGTATGACTTATGGTTAAATTAAAATAAAAAAGAATGTAAAAAGTGCCGTTAGGATTAAACCTTACGGCACTTTTTTTGAATTTAAGACAAAAAGACTTATCTTTGTAACCGTTGCCGAAAAGAAAAACGATATTATGATAATCTTCCGGTTTACATTGCCGGAAATGTTATTTTACACGGAATAATCAAACAAACTATATGAAAAAAACAATCATCACAGTGGCTGCTCTAGCAGTGGCCATGGTATCAAACGCACAGAATTCCGCTCCTGCATTTCCTGGAGCAGAGGGTTTTGCTCGCTACACAACAACAGGTGGGCGTGGAACCGACGGAACAACCAAGATTTACCATGTTACAAACCTTAATGATAGCGGTACAGGATCGTTGCGTTGGGCCGTGTCGCAGGCAGGACCCCGCACAATTGTATTTGATGTGTCTGGATATATAGATCTGAAGTCAAATCTTCAGATACAGTCAAACACAACCATTGCAGGCCAAACTGCACCAGGATGCGGAATAACGTTGCGCTACTATACTGTAGAGTTTACAAAATGCGACAATGTAATTGTGCGATTCATCCGTTTCCGTCGTTCGCAGATAAAGAACGTAAACGATGGTGCCGATGCCTCATGGGGACGTCAACGTAACAATATCATCCTTGACCACTGTTCTCTATCCTGGAGTATCGACGAACTTGGTTCTTTCTATGACAATCGCAACTTCACTATGCAGTGGTGTAACCTAACCGAAGCACTTGCAAACCCCGGACACTCAAAGGGAGAGCATAGCTATGGTGGTATATGGGGCGGAAAAGGTGCATCCTTCCACCATAATTTTATAGCACATGCCCAAAACAGAACACCGCGTTTCAATGGTGCACGTTACAATTGGCAGGGATATGATAAAACGAAATACGCCAACACAATCCAGGCAGAGCTTGTAGATTTCCGCAACTGCGTGATGTATAACTGGGGTAACGGAAATGGATGCTACGGAGGTCCTGGTGGCGGATATGTCAACATGATAAATAATTATTACAAGGCAGGTCCTGGCACATCAAACAAAACGCGTGTCACTCAAATATCTTTCTCCGATTCAGGCAATGGCGGCAGCAACCCATTCCCTAATTATGCTAGCCGCTACTATATCAAAGGTAATTACGTTACTGCAGCTGGAGATGCGGCAAAAGACTACGATTGGAAGGGCGTAAAATACGATAAAACAATTTTGGTTAATGGTGAATATTGCATGGAAGACACCCTCCATTACTATGGTGAGGACCAAACTTATGTAAAGAATAACAGTGGTCGTGATTGTATCAAGATAAAATGCGATTCGCCTTTTGACGCTGGTGAAGTAACAACCCATTCCGCAGAGAAAGCATATGAGAAAGTTGTGGCATATGCAGGAGCAAGTCTCTATCGTGATGCCGTTGATGCTCGTATTGCAGAAGAGACTAAAAACGGAACAGTAACCTACACTGGCGCTGTAAGCAAGACAAAAGGTATCATTGACGTAGTTAATGATCCAGAAGGGACAATAGACGAAACAACAGTTAGTTTTCCGGATTTAGTGAGTGAAACGCGTCCCGAAGGTTACGATACCGATGGTGATGGAATGCCAGACGCATGGGAAATAGCCAATGGTCTTAACCCTAACGATGCATCAGATGCAGTATTAAAGACATTGGATACAGAGAAAGGCTGGTACACCAATCTTGAGGTTTATCTCAACTCTATCGTTGAGCCGATTGTCAAGGCAGAGAATGCTGATGCAGAAACCGCTGTCGAAGAATATTATCCTACTGTTGCTTCAGGGATTGTAGCTCCTGTGCAGAAATCCGCAATAAAGACAGTTGAGTATTACACTCTTGACGGGGCTAAAATGTCAGCTCCTCAGCGCGGAATCAGTATTCGCAAGATAACGCTTGCCAATGGCAAAACAACGACAGACAAGGTGCTGAAGCAATAGAATAAGTCAAGGACTTAGGAAAATGAACGTAAAAAGTCGGAAGACAATGTGAATTACGATTTACATGTTTTCCGACTTTTTATTTTTTATAGGTCTTTTTTTCATAAGCCCCATCTTTTCCTTTTTGTGATACATGCATTTTGCTTATCAGAATCATTGGTCTTTCTTGGAGAAATTTTCTTTTCTCAAAAAAAATATACGCACCTTTGAAATATTATTACATAGTTAATACCTCTTCTTAACCTAAATTTAACACACCATGCAACTGAATGTACGGATAAAAATGCTAATTTTGCAACACTTATTAAGAGAATCCTTTTTACTAATTTAAAAGTATCATTATGAAAAAAACTTTACTCTTATTGGCGGCAGTCTTTGTTACGCTTGGCGCAATGGCGCAGAACACAGTTCTTTGGTCGGAAGATTTTGGCAATTATGAGGCTGGCGACGTGCCTACTGGCGGCACTTACAAATATGAATGTGTAGGATCAGGAACAAAGGTCTATGCAGAGAAACTTGCAACAGGTACTTCTCCTGAGCTTCTTGTGGCAAAAAAGAGTAGCGGAGTTAGTGGTTCATTTTCTGCTTCCGTTCCTATGAATGGCGTTAGCGGCGAGGTTAATTTTCAATTCAAGACAAACAAGACCTTGGCTGTCGTAGCTAAGAATGCAACAGTAGGTGAACTGACAAAAAGTGGTAACGACTATTCTTGCACCATCACAGTGGCAGAGGGCACAGACACAGTGAAAATCACTTTGGAAAACTCTACTTCAAGCAACGCTCGTCTTGACAACATCAATTTCTTCACCGGAACATCAAAGAAGGCTCCTGGTCTTTCTTGGGGTACGGCTTCACGTGAAGTAACAATTGGCTCAGACAGCAACGTGTTCCCAACACTTACTAACGACAACAATCTGCCCGTGACATACTCAAGCAGCAATACTGAGGCAGCAACTATATCTGAAGACGGACAAATTACGCTTGTAGCAGCTGGAAAGACTGAAATAACAGCTTCTTTTGCAGGCAACGATGAATTTGAAGCAGGTCAGGCAACTTACACACTTACCGTAAAGGAAGGTTCATCTTCAACTGTGGATATCAGCAATACTCCCGAAACAGCTTACACTGTTGCAAAGGCGATAGAGTTGATTGCAGCAAACGAAGGTCTTGACACAAAGGTGTATGTTAAGGGAAAGATTGCCTCAATAAAGGAAGTAAGTACCTCTTACGGCAACGCAACTTACAATATCTCTGACGATGGTACAAGCACTTCAACAATCACTGTTTACCGCGGCTACTATTTGGAGGGAGAAAAATTCACTTCAGAAGACCAAATTCAGGTAGGTGACGAGGTTGTTGTTTATGGCAAACTAATGCTCTATGGTACAACAAATGAGATTGGCACAGGTAGCCAGATATACTCAATTAAACGTGAAGCAGACGGCATCAACATTGCCGTAGTAGAAGATGCTGATGTAAACGCTCTAGTTTACAACCTCGCAGGTCAGCGTGTAAACAACAACGTGAAGGGTATTGTAATTCAGAACGGCAAGAAGTTCGTTAAGTAATAAGCAATCATACAAAATTAAACAACAGAAAAGCATCCTCTGTCAATGAGGATGCTTTTTTGTTGTTACGCCTTTTTAATATTGAGTATTATTGGAGTATCACCAATAATAAATGCGGTTAATATTCTGTCTTGTCTGTTGATTTCATAGTAAAGTTGTAGAATGCAAAGATAAGAAATGTTAGTCACCATACAACTTTTACTGATGTTTTATCGCTTATATAAGCGGTTTCCTCAGTCAAAAAGAAGAGTTGATATGGATTTATTGTTTCAATTCCGCAAATCATATTGATATGGAATGAGGGTTTTAGATAAAAATATGTATTATTGTTGTGAAATGAAAGAAAAATAAACAATAAAATTTGCAGATATTAAAAATATGGCTAACTTTGCAGCAAATTGAAAACGTTTAGACAATATGACGAACATTAGATTTACAGCATGGTGGTGGCGTAACTCGGGATTTAAACAGTCGTGAGCCAAACAGCCTATGTGTAAATTTAAATAGTAAAACGAAGGGGTCTGTCGAACTTACGGCAGGCCCCTTTACTTTTTCTCGGCAATATCGTTATAGCGGTGTGCCGGGTTAATTTTAACACGAAACAATAACCTACAGAAAGGACGTATTATGACAATTACATCAGCACTCAGCAAAACAATAACGGGAGAGCGGCTTTCGCGGGAGGAAGCGCACGACATCTTGCTCGGCATAACCCGTGGCGAATATCCTGACACTCAGATCGCAGCCTTGCTTACAGCCATGCAGATGCGTGGAGTAGGGGTCGAGGAGATTCTAGGCTTGCGTGATGCAGTGTTTGAAACAGGCGTTAACGTAGAAGTCAAGGCCGACCGCTTTATAGACATTGTGGGCACGGGCGGTGATTGCAAGAATACTTTCAATGTGTCAACGTGTGCTTGCTTTGTAGTAGCCGGGGCTGGATACAAAGTAGTGAAGCACGGCAACTATGCCGCAACATCCACGAGTGGTGCTTCCAATGTCATTGAGGCACATGGCGTGAAGTTCACTTCCGACAACGACCTGATAAACCGCAGCCTTGATGCTTGTAACATTGCTTATCTGCATGCGCCACTCTTTGCTAAAGCAATGAAATATGTGGCACCCGTGCGCAAGGCATTGCCGTTTCCTACATGTTTTAATTTGCTCGGACCGCTTGTCAATCCGTCGCGTCCAACTTGTCAGTTGCTAGGCACGGCAACGCTCTCCCAAATGCGCCTCTATGCCAATGTATATCGCGAGATTGGCGTAGACTTCGGTATTGTGAACAGTATTGATGGCTACGACGAGATTTCCTTAACCAGTGACTTCAAAGTGGTAACGAAGAGCATAGACAAGATATACTCTCCCTCGTTTCTCGATATGCCCCTTGCTTCAGCAGAACAGCTTCGCGGAGGCGACACCGTTGCGGAAGCCAAGGAAATATTCGACAGCGTGTTGGAAAACCGTTCAACCGAGACACGTCGCAATGTGGTGCTTGCAAATGCCGCCTTTGCCATAAGTGTAGTAGACCCGTCGAAAGACATCAATGAAGCACTCTCGCTGGCACGGGAGTCGCTTGATAGCGGAAAAGCGTTGAATGCGCTGAAAAGCTTTGTTGCAATCAACTCGTAAACCAAATACAACCTTAAAAGAAAGAAATATATACGCTATGGCAAAGGATATTTTGTTTGATATAATGAACAGGAAAAGGCAAGAGGTTGAATGTATGAAAGCCGAACTACCTCTTGAGTTGCTGAAAGAAAAAGTCCAGATTGCCGCCCTAGGTCGCAAACCCTCGATGCGTAGTTCGCTGACAACCGGCAGTTTCGGAATTATCTCCGAATTTAAGCGTAAATCACCGTCTAAGGGATGGATAAACGAGGCGGCTCGCGCTGCCGAAGTGCCGCTCTCTTATCAAGAACACGGAGCCGCAGCAATAAGCGTGCTTACCGACCGATATTTCTTTGGCGGTGACGACAAGTTCGTCAGCGAAGCTCGCAGCAGTGGGGTTACATTGCCCATACTTTACAAAAATTTCATAATCGATGAATACCAACTTTATGAGGCCTGTCTATGTGGAGCGTCGGCAGTACTTCTCATTGCCGCGTGCCTTAACGAAGAAAAGTGCGCGGGGTTAAATTCCTTAGCCCACGGGCTTGGAATGGAAACCCTGCTTGAAATCCATTCGGAAAGCGAGCTATGTTATACGCAAGTCTTGCCAGACATGGTGGGCGTGAACAACCGCAATCTTGGAACATTCGTTACAGATGTAGAAAACTCCTTCCGCCTAGCCGAAAAACTTCCGCAGGATATATGCAAGGTCAGCGAGAGTGGTATCTCTTCTCCGTCCACGGTGGCAAATCTAGTAAGAGCAGGCTACAACGGTTTTCTAATAGGCGAGACGTTTATGAAAGAGCCTTCACCAGGCGATTCCCTTGCCGCATTTATTGCCGAAGTGCATTGTGATTTGGATGCATGATTGTGTAAAGGAAAATAAAAAGCCGTACCTTTGCGGTATCATAACATTAAGAAACTCAATGATGCGTATGAAGATAAAAGTATGTGGCATGCGGGATGCCAATAACGTGAGCGAGGTGGAACGTTTGGGAGTCGACATGATTGGCTTCATATTCTGCAAGCAAAGCAAACGTTATGTCAGTATGGTGCCGTCCATGTCGGGCACAGTTCCAAACTATGTTTCCACCATGCAGATGCAAGGCTCTCGTCTTGACGGTATGGCTAGCAGACATGCCGCTGCTCGTGTGGGCGTGTTTGTTGACGATATGCCGCAGAATATCGTTACGGCGGTCTATAGCTACAATCTTGATTACGTTCAGCTTCATGGTGATGAGTCGCCCGTGATGCTAGATAATCTTCGACGCACTCTCGACCCCGACATACGACCAGGCGTAAAGATAATCAAGGCAATCAGTGTGGAGAATGCAGCCGATATATGCCGTTGGCGCGAATATGCAGGACATGCCGACTTGCTCCTTTTCGATACCAAAGGGAAGACAAGAGGCGGCAACGGCATACGTTTCGACTGGAGCTTGCTTAACACCTACGATGGCGACGTGCCATTCATACTAAGCGGCGGCATCGGACCGGAAGATGCCACGGCGATAAAGGAATTCAGCCACCCCGCATTTTGGGGAATAGACCTGAACAGCAGGTTTGAGCTACACCCTGCATTGAAAGATGTTGGTAAACTGGAGAAATTCATTTCAGAGATAAGAAACTAAAAAACACAGACACAATGGATATATTTGAACAGACAGACAGAAAACTCCTGTCGCTCTATTTTTGCGCTGGATGCCCAACGCTGAATTCCACGCAGGATGTGATACTTACCCTGCAGCGGCGCGGCATAGACATGATAGAGGTGGGCATACCATTTAGCGACCCTCTTGCCGACGGACCTGTTATACAGGCTGCAGCTACTAAGGCCTTGGCCAACGGCATGACGCTCAAATTGTTGTTTTCGCAGCTGAAAGATATAAAAAGTCAGGTGAAGATACCTCTTATACTGATGGGGTACCTTAATGTTATAATGCACTATGGTTTTGAAAACTTCTTTAGAAGCTGTGTAGAGAGTGGCGTTACAGGGGTGATAATCCCCGACCTTCCCTTTGATGATTATCTGCGTGACATAAAACCCCTTGCCGATAAACAAGGAATAAAGGTGATAATGATGATAACGCCAGAGACAAGCGACGAGCGCATACGCATGATAGACAGCCATACAGACAGTTTCATATATATGGTTTCATCGGCAAGCGTAACGGGAGCGCAACAGTCGTTCGATGAACGTAAGCAGGCATACTTTTCCCGTATAAACGGCATGCATCTGAAGAATCCGCGCATGATAGGTTTCGGAATATCCAATCGTCAGACACTCACTGCGGCGCAGGAAAATTCTGCAGGAGCGATTATCGGTAGCAAATTCGTAACTCTTCTCAATGAGAGCAGCAATGCTGATGAGGCTCTCGACGGGCTTTTCAATGCTCTTGCCCAATGACCTTGCTCAAGGTGTAATGCTCAAATACTTCTTTGTTGTAACAACCAAATGCAAATCTTATGGAACAGGAAAAAACAAATTACGTCACTCCATCTGCCAAGGGCTTCTATGGCGAATTTGGCGGAGCGTACATACCGGAAATCCTTCATCGTTGCGTCAGCGAACTGCAGGATGCATATCTCCCTATTATAGAAAGCGATGACTTCAAGCGTGAATACCGTTCGCTTCTTCGCGACTATGTTGGCAGGCCGTCCCCGCTTTATTTCGCCCAAAGGCTTAGTCAAAAATACGGATGTAGGATATATCTTAAGCGCGAAGACCTTAACCATACAGGAGCCCACAAAATCAATAACACCATAGGGCAGATTCTTATGGCGCGCAAGATGGGCAAGACGCGTGTGATTGCAGAGACAGGAGCCGGACAACATGGCGTTGCCACAGCCACGGTATGCGCTCTGATGGGAATGCAGTGCGAGGTGTTCATGGGCAAGACTGATGTTGAGCGTCAGCATGTCAACGTTCAGCGCATGAAGATGCTCGGAGCAACGGTACATCCCGTGACAACAGGCAACATGACGCTGAGTGATGCCTGTTCGGCAGCCATTCGTGATTGGTGTTGTCATCCCGCCGATACGTTTTATATCGTAGGCTCAACAATGGGTCCACATCCTTATCCCGATATTGTGGCAAGGATGCAGAGCGTCATATCCGAGGAGATTAAGCAACAACTTCAAGAGAAAGAGGGGCGCGACTATCCTGACACGCTCATTGCCTGTATAGGAGGCGGCTCAAATGCTGCGGGCACCATATACCATTATGCCGATGATGAACGCGTGCGTATAGTACTTGCCGAAGCAGGTGGAGAGGGCATAAATTCTGGTCGCACGGCTGCCACTATCCACTGCGGCCAGCCAGGCATACTACATGGCAGCAGGATGCTTGTGATGCAGAATGAAGACGGGCAGATAGAAGAGGCCTTCACCATATCTGCCGGACTGGATTATCCTGGCGTTGGTCCCATGCACTGTAACATGGCGGCTAAGGGGCGCACCACGGTGCTTGCCGTTAATGATGACGAGGCAATAAATGCTGGTTTCGAACTGACGCGTCTTGAGGGAATAATACCTGCCATAGAGAGTGCCCATGCCGTGGCTGCACTGAAAAAGGCGCAGTTCCGCCCCGACGAGCTCGTGGTGCTGACCGTTAGCGGGCGTGGAGATAAGGATATCGAGACCTATCTGAAATATATGTAAAGGCAACAGGGGAATCCGTAAAAGTTGCCAGATATAAAAAATAATGCAATGAAATCTTTTTCAAAGACAATACTTGCCGACCTGCATACTCCCGTGAGTGTCTATCTGAAGTTGCGCGACATGTCGGCACAGAGCGTTCTGATGGAATGTTCAGATTATCACGATGCGGCAAACAGTCGCTCGTTTATCGCACTGAATCCTATGGGGCATATAGCCATAGGGCACGGTAGGGTAGAGCTGAAGTTTCCTGCAGGCAATACTGTAACAAAGGATCTGACCGATGCTTACCGTTGTGAAGACGCAATGACGGAATTCTTGAGCGGCGTGAAGATAGAAGGGGCATGCAGCGAATTCTGCGGACTGTATGGCTATACGTCGTTTAATGCCGTTCGCTATTTTGAGAATATTGCAGTGAAGGACGAGACATTGGACAAAAATGATGCTCCAGACATTTTATATTCACTTTTCCGGGATATACTTGTATTTGACCATTTCAACAACAAACTGACTGTAGTGACAGTAGTTGATGACGAGGAATCGCAAACCGTTGCAGACGGACGTATAGCTGAAATTCTGTCACGTATAGAGCGTGCCGCGCCTCAGGTGTTTCCGTTCCGATGCATCGGGGAGGCAACATCCACATTGACTGACGATGAGCATCGCGAGAACATACGGCGCGGAATACGCCATTGCTTGCGGGGAGATGTGTTTCAGATTGTGCTGTCGCGTAGGTTTGTGCAACCCTACCAGGGCGACGACTTCCAACTCTATCGCTCGTTGCGCAGCGTTAATCCGTCACCATATCTTTTCTACTTCGACTTTGGTGGCTTTAGACTCATAGGAAGCAGTCCGGAGACCCATTGCCGCATAGAGGACGGAAAAGCGTATATCGACCCTATTGCCGGCACAGCCAAGCGCACAGGTGATGCTGATGCAGACCGTTGTGCGGCAGAATATCTACGCAATGACCCCAAGGAGAATGCGGAACATGTTATGTTAGTTGATTTGGCACGAAATGATCTCTCCCGCAACTGTCATGATGTAAAGGTAGAGTTCTATAAGGATTTGCAGTATTACAGTCATGTTATACACTTGGTGAGCCGTGTCAGCGGGTTGCTGAATCAAGGAGCTAATCCTGTGAAGGCGTTTATAGACACTTTTCCTGCCGGAACGTTAAGCGGTGCGCCAAAGGTGAGGGCGATGCAGCTGATAAGCGAATACGAACCACATAGTCGCGGTGCGTATGGTGGATGCGTAGGGTATATAGGTCTAAACGGCAGTCTGAACCAGGCGATAACGATACGTACGTTTGTTAGCCGCAATGGCGAGCTGTGGTTTCAGGCTGGTGGCGGCATCGTGGCAAAGAGCGATGTGGAATATGAGTTGCAGGAAGTTAACAATAAACTCGGTGCTCTGCGTGCTGCGATACGCAACGTAGAACATGAAATGTAGAAATATGCGGATTATGAAAAGGATAGTTATAATAGACAACTACGATAGCTTTACCTACAATCTAGCCCATTTGGTGAAGAGCCTCGGGGCGGATATAACTGTTGTGCGCAATGACAAATTCCAACTTTCAGACCTTGAGCCTTACGACGGAATCCTTTTGAGTCCAGGTCCCGGGGTGCCTTCAGAGGCAGGACTGCTACTTGACGTGATAAGGTGCTATGCCGGAAAGAAACCGATGCTTGGCGTGTGTCTTGGGCATCAGGCTATTGGCGAAGTGTTTGGCGCAAGGCTCAAAAACTTGTCGGAGGTTTATCATGGCGTGGCCACACCATGTAGGATAACTGTAGCCGACCAAATATTCAAAGGCATGCCGAACGAGATAGAGGTTGGGCGTTACCATAGTTGGGTGGTGGAGAAAAATGATTTCCCCACCTGTTTGGAGATAACGTCTGTGAGTAATGACGGAGAGATAATGTCGCTGCGCCATCGGCAATATGATATACGCGGCATACAATTCCACCCTGAGAGTATACTTACTCCCGATGGGGCGAAGATTATAGGTAACTGGCTTGATGGATTGCTTTGACAACGTAATAGAGGTAGATTCCCGGTCGGGGAAGTCTGCCTCTGTCAGTTTGCAATAATCTTAAATCTCACTCTGAACGTGTGTGTCATTTCATCCCAATTCGTTCCTAGCATTATAAATTTTCCTATCTGTGACGTTGAACGCACATGCTTCCCAATGCAAGGACAAATGTCGTAGTCTCCAATGCGTACAAGACGTAGCGTTTCCGATGCATCTTCGGGAAGGCGGTCGAGTTCTACCCCCTCGGGGATATTGTTACGGTTGGCAAATTCAAATGTAACGGGCAGGTCTTCGGATATGACTTCGTTCATTCTGCGCTCAATCTCTTTCTCTTCACTGCGTGTTGGCTTGTGGTCGAGAGTATAACTGATTTTGCTTTTTTTTCGCTCCACATGGGCATTCCTTGAGCGTTCACACCCGAACATCCGTTTCATGGTTTGGTTGAGCAGATGTTCGGCAGTATGGGCGGGAGGATATTCTTCCTTGTTGTGGGCATTAAGTTCGTAGTCGGGCATCGGAATATTTTTGTCTGTTGTTTTTAAAACGTTGTTACGTATTGGGAGATATAGCTTAAATGCCTTTAATCTTAATGATTTTTCCGCTCCAAGGCTTAACATTAAGTTTTAAAGGGCTTTCACTTGAAAGGCAAATAGAACTTTTTGTTCCGTTCATCAAATCGATAGCTTGTGTTATGCCTTTGTTTATCTTTAGATAATCGAAGGCATGTTGTGGAATGTTTATCTTGCAATTTCGTTCCTCTTCGCTGAAGTTGGCAAGTACGATGAGCAGTTCGTTGCCGTATTTCCTAAGAAAAGCATATTGTCTTGATGCATCAAAACTCTCAGTTGTCGGGTTGACATACATAAGGTCGAAGAATTCGCCATTGGCAACCGTAGGCTCTGTTGTGGCTATGGCGAGTATCTTTTTGTATTCAGCTTCAATAGCCTTCTCTTCTGCAGTCATTTTTCGGCGTGCAAAGAAACCATGCAATAGCGAGTCTGTTGACCAATAGTCAAAAATGGTGGTGCGTCCGTCTCTTCCGCTGAAGCCCTCTTCGTCCATTCCTTTTTCGCCATATTCTTGTCCGGCATAAATCATGAATGGGTTTCCACGCATGAGTGAGCTGACAATGAGTGCCGGTATGCCTTTCTTTGCGTTGCCGGCAAAGAAATCGCTTGCCAAACGTTGTTCATCGTGGTTTTCCAGGAAGTAAAGCATATGAGAAGAAATGTCGTCGGTTTGCTGCCACTGTTGTGTTATGTTGGTTGCCGGACGGTTTCCACACACAACATCGCGTATGCAGTCGTACATGCCGACTTTGTCGTAAAGGTAATCGAACCCTGCTCCCACGTATTCACGGTAGCGTGCCGGATTGTAAACTTCTCCAATGAACTTAATGTTATGGTGCTTTTTTCTCACTTCAACGGTAACCCACGCCCAGAATGCCGAAGGAACCATTTCTGCCATGTCGCAGCGGAAGGCATCTACTCCTTTTGAAGCCCAGAAAAGCAGGATGCACCGCATTTTGTTCCATGTGTCGGGGATAGGGTAGAAGTGTTGCGACTGTCCTCCTGCATCGCAGTAGTCAACGCCGTAGTTCAGTTTTACTGTTTCATACCAGTCGTTCTGTCCCGGATGGTTGGAGAAACAGTCGTTTCCTGTTGCTTTTGCCGGAAACTCGCCATATGGTTCGCTCTCGCCATTTTGCAAGTCGAACGCAGGCTCAAGTGCGGCTCCGGGGCAATAGTAGAAATTGTTTTGTGGATAGAACTGTTTGCCTGTGTCGTCATTCTGTCCGAAGTCGTCTTCAAGTCGTGGATGGCAAACAGACTTGTATTGTCTTGCCACATGGTTTGGCACGAAATCCAAAATCACTTTCATTCCAGCATCGTGGGTACGCTTTATGAGAGCTTCAAATTCAGACATACGTCTGTTTACGTTTGTTGCAAGATCTGGGTCAACGTCATAGTAATCAGTTATTGCATATGGACTGCCCGCCTTACCTTTTACTATAGCAGGATGTTGGCGTGGGATGCCGTATGCGGAATAGTCGGTTGTAGTAGCATGGCGTATAACTCCCGTATACCATACATGGGTAATGCCAAGCTCTTTGATTCTTTTGAGTACAGTGGGGGTGAAGCTATTGAACTTTCCGCATCCGTTATCTTCTATTGAGCCATTGTGTTTGCGAGTTGTGCAGGTGTTGCCGAACAGACGTGTAAATATCTGGTATATTACTATTTTGTTTTGCATAGGTTTTGTTTTGATTTGTTTGCGGTTACTTCTTGTTGCGGCTATCATTAAGTGTCGCATGTTGTGCAAAGATAGTTAATAATTGTCTCAGACTGCATCCTTTTTGTATATTTTTTCCTCGTGCCAGTTTTTTCATCTTTGTAATTAGCCCCTTATAATCAACCATAACTACTTTTATTTTCGATGCCTCATATTCTCTTCCAAAGTCTCAAATACACAATAGAGAACTGGCAGGAAGAACAATATGGCTATTGTTCCGACAACCATTCCACCGACAACACAAGTCCCGATAGCGACATTGCCTCTTGCTCCTGCGCCATGGGCAAACATCAGTGGTAACATTCCTATTATCATAACGCTTGCTGTCATAATGATAGGGCGCAGACGCACAGCAGCGGCAGAGAGTGTGGCACGAATAATTGATTCACCAACTTTGTGCCGCTCTGTTGCGTATTCGGTCAAGAGTATGCCAGTCTTAGCCAACATGCCTATGAGCATAACGAGACCTATTTGCATATAGAGACTATTGTCTATGCCAAACAGCAAGGACAGAAGAAAACTTCCGCACAAGCCGAACGGAACGACAAGGATTATGGCAAACGGTATGAGCAGACTTTCATAGAGGCAACAAAGTATAATATAGATGAATACAATGCTTATGGCCAATATTACAATGGTGGCATTGCCTTGCGATGATTCTTCACGCGACAATCCGCCAAACTCGTAGCCGTAGCCCTTGGGTAGTGCTTTTGCTGCCACTTCGCTTATTGCCTGTATAGCTTGTCCTGAACTATAGCCTACTGCGGCAGTACCATTTATGCGGATGGAAGGGAAAAGGTTGAAGTGTGTCAGATATTCGGCTCCGTTCACTTTCTTCAGCACCACATATTCGCTCAGCGGTGACATCGTTCCGTCTACACTTCTCACAAACATATTCTTCAACGCCTCCTCATTGAGTCTCTCAGTTGCTTCCGATTGTACCATCACACGATAGAGTTTGGTGTATTTGTTGATGTTCGAAGCATAGTCACCGCCTATATATGCAGACATGGTGGTGAGTACATCCTTGGGCGACACACCCTTCATCAAACATCGTGTAGCATCCACTTCTACCGAATATTGCGGATAATCCATGTTGCATGTGTAGTTTGCCTTGCCTATTTCCGGACGCTTATTCAAGGCATCTATGAATTTTTGTGTAGCAACAAAAAGTGCCTTGAAGTCCTCACCTGAGCGATTCTGCACATATAATTCAAAACCGCTTGCCGAACCGTAGCCGCGTATTGTGGGCAATGTGGCACAGTTCACATCGGCTTCTTTGATGAAAGCCGTGCGGCGGTAAATTTCGTTTACCACGCTATCAATGTCGTCGGCACGACCTGTACGCTCCGACCAATTTTTCAAACGGACAGACAGAAATCCTGCAGAAGATGTTTGGTTTTGTTGTGCATCGCGTCCGTCTATTCGAGTATGTAACTTGATTTGTGGAATGTTCTTAACCACAGCTTCCACTTGATCCATCACCTTGCCTGTTTGTGCAAGACTATATCCTGGGTGGCATTGCACGTTCACATCAATAGTGCCCATATCCTCTTGCGGCACAAAACTTGTCTTGGTCGTAGCAATCATAATGGCTAATAGAACGATGGAAAGCGGCAATGAAAGCATGACAAGTTTGTGGTGCTTCACAGTCTTTAGTATTGAACGCATATAGGCATTCTGCCATTTGTTCTGCTTGTTTTCAACTGGCTTTTTCTTCCGCTTCAAGACCAAGGTACTAAGAGCTGGACATAGCGTCAAGGCATTGAATAAGGATATGGCTACGGCAGCAGCCATTGTCAGTCCAAACTCTTTATAGAACACTCCCGTTGTTCCGCTTGTGAAACTCACTGGGATGAAAACCGCCATAAAGACAATGGTAGTGGTGATGAGGGCTACCTTTAGGTCTTTCATTGCTTCTACGGTAGCACGAAATACGCTCTCACAGCCTTGGGTTAGCTTTGCTTGAATAGCCTCGATCACGACAATGGAGTCGTCAACCACAGTTCCGATGACAAGTACAAGGGCGAAAAGCGTGAGCAGATTCAGACTGAAACCAACAGCATACATAAAGCCAAACGTACCGATGAGCGACACAAGAATGGATATGGTTGGTATGACCATCGACCGCCAATCACGCAGAAACACAAATACGACAAGCACCACAAGCACGAGGGCAATGACGAGTGTTTCCGTGACATTGCGCATGGAGGCATTAAGAAAGTCCATTACGCTTGTCTGGTCTTCAAGAACCATTCCGTCAGGAAGTGATTGGCGTACATCATCTTCCACCTTATCTATTTGCTTGATAATGTCGTTGGCGTTGGAACCAGCCGTTTGTGTGATGCTTGCCGATGCGCCAGGCTTACCACTGGTCGTGCTCTTCATATTATAGTCCACCGTTCCCAACTCTATCCGTGCTACATCGCCAAGGCGCAACACCCCACCATCGACAGAGGCTTTAATCACGATATTGCGGAACTCGCTTTCATCGCTATAGCGTCCGCGATATTTCAGCACATACTGAAACGTATTGTCCGACTCTGCAGCCAAAGCTCCCATTGGCGATTCAAGGTTTTGTGCAGCTAAGGCATTGTTAATATCACTCGGTACAAGTCCGTAGGCATGCATTTTTGCAGGATCGAGCCATATACGCAACGCATAGTCGGCTCCAAAAACATTCACCTCGCCAACACCGGCTATACGTGACAGTTGCGGTTCGATATTTATCTTCATGTAGTTGGTCAATGTCTTTGAGTCGTAGCGACCATCTGGACTGTATAGAGTTATAAACTTCAGATTGGAGTTTTGCGTCTTGCGTACAGTTACGCCGCTCTTTGTCACTTCGGATGGCAACAGTCCTTGAGCCGAAGCCACACGATTCTGCACGTTCACCACAGCCATATTGGGGTCAGACCCTTGCTTGAAGTATATGGTTATGGTGCAAGTGCCGTTGTTGGCGGCTGTGGAAGTCATATACTGTATGTTTTCCACACCGTTTATCGATGCCTCCAATGGTGTTACTACGCTTTTCATTACTGTCTCGGCATTAGCGCCAACGTATGTTGCGTTCACCTTGACGGTTGGTGGAGCAATGTCGGGATATTGTTCCAACGGAAGACAGAGAAGTCCGATAATGCCTATTATGACAGTGACAACCGAAAGCATGACCGATAGAATTGGACGGTCTATAAATGTCTTGATATTCATATTTTATTCCTTTTACATTATTATGTTGCGTTTACACAAATTCGTCCGAAAATATATAAAGGGATTCTGTTGACATTTTGTAGTTTTGTACAGCATAAGGAATAAAACTGATTTTTAATAGTATCGTAACATGAATACTGCAATATGCTTTTAATAGCTGCGTTTGTATAAATATAAATCATCACAACTATGTGGAATATTACGCTTTGTTGTCAGCCTTCTTTGCCGCATTGACGGCAGTCTTCGCCAAAATTGGAGTGAAAGACGTTGATTC
>CAVIMN010000015.1:0-79325 GCA_963644035.1 bacterium
AGAATGCCTGCCTGTCACGCAGGAGGTCACGGGTTCGAGTCCCGTACGCACCGCTAGCATAAAGACTGTTCTTGAAAAAGACAGTCTTTTTTTTATTTGCATACGTTTCTGCTTTTTACTTCAGGTGGAAAAGTATTTAGGAAATCGGTTAAGCCCGCAAGGGATTTATGAATTCAATAAAAGAAAAAAATGAAAAGAAACTGTTTATTCGCAAGTCTTGCGTCATTTGCTGCTGTGAGCGCCACAGCTCAGGTGCAGGTACCGTTGACTGTGACCCAAGACATGTTCAACAATGACGAGGTGTTCGTTGTTAAAGACCGTGTAGAATGGGACTCCGACAACAACGGAGTGAAGGAAATGGAAACAAGAGACGCTTGTAATGCTGTGTTCAAGTTTGAAGGAACTCCGGGCTTCCTGCATCTTGACCATTCGCGTACTAGATGGGGAAGTGGGCAGAGCATGCAGATACAAGAGAGCGCAGACGGTGAAAACTTCACAGACTTATATAATGGTGCCTCTTCTACAGATTGGAATGCCTTGGCAGCTCCTTTGAAGAAGGACACGCGCTATATCCGTATGCACTATGAGGCAAAATATAAATTTGGAGACCTCTGGTCGCGTATGGGCTATTGGCGCAACATCAGCGTTAGCGAACCTATTGCAGCACAGGGGAATGTGGATACGTTAAACGTTGAATTTGGCTCAAAGGCATCTTGTGAAGTAAGTGTGGCATGCTCAAATCCAACAGGTGATGTTGTGGTCAGTTCTACAGACCCACACATTGTGTTCGATGAAGACGGTGCAACGCAGAAGACTTTCTCCGGACTTACCGGTCAGGAGTCTACGTTGACGTTCACCGTTTATTATGATTCTTCTAAAGAGCCTGTTGCAGTAGGAGAGCGCAGCACGGGATTTACAGTGTCTGACAGTGGAAATGATGGTTATTCCAAGGAGTATAAACTTGTGGCTATAGTCAATTCGCCGATGTCTCTTGAGGCAGAGCAGGGCAGTGTTACAGGTTTTGTTGGTTCTACCACCATGACCACGTTCATGATAAACACGTCTGCAGGTGTAAAGGCAGAAGATATCACTATTGTGCCGTCCTCTTCCGATGTAACTCTTGAGGCAGTAAGAGAAGAAGGCGAAGGCCAGTTGCTTGGAGTTCTTAACTACTCGCCAAAGGCGGAGGCTGACAATGATACGGTTGACGTGGCAGTGACATACAATAAGTCTGGTCTAACGCTTGTTTACAAACTCGTTGTTACTGCTTACAAGACAAACTATACCATTACAACCGCTGAAGAATTCAATAAGTTTGCCGCTATTGCCAACAAGGGCGTTAATGTAAGCGCAGAACTTGGTGAGGATATTACATTTACCGAAACCACGCCAAACGTGCGTATTGATACTTTCACTGGTGTGATCGACGGAAAATTCCACACCGTTAGCGGCTGGTCAACAGACGATGCGGCTGCGCTCTTCGGTCCAGAGGTTAACGGTACGGTGAAGAATCTGGCTCTTGAAGGTCAGCGTCTGTTGCCGTCAACAGTTGAAGCCGCCGATGCCTTGGGCAACGGGCTTTCTGTTGAGTTCTGCTATGGCTCAGCTTCCGATAATGCCAACACCCTGCTTATGAACTATAACTATATGGCATCAGACAAGGTGAAATATACATTTACGCGAGTACGTAGCGAAGAGGATATTGATGTCGCTACGGGGCTGGGCACTCCTATATATATGCTGAAGCTCGGTGCGGCAGACTTCGACGTGTTGATTGCCGACCAAACCACAGCGCAGGGCACTCCGTCATGTTTCAGAATGTGGAAGAAACTGGATGCAGACAGTGTATCAGCTAATGTCTTTGGCATGCTTCTCGGACAAGATGAGATGCCGTCGTTTGCCAATGCGGAAAATGCGATAGTTAATGCCATGCATTATGATAATGTTGAAGGCGCAAAACCATCAGCAGTCTATGTTCAGAACAGAAACTACTACGACGGTGAACTCAATAAGGTAAGGGTTGGAGATGCCAACGACTTCCTGGTGCTTTCTGTAGGTAGCGAGTCAATGGGCGAAAATCTGCAGCAACTTCCTGCAAACGTTGTTACATCCGACGGTAAGGCAGCGAAAATCGTGTTGACAGACGGTGTGGATTATGTGTTCCCCTCTGCAGCAGGCTTTGCAGATATCAGTACCGATAGCGTGGTTTATTCGCGCAGCTTCTCTCGTACAGGCGCATACGCTCCCGTTTGCTTGCCGTTTGCAACAACCGCTTACGCTCTTGACGCAGAAACGGCACTTGATGGAGATACTGTAGACTTTGCTTTTGTTGACACACAGAAGGAAAGCGTTTCTGAAAGTATGGAACAGATAATTCTCCAGTCGGCTGCAAATCCTGCATATGCTATGGATGATAGGGCAAATGGCAAGTTTGCTGCAGGCACAGTGTTCTTCTTTAGTCTTGCAAACAGCACTAATGATGAGGGCAATGCTGTGGTTACATTCGTTGGTGAGAATGCTACGCTTGATGCTGCGCAGCCGTCGCTTACAGACAATGCTCCATTTAACGGAACATTCAAGAGCGTTTCAGCTTCCGATGTAACACTTGATGGCTTTGATGTCTATGCACTTTATAATGCAACCGGCGAGCAGAGCGCAAGCCAGTGGTTTGCCAACGCATCTGCCGACACTCAGTTTGGTTCTTTCCGTGCTTATGCTTTGCTCGATTCGACCATGACAAACAACGGCACCAAGAACTTCTTCTTGAAGATAGACAAGGGTGTAGTTGATGGAATCGGCAATGTTTCAAACGATGATGCCGATGTGAAGAATGCTCCAATGTATACTCTTGATGGTCAGCGCGTATCGTCTGTTAGACCAAATCAGATATATATCAAGAACGGCAAGAAGTTCTTTACTGGGAAATAATGACTATAACGCTCCCAACGTGGAGTAAGTTACCTTAATAACGAGGCGGAACGCAATCAACGTTCCGCCTCGTTCTGTATATAAGCGTAACTAATTTTTACGCTTCAACGCTTAAAGCGTTTTTATAACGGGAAAGAGTGTATATATTATTTTTTTTTTGAATGTTTTGAAGAAAAGAAGATTTTTTTGCGAATAAACAAAAAAATGTAATTATCTTTGCAAATAGTATACCTTATGTGTGTGTTGGAAAAACAATACATGGCTAATTTGAATGTGCAAAAACTTAAAAACTGCATACATACAACAACAAAAATATTATAGACATGAAATTAAAAACGTTGCTCGGTGCGGCTATTGTTGCAGGTAGCTTTGCTTCTTGTTCTGTAGAGGACAATGCGGAGATTCCTGCAAAAGAGGCTTACGCAAGGGATTTCATTAAACAGTTCGGTGTAATTGACAAGAATCAGGACTGGAGCGTAGTTGAACACAAAAACGTCACGGTAGACTTGGCTGAACCTGCCCATGTAAAGATTTATGCTAAGCAGAGTGGTGAATACCGTGTTGCAGCTGACTACAAGGATGTAACGAAGAAGACTATTGTTTTCGACGGTGTAGAAGGCGACAATACTCCTTTCTTGCTCAGTATCAACGGCAAAATGCTTTCTGTAAGCAATGGTGAGACCGTTACCTTGAAGGGGGGGGGTAAATTCGCCTCTGCGTACTTCTGCCATTCCTGACGGGAATACTGATGTGAAGCAAGGAGGTTTTGCTACATACACTCTTGAGGATAGAGATGAAGTCTTGAAGACACTTTCTGAGGATGGTGTAAAACATGATGTCATAACAACAGAAAGTGATTATATAACAACCCTTGAAGGGAATGACACCTACACTTTCGTTCCTCTGTATTGGAACTCTAAGAATACACATACTGCCGGACTTTATTATTATGATAAGTCGGCTGAAGGCAAATTGGAAATGGTTAGAATTCCTATTTATAAAGACCATGGTGGCGATGATCTCCAGTTCAAGGTAGCTGGAAAGTTTAGAGAAATTGTAGATGGAACGGATGATTGTTGGGACTACGGTGAACTAGGGAAAGTGGAGTTCTCTGCGCCATTCAGCTTTAAAGCTAAAAAGTATAATGTCAAGTTCGGTAAGAATAATGGTCATGTCTGCGGAATTTATGTTGAGGTAAACGGAGAATACTATTATTCGCAGGCTGAACTTAATCCAGACAAGAAGCCGCACATAGGTTATAAGACAGTGCGTAAGACCGATGGTGGGCAGTATAATTATATTGCCTTTGATGATCCTGATGGTGACGGCGACTTTAATGACTTGGTACTCTATACGGAGGAGGATCTTACTCCTGCAACCAAATCTGATTACGGATGGACAATAGCATGCGAAGACCTTGGCGGCACATTCGATTACGACTTCAACGACATTGTGTTCCGTGTGTACCACACCGCAGGAAACAATTTCGTAACTATCGTTCCCGTGGCAGCAGGTGGCACATTGCCTGCCTATCTTCACTATGTTAGTCAAAACGGAAAGAAGGACTACCAAATATCTAACGAGTGGCATGAGCACTTTGGCAACGGATATAAGTCTGACGTTATGATAAACACGGGCATGAAAAATGAAACCGTGATTTGGCCGATAAGAATAGAGGGCGTTTCTGACAAATGGAGCATACAAGAATTTACTCAAGACCCTGATGCTGAAGATGGAAACTTCTATATTGAAGTGGAACATGCGGACGGCAAAAAACAGAGTATAACCAAGCCTAGCAACGGTGAGGCTCCTCAGATGCTCGTGTTGCCTGTTGATTGGCAGTGGCCAACAGAGTTGACACGCATAACTAATGTTTATCCTAATTTCGGTACTTGGGGCGAAAACTATACCAATTCTTCATGGGTGAATAACTACGACAAGAGTAAGACCATAACAGTGAAGGAAGATGAGATTACATCAACCAAGTCTCCAAAGACGACATCAAAAGTGAAGTAAACCTTGGTTTAGTAAGTAAAGAATTAAAAGGATTACTGCGAACAAGGCAATCCTAATTCGGAATATATCGAAAGTCCCGAACGAGCATGCTTAATTGCAATGCTTGTTCGGGACTTTCTCTTTTTCATCTGCGGTCATTATATACAAACGTCTTGGGTGAAAAGACAAGATTTTGCAGGTTATATGCGTGAGAAAAATGGAGTAAAAGCGTGTTTTTCCCCCTTCGCTGTACGTTTTTACTCTATCTCCGTGTCTTAAATAAGCTAATTTTGCGTTGTAAACATCAAACGACACTAACCTATAGACATAATATGAAAACGACAAAATTAGTGACAACGGCACTTATGGCAGTGGCGTCAGTACCATTGTCAGCACAGACAGATTATCCATGGATGGACACAAGTAAAAGTTTCCATGAGAGGGCAATACTGTTGTGTAACGAACTTACGCTACGCGAAAAAGTAGACCAGCTTGGAAATAATGTAAGCGAACCGATAAAACGTGACGGCAAGGTTATAGTGCCGCCATACCAATATTGGAACGAAGCCCTTCACGGAGTGGCACGTTCTGGAGCAGCAACAAGTTTTCCTGAATCAAAGGGAATGTCAGCCACATGGGACGAGCAGTTAGTAAGAGCATGCGCAGAAGCAATATCCGATGAGGCTCGGCTTTATCATGTAAACACGAAGAAGGGTCTTAACTACTGGGCACCAACCATAAACATGGCGCGCGATCCACGTTGGGGGCGCGAGGAGGAAAACTATGGAGAAGACCCATATTTGGCAGGTAGGCTTGCTGTGCAGTTCATAAAGGGCTTTCAAGGCGAAATAACGCCAACTACACCTTATTATAAATTGGTGGCATGCGCAAAGCACTTCGCAGCAAACAACTATGAGCAGGGGCGACAGTCAACAACTTCGTTCGTTAGCGAGAAAAATATGCGTGAGTATTATCTGCCAGCCTTTGAAATGAGCGTTAGGGAAGGCGGCGTGAAGAGCATAATGGCGGCATATAACGCCTTCTCTACAGACCTTACTGAAAAGGATGCCAACAATATTGGAGCAGAAAAAGCACATGGCGGAATGCCTTGTTGTGCAAACAAAATGCTGCTCACCGACATATTGCGCACGGAATGGGGCTTTGATGGATATGTTACCAGCGACTGCGCCGGACTCTCGTGTGTTCACCGTGCTGTTAAACACAAGTATTTCGGAGACTATACAACAGGAAAAATAGATGAAGGAACAGCTTTCTCCTCAATCCATTCAGCCTATGCTAATTCTACAGAGGCAGAGCAGATAATGGAAGCGCGCACCGCCTCAATCTCCATAAAGGCAGGAACAGACACCAACTGTGAGTTTTCAAGTAAGTCGTCGGTGCTTCAGCGCGCTGCAGTAAATGCCACAGATGCCGAATTCCAGGCAAAAGAAACCGCAGCCCCAAACGGACGCAAATACGTAGGACTAACTGAGGCAGACATAGACACCGCCGTAGTGCGCGTTTTGGAGACACGTTTCGCTTTGGGTGAGTTCGATAATTATGTGTATCCCGTAAGCAACACAATGGAGAGCGAAGCCAATCAGGCACTTGCCCTCAAAGCAGCACAAGAAAGCATGACATTGCTTAAGAATTCCGCACCGGAAGGTTCTACGACGCCCCTTCTGCCGATATCAACAGACAAAAAAGTGGCACTTGTAGGCCCCTATGCCAATGCCATAATGCTGGGTGACTATAGCGGAACGCCAACCTATACGACAACGCCATACGCGGCTTTTTGCAAGAAACTCAATTTTACGCTCAACGAGGTGCGCACAGGCAAGACGCCAGCAGTGCCGTTTGACGAAGCTGTCGTGTCGAAACGCGGAGCGTCAAGCAACGACAAAGGAGCCGGTTGCCTTGAGAATACAGCCAATGGCGATGTTTTTCTCTACAAGGCAGTGAACTTTGGAGTGTTGGGATGCACAAAGTTTGAAATGTCATGCTCTGCGAAAGACACGGGACTGGGTTCGGTGAGTTTTATGCTTGACAGCAAGGATGCAGAGCCATTCCTTACCGTAGACAATGTAAACACGGGTAGTTGGAGCAAATATACCACAGTAACTGCAGATGTTGACTCCACAGTTCTGCGGGGAACACATGACCTATATGTTAAATTCAGCACGACAAAGAACTATGTGGGCAACTATAAATATTTTAATTTCTGGAATCCCAACGAAGAACTCATACCGAGCGAAGAAACGCAAGGTCCGCTGTATATGTGCAGAACCTCACAGAGCGTAACGGAAAATGCTTCAGCGTCTATGATAAAGCGTGCGGTGGAAGTGGCTAAACAAGCAGATATCGTAATTTTCATTGGTGGAACCAACTACGATAAGAGCGCTGACCACTCAACAGGAACAGAAAGTCATGACCGCTGGACGCTTACTCTTCCAGGCAATCAGACGGAAGTGTTGAAAGCAATGTATGAGGTAAACAAAAACATAGTGCTCGTGCTCGAAAGCGGTTCGTCGCTTGATATAACATGGGAAAAGGAGAATCTTCCAGCAATTCTTGAGGCATGGTATGGCGGACAGGCTCAAGGCCAGGCTATCTGTGATGCTATCTATGGCGACATCAACCCCTCGGGAAAAATTACTTCAACATGGTATAACAGTCTTTCAGAGCTTCCGCAGGAAAGTGCTACGGCAAAGAATGCCTCAAGTTATGGGCGCAAGGGAATGATGGAATACGATATTGATGAATGGGGCTACACCTATATGTATTACGGCAAGGGAGACAAAAACCCGTGTCAGGCAGAAAAGCCCATGTTCCCGTTCGGACATGGAATGTCTTACACATCGTTCGCATACAACGATATGGCGGTTTCTGCATCTCAGGTAAAGAAGGGAGGGACATTCTCTGTCACGGCAAGCATAAGCAACACAGGTCAGCGCGATGGGGCAGAGGTTGTGCAGCTATATGCCAATTTCAACGGTGATATGCACTATGGCAAGAACGGTAATATGCGCCGCAAGCTCATCGGTTTTAAACGTGTGGAACTGAAAGCGGGCGAGACAAAGCAGATAGAAATTCCAGTAGACTATACGCAACTGAGTTATTTCGATGATCAAACCCACCAATATAAACTGGCAGGATGCCGCATAACACTGGAACTTGCCGCTTCAAGTGAGGACATACGTCAAACGAAGGATATAACGGCAGAAGCAGGAGTGGCAAAGGAAACCTATGTTTCAACCCACACCGACGCCATAGAAACCGTGGCAACAGGCAGGCAACTGGAGAAAAACGACCATATATATAACGTCATGGGAGCATATCTCTGCAATGCCGACCGTTACGACACTCTTCCTTCAGGCGTGTATGTGCTGAACGGAAGAAAATATATAAAGAAATAGTTAAGGAATAAAGATTGCACACCTGAAAATATAATGGTGTAAAAGGATAACGCTCATTATGCCGCCTCTGCGGTAAAATATCAATACTACTAACAAATCAGCAGACTGCCCGAAGGCCTAGCAAGCTTAACGAGCAGTCTGCCTTTTGTTTCCCCTCAGCAACAGGTTGCGATAAATACAAATCGGGCCTATAATTTGGGGTTAAACACAAGCAAAATGCGCGTTATTCGGATTTTTATTTGTAGCTTTGTGCCCGAAATGAAAATCAAAGTATTGAAATGACACGTTTTTTCTGCAATTTGTTTTTATTCGTCTTCATGTTTTTTAGCCTTACTCTATCCGCACAGTCGCAGAGTTATCGCGAAATGCATAAAGTGAAGAAAGGCGAAACCATATTTGGCATAGCAAAACAATATGAAATAACTATTGAGGAACTCATAGCCGCCAATCCTGACATGAACGCCATTGGTTATGAGCTAAAGAAGGGTGACTATATCTTCATCCCGTATTCTTCTGTGCAAAAGAAACAAAAGGAGGCAAAGAAACCGGCAACACAAAAGGCACTGTGCGTTGGCATAATGCTTCCGCTGCATAATGTTGACGGAGACGGGCGACGTATGTTGGAATATTACCGTGGATTCCTGATGGGATGCGACAAGTTGAAGAAAGAAGGACTTGGCATTGAGGTGAAAGCTTGGAATATTCCTATAGAAACAGACATGAGCAAGAAACTTCCCCAAATGGAAGGTGCTGCTGATTGCGACGTGATTTTCGGTCCGTTGTACTCCTCGCAGGTCAGTGCATTGGGAAACTTTGCAAAAAAGACGGGGGCGAAGCTTGTGATACCTTTTTCTATAACAGGCAATGACGTGGCTTCAAATCCCAATATCTTTCAGGTATACCAAAGTCCGCAGTTCTTTACTTCAGAGGTAATAAAGAACTTTGTGGCACGTTTTCCTGGGCATCATGTAGTGGTTATAGATTGCAACGACCGCCAGAGCGATAAGGGCGTGTTCACTTTTGGATTGAGAAAGGCACTTGCCGCCAAGGGTTTGGAGTGCAGTGTGACCAACCTAACAAATAGCGAGGAGAGTTTTGCCAAGGCATTTAGTTTGACTTTACCTAATGTCGTGGTGCTAAATACGGCACGTTCCCCTGAGCTTAATGCTGCTTTTCAAAAGCTAGACAAACTGAAGCTGGCAAAGCCCGGATTGTCGATTACCCTTTTCGGATATACAGAATGGCTGATGTATTCAAAATACAACACCGACAAGTATTGTAAGTATAATACCTATATCCCTACACATTTCTATTATAATCCGCTATCTTCAGCCATACAGGCGTTCGAGAGTGACTATCGTGCGCGTTTCGACCAAAGTCTAATGGACTATATGCCGCGCTTCGCTATAACGGGATACGACCATGCACTTTTTTTCCTGCGCGGTATAAGCCGTCAGGGGAAGGCTTTCATTGGTGCAGAGGCGGACAAAAACGCATTGCAGACGCAGATGCACTTTAAACGTGTTGACGGACAGAGCAGCGGGCTGCAGAATGTAGGCGTGTGTTTTGTGCATTACAACAATAACCATTCCATTTCCATCATAAACTATTGATATATATGATGGAAATGACCAACAGACTCTTTATGAATAAAATAAAGACACTCACACTGCTCCTTGTTTGTTTTATGTCGCTGGCGACAAAAGCTCAAATAGGGGAACACCGCAATACTCTGAGCCTAGGCGTTAACGGAGGGTATGTGATGAGCAGTGTTAACTTCTCGCCCAAGGTGAACCAAAAAATGTATGGAGGCATGCAAGGCGGATTGTCGTTCCGTTACGTCTGTGAGAAGTATTTCAAGACTATTTGTTCTGTGCAGGCAGAGGTGAACTATGCCAAGATAGGATGGCAGGAAGATATATTAGACCAATATGATTCGCCCGTGACAAATCCTACCACTGGGGTGGCAGAAAAATACAGCCGTACGATAAATTACATACAGATACCCGTTTTTGCCCATTTGGCATGGGGCAAGGAAGACAAAGGTGTGCAGTTCTTTTTCCAGGCAGGTCCGCAGTTTGGTATATATCTTAGCGAATCGACAGAGGCAAACTATGATTTGTCGTCGCCCAACCTCACTGACCGTTCTAATCAGAATGTGGCACAGGAGACGATGCCCGTGGAAAATAAATTTGATTATGGCATTGCGGGTGGTCTTGGGTTGGAATACTCCCATCCTCACATTGGGCATTTCCAGCTTGAGGCGCGCTATTACTATGGCTTGGGCAATATCTATGGTGATTCGAAGCGCGACTATTTCGGACGCTCCAATTTCGGGAATATAGTTGTGAAGATGACATATTTATTCGATTTGGTAAAGACAAAGGATAAACAGAAACAATAATATAAACCAAAAACAGAAAGCTTATGTTTGAAGGACAGCCGAAAGGCCTCTATGCGTTGGCACTTGCCAACACCGGTGAACGCTTTGGTTACTATACCATGCTTGCCGTGTTCCTGCTCTTCCTCCAGGCCAATTTCAATTGGAGTGAGGGCTTGGCAACAACAGTTTATTCAAGTTTCCTAATGCTCGTTTATTTCCTTCCGATACTTGGAGGAGCTATTGCTGACCGGATTGGGTTTAACAAGTGTGTCACGCTCGGCATCTTTGTGATGTTTGTAGGCTATCTCTGCCTTGCAGTTCCTGCAGGTAACGGTACTCCGGCAATTGCTTTGATGGGTGCGGCTCTAGTGCTCATTAGCGTAGGCACAAGTCTTTTTAAGGGCAACTTGCAGGTTATGGTAGGTAACCTATATGATAGTCCGAGTATGCAGGGCAAACGTGATTCTGCTTTCTCTATTTTCTACATGGCAATCAATATCGGAGCATTGTTTGCCCCAACTGCTGCGGTAAGAATAATGGATTATGTGCAAAATGTCTGGGGGGTAAGCGAGGCCGACTCTTATCATTTTGCTTTTGGCGTGGCGTGCATTTCTCTTATTGCTTCAATATTGATTTATTATGGCTTTAAGAGTACCTTTGCAAGCGTTTGTGAGAACAAAACAGACAAGGCGGTAGCAGATAATGCAAATGCGAGTGTTGAAACAATTTCGCCGGCAGAGACAAAAGACCGTCTAGTGGCTTTGTTCCTGGTGTTTGTGGTTGTAATATTCTTCTGGATGGCATTCCATCAGAACGGCGCAACGCTTACGCTATTTGCACGCGATTTCACCGCTACTCAGGCAACAGGAATAACAGGTATGTTGTTTGATGTTACCAATCTTTTGGCTGTAATATTTATCGTCTATGCTGCGTTTGCACTCTCTGGAGCAAAGACACCAAAGGGAAAAACAGTTTCTGGGGTTGTGATTCTTTTGTGTGTTGCATTCCTTGCATATAAATATATAAGTGCTGAAGGTAGTAGCATTGCGATTGAAGCTCCACTCTTCCAACAGTTTAATCCTTGCTTTGTTGTAGGTCTTACTCCAGTATCTATGGCGGTATTTGCATGGCTTGCCAAGAAAGGCAAAGAGCCTTCTGCACCGAGAAAGATTGGGCTTGGTATGCTCGTTGCTGGCTTAGGCTATGTCATTATGGTTTGTTCTTCTTTGGGACTTGCTTATGATGGCGGTACAAGAGTTTCGCCAAACTGGCTTGTTATGACATATCTCGTACTTACATTCGCAGAACTTTTGTTGTCACCGATGGGTATCAGCTTCGTATCAAAGGTTGCACCTCCAAAGTATAAGGGTGTTATGATGGGATGCTGGTTTGGTGCTACAGCCATAGGTAACTTCCTTGTGATGATTCCTGGTTTGCTCTGGAAACATATTCCTTTGGCTGGAGTATGGGGCGTGCTCGTGGCTTTGTGTCTGCTATCGTTCCTGTTTATCTTCTCAGTAATGAAGAAACTTGAGAAAGTGAGCTAACAAGTAAATTTCAATAACCGAGAATAAATAGCGGCCATTCTGAATAACGATATTCGAATGGTCGCTTTTGATTATTTTAGAGCATGTCCGTTTATTAGAAAACACTAACTTACAGGCGGTTTAACAAAGCTAAAAATACATGACGATGCGGCTAAGAGCCGTTAATGCTTACAGATATAATGTTAAAAGAGAAAAAAAGAAAATGACAATGTGGCGGTTTAACATTCTTTGCGCCTATATTTGCACCCCGAAAAGAACAACGAAACAATTAAAAACGACAAAGGATATGAAAAATCTAACCAATCGTATGGCTCAAGCAATGCTCGCTATGACCTTGACTGTAGCCGCTCCTGCAGTGCCGGCAATGAGTTTTGCCGCAGTGCCTGCACAGCCTGTTGATCTTACTTATGCCGCTGAGAAGGCTCTATCTTCTGTGGTACATATAAAATTTTTACAGAATAGTAAGGTGCAGACTGTAGATGTGGAGTCTGACCCCTTCGGTGACTTCTTCGACCCATTTGGCTTTTTCGGAAATCCCAATGGAGGAGGTACGCAAAAGCGTAAGGTGCAAACACCAAAGCGCGAAGGAGCTGGTTCTGGTGTTATAATCTCTGCTGACGGATATATTGTTACAAACAATCACGTTGTTGAGGGAGCTGACGAGCTGACGGTCACAATGAATGACAACAAGGAATATTCAGCACGTATAATCGGTACAGACAAGACTACCGACCTTGCCCTTATCAAAATTAGCGCAACAAACTTGCCTGCTCTACCCATAGGCGACAGTGACAAACTGAAGGTGGGCGAATGGGTACTCGCAGTGGGAAACCCATTTAATCTCAATTCTACGGTTACTGCAGGAATCGTGAGCGCAAAGGCACGCTCCCTAGGTGCTAACGGTATAGAATCCTTTATCCAAACTGATGCGGCTATCAATGCAGGTAACTCGGGTGGCGCATTGGTAAATACAAGAGGAGAACTGGTGGGCATAAATGCCATGCTCTATTCTAAAACAGGTAGCTACAGTGGTTATGGCTTTGCCATACCAACGACAATCATGAATAAGGTTGTAGCAGACTTAAAGAAATATGGTGTGGTACAACGTGGAATGCTCGGAATATATGGAACAAACGTTAACGACTATTTCGACAGCCAGAAAGAAGCTGGCAAGGAAGTTGATCTTGGCACGATGGAAGGAATATACATCAAAAAAGTTGAAGATGGTGGTTCTGCGGCTGAGGCTGGCTTGAAGGAAGGCGATGTTATAACTGCGATAGACGGCAAGAAGGTCTCAAAGATGAGTGAGTTGCAGGAAACACTCGTTAATAAGCGACCTGGTGACAAGGTAACTGTCAGCTATCTGCGCAACAAGTCAAAAAAGACTACAACGCTTACGCTAAAGAATGAGCAAGGTAATACCAATATCGTGAAGGATGCTGATCTCGATGTTCTCGGTGGTACATTCCGTCCCGTAACGGAGCAGGAGAAGAAAGACCTTGGTGTAAGTTATGGACTTGTTGTTACGAAAGTTAATTCAGGGGCATTGAAGGATGCTGCCGTGTATAAAGGATTTGTTATACAACAGGCCAACGACACTCCGATGAAGACTCTTAATGATTTGCAGAAGGCTGTAAAAGAAGCTTCAACAAGCAAAGATCCTGTTCTTATACTTAAGGGCTTATCTCCTACTGGTAAGAAGGCTTATTTTGCAGTAATGCTTGAAAGTGGCAAATAAGAAAATTAAAAATACCATGCCGGTCATATAATAAAAGGTGAATGGCATAGAAACGAAAAGGCACAGGTGGAAAAACATATCCGCCCGTGCCTTTTATATAATAGTCCGTTAAATTTTATGCTGCATCTGCAGCGAATCCAAATATTTCATTTATTGCTAATGACGTAATTGCATGTTCGAGTTCTTCTTGAATACGTCAATAATTCTTCGTGAATAGTAGGTATTGACTATCATAGCCATAAATTCCCGGTGAAGAGATTTATGAAGTGCTAAAACAAGTTTCGATTTTCTACAACCTCTTTGTATAAAAAAAACAACAATGACATGGCAAAGGTAAACATAAAATTAGAAAAGATTGTCCCCTTAGGAGGAATATTCCATGTGAATACTTGACAAGTAGTCAAAAAAACCGGTTGTTTGTTTGCAGAGATTAAAAAAAAAAAGTAGATTTGCATTTGGTAAAAAGCGCATATGCTAAAAGTACTAAGCGCAGACCCGATGAAAAGGACAGCCACCACAAACCTATAAAAACTTTATATTCTATGAGACAACTGAAAATCACATCATCCATAACGAATCGCGAAAGCCTTTCGCTGGACAAATACTTACAGGAAATCGGCCGTGAGGAACTTCTTTCGGTTGATGAGGAAGTGGAACTGGCACAGCGTATAAGGAAAGGCGACCGTAAGGCATTGGAACGTTTGACTAAGGCAAATTTGAGATTCGTTGTCTCTGTGGCTAAACAATATCAAAATCAAGGTCTCAGTTTGCCTGACTTGATAAACGAAGGAAACTTGGGACTGATACGTGCAGCGGAGAAATTCGATGAAACACGTGGCTTTAAGTTTATCTCTTATGCTGTATGGTGGATACGACAGAGTATATTGCAGGCTATTGCAGAACAAAGTCGTATAGTGCGGCTGCCACTTAATCAAGTGGGGTCTGTGAATAAAATCAATAAGGTTCAAAATCAGTTTGAACAGGAAAATGAAAGGCGTGCAAGTGTCGACGAGATAGCCGAGAGGGTTGATATGCCTGTAGACAAGATTGCTGCAGCGATGAAAATAAATGGACGCCATGTATCAATGGATGCCCCTATAAAAGAAGGTGAAGAGGGAAGTCTAATAGATGTGATGTCTAATTCTGATGCCCCAGAGCCAGATATAATGCTTGAAATGGAGTCCTTGCGTGATGAGATAAAGCGCGCGCTCCAAACACTTAACGAACGTGAGCGTAAGGTGATTGTGGCTTTCTTCGGAATAGATCAACCAGAAATGACACTTGAGGAAATTGGTGCGCAATATGGATTGACCCGTGAGCGTGTAAGGCAGATAAAGGAAAAGGCCATACGGCGTTTGCGTCAGAATACAAAGAATAAACAATTGAAGTCATTCCTAGGAAAGTGATATCCAAGTGGGATGCACTTGCAGGAAAAATTAAAAAGAACAACAAATAAGTATGAAATCATTGAAATATTTGGCTATAATCTTAGCCGTATTCATGACATCTATCTCTGTTGCAAATGCGGAAAAAGGCAAGAGTAAGAAAACTGTTTATGTTTTCGGTGTAGCAACGTCATTTAACGATTCTACTGCTTATGTCACAGCAGTGCAGAGACTTGACTCTGTAGAATTGGCCAGCAAAACGGGACTTCTTGCCCACAAAAATGAATACTCATATCAGCTAAAAGACTATATGGCAAGACAGGGGCAGAGCCATAGTACATGTGTTACGGTTAATGCCTCAAGTCTAAAGCAACTTGAAAAGATAAATGCCAAGATGAAACTTAAGTTTGCAAAGAAGGACAAGCTTATTGTAAAGGATATTCCTGAAAGTGAGTTCCACTTCGAACGTGTTGTTGTGGCACAATAACATGAAGCAACGTTTATAAAAACGAAATGTTATACCGTATAGCGGATTTTTCAGTAGAAATAACATTTGCAGAGGGAGGGTGTAATGATGAAAGACTTATACCCTCGTTTTCTGTATTTGAGGCTACCGAAATATCAGAATTTAGTAAATATGAAAATCTTTTCCACATTTTCGTTGATGATAATCTCACTCCGCTTAAGGATGGGAAGGAACGTATAGGAAAGTTTGAAACAGGCAATGGAGAAACTGTTGTTGACCATTTCCCGGATGGTTCGTATCAGTATATTATTAAAGATGTGAATGGGGATGAATGTTGTTTGCTGCAGTCTGATAGTGCGTTTTCTTCTTGTCGTTGTGCTCTTAACGGTTCATTTTCCATGCGTAGGTTTGGACTGAATAATGCGTTAATGCTTGTTTTTGCTTTTGCAGGTTGTAGGCGTAAAACCCTTCTTATTCACGCCTCGTTAGTTCGATATGCCGGATGGGCATATGCGTTTATTGCCAAGAGTGGCACGGGAAAAAGTACACAAGTCAGTAACTGGCTTCGATATATTCCTGATTGTGATTTGATGAACGATGATAATCCTATCGTAAGAGTAATTGATGGTCAAGTCTTTATATATGGCAGTCCGTGGAGCGGTAAAACAACATGTTATCGTAATGTTAAAGCAAGGTTGGGTGCTTTGACGCGAATAGAGCGTTGCACTAGCAATAGTGTTGAGCGTATGCCTGTGGTAAAAGCTTTTGCTTCAGTGTTGCCTTCGTGTTCCGCTATGAAATGGGATAAAGAAATATATGACCATATATGTAACATAGTGTCGGAGGTTATTTCCACAACACCTGTGTATACACTTCATTGTCTACCCGACAGGGAATCTGCGGAGTTATGTTGTAAGATTATTGCTCGTTCAAGATAGATGTGTAATTCTGTTGGTTAATGGCCAAAATATCTTTCGTATATTTTAGTGTAAGGCGAGTTTAATCCTTTTAAAACATGCAATTTAAAAGTATGGGTAAAGAAGTGAAGACGTTTTCCAATTCAGTTTTTCTTCCTGAGGTGGTGAGACTTCTAAATGCAGGTCATACTATAACGATAAACTTGCGGGGGGTGAGTATGCGTCCTTTCCTCGAAGATAAACGTGATAAGGCATTGCTTAAGAAGGTTGATAAGCTAACAAAGGGGGCTCCAGTCTTGGCAGAAATAAAGCCCGGCTTTTTTGTTCTTCACCGCATTATAAAACTGGACGGAAAAAATGTTACGTTGCGTGGTGATGGCAATCTTAATACAGAGAGTTGTCTTGTTTCAGATGTTAAGGCTGAGGTCATAGGTTTCTATCGTAAGGGGAGAAGTGTTCTTGACCGTACTTCTGGCTTGAAATGGCGCATTTATTCGTTTCTGTGGGTGGAGCTTTTACCACTCTTTATTCGTCGTTGTTTATTATACCTGCATAGGAAGGTGAAAGACAGAAGACGAGGTTGACGAACGATAAGTAAGTCTTTTTGGCACAGTTATGGGCAAGATGTTTAATGAACAGAAATAAGTTATAAATGAAATAATAAAATTGTTATGAGAAAGAAGCCAGGTTTTAATCTTCGTGAGGTATGTGATGAAAAGGTAATTGTGGCAGAAGGCACACAAAACATAAATTTTAGTAGTATTATTAGTCTTAACGATAGTGCTGCAGAAATTTGGAAAGCTATTGGGGAAGAAGAATTTTCTGTTGACGATATGGCGGAAATCATAATGTTAAACTACGACATAGATAAAGAAGTAGCAATGGCAGACTGTCAAGAGTTGGCATCCAATTGGATTGAGTATGGCATTGTTGATGCTTAAGACTAGACAACGGCAATGAAAAGATAAGTTTTTTCATTGCCGTTGTTGCTATTGTTTTGTCCTTGCGCAAACATGCGGTGTTTTTATTTCAGCTTCTCTACAAAGAAGTCTGCAATCTGTCGCAGTAGATGATTGCGAGTGTTGCCACCGTAAATGCTATGGTTACGGTTTGTATATATGTTCATTCTGAAATCTTTGTCTGCTTGAATAAGGGCTTCAGTGTATTCAAATGTGTTTTGTGGGTGCACATTGTCATCGGCCAAACCATGACATAGGAGCAAGCTTCCGTGCAGTTGTCCTGCGAGTTTTATTGGATTTGTGTCATATCCAGATGGATTTTCATCTGGTGTACGCATGTAACGTTCTGTATACACGGTATCGTAGAAGCGCCAGTCGGTGGGTGGTGCAACAGCAACTCCAGCTTTGAATACTGCACGTCCTTCACTCATACTCATCAGTGTATTAAAACCTCCGTAGCTCCATCCCCAAATACCAATATTATCTTTGTCTACATAGGGTAGGGTAGCAAGGTATTGTGCAGCTTCAACTTGGTCTCTTGATTCTAACTCACCGAGTTTTAGATATGTACATTTTTCGAATTCAGCTCCGCGACCGCCAGTTCCTCGTCCATCAACACATACGATGATGAACCCTTTTTGAGTAAGATAACCATCATAGAGACATCCGTTGCCCATAGAGCCAACAGACCAGGAGTTTACAACTTGCTGGCTACCAGGACCGCTGTATTGCCACATGATTACAGGGTATTTCTTAGTTTCACTGAAGTCATTGGGCTTTACCATAATGCCATTGAGTTTAACGCCATCACTAGTGGTGAATGTGAAGAATTCCTTTTGTGGAAGATTGTAAGAAGCCAGATTCTCTTTGAGTTCTTTATTGTCATTTACTGTTGCTAGTTTCTTTCCCTGTGAATTGTATGTTGAATATTCAAAGGGAGTATTGCGGTCGCTCCATACATTGACGAAATATTTGTAGCCTTTACTGAAGTTCGCGCTATTCCAGCCTTCTCGTGTCGTGAGACATATGGCTTTCCCGTTTTTTTGTGTTACGTAAACTTCCCTATTGAGAGGGCTTTTACCTGCTGCTTGATAGTAGGTATTGCCTGTTGTTTCATCATACCCGTATACGTCGGTTACGTCTCTATTACCAGTAGTTACTTTCCTTTCTAAAGTGCCATTGAGGGTATATAGGTAAAGTTGCATATATCCATCACGGTCGCTAGGCAAAAGAATATGATTATCGGTAATTTTTATGTCTCCCATAGCTCCTTCTTGAACATATTTGTTACTCTCTTCTTTAACGAGAAGTTGGGAAACAGTGCTACGTGGGTTAACAGCATAGATGCACAAGCGGTCTTGATGCCGGTTCATTGTGAAGACAATAATTTTGTCCTTGTTATTTGTGTTGTAAATGCGTGGAATATAGCCGTCGGTATCAAGTGGAACTTGCAATTTGCGTGTCTGATGGGATTGAATGTCGTAGCTATATACTTCAACATTAGAGTTTTTGTGCCCCGCTTTAGGATATTTATAACTATATAGCCCAGGGTATTCAGAATATTCCGTTTTTGTCGGGTTAGACCCTTTGAACATTTGAAGTGAATATTGCTCAACATCTTTTTCATTGTACTTTATCCAGCATAGCATTGTACCGTCAGCATTGAACGTAAGTGCTCGGCTGAATCCAAATTCTTCTTCGTTAACCCAATCGGGAATGCCGTTAATTGTTTCATTCTTCTTGCCGTCTTTTGTTATCCTACTTTCTGCGTTGCCGTAGAGTAGCTTTACAAGGTAAATGTCGTTGTTGCGTACGAAGGCAATTTGGTTACCGTCAGGTGACCATACCGGAGCTTGTTGTGGACCATAGTCCGACAACTTTTCAAGTTTCCGGTTGCTTATAGTGTAAATATAGTATATTGCAGTAAATGAACGACGGTATATGCGTTCTGATTTTGTTTGTATCAGCATACGCTTTCCGTCGGGACTTAGGATGTAGTCTTCAAATTCGTCAATCTTTTCTCCAATGGTCTTGTCTGTGTCGAACAATACATCAGATTGCAGTCCTGTGCGGAAAGAATATTTTAATATTTTCTTTCCGTCTTTGCTGACTTGCGCATAAGTTTCACCGTCGTCAAGTGCAGTAATACTTCCAATGCCTTTCGGACTGAATTTTCCTGAAGTGATATCTTTTAGCGACAAGGCGTTGCCTGCCATTGTACTAGAGATAGCCATGAATATCGCTGCGCACATTAGGATAATTTTTTTCATAAGTGTTCTGTATATATCTTGTTTGTCCTTCATATAATGCAAATGTACGAATTTTTATTGCTACTTTTGCAACAGATTGCATAAAAAAGCTATGAACAACTATAACTCATATAGCGACTGGATACGTGGTAAATTCCCGTTTCGTGTGCAGAAAATTTCTATTGATGCGGGATTTTCATGCCCTAATAGGGATGGAAAAATAAGTTTTGGTGGATGCACGTTCTGCAATAACCGTAGTTTCAATCCTGCATATTGCAGTTCCAATAAGTCAATTGCTCAGCAGATTGAGGAAGGGAGGAGATTTTTCGCGCGTAAATATCCAGACATGAAATATTTTGCTTATTTCCAGGCTTATAGCAATACTTATGGAAAGATAGAAACGCTAAGGGAAAAATATGAAGCGGCGCTGTCTTGCGAGGATGTTGTCGGAATAATTATAGGTACACGTCCTGATTGTATTGACTCCGTCGTGCTTGATTACTTAGAAAAGTTAAATAGACAAACTTTTCTTGTCGTAGAATACGGTATTGAGAGTGCCGATAACCAGACTCTTAAACGTATCAATCGTGGACATGACTTTGAATGTTCGCGCAGAGCTATCGCTCAGACAAAGGAACGTGGTATAATAACAGGAGGTCATGTTATTGTAGGATTGCCTGGGGAAGGTGCAGAAGATATTATTCGGCAGTCCGCACTAATTTCTGAAACAGGTCTAGATATTTTAAAAATTCACCAGCTTCAGGTATTGCGCGATACGCGGCTTGGTGAGGAATATCTTAGGAATAAGTTCCATGTATTTACAGTAGACGAATATATAGCAACCATATCAGAATATATTCGTTTCTTGCGTCCAGATATTGTTATAGAGCGTTTTGTTTCGCAGTCACCGAAGGATATGCTATTGGCGCCTGATTGGGGTTTAAAAAATTACGAATTTACACATCTTCTCAATAATTATCTATTGAAAAACAATATTCATCAAGGTGATATGTATGGTGGGTAGATATTGTTTGAGGGCGGATATGAATTACTTATAGCAGATGAATTTCTTTAGTTGAGAATAGTCATCGTTCTGCATTAGTTCTACAATATCTGTGTTTGTATTGCAGTGCATATATTTTTCTATCGCCGAAACAAAAGGCGTTTCAAAACTTTTATGTTCTAAAACTTTGTTGGTTATCCACATTATCTTGCCCAAATGGAGGTCGCGATCGCTTTGTGGGCGTTTCTCAAACTCATGCATCGGATAAAGACTCATTAGATAAAAGCAGATGGCATCCGGGACGATATTTCTACGGTTCATGGTTTCCCGTTGTTGCAGAGGATAATATTTTTTGTAGAGTGGATAGTTCTTCCCCAAATATTTGTCTATGCTGATACCGATGGTGTTGTTTCCGATTACAATGCTTTGGTCTAGTGCTCCTATTTGCATGTATATCTTGGGAGTCGTAATGTTCGGAATATATTTTCGTAGGTTGTTGAATGCCGTGTTGAACTGTTTGTTTAGATCATCTACATTGGCATATTGTGATTCGGCATCACTAATAAGCGTCTGAAGAACTGAGTCTTGATAAAATGTGAGGAATGCCTTATTTATTGCAGGGTCATTCACTTCTCCTAATTTAAGAATGTCTTCAATGAGAGTGCGAGTCTCTATAGGATAATCAGTGTTCATCTGCTGCAATGCAGAAAAATCGCTTGTTGTAAGATATTGACTTTCAAGTCTGTCGTAACGGCAAATTTCTATCTTATCCGAATTCTTGTCAACTAAGTCAAATGGTTTTAGTTTATATTGGCAAGACTGGAAAATAAGTGCGCATGCAGCGAGAATATAAGACAGAAATTGCTTCATTATAAAATTATTACCTTAATAACGCCACAAAATTACTAAAAAATACTATATCTAGCAACGAGTAAGCTAAATAAAATAAAAATATAAGTGTAATTTGCTCTTTAAGTTTTAAAAATATATAAATGTGATTAACGCTTTTAGGTATAGGTGTTGATATTAAAGGTGGGTAATTTGAATTTTTTTGATTAAAAAAAAACAAGGTAAACACGATAGTTACCATGTTCACCTTGTTTGTATTATATAATCAATAGTTGATTATTCTGCTACAGTTGCTTCTTCTGTTGCTGGAGCTTCTTCTGCTTTAGGAGCTTCTACAACTTCATTTTCAGCAATCACCTTTACAGGAATTTCAACAATAACTTCCTTGTGGAAATGTATTGTTGCAGAGTAATCGCCAAGTTTCTTTGTATCGCGCATTGTAATAATCTTGCGGTCGATATCAAAGCCCTTCTTTTTCAACTCTTCAGCTACAGTAGCTGCATTGACAGAACCATAGGTTACACCATTTGCTGAAACTTTCATTTCAACAACGATAGCAACATCTTTGAGAGCTTCACTCTTCTTAACAGCTTCAGCCTTGATTGCTTCAAGCTTGCGAGCCTGTTGTCTCAAGTTTTCTGCCAAAACTTTCTTAGCAGATACAGATGCAATTACACCTTTTCCTGTAGGGATAAGATAGTTGCGACCGTAACCAGACTTTACATTCACGATATCGTTCTTGAATCCCAAGCCGATAATATCTTCTTTAAGTATTATTTCCATTCTGTAATCCTCCTTTAATTATTTCATCAAGTCAGTTACGTAAGGAAGCAATGCTATTTGGCGGGCACGCTTGATTGCCTGAGCCACACGGCGCTGATACTTCAAAGATGTTCCTGTGATGCGGCGTGGCAAAATCTTGCCCTGCTCGTTCAAGAATTTCTTCAAGAATTCGGGATCCTTATAGTCAATATACTTGATACCGCTCTTCTTGAAACGGCAATACTTCTTTTTCTTTGTATCCACTGAAGGCGGAGTCAAATATCTTATTTCTGATTCTTGTGCCATGTCTTAAGCCTCCTCTTTTTTACCTAGTTTGTTTCTTCTCTTGGCAGCATACTCAGAAGCATACTTGTCAAGTTTTACTGTCATGAAGCGGATTACCTTCTCATCGCGACGGTAACCAATTTCAAGAGTTTTGATAACTGACGGCTCAGCGTTGAACTCAAGCAGGCAATAGAAACCTGTTGACTTCTTCTCAATTGCATAAGCCATCTTCTTAAGTCCCCAAGTCTCTTCGTTCACGATTTCTGCACCATTGTCGGTGAGCAGAGTCTTGAATTTAGCGACCGTTTCCTTCATCTGTTCATCAGACAAAACGGGAGTCAAAATGAAAACGGTTTCGTAATGATTCAACATTGTTTTAATTGTTTGTTTAATTATGTTTTGCAAAATGCGGTGCAAAGGTACTGCTTTTACTCCGAATATTTATATCCTACGGTATCTTTTTAAAGAAATATTAACTAAAAATGTTGAGGATTGCCAATAAAAAGGCCACTTCCTGTGCTTTCAGCAACGCATAACTTGATTTTTTATGCTAAAGGACTTGAATTTATAGAAGATACTATTGACTTTAAATTAGTGGTAGGAATGGTCAAATATTGTTGTCTTAGTGTTGAAATATAAAAAAAAGATTACCTTTGCAATGTTTATGTATTCCCTTCTCCCGGTGGGGATGCATCAATTTTATCTTTGGAAATGATATGTAAATGACAAAATTTAGACTTAAGAATCTCAATATTCTTGAACGCAAGGAAGAGCTAGACTCTTTGCCTGAGGGAAAATTGCTTATTAATACAATAAATGCCCACTCGTATAATACTGCTAGAGGGGATGAAATTTTTGCCCAAGCATTAACAATGGGCGGGGCTCTTATTCCAGATGGGATAAGTATTGTAAAGTCTTGCAAGTGGATTGGAGCCGCAAGTCAGCCAATTGATCGTATCGCAGGATGGGACTTGTTTATTTATGAAATGAATCGTCTTTCAAAGAAAGGGGGAAGGGTGATGTTCTTGGGCAGTTCAGAAAAGGTTCTTGGATTGATAAAAGAACGTGCTGCTATGCAATACCCGAATCTTGAGGTTGTTACATATTCACCACCCTACAAGCCCGTTTTTACCGAAGAAGATAATTGCGCAATGATTGTTGCTGTAAATGGTGCTAATCCTGACTTGTTGTGGATAGGAATGACAGCTCCAAAACAAGAGAAGTGGACCTTTTCCCATTGGGATGAATTGCACATAAATTGCCATGTGGGAACTATTGGTGCAGTATTCGATTTTTTTGCAGGAACGGTAGAACGTGCACCTGAATTTTGGCAGAAGCATGGGCTGGAGTGGTTATATCGTTTGATAGTAGAACCTCGGCGTATGTGGCGACGTTATATAATAGGTAATACTATATTTTTGTGGCATATGATGTGGGAAAAGCTTTTGCCGTAATTTCTTTTTTTGAAATATGGCTTATTTAGATATATGTATAAAGTGTAACGACAGAGGGCTTTCTTTGTTTTTTTTTCTAAAAAAAGAGACTAGATTTTTTTACTTTTTGTTTTTCTTACGGTCTTATAAGCGTAGTGTCTGTGATACTTATTTCTTCAGTAGAGGCACTATAGAGAGGTAATTTGATGATTTGTAGAACAAGAAAAGGTAAGAATGATTATGAATACATTGAAGAACTTGACTGTAATTATAATGATGATGTCTTCTGTTTGCGTTTTTGCACAACATAGAGGTCGCCCTCACTATCATTTTCGCCATTATCATGGTGCTTACTGTGTGCCAGGATTTACTCAATCGGTAACGGTTTCACGTACTACCAACCGTTTCAGCAAGAAGGATCGTTTGGAGATGGCTATTGCTTATCTTAAGAACAACAATGCTTTAAGCGTTTCTAAATACAGTAAAATAACGGGTCTTACGTCTGCCGCTGCAGAAGCTGAGCTTGATGCTTTCTCAGCTAACCGGAATAACCGTATTGCAATGGTGATGAATGGCAAGAAGAAAATGTATATTTTGAAATAATAAGGAATAATCCCCCGGTGTCAGATACAATAATATAAGTAGTAAAAAGGTCAAATGGTTATGTCCGTCGACGACAAGAAGATTATCCATGCCATGCGCAGCATGCCTGAAGTTGGATTCCGTCTTTTGATGGGAAAATATAAGGAATCTATATATTGGCATATCCGCCGTCTTGTGGTATCACATGAGGATGCACAGGATGTAGCGCAGGAAACTTTCGTTAGGATATACCGCTCATTCCATACATTTAGGGAAAGCAGTTCGTTTAGAGGATGGATGTTCCGTATTGCCACAAATGAGGCATTGCGCTTGCTGCAAAACCGAGTAAAGTATGTTTCACCGGGGGAAAATGATGTGCAACGTGCAGTCCTAGTTCCTGCAGACAATTATATTGACTATACAGACGCAGAGAGCGTAAAGCTCCAAAGGGCTATAAAAAGTTTGCCGTTTAAGCAACAGTTAGCTTTCAATCTCCGTTATTACGATGATATGGATTATGACGAGATTGCAAAAGTGGCGGATTCTACTCCCTCCTCGGCAAAGATGAATTATCACATAGCCAAGGAAAAGATTATTAAGTATATGAATACAAACGATTAAAGATGACAGCATAATGAAAGAAAATTTCGATTTTGAAAAGCTAGGGAAACGTATGCCATACACTACTCCCAAAGACTTTTTCGATAATTTTGAGGCAGATGTCTTTGCAAGACTTGAGGATGCAGAAGAAGCGGATATGCATATCGCTGAAACTGCAGGAAAGGGGCGGCGTTTGTCTTTGCGGAAGGTGATGAAAATTGCTGTAGCTACTGCTGCTGTAATAATTGCTTTTGTTGCTTTTGATTTTGGCTTTCATGAGCATGAGTCTGTAACATCCGAAGATGTAGACCTGGCTTTTAGTAGGTTGAATACCGATGACCAAGCTTTTCTGCTTGAGGTATATCAGAATGACGTTTTTATCAATGAACAAGAATAGCAAGATTTGATTACTAAATATAGAAAGGAATATTATGAAAAGAATGATAAAGGCACTTGTTGTAGCCGTAATAATGACTGCCTGTTGTACGACTATCTCTGCTCAGCGTATGTCTGGACCTCGCGTCAACAAGGAACAGCGCATTTCAAGAGAACAACTTGCTGAAGTGCAGGCGCGGCATATAGCTAAGGAACTGGCATTTGATGATGCTGTAACAGCAAAATTCGTCAAGGTGTACTGTGACTGTCAAAAGGAAGTATGGGCTTTGGGGCCTCGTCAAAGAGGTAATAATGCGGGACATACAGAGCAGGATAATGAGCAGCGCATAAAGGAAAGGTTTGTCAGAAGCGAGAAAATACTCAATATCCGGCAGAAGTATTACAAGGAATACTCAAAGTTCCTCACTCAGTCTCAAATTGAGAAAGTCTATGAGTATGAGCGAAAGATGATGAACCGCCTTGCAAGAAAGGCGCCTAAGAGAAGAAATAGTTAGATTGAAAGTGCGGAAGCGTCCGCATGCAGTAAAATAAAAGTTATGTATTTGCCGTTTTTGGCGAGATTGTAAGGATGACAAAAGGCACATCGGGAAGTTTTTCTTCTCAGTGTGCCTTTCTTCATTTTTATTATTTTCTTAGTCGTTTATTCTTCCGGGACGGCATATCTGTCGCCAGTCTGCTTAATAAGTTCGCGTGCCACTTTCTCAGGATAGCCAGGGCGTTGTACGCTTGCTCCTAGGCCAGTCTTTGTGCGTAAGAACTTTCCGTCTTTTTCGGGTTTTACAGCCATATCGTTATATTTTACTATAAGGTAAATGGCCAATTGCTTCCATCGTGCAAGCATTTGCTGTGCCGTGTTATTGCTATATTCAGTGAGGTATTTTACTGCCTCTGACGGATTTTCCTGACACTTTGCCACTGCTGTCTTTTCTATTTCTGCCTGTTTAGCAAAATAGGCTTGTTCAAGAGAGTCGCGTACTTCTTGCAGTGATGGGAACATAAGTGAATAACGTGGATAAACCATGTTGCTAACCCAGTTGCATACCCAGTATGCATTTTTGTCGCTGAATGTAACAGCGTCAGCACCTGGCGTATTGTAGCATTCTGGTTGTACGGTATTACCGCAGTATATAGGCGTATATGCAACCATGTTGCCGTCGTCGTTGCCAAACCAAAGCACTCCACCAACTTGTCTAGGCAGCCAAGAACGCATTTGCGACACGTATGAGAAGCCGGATTGTTGTGTGGAAGTAGGACGTTCGTTGAAGTATTTCTTACCGTCAACCTTGAAATAAAGTGGAGTGGGGCGGTATGGCATTTGCCAAATGCCCTGTCCCATGTCGTTGTCAAGCGAGAACGGTGTACCCTCAAAGTGGTCGCGCATGCAAGCCTCTACGTCTTGAACCGAAACTTTTCTGTTGGGAACAATCCACAGCGGCAGTGGTTCTGCATTCTTTACTTTTCCTTCAGCATAAGGGATATAGCGGTCTACGTCAGCAAAGTGGTTGAAGAAGCTCCATACACGGGCGTCGCAAATTCTTCGTCCACTGAAGTCTGGATATGCATATGTTTCGCAGAAGCTAAAGTCCTTGTCTTTACCATTGAACCATCCTTTTGAGCGTGCGAATTTAATGCAGTCTTTTGAGAACAGAACGTTCTTTTTGTCTTTCTGGTCGAAGGTTCGTATACGGCTTTGGTTAGCATGTCCGCAGATAGCATCGTCGGGTATGCGCAGAGCCACCCATACCACGCCTTTGCTGCCAGGGCCTTTGCCCATCATTTCCATAATCCAAGCCTCGTTGGGGTCGCATATTGTGAAGGTTTCGCCTTCGGAGTTGTAGCCGTATGTCTCGGCGAGGTTGGTCATTATAGATATGGCTTCGCGTGCAGTCTTTGAACGCTGCAGAGCAACATATATAAGCGAACCGTAGTCAAGGATGCCGGTAGAGTCAACCATTTCTTCGCGTCCGCCAAAAGTTGTCTCGCCAATAGTAACCTGATATTCATTTATGTTGCCTATAACATTATATGTTTCGGCAGCTTCGGGGATTTGTCCGTGATATTCTTTGGTGTCCCAGTCGTATATCTGGCGCATCTCGCCTTTTGCATGCTTGCCGGCAGGATAATGGCAAAGGCCTATAAACATGCCATAGTCATCGGCGTTGTAGGTACAAATTACCGAACCGTCGGTGCTGGCTTTCTTGCCTACAATGAAGTTGGTGCATGCAAAGGCGTGCATAATACCTGCGCAAAGCAGGAGAGATAGGATAATGCGTTTCATTGTGCTTCCTTTCTAATTGTCTGTTTAAATGGCTTTGAAACTCATGTCGAGACCTTTTACCGAGTGGGTGAGTGCGCCAACAGAAATAAAGTCCACGCCGCATTCTGCATATTCCCTTATTGTCTCAAACGTTATTCCGCCGCTTGACTCTGTCTCGAAGCGGCCTGCGATAATTTCAACTGCTTTTTTAGTATCAGCCGGATTGAAATTGTCGAGCATTATACGGTCTACTCCACCATGGTCAAGCACCTGTTGCAGCTCATCGAAACTTCTGACCTCAATTTCTATTTTAAGGTCAAGTCCTTTTTCCTCAAGATATTTATGGCATCTGTCTATGGCATTTGTTATTCCGCCAGCAAAGTCAACATGGTTGTCTTTGAGCAATATCATGTCGAAAAGCCCTATGCGGTGGTTTGTTCCGCCGCCAATTTTTACAGCTTGTTTTTCGAGCATTCGCATGCCGGGCGTAGTCTTGCGCGTGTCAAGCACGCGGGTTTTTGTTCCCTTCAGGCGTTCTACATATTTTGCCGTCATTGTAGCAATACCGCTCATACGCTGCATAATGTTCAGCATCAGTCGTTCTGTTTGAAGGAGCGAGCGTGTCTTGCCCGAAACTATCATTGCTATGTCACCTTTCTTTACCGGTGTACCGTCGTTTATAAGCACTTCCACCTGCATCGTGGCGTCAAAACGGTTGAAAACCTTTTTTGCAACTTCCACGCCGGCAAGTATTCCGTCTTCCTTTATTAGAAGATGTGATTTTCCCATTGCATCTTCAGGGATGCAGCATAGTGTGGTATGGTCGCCATCGCCGATGTCTTCAGCGAAGGCAAGGTCAATAAGCCTGTCTTCTAGTTCGTCTACTGTATACATTTTTCAGTTGTTTTTATAGCAGGCGCAAAGGTTTTCCCGCCTGCGTTTTTATGGAATTTCTTTTTTTGTCCTTAGTTTATAGGTATATGCCGACGCCGATGCGTAGTCCCACCGTAGAGTATTTTGAATGGTCTTTGATAGACTGGTCGTAGTATACTGCCGGTTCAAGTGTTACGCTCTTGCCAAGGAAAAATGCATAGCCAAGTTCGATGCCCGGCATGAGGTCGTTATAGTTGCTGTTGCCGTGAACGAGCTTTGCGTTTACGCCCATGTATAGACCATTTTGTATGATATAGTATCTTCCGCCCACGCCTACGGAAACTTTATCCTCTACGTCGTCATTGCCGCAGTGTTGATAGTCAACCATGGCAAGAGCCATCCAGTTGTCGGCAAGCAGGTATCCGCCTTTTGCCTGAACGCCAAGGTTTAGCTTTTCTGCTCCGTTATAGCTGAGGTTCAATCCTGTCAGAGAACCGTTGCAGTAGAATTTACCTTCCTCAAATTGTGCGTTTGCCGTTAATGTCATAAGGAATGTAACGGCGATTAATAACAGTTTCTTCATAATTGTTGTTTTGTTCTTTTTGTTTCTTTTTGCCTTGCTGGGGTGCTTCCCGTTATTGTTTTGCGGATGTTATGCCGCTTTGTTCTTGTTAGCCTTTGTTTTTGTGTGTTTTATAACGTGGGCGCACCATATTACATTGCAAATATACTTATTAGAATCCATTACTCAAAGAAAAGGCGACAAATAATTGTGGCTTTCCGGTTTAGGGACGTTTACGGAAAGGGGTAAAAAACAATCCGGAAAGGTTACGTATAGTCGCGCTTTCCGGATTATATAATGTATAGCTTATTGCGGCATTAGCCCTGTTTCTCTTTCTTTATTTTTGCTACATAGGCATCAATTACAGCAACTGCAGTTACGTTGACAATGTCGCGCACGGAACTTTCGAAGTCGGTGAAATGTATCGGCTTGTTCAGACCCATTTGGATCGGGCCGATTATCTCTGCGTCTCCGTCAAGTCCCTGCAGCAGTTTGTATGCGCCGTTCGCACTGCTCAGGTTCGGGAACACTAGTGTGTTGACGTCTTTCCCGTTAAGTCTGGAGAATGGATACTTGGCATCGCGCAGTTCGCGGTTGAGGGCAAAGTTTATTTGCATCTCTCCGTCGATTGCAAGATCTGGATATTCTTTCTGCAAGGTTGCCACAGTTTCGTGTACCTGTTGTGGACTTCCGCAGTCGTCGGTGCCGAAGTTAGAATAACTTATCATGGCGATGTTAGGCTCTTCGTTGAAGAAGCGTACTGTTGCTGCGCTCAGTTTTGCCACATCCTTCAGCGTGTCTTTGTCGGGATGGCGGTTGATGAGTGTGTCGGCTATATAATATACGCCTTTGCTTGTGTTCAGAATGTGCATCGTTGCGAAATGAGAGTAGCCTGGCTGTATGCCAACCACTTCTTTTGCCACTTTGATGGTGTTGGAATATTTTGTATATAGACCAGTAATGAATGCGTCAGCTTCACCAGTCTCAACCATCATCATTCCGAAGTAGTTGCGTTCGAACATCTTGTCGTTAGCTTCATCGTATGTATATCCCTCGCGTTGGCGTTTTTTTGCCAGGATTGCAGCATAGCGCTCACGGCGTTCGCTTTGGTTGTCATGGCGCAGGTTTACTATCTCTATGCCATCAAGGTTCAAGTCAAGCTCTTTTGCCAGTTTCTCGATACGTTCGTCGTTGCCGAGGAGTATTGGGTGGCATATACCTTCTGCCTTTGCTTGAACGGCAGCCTTCAGCATTGTTGGGTGCAGTCCTTCTGCGAAGACTACGCGTTGTGGGTGTTTGCGTGCCGTGTCATAGAGCTTTTGCGTAAGTTTCGTTTCCTGACCGAGCATCTCGCGGAGCTTGTTCTTGTATGCAGCCCAGTCGGTAATGGTTGTGCGTGCCACTCCGCTGTCTATAGCTGCTTTTGCTACTGCGGCTGAAACCTCGGTTATCAAGCGTGGGTCTACAGGCTTTGGTATGAAATAGAGCGGACCAAAGGTAAGATTGTTAACGTGATACACGTCGTTCACTACGTCTGGCACGGGTTGCTTAGCCAAATCAGCAATAGCGTTTACCGCAGCCAGTTTCATTTCCTCGTTGATTGCAGATGCGTTTACGTCGAGTGCTCCGCGGAATATGTATGGAAAGCCGATAACGTTGTTTATCTGGTTGGGATAGTCTGAACGGCCTGTACTCATAAGCACGTCGGGGCGGCTTGCCATAGCGTCTTCATATGAAATTTCCGGCACAGGGTTAGCCAACGCAAAGACAATGGGTTGCTCAGCCATTGAGCGTATCATGTCTTGTGTCAGTACGTTTCCTTTTGACAATCCAACGAAAACGTCGGCTCCCTTTATAGCTTCTTCCAGATTATGTATGTCGCGGCGGTCTGTAGCGAAGAGCTTTTTCTGTTCAGTTAGGTTTTCTCTGTCGCTAGTTATAACGCCCTTAGAGTCTAACATCACGATGTTTTCCTTCCTAGCTCCAAGTGCCATATACATCTTTGTGCAGGATATGGCTGCAGCGCCGGCTCCATTGACAACAATCTTTACCTTTGATATGTCTTTGCCGTTAACTTCCAATGCATTTTTCAGTCCGGCAGCGGAGATTATGGCAGTTCCGTGCTGGTCATCGTGCATTACAGGGATGTCGAGAGTGCGCTTAAGTCTTTCCTCAATGTAAAAACACTGTGGCGCCTTGATGTCCTCCAGATTTATTCCGCCGAAGGTTGGTGCAATGCGCTCCACGGTTTCGCAGAATTTTTCAGGGTCTTTTTCGTCAATTTCAATGTCGAAAACATCTATTCCGCCATATATCTTGAAAAGCAACCCTTTGCCTTCCATCACGGGTTTGCCACTCATTGCACCGATGTCGCCAAGTCCTAGCACAGCCGTGCCGTTGCTTATCACGGCAACAAGGTTTCCTTTGTCAGTATATTTGTATGCATTATCTGGCTTCTCCTGTATTTCCAAGCAAGGAAATGCCACGCCGGGAGAATAAGCCAAGCTGAGGTCTGTCTGGGTGCTGTAAGCCTTGGTGGGCTTAACTTCGATTTTACCAGGACGAGTCCCCTCGTGGTAAGCCAAAGCCGCTTCTTTAGTTATTTTTACCATAATGTTTCGTTTTTATATAAGTTGTTTTAATAGATTTATGCCTATTTCAGGTCTTTGCAAAATTAGTAAAAACAAACGGGAAACAAAGAGAAAATAAAAAATAAAGTTGTAACTTTGCATAAAATCGTAACGCAAATGCATAAAAATAGCAACAATAGCTCACAGGATTATCGGCAGAAATTAAAAATCCGTATTCAGGAGACAGCAACGCCGCTTTTCAAGAAGATGGGGCCTAAGTCTGTTCGCATGGATGACATTGCCAATGCTTTGTCTATCTCGAAGCGTACGCTTTATGAGATTTACGACAACAAGGAGAAGCTTCTTTTGGCATGCGTGAAGCGCGACTCAGAGAATTTCACGAAGCGTCTTACCGATTATGCTGAAAAAGCGGAAAACGAGCTTGATATTGTTGTGACTTTTTTCAGATTTAAGTTTGAAGAACTTGATTCCGTTACCCCGGCGTTCCTTTCTGAATTGGACAAATATGAGAGCGTTAATGCTTTTTTCCGTCAGAATCATGACGAGCATGTGAAGGAATCTGCCGACTTTATGCGCAAATGTGTGGAGAAGGGCTTTTTTGCGCCTACTATTGATTGTGCTGTCTTTCAGGATATTTGCGAAACTCTCATGGAGTCCCGATTGTTTGATAGCCTTTATGGTAAGTATACTATAAGGGATATATTCATGAACTACTTTGTTGTGCTTTTGCGAGGACTATGTACAGAGAAGGGAATTGCGCTTCTTGACCTTTATCTCAAGAAATCTTTTATCTGACAATCCATCTCATTCCTCTTGTTTTTCAAACGGGCTTATGTTTTTATCCCCGTGGGGTTGCGATTGTATCTCTGCGGGCTTTGTTATGTATTCCCGTGGGCGGTACGCCAACATATTATCTGAGGGGTGTCGTTTCTCTGTTCTTTCCCCATCTGAACAAGTCTTTCCATGAATTGAAATCCTTTTTCAGTATTATGCCTAACCCTTGAGTGTTTAGTGACGAACGCGTGAAATATCTGTCGTTTGTTTGGTTATATACCTTTATAGCAATGCTGCCGCTTGGCGTTAACAAGTACTTAACGTCGAAATCGCCAATGAATGATGATGTGGCATTCTGGTTATCACGATATCCGAATTGCCCGTTTACGAGAAGACGGTTGCTGAAAAGACTTCCTGAAAGCAGTCCTTCGTATTCAGCATTGTTGAACCCTTCAGTGCCAGTGCTGATGTTTGTGCCGAAGTTCCAGTTCCTGTTCTTTATTAGCGAGCCAAGTACGTTGTTGATTTGCTGGCTAAGTGTTCCGCTGATGAGGCTCTGCATGGCGAGGCTTGTTTGGCTTTGTTGGGCATCTTCCTGACTTTGGTTGTTCTTCCCGTCGGTATAGAAACGTCCGATGGCGAGCAGATATACAACCTGCTGGTTCATTTCTTCTTCGCTGTTTATGATTGAGCGCACCATCTGTTTGGCATCGTTGTTTACCGTAGGCATATCGAAGTCGAAATCCAGCTTTACGGCTTCAGGAGTTCCTGTTATGTTCATTATGCAGTCAACCCTTACGTTATTGCTGCTGAAGCTATTGCCTATTTTAAGGTCGGCGAGCGACACGCCGTTCACGGGATAAACAGCCTTAAGGTTGAGCAAAGCGTTGTATGGGTTGCCGCCAAACACGATGTAGCTTCCTTGCTGAAAGCGGAAATCCTTGCGTATTATGTTTTGAATTGTGAGGTTGTATGAGCCGTGGTCAATGAGATATGTTCCAAACATGTCGAAGTTTCCTTTGTTGAAGTACGTCGCTTTTATCGCCCCGTTGCCGTTTAGTGCAATCTTGTCGCCAGTAGTCTCGTCCATCAGCACGCGAAGTGTGAAGTCTGGCGTACAGTCCACGTCGAAATTTATATACATGTCGGAACTTTCGTTGAGGTCGGCGATATCGTTTGCCTTGGCATGCAACTGCTCGTCTGTGGTTGTGGAATCTTCTTGCGAATGGTCAACCCAGGTCAGGAACGTCCCGTCGTTCACGGCATCGGGCGAAGAGGCATTATATTCTATGAAAGAGCCTTTCTCTGGCTTCATGTCTATGTCGAAGCGTATATTGTGTGGCCTGCCAACTATTCCACATTTGCCAGTGGCATACACAGTTCCGAAGAATGTGTTGCTGCCATAGTCATGAAAGTCATAGCAAAGGAATTTGTCTGCCTTTATATTTATGTCGTATGTCAGTCGTGATAAATTCTTATGGTGCAGTGCACCCGTTACGATAGCATGGTTACCATTGCGGTCTTTCACGGTGTCTCCATTGAATACTATTTCGTTCGGCAGCATGCGCACGGTGTCGTTTTCAAGAGTATACTCTGTATTGAGCGTGGTAATCTTCAATTTTCCGTCAGCCACGAGCAGTCCGCGCAAGTTTATTGCGCTCAAGTCGCCGTATACTTGTGCGAAACCGTTTGCATGGGCATTTATGTCGCTCATAAAACTGTCGCAAAAGCTTTCCAGAAACTCAATGTTTGTGTTTTTTGCCGTAATTCCGAGGTCGAGGTAATTGCGTCCTGGCGATACATATCCTTTTATTATTGTTTGTGCCGCATCGCCATCGTCTGCATGTGCATCAATGTCAATCTCGCCATCCTTCTTGTTCCATTCCACATTGGCGAAGAGTGTGCCCATCCGTCCGCCTTGAAAGCGGAACTTATCTACGCGTAACCGTGCGTAAGCTTCGGGCGTTTCCATCACAGATTTTACGTATGCTTTGCCGGAAGCAAGTCCATTGAACGTGACGGAATGGAAGTTCACAAGGTTGAGCACATAGTCAACGTCAATGTCCTTGAGGTCTATACAGATGGAGTCGTTGCGGTCGTTGTTTGCTTTGCCGTTGATTTTTATGTGCTGCTGACCGTGTGTTATGGCGAAGTTGTTCACCTGTATGCCTTTTCCGCTATATATTATGCTTGAAGGAGCAACGTTCCAAGCCGTGTCTTGCACAAGAACTGTTGACGGTTCGAGGTTGAACATGACTGCCTTTCCAATGCCAGGAGATTCGTAGAATTGTGTCTTGCTGCGCAGTTCTCCTTTCAATTTGATTGGGGCATTATAGTTTATGTTAATCGTGCTGCCAAGTGTGTTGTTTGCTGCATTGGCATCAAGACTGATTGTAACGTCGTTATTGTTGCCAAGAAGTTTATTCACTGTAGCTTGCGTGAACAGTGTGTCGTTAGTCGTGTGGATATCAAGTGTTCCGCTGCGGAATTCCGAACCGTCATAGGCAAAGGCAGGCATGTCTATCTTGGCGTTTATGTTTCTGCTGGTGTCGTCAATCCTAGCCTTTAGGCTTATTGGCTGGTTTGTTCGGAATGGGATTCTAAGCAGTTTTTCCATCCATTGCGTGTCGTCAATGTTTGCTTCCAATGCGAAATTGTTGTCGGCATAGCTCGTCTTTCCCGCCTGTCCTAGCCAAGGCATAGTGGGGAGTTTCGATTTTATCAGTGCGGTAAGACTTTTCCCGAGTGTCGTAAAGTTGTATTTCCCGTTGAGTTCAATTGAGCCGAAGTCTGCCAACACAGCAATATGCCTTTTGTCTAATTCTGCGTATATGTTGTCTATGGCATAATTCTCATCGCCCGACTGCATCAAAAAATTGTCTATTGAGATATTTCCGGAGATAGTTTGCAGCGTTTTACCAGTAATATCGGATGACAATGACATGCTGAAGTCAGTGTCTCCCCATTTGTTGCTTAGATTTATGCGTTGTGGGTTGAGACGTTTAATGCAGGTGTGGACAACCGTATGCGGTGCGTTTCCTTTTGTTTCTACAGTACCTTTTGCATTAATGTTACAGTAAGGGTCGTTTATATCCATTGATGCGCGAAGTAAAGTCTTTGCGTATGATGCGTCAATGTTTATATCGTTGAAGGAATAGCCGTTATATTCTAACTGAGATACAATGCCCTTTACCGTCGCGCTACTGATTTTCTTGTCATTTAGCGTAGCGGATGTCTTTATGTTAACAGAGACTGTTCCAAGTTTTTCAACTGAAAGAAGCTCCTTTATATTAAATTTTTCGGCGGATAGGTCAAGCGTTATATTGTCACAAACTTTGCTTCCTGAAACCTTTATGGCTCCAATATTTGTGCTAGTCGTAAACTTTGTTTTAAGGTCTTTCCCTGTTCCTTCAATACCACCGTTTATGTCTATATACTTGATATTGGTCGCAAGTTTTGGAATTTCCACCTTGTGTTGCGAAAGCAGTGTTTTGATAAAAGATGTAGTATGTTCACCAAGATGGAATCTATCTACTTTAGCCCCCCATCTTTCTTTCTTTTTCGTGGAAGTGGGTATGAATGCCGATGCTTCTACCAAGAGGTCGTTGTCGGCAGAACGCAGAGATATTTTTTTAATTGAAAAGGTGTTGTCCTTGTATCCAAAAGATGAATAAAAACGAATCTGGCGATTTATGTTTTTGAATAGAGGAACTAATGGAGCGAAATCACTAAGACAAACTTTTTCGCCTTCAATGCTGCCGCGCATATCAAGCGTGTTCATGTCTGGCTTTCCATCTATTATGTTGTAAGATGCGGTGATACTTTTTGATGAAATCACCGTTTGTGGCAGTTGCAAAAGGAAGTTTTCTAAACTAGCTCCTTTTTTGTCGGCCCGAACACTGAACGACAGCTCTTGGAGATCTATGCCTGATGCTTCTTTTAGCGATAGCTTTTTTACCGTGGCGTTGATATCTTTGTCTGAAACATGCCTTACTATAATGTGTGAACTAATGTCGCTAACGTGGATGTGGTGCGGAGACAATTTGCCCGGGGTAAAGGGCTGGTCGTAGCAATCGTAGAATATTTCGCCGCGTCTGATTATGAAAGAGTTTATTCTGAGGTTGAATGAACTCTCTTTTTTTTCTTCTGATGATAGCGAGTCTATTACAAATTGGAAATTTGCCTTTGCCTGGGCATTGGTCTTGTATGTCTTTGCCTTTAGACCGAATATCTGTGCTGATGATATTTCTATGTTTCCGCTTGCAAGTTCAAGCGGGTTTATGCTGACAGACAGACGTGCTGCGCGTAACATTATGCGTCCCGACTTGTCGTGCATTGTGAAGTCATCAACGATAAGTCTGTTCAGCAGTCCTAGGTTTATGCTTCCGATGCTTGTCTTTGCGCCGAACTTTTCCTCAAGTACCTTTGCAACACAACTTGCCGTGTACCTTTGCACTATGGGAATATGCATAAGCACATAGACAAGATTGTACATTAAAAATAATGTCCATATGGTAATGTTCAGTATGTGGCGCAGTTTCTTCAATATATTGATGAGTTTTTACTCGGGATTTTCTGAATGGTTAGCTAAGATTAAAAGTTAAACGAAAGCGTCATGGGACTTTTTGTCCGGACGCTTTCGTCTTGTTGTATGAAACTTTCTTATTTTAAGTGCATATCCAGTCTATACTTGTTGCTTCAGCATTAGCTTTTGGCATTCATAGGGCTTCGTCAACCGGCTTTTGTGGCAAGCTGGTGTTTTTATTTAGCTTTATATGCTTCTTACGAGCCTGCCACTTTGCTTTCTTTTCTTCGTAGTCGCGCATGTGGCGTTCTAGGAAATTGTCTGCCATCGCTTTTATTCGCTGAATTTACTGTAAACGACTTCAATCTTTATTGCACTGTCATTATCGGATGTTCCCTTTACGAATTTTGTTTGACTCATGCTTAAGTCGTTTACAACCTTTACGAGTTGTGATGTGCTGGAGAGTGTAACGTATGTTGTTGTAACGGGTACAACCAGCACTTTGTTCCAATCAGGATGTTCGTTCTCCCAACTTTGGCGTGATGTATCCCATTGCTGCCATTGCGTACTTGTCTTGTCTGAAGGCTCTTTGCCAATGGCATTATTGCGAATATTGCGCATATATGTTATAAGGTTCGCAATATTGTGGAATGTATAGGCGTTAGACTTAGCCTCTGTCGTACCATCGCTAGTAGCGAAAACAGCAAGGAAAGAAGTCTTGTTGTCTGCAAGCTTTTCTCCTTCAAAGAAATTCTTCAAACTGTCTTTAGGCAACATCAAGAGTGTTGTCGGGAGATCAAAGCTATAATCCTCGTGTACGTCGTTGTTTACTCGTGTGAGTGAAACGCGAGCGGAGTTTAACGTGTCGTTGACATGTCCATTAAAGATATCGTCAACAGGCATGGTCATCTCTGTAAATATGCCAGACGGAGATTTTACATAAGTGATATTCTCATTGTCACCTTTTGCAACAAGGGCCTTGATAGCCTCGTTGTCGTTGCTCATTGAGTTGGCTTGCAATACCTCTTCCGTTCCACCGAAAGTAGAAAGGACGTTTACTGTGGTGTCTTTTTTAACACCGTTAGTTTCTTTCTCGTACTTGTATTTGTAGTAAAGCACTAACTGTGTATAATACGATGAGGCCATGGAACCAAGTCCCTCAATGGATTTGAAATAGAATCCAGGACATACCTTATTTATAAAGGTTATGGCATTCTTGAACAATGAGGGGTCTGAGTAGAACCGCTGCATGAGATACGTACCGTAGTTGTAGTAGTACTTGCCGTCTTCCTGGCTTTTGTAGGCAGTAGAGTTTATCATTCCCGTTGCCGTACTGTCTGAACTGAACTTCGCATTCGGCAGCTTAATCTTTATCTTCTTAGGCACAGTGTCTGCAGCAAGGTCATACAAAGTATATGTCTTGTTGATGTTAACGCTTCCTTCGTCTGTGCGGCAGTATCCTTCTGTTTCGGGATTGAAGTCAGAATATAGCTTGGATGCTTCTGAAACTGGCTTAGACATCTCGATGGCCTTCAACTTCATTGTGGCGAGGGAGTCGCCATAATAATTGTCGTAGAATATATAAAGGGCACAAGAGTCAGCGATTATGGAACCGTCCTTTAGCTGTGACATGATAGAACTTTCTTCAGGGAATTGCGTACCCTCAAGAGTGTAGAACTGAGTCAAGAAGTTTCCCTTGACGTTAACGCCTGTTTCGGGGTCTTTCACTTGGCCAAGATAGCCTGTTGTAGAGCGAGCGTAAACGTTCCCCGGTATGTATGAACTTGAACTTACAGGAAAGCTGTCGAAAGTGACGCTCATTTTGTCTCCGCCGTCAAGAATGCTTTGGCCAATGTTGTCGGTGTTGTCGTCGCATGCCGTGAGACATGCGGCTGATACAGCCAAGCTGAGTAGTAACTTGCTGAATTTCATTTGTAGTGTTGTTTGTTGCTTTCGCGGCATGCAACTGCTTTTGTGGCATGCCGTGGTTTGTTTTGTTTTCAGTTTGTAGAAATTCGCAACCAGTCTAACCAAGTACGGTGTCATAGAACTTGTCATAAACATCGGCATCAATGCCATCAGCATTAGCCTGTGACAAGAACGGTAATCCTTTGGCTTTGGCATATTCTACAAGTTCCGGGCATACGCCAGGTCCAGCCTCTATTATTCCGTCGGAATAGTCTATGGCGAATTTTTGGAATTCTGTAAAATCGAATTTCTCGTTGTAGTTGTTAAGCACATCTCCGCTGGCATCTTTGAATGTGAGGCATTGGCGGAATGTCGGTTCAATGTCTTTCTTTAGTCCGTTGCCAAAGAGTGATGTAACGATTTTTGCTCCGGCAAATGATGGCTCGTCCTTGAATGCTGTTTTAACGTAGTATGGAAGTATTGTTCCCATCCACCCTTGACAATGTATAATGTCAGGTGTCCAGTGCAATTTCTTTATTGTTTCGAGAACTCCGCGTGCGAAGAAAATGGCGCGTTCCCCATTGTCTTCATATTCTTCTCCGTTTTCGTCGTTTGCCATCAAGCGCTTTGTAAAATAATCGTCGTTGTCTATAAAATAGACCTGTATGCGTGTAGATGGTATTGAAGCGACCTTAATTATCAGAGGGTGGTCAGTATCATCGAATATAATCATCATTCTGGACAGACGAATCACTTCGTGTAGCTGTCCTCTGCGTTCGTTAATGTTGCCCCATTTAGGCATGAAGGTGCGGATCTCATGACCTTTCTCAAGTATTGCCTGTGGTAACTGTCTACCTATGCGCGACAGTTCGCTTTCTGGGACGTAAGGTATTATCTCTTGATTGATAAACAGAATTTTTTTTGTATCCATCATGTAATGCTTTAATCCTTGCAAAGGTACAAAAAAAAACTAAGCTATGGTCCTAGTCCTTAGCAAAAAGGCTCAAAACTAAATGTTTATTGGCATTTTTTTATACATATTCTTTTCCGTTTAAGAAAAAAGTAGTTATTTTGCACCGATTTTTCAAGCCAAGACAAGTGCGGAGGCTTTTTTATATCCCGTGCTTGATGTGTCAAAATGAAAAGTTCAACGCGCCAATAATAAAACATTCAATAGCGCTTTTAAAAATATTTATTGATATAATGAAAGTATTTCATAAGATAGCGGAGCTTCAAAACGAGCTTTTCGCTGTTAGAAAGGAAGCTAAAACGGTAGGTCTTGTTCCGACAATGGGGGCGCTCCACGAGGGACATGCATCTTTGGTAAAACGTAGTGTTGGGGAAAACGATGTAACAGTTGTATCAGTCTTTGTAAATCCCACTCAGTTTAACGACAAGAATGACCTCAATACATATCCAAGAACGTTGGAAGCAGATTGTGCTTTGTTGGAAAGTGTCGGTGCCGACTACGTCTTGGCTCCATCTGTAGATGAGATGTATCCAACACCAGACAATCGGCATTTTGAATTTCCGCCTGTTTCAACCGTTATGGAAGGGGCTCACAGACCAGGACATTTTAATGGCGTGTGTCAAGTTGTAAGTCGTTTGTTCTATATCGTGTGTCCAGATAGAGCATATTTCGGAGAAAAGGACTGGCAACAGATAGCTGTGATAAAAGCTATGGTGAAATATTTAGGTCTTTCACTTGAAATAGTTGAATGTCCGATAGTAAGAGAAAATGATGGATTGGCGAAATCTTCACGCAACACTCTTCTTTCTCCAGATGAGCGTGCGATAGCACCGGTGATATTCAAATATCTTGATGAAAGTCGTTCTTTCGCTGAAACACATACTCTTAAAGAAACCCATGATTGGGTAGTTGAAGGAATTAATTCCACAGAAGGGCTTGAAGTGGAATATTTCTCTATCGTTGACGGAAATACGCTGCTTGATATTGAAGATTGGAAAGATTCCGACAATGTTGTAGGGTGTATCACCGTTTATTGCGGCCAAAAACCGATACGACTTATAGACCACATAAAATACGTTACAAAATAAAAAGGCATAAAGCCAAAACATATCGACAGTCATGCTTATAGAAGTAATGAAGAGCAAGCTGCATTGTGTTAAGGTGACCGAGGCAAACCTTAACTATATGGGCAGCATCACGATTGATGAAGACCTGTTGGACGCGGCAAATCTTATTGCCGGTGAGAAGGTTCAGATTGTTGACAACAATAACGGTGAGCGTTTCGAAACATATATAATAAAAGGTGAACGCGGTAGCGGATGTATCTGTCTTAATGGTGCGGCGGCCCGCAAATGCCTTGTCGGAGACACTGTTATAATCATAGCCTATGCGCTTATGGACTTTGAGGAAGCCAAGACATTCAAACCGACAGTAGTGTTTCCTGTTGACAACAAACCCGCTTAATAATAATTTGTAGAGTTAAATATACAAGGCACCTGCATCATTATCGTTGCATGGTGCCTTGTTTTTTTATTGTGAGTTGTCGCTAATGTTCTGTATGCTTGAAAATTGTTCGTGTAATAGTTCTGCGACAAGAAGAAAGTGAGTATATTTGCACATATATATTCAATAGAAAATGAAAATATCCCACCAATATATTTTTTTTGCGATAGTTTTTGCTCTTTTTATAGCTGCATGTGGCGGAGCAGACACTACGGGCAAAAGAAAGAGCAAAGAGCAGTTGGCCGCTGAAAAAACTAAAGATTCGCTTGCATTGAAGGTAGGTGTGGCGAAAACAGCCGACTGTCTTCCTGCGTTTGTAGCCAAGGATGAAGGTTTATTCGATTCGCTTGGCGTTGATGTGAAGCTCGTCTTTTTTACATCGTTGCTCGATTGTGAAAAACAACTTCAGAAAGGAAACCTTGATGGTGCATTTATTGATACAAAGCGCATGGCATTTCTTAAAGAGAAATACTCTTTAGATATGGATACTATTGCAGTCACGGGAATGCAATGGGTATTGGTTGCAAATAGAAAGTCCAGACTCCGTTCTGTAAAGCAGCTCGCCGAAAAGACAGTAGGCATGACGAGACATTCTGCAACCGATTATTTGACAGATAAAGTACTTGATAGTGTGAAGGCAGACAAGGACAAAGTGTTCAAGATTCAGGTGAATGATGTTGACTTAAGATTAAGGATGCTTGTGAATGGCGAGATTGATGCCGCATGGCTTCCTGAGCCGCAGTTAACCGAAGCCCAACGTCGTGGATGCAACATTCTGGCACGTGGCAATGGAAAAGACGCGCCAATGTCTGTATTAGCCTTCACAACTAAAGCGTTGGCTGATAAACGTAAGCAGAAACAGACGGAAGTATTTAGGGAAGCTTACGGACTTGCACAAAGAAAAATAAAAGAACATTCGATAGAAGCAAAGCGTGAACTTGTGACGAAGTACTACGGCTATGCCGCGAAATAATATACAAAGAAATGGACAATAGTTTGAAAATCTTTTCAGAATCGCTGAAAATGCTTGAGAGCGAAAACCTTCCGGCTGCTCTTGCCATAATGTTGCCCTATGTGGAAAGCCACCCTTATGTTTATCATTCAGAGGAACTTAAGAGTATCGGTGCCAATCTTGACACAATGGTGCACTATATGGAAAATGGTGTGGACGACGAGATGAGGCCAAAACTTTATGCCCGTATGCTTGAAACGGCAAAGAGGGCCGTGAGAAATATCCGCACACAATATAGGATGAAGAGCGTCGATTTTTATAAGGATGCAGCCAAACATGTGAATCCCTCTTTTTCTATTTCGCCAGGAGCAGTACGTATGGAGCTGGAAGACTATGTTTCCGACATAGCCATGTTGCAGCTTGAAAGTGAAGAAGCAGCATCCGTTAGGCGTAAGCAGATTGTTTCAGCCCACTATTCATATCTTCAGTCGCTTTTCTGCCACATAACAATATCTGCAATATGGACAGATGAAGAGGCGAGGCTTATGGAAGAAACGTTACTTTCCCCAACTGTGGACAGTAACGATGTGCAACTGCTCATCAGTGCAATAATGATTGCCGTGATGAACAATTTCGACATAAATAAGTTCCGTACGCTTGTCCATGTGTATGACAAGACAAGCGATATGCGAGTACGTCAGAAGGCACTTGTGGCATGGCTGTTTTCCATGACCGAAAGTACGGATGTGCTCAAGCAAAAAGCCGAAATAGAAGCAGTTTGTAGTAATCCCCAGACTATAATTGATATAGTAGATACACAAAAGCAGGTGTTCCTTTGTATGAATGCCGAAAAGGACGACGACTATATTCGCAAGGACATATTCCCAACGCTTATGGAGAGCAAGATTGACATGAACCGTTTAGGATTAAACGGTAGCGGGGATGCATCTAGTCTTAGCGACATTCTTGACCCAATGGCAGAGGATAGAGCAGCCAAGATGGCGGAGGATTCCGTGAAACGTCTTCTTGATATGCAAAAGTCCGGGGCAGACATATATTTCGGAGGCTTTTCAAAAATGAAGAGGTTTTCGTTTTTCTATACGTTGTCTAACTGGTTCTTTCCTTTCAGCTTTGATCATCCGGGAATAGCACAGGCCATGCAGCAGGAAGAAAGCCGCAATATGGTTAAAGGACTGTTTTCCGGCATGCCTTTCTGCGACAGTGATAAATATTCATTCACGTTGGCAATAGGCGGAGTGCTTGCCTCTCTGCCGAAAGAAGTGACGGAAATGGCAAAAAGCGGAATGGCGGGTAATGGAGATGCTGCAAGCTTTACAACAGACCCCATGTATATGCGCCTTCTATGTTTGCAGGACCTCTACCGTTTCTTCAAACTATATCAGTGGCATAACCAAATTTACAATCCTTTTGCTGAAGGTAACTCGCTGTTTGTCGCAAGTAGTCTATTTAAAGGCACCGAACTAAGTCGTCACTTCCCCTCACTAGTACAGTTCCTCGTGTCTCGTAACGAGATAAAGGCGGTGGAGAAACTGATGCCAGCCATTGAAAACGAAACCAGTGTCAAGGCTTTGATGCTAACAGGAGTGTATTATCTTGACAAAAAGAGTGATGCTGAAAAAGCACGTCAATGTTTTGCAAAAGTGCTTGAGCAGGAACCTGACAACGAAAAAGCGCTTAAAGCATTGGCAAAGGCAGCCTATAAAAGTGGGCATACCGATGATGCATGCAGCATATACCGCCAACTGTGTTCTAGTGACGACACTCCCAAGGGCTTGGGCCTAGAGTATGCCGTGATACTCGCCAAGATGGAGCGTTTCGACGAAGCGTCCAAACTGCTTTACAAGCTGGATTTCAAATATCCTGACACCATTGACGTGAAGCGAGTGCTGGCATGGGTACTGATGGGGCAGCGCAATCTGCAGCAGGCCGACAGGGAATATACTCGTATATTGGAGAATAATGCCGCAGTAGGACCGATGGACCAATTGAATGCCGCATACTGCAAATGGTTTGAAGGCGACATACGTAGCGCAGCCTCACTGATGGCAGCCTATTATAAAGCGCATCAATGTGGTAGCGAGCAACAGAAAAAAACACAGCCATTGAATTACAATGAGTTTTCTGCAGCATTGTCTGCCGAATTCCACAACGACAACTCCATGCTAGAACGTTATGGCATATCAAATGTAGATAAAATGCTTGTGATACGCATTGCTTACGGAAAAGCACTTGCGGCAAGTGAACAATAATAAAACACTGTATATAATGCATACAAGAGAAGAAAAGATGGAAGCTTTCGGACGTTTTCTCGACGTCCTCGACACGTTGCGTGAGAAATGCCCGTGGGACAGAAAGCAGACGAACCAGAGTCTGCGTCCCAACACTATAGAGGAAACGTTTGAACTTTGTGATGCTCTTATGAAGGAAGACACGCCCAATATATGCAAAGAGTTGGGCGACGTGTTGTTGCATATCTGCTTCTATTCAAAGATAGGGGAGGAACAGCAGGCTTTCGACATAGCAGACGTGTGCAATAAGGCGGTAGACAAATTGATTTTCCGCCATCCGCATGTTTATCACCCCTCGCAAGTGGGAGCCCCCAACCCTAAACCATTGCCTTATGGCGAAGACTTGGAACATAGCGACATGCAGAATGCCAAGACAGCTCAGCAGGTTGTTGAAAATTGGGAACAGATAAAGCTGAAAGAAAAAGACGGCAATAAGCGTGTTCTCTCCGGTGTGCCGGATGCATTGCCTTCACTTATCAAGGCATACCGTATTCAGGACAAGGCTCGCAATGTGGGCTTCGACTGGGAAGACAAGGCTGATGTTTGGAAGAAAGTTGCCGAAGAACTCGGCGAACTGGAAGTTGAACTGCGCAAGGAAGACAAGGAAAAATCCACTGCCGAATTGGGTGATTTCCTCTTCAGCGTTATAAATGCAGCAAGACTCTACAAACTAAATCCCGACAATGCCCTTGAAATGACCAACCAAAAGTTCATACGCCGTTTCAATTATATAGAAGAACACTCTATAAGGGTAGGAAAGCCATTGACGGAAATGACACTTGGCGAGATGGACAAGTTGTGGAACGAGGCGAAACAAATGGAAAAACAAAATTCAAAATAGGTATCGACATGAGAAAACTTACATTCATAATGATGATATGCCTTGCTTTGGTTACGATAGCTGGCTGCGGTGGCAAGAAATCACAGGCTGACAACGACTTGCCAAAGCCTGTTGAGATGGAGACGGAGAGCGATTCCACTATTTACGGCTTTTGTGGTGAAGGAACAACCATGAACGTATTGCAGTTGATTACCGATAAAGGCGACACGATAGAGTTTACACTTCAAGGAGACGACACGCTGACTGTTGTGCAAGGCGGCATGCTCGTCGGCGACCGCATGGCCGTAGTAGCTGCAGATGCTCCAAAAGACGAGAACATGAAGCAGGCAACGACCGTAATCAACCTGACTTCACTCATGGGAACATGGCAGAGCATAGATAGAACCTTCTCCATAGAAGAGGGAGGCGTGGTGAGCAGCGACAATAGAGAACCGAAACCATACGTAGACTGGAAAATTTGCAACGGAAAGCTCGTGCTCACAACCGACACATTCGGTGTCTACGCTCTTGGTCCAGACTCACTTTTGCTTGAAAACGCACAGGGCATATTCGCTTATAAAAGGGTAAAAAAATAGTGCAGGGCGAATGGCAAGATTTAACGTACACATTTTGGGATGCGGAAGTGCATTGCCAAGCCTAAAACATAACACATCTTCGCAACTCGTGGAGGTGCACGACAAGTTCTTTATGGTGGATTGCGGAGAAGGAACACAGTTGCAACTACGTAAAAGTCGTGTGCATTTCTCAAAAGTTTCTGCCGTATTCATTTCCCATCTGCATGGTGATCATTGCTTTGGCTTAATGGGACTGGTGTCCACCTTCGGACTGTTGGGGCGTACAGCACCACTGCATGTCTTTGCGCCAAAGGAAATGCAAGAGCTTTTCGATATACAAAAGCGTATGTTCTGCTCCAGTTTTGAATATGAACTGGTGTTCCATCCTCTTGAAACGAAGAGAAGCGAAGTAATTTATGACGATAGAAGTTTAACAGTAACCACGATACCGCTTGCCCACCGTGTCCCTTGCTGCGGATTCTTGTTTCGCGAGAAAGCTGGGATGCCGCACATAAATCGCGATATGGTTGATTATTATGGTGTGCCGCGAAGCCAGTTTAATAATCTGAAGGCGGGTTTGGATTGGATTGATGCTGAAGGAAATGTCGTGCCGAACGGTGTTCTCACCACTCCCGCCGAACGCTCCTTGGCTTATGCTTACTGTTCTGACACGAAATACATTCCAACGCTTGGCAATGCAATAGACGGAGTTGACGTTCTTTATCATGAAGCAACCTATACAGAGGCTGATGCAAAGAATGCTGCAAAGTATAATCATTCAACCGCTGCACAGGCAGCCACGGTAGCATGCGACGCCAATGCAAAAATGCTCTTGCTAGGACATTATTCTTCGAAATATCCTGACGAAAACTGTATTCTTGACGAGGCAAAAGGCGTGTTCGCCAATTCATGGCTTACCGACGAGATGGATGTGTTCGACGTGGAAAAGAAATTAAAGGTTTAGCCTTGTAAAGATTAAGCCGTGGGGTTGCAAGCGCAAGCCCACGGCTTAAAGTTCATTAGCCTACGGGCTAATTTTGCTATGTCCGCGGGTAATCGGGACAAAGCTTGTGGATGTTATCTTCTTCAGTTAGTTTGACGTAAACGAAAATAGCGTAAGTTTGCGTTTGTCATCGCAACTTCTGTGGTCAAATCTCTTTATTTTTTTCAGTTTATAGCTGGGATATGTTTCAGCAAAGGGCACAATATCGTCGTCGCCCATAATGATGAAACCGTTTGCAGGACGGTTCAAGTCAAGTGGTTTCACGCGGTCGTTCAAATAGAAATTTATTGAGAACTGGTGCATGCGGTTGCGGTCGCCTGGTTTGAAATCGCTGCGATAGTCCCATATCTTCCCTTCTGGCACAAGCTTGCCAATCTCTTGGGCAACGTAATAGTCGGTCTTTACTTCATAAATGCGCGGCAGAACAATTCCATCGAGCATGAGATATGCCATAAACACCATTCCTATAACAGACAGGCATGCGGCGTATTGTCTCTTTTGCCGTACTGTCTTGACGAACAGGTATATGGAATATACGGTAAAGGCTAGGAGCGCTATGTTTACAATAGTGAGCGGTGTTGTTTCAATGCTCGTGAGATATGCCACATTTTCAGCTGCGTGTTTTCCTCTAAATATGGAGTTAGGAATGGCTCCGCACTTTGTGGCGATGAATATAATGGGGAGAAGTGCAGTAATAGTGGCCATTATCCATCCGTAGATGCTAAATGTGCGGAAATTTTTTCTTGAAATAAACATCATGCATTTTGCCACGAAATAGGCAACAAACGGGTAGACTGGCAGCAGATATACACTGCGCTTGCTCTTAGGCACGCAGTAGAAGCAGAATATGAGCACCGCACTGATTAAGGATATTAGGCTTTGGCTGTCCATTGCCTTAATCTTGAACCATAATTTCCTGCCCCAATTCTTAGGAGATGCAGCGGTGTGCAGCGTGGCAAACTTCACGGTGAAGAGCGCGATGAGGAGCATTATCGTGTAGGGCAGAAAGCCTGCCAACATGGTAAGGACATTGTAATATATCGGTTCCTCGTGTGAAGAATAAACCATCTTGCCGGTGAAGCGTAGGAAGTTCTCTTCAAAAACTAGATAAAGAAAGGCATTTCCGCGTTCAAGATAGGCCATCCAATACCATGCAAGCGGCAGTACGCATGAAGCGAGTGCAAACAACAGGCATGTGCAGAAGGCTCGCAGGATTTTTTCTCCTCTTATAAGCATGAAGCAGCCTACGGTTGCACACGGAAGTATCACGCCCACCGGTCCTTTTGTTAGGAAAGCGCCGCTCATTGTCAGTATTATGAAAGGGATGTATGCCTTCCGGCGATTTTCGTACCACGACTGGAACAGGTAAATGGCCATTACAATAAGTGCAGAAAGCACCATGTCTACTCTGCAAGCCATACTAGCCCGATGAATTTCAAACGCAGTGAGTGTTATAAGGCCGGAAAGGAAAGCCAAGCGTTCGTCAGTTTTGTTGCGAAGCATGGCACGGTAAGCCACGAGAAGCATGACTATTGTGGCAAGGGCAGAGGGGAAGCGTGCTGTAAACTCGCTCACTCTTCCGAACGGTAGAGAGCAAATGGCTATACACCAATGGAAGAATGGAGGCTTGTAGGCAATGTCTACTCCGTTGTTTATCGGCGAAATCCAATCGCCAGACTGCAGCATTGACAGCGCCACCACAGCTTCGCGCGGTTCACCCTTGGTGTTGAACAAAGCAACACCGAGGACTGTTATGAGAAGAACCGTTGCGGCGGCGGCAAGAAGCCAGAAGTATTTGGTCTTAGTGTTTCTGAACATATATTCCTGTAGATAAGGTTTTGTTATTTGAAAAGTGTGGAAAAATCGTCCCAACTGTCGCAGAAGGCAGCTATTGACGGGAAGAGCAGGTCTGCACCTTCGTCAAGAAGCATGGAGTCGGGTAGGGGACCAGTGTTACAAGCCACGGTGAATACGTTTGCGGCGACACCGGCGCGCACACCAAGTGGTGCGTTCTCAACGATAATCGCCTCGTTGGGTTCAGCGGAAACCTTAGCCAGTCCTTTTAAGTAAGGCTCAGGATTTGGCTTGCCGTGGACTACATCCAGTGCACTGACCACAAGGTTGCGGTCTACAAGTCCGGGCAGCTCTTTCTCAAGTTTGTCAAGCAGAGTGTGTTGTGCGCTGCCGGTGACAACAACAATCTGCAACCCACAATTTTTTATCTTGGTCATCAATTCCTTTATCCCAGCCATGAGGGGGGCTTTGGGGCATGCGTTGAAAGCTTCAGACTTAGCCTTGTAATACTCTGCTGCCTCTTCTTCAGTTATGTTGATACCGCATTGTTCACGGAAAAGCTGTATGATTGTTTCCACTCCGCGCATACCTTCATATTTATATGCGTCTTCCGGTGGCATTTCAATGCCGATGTTCTTCATGGAGTTGTGCCAGGAACGTGCATGGTTTGGCATGCTGTCGTAGATAACTCCGTCCATATCGAACATTACAGCCTTTGGCTTGAATTGGTTGAAGCCAGAGCGTAGCAAGTATTTATTTATGTTTTCTTTGAACATTGTGCTGTTTTTGCGTGTTGAAGATGTAGGTTGAATGGCGGTATGTAAAATGAATGAAGAATGAAAGACGCGCTTCTTTCTGCCGACATCCTGTTTTCGTCGGTGCATCGTCCTTCATTCTTCATTTTATAGCCGCGTTGGATAATGTTTTTTCGGCTTAGTAGCTGCGCGCTATGATTACGCGTTTTGTTGTCGGCTTACCGGAAACCATATCTACGCCCGGCGTTTGCTCCACTCCGAAAGGAATACAACGGATTGTAGCCTGTGTCTCTTCCTTGATTTTTGCCTCGGTTTCGGCAGTGCCGTCCCAAGGACAGATGAAGAAGCCTCCGTCTTTCACCTTTTCTTTGAACTCTTCGTAGTTGTCACATTCATATATACGGGCATCTCTGTAGGCTTTTGCCTTTTCGAAGATGTTGGTTTGTATCTTTTCGAGCAGTTGTTCTACGTATTCTGCAATGCCCTCAAAAGTAACAGTCTCCTTTTCAAGAGTGTCGCGGCGCATAACTTCAATCGTTCCGTTCTCAAGATCTTTGCTTCCCATAACGAGACGCACTGGCACACCCTTAAGCTCATAGTCGGCGAACTTAAAGCCTGGACGCTTGTTCTCGGCATCATCATATTTTACGCTAATGCCCTTACCGCGCAGTTCGTCTATGACTGGAGTCAATTTCTCAGTGATGCTGTCAAGCTGTTCCTTGTTTTTAGTGATAGGCACAATGACAACCTGTATAGGAGCGAGTTTTGGCGGAAGCACAAGCCCGTTGTCGTCGGAGTGTGTCATTATGAGTGCTCCGATAAGTCTTGTTGAAACGCCCCATGATGTAGCCCAAACGTATTCAGGTTTGTTGTCTTTGTTAAGATATGTCACGTCGAATGCCTTTGCAAAGTTCTGTCCGAGGAAGTGGCTTGTGCCGCTCTGCAGAGCCTTGCCGTCTTGCATCATTGCTTCAATAGTGTATGTGTCGAGAGCTCCGGCAAAGCGTTCCGTTTCACTCTTTACACCCTGTACAACAGGCACTGCCATGTATTTTTCGGCAAAGTCAGCATATACGTGCAGCATCTTCTGTGCCTCTGCTTCAGCTTCCTCCTTCGTTGCATGTGCTGTGTGGCCCTCCTGCCAAAGGAATTCCGATGTGCGGAGGAACGGACGGGTGCGCATTTCCCATCGCATGACATTGCACCACTGGTTGCACATCAGTGGCAGATCGCGCCAAGAGTGTATCCAGTTCTTGTAAGTGTTCCAGATAATCGTTTCAGATGTGGGGCGGATAATCAGTTCTTCGTCAAGCTTTGCAGTTGGATCTACCTCAACTCCGCTTTTGTCTTCCTTAGCGCGAAGGCGATAGTGAGTGACTACGGCACATTCCTTGGCGAAACCTTCCACGTGTTCTGCCTCGCGAGAGAGGAACGACTTGGGGATAAGCAGTGGGAAATAAGCGTTTTGCGCTCCTGTTTCCTTGAACATTTTGTCTAGTTGCTGCTGCATCTTCTCCCATATAGCATAGCCATAAGGCTTGATAATCATGCATCCTCTGACGGGTGACTGCTCTGCCAAATCGGCTTTCGTCACCAAATCATTATACCATTGGCTGTAGTTCTCAGCACGTTTCGTGAGTTGTTTCAGTTCTTTTGCCATTATTATATATTTGTTTTTATATGTTCTCCAAATTTTTGTAACGCTGCAAAATTACAAAAAAATATCGTTGCCACCTTTGCTACGGTCATTTTTTAAGGTAAATACGCGGCTTATTTGTCATATACAATTGCCAAAGCTGGCATTTTGTTCTTTTCATCTTGCTCAAATGGCAAAAAAAACTTGTATTTTCGTTGAGAAATTAAAAATTGCGTTACCTTTGCATAGTTTGTAAGATGATTGTTGGCTGCTCTTTGATTGTAGGTATTCAATAAAGCAGTGTCTACAATGTAGTGCAGGCCGACAGCAATCAAAACTATGTAGAACATAACTTATATAATTATACACAAATATGTCGAACAACAAAGAAAAGCTCTTCAGTGAGTTTAAAGCACCTACGCGTCAAGAATGGCTTGACAAGATACAGGTTGATTTGAAGGGAGCCGACTTTAACAAGCGTCTTGTTTGGCGCACGAACGAAGGTTTCAGTGTGCAGCCTTTCTATTTGAAGGAAGACACAGACAAACTACAGACTCCTAAATCCCTTCCGGGAGAGTTTCCCTTCGTACGTGGAAACAAGAAAAAAGACAACGAATGGTACGTTAGGCAGGAAATAGATGCCAGCGATGCTAGTGTTGCAAATGCTAAAGCGTTGGATGTTCTCAACAAAGGAATTGATTCGCTTAGCTTCCATGTGCCAGGCAAGTCAATAAGTGCAGAGTATATAGAAACTCTGCTGAAGGACATTCAATGTGAATACATCGAAGTGAACTTCAATACCTGCAAGCGTCACACTTTGGAACTTGCGCAAGAACTGAAGGCTTACTTTGAAAAGAAAGGTTATGACAAGGAAAAAATAACCGGTTCGTTTGATTGGGACCCCATGGAGAAGATGGTAATGAAGGGTCACGACGTGACACCCGTTTTGAGTATCGCGCCCAACCTCGTGGAGGCCATGAAGGAATATCCCAATTTCCGCACTGTTTCAGTAAACGCCGTGTCGCTAAACAATAGCGGAGCCTATATCGTTCAAGAGCTTGGATATGCACTGGCTTGGGGAAATGAATATCTCAACCAACTTGTTGAGGCTGGAGTTGACATCGATACAGCAGCAAGCAATATTAAGTTCAACCTTGGCATATCGGAAAACTTCTTCATGGAATTGTCAAAGTTCCGTGCTGCACGTATGTTGTGGGCAGAAATTGTAAAACAATATGAGCCAAAGGACGATGCCTCTTGCATGATGTGCGTAAATGCCGTGACTTCAAAATACAACATGACGCTTTTCGACAGCTATGTTAACCTTCTTCGTTCGCAGACCGAGGCAATGAGTGCTGCATTGGCTGGCGTTCACTCTATAGAGGTAACACCGTTCAACGTAATTTATGAGGAGCCAAACGAATTCTCTGAGCGTATCGCACGCAATCAACAGTTGCTTTTGAAGGAAGAAAGTCATTTCGACAAAGTTGTGGATCCAGGAGCTGGAAGCTATTTCATAGAGGAACTGACCACATCGCTCGCCAATGAGGGCTGGAAGATATTCCTTAACGTTGAAAATCAGGGTGGTTTCCTTGAAGCTATCAAAAACGGTAGCGTACAGGATGATATCAATGCTACAAACGGTAAGCGTCACGAAGCAGCAGCCAAGCGCAAGGAGTTCATTCTCGGAACGAATCAATTCCCGAACTTCACGGAAAAGAGCGAAGGCAAACGTTCAATTGCTGCAGCGTGTGGCGGGTGTGACGCACACGAAACAACGTTTAAGAGCATCAATTCGTCACGTTTGGCAGCAGACTTTGAGGAACTGAGAATAAAAGTTGAAGAGAGTGAGAAAGTTCCTACAGCGTTTATGCTCACTATAGGTAATTTGGCAATGCGTCAGGCTCGCGCACAATTCAGCTGCAACTTCCTTGCATGCGCTGGCTACAAGGTTATTGACAATCTCGGCTTTAAAACAGTTGAAGAGGGTGTTGATGCTGCATTGAAGGCGGGAGCGGATATTGTAGTAATCTGTTCAAGCGACGACGAATATGCTGAACACGCAATACCGGCATTCAAGTATCTTGACGGTCGTGCTATGTTTGTTGTTGCAGGAGCACCGGCTTGTATGGAAGACTTGAAGGCTGCAGGCATAGAAAACTTCATACATGTAAGATGTAACGTGCTTGAGACATTGAAAGAGTATAACGAAAAACTTGGAGTAAAATGAGAAAGAATTTCAACGACATAGATATTTTTTCAGGAATTAAGGACGTTGACGGTGCCAAATGGCAGAAAGACAATGGCATCAAGGTAAACTGGAAAACTCCTGAACACATTGAGGTAAAGCCGGTCTATACGCGAGAGGATCTCGAAGGTATGGAACATCTTGACTATACTGCTGGCCTTCCGCCATTTTTACGTGGCCCATACAGCATGATGTATCCCTTCCGCCCATGGACAATCCGCCAATACGCAGGATTCTCTACCGCAGAAGAGAGCAATGCTTTCTACCGTCGTAATTTGGCGAGCGGACAGAAAGGTCTTTCTGTTGCCTTCGACCTTCCAACACACCGCGGTTATGATCCAGACAATGCACGTGTAGTAGGCGATGTGGGTAAAGCCGGAGTGTCTATCTGCTCTGTAGAAAACATGAAGGTGTTGTTCAACGGCATTCCTCTTAACAAAATGTCTGTATCCATGACAATGAATGGCGCAGTTCTACCCGTTATGGCATTCTATATCGTAGCTGGATTGGAGCAAGGTGCCAAGTTAGAGGAAATGGCTGGTACGATACAGAATGATATCCTCAAGGAATTCATGGTGCGTAACACATATATTTATCCACCAGCATTCTCTATGCGTATCATTAGCGACATCTTCGGATATACTTCCAAACTTATGCCGAAGTTCAACTCTATATCTATATCCGGTTACCATATGCAGGAAGCTGGTGCAACGGCAGATATAGAATTGGCTTATACTATTGCGGATGGACTGGAATACGTGCGTGCCGGAGTAAATGCTGGTATTGACATCGATGCTTTCGCACCCCGTCTGTCTTTCTTCTGGGGCATTTCAATGAACCACTTCATGGAGGTGGCAAAAATGCGTGCGGCACGTATGCTTTGGGCTAAAGTGATTAAGCAGTTTAATCCGAAGAATCCAAAATCGCTCATGCTGCGTACTCACTCGCAGACTTCAGGATGGTCGCTTACGGAACAGGATCCTTTCAATAATGTTGGGCGTACATGTATCGAGGCTATGACCGCTGCTCTTGGTCACACACAGAGTCTTCATACAAATGCACTTGACGAGGCGATAGCATTGCCAACAGACTTCTCTGCACGTATCGCGCGAAATACGCAGATTTACATTCAGAATGAGACAAAAATATGCAAGCATATCGACCCATGGGCTGGTTCTTACTATGTGGAAAGCCTCACTAACGAACTTGCTCACAAAGCGTGGGAACATATCCAGGAGATTGAAAAACTTGGCGGTATGGCAAAGGCTATCGAAACGGGAGTGCCCAAGATGCGTATAGAGGAAGCTGCCGCACGTACGCAAGCACGTATAGACAGTGGAACACAGACCATCGTAGGAACAAACAAATATCGTCTGGAACATGAAGATCCTATCGACATTCTTGAGGTAGACAACTCTGCAGTACGTAAGCAACAGGAGGATGCTCTTGCGGAACTCCGTGCTAACAGAGACAACGAGAAATGTAAGGAAGCCCTTGAAGCCCTTACAGAATGTGTGCGCACAGGCGAAGGCAATCTTCTTGAGAAGGCTGTTGAATGTGCAAAACTGCGCTGTACGCTGGGAGAGATAAGTGATGCCTGCGAAACTGTTGTGGGCAGATATAAAGCAATCATTAGAACTATTTCAGGAGTGTATTCATCAGAAAGCAAAAACGATTCGGATTTCCAAAAGGCTTGCGAATTAACAGAGGAATTTGCAAACAAGGAAGGTCGACGTCCGCGTATCTTCGTAGCGAAGATGGGACAAGATGGGCACGACCGCGGTGCGAAAGTCGTGGCAACAGGTTATGCTGACTGCGGTTTTGACGTAGATATGGGACCTTTGTTCCAAACTCCGGCAGAGGCCGCTCGCGAGGCAGTAGAAAATGACGTGCATATTGTTGGAGCCAGCTCGTTGGCTGCAGGTCATAAGACACTTATACCACAACTTATCGAAGAGCTGAAAAAACTCGGTCGCGAAGACATTATGGTTATTGCTGGTGGTGTAATACCGGCTCAAGACTATGATTTCCTATACAAGGCCGGTGTCGCAGCAATATTCGGTCCTGGTACGTCTGTAGCCAAGGCTGCTTGTGAAATGATGAACATCTTGCTTGACAAGGAATAGTAAAATAGAATAATGACATATCGCAGTCGCGACAAATGTGGCGATTCTGCAATTTACAATAAATCCGCTAGATAAAGCATTTATGCTATTCTAGCGGATTTGTTATATACATGCGTATTCAAGGCATTTAGACAATGCCTGTTATTTGATATTTCTACACTTCTGAAACAAGACCATCTCTCAACAAGCGTTATGACAATAAGCAGATTGGCAAGGTATTTGCTAATATAATCTTAGCAACTTGCTAATCTATGCTTACATTAAGCCTGTTGTCACTACCTTTGTAAATAAAGTAAAGTTATAGATGACAAAACAAAAAAATACAAGAAGGTTCAGCTATGATGAGCCTATAGCATACCAAGGTTCTCTTTTTCCATCCACACAGATGGATATAGAGGATGATAAAGGCAATGTGTCAAGCAGAAATGTCTTTACAGATGCAAATGGAAGTAATAACATTAGATAATATTAGGCATTTAATTATGAAAAAAATAGCTATTGCATTATTACTTAGCATAGGGATTATATTATTTGTTCTTTTCCCTATCATAAGGTATATAGCTTGTGCTATATTGTGTATTGTTTTTATTGGTTATTTTATTATTTTAATTCTCATAATTATTTTAGGACTCATACTTCTTCCTTTCTGTTTAAGAAGTGTGGAAAAGAGAGAAAAAGAAGTAGCAAAATACTTGGATGAGTGTGATGAAAAACTAAAGAAAGGAGAAATGGACAAAGAGACCAATGAACAAATACATTTTTATTGGGAGTGCGATTATAATGGTTAGCAATTATAAATTATAGAGTAGACTGTAATGGATGGGTTACAAACTTTTACTATTAAACAAAACTATTTACACAATGGAAATGCTGTTTTACCTATTTTTGATGATCCTAATAATACCTATATTCCTAATTGGATTGTTAGTAATGTGGGTATGTTGTAGTTTCCCACCAGCTGGCCCAACTTTAGAGCAACAACGTATTTTGGAAGATGCTATGGAATTTACATACAGTAGATGGCCTAAAGAAGTGATTAGGGATATTTGGTTTTCTGCTTGGTATGGGCGTTTAAGACCAGGATTAGTTCAGAAAATAGCCAATAAATATAAACTTAAAAGGTTAAATTGGTTTAACCCTTATCTTACTAGGTACATTCTTGATATTTTTGATGAAGAAATTATTCCAAGACTAGAATATAAAAACAAATGAAGCATAAAATAATTCCGCCTTTGCCTTTTCTATTGGTAACAGTTCCCTTTGTTTTGACTGCAAGGGGATTGTTGGCAATAGGCAAGGCTCTTCATCTATCCTACAATGCAGTGAACATTATAGTATGGTACATGCTTCTGCCCCTTGCATGGGCTGCAATACTTGACTATAAACTCCACCAAGTATTGTTTGCACCAACATGGCTTTTGCTTTGTATAGGGTGTATAGTCATACAACGCAAGAGGTTTAACAAATTCTGTGACACACTCTTTAGACTATCACAGATTTTTATTCTCTCCTTTGGAGACTATTACCTTTGGTCTGTTTTAATATGCCTTTTTGTTCCTGTTGTCATAACTATAGTTTTGCTTATTGCTTAAACATATATATAAAATAGCAACAAGCAAGACTTTCGGTTAAATACCTACTTAAGCGATGTTCTTACAAAGAAAAACATTAACTTTGCAGAAGAAAGCATTATCAATACCCTGTGACGGAATTATAAATGCAATTTTCTTACATTGACACAATTATTATATTTGTTTCTTGGCCTATAGTCTGCACATTTGTAACTCTAGGAAATACTTTTAAATCAATATAACAACAATGTATATTATGGTTACATCATGAGAATAAGCTTTTTAAAAAGCAAAAAGAGAGAACATTACGATCTCTCTTTACATATTGGCTATATTTAAATAGAGCGGTAAACGAGGCTCGAACTCGCGACCCCCAGCTTGGGAAGCTAGTGCTCTACCAACTGAGCTATTACCGCATTATATCATTCGAACTCTATTAAAAATGGAGCCGATACCGGGACTCGAACCCGGGACCTACGCATTACGAATGCGTTGCTCTACCAACTGAGCCATATCGGCAAAACATTCTAAATAAACATCCCCTTTCTCTAAAGCGGTGCAAAGATACATATTTTTTCTTGATTTCCAAAATCTTTGTGGCTTATTTCTTTCTTTTCCTATTTTATTGCAATTATTAAACAACAATAATTGTTTTTATTTTACTGCAAGAAGCTATGGAAGTATATAAGAAGCATACTATTACTCCTTCTCAAGAGTTGCTTAATGCAGCTCTCACAGCAGCACATACAGTAAGTAACTTTTTAAAGAAGCCTGACATATTGGAAGATGTAGATGATAAAGGCAAGCCTAAGTACCAAATATCATCTATCACTGCTGCCTTGAAGAATGTGGAAGGTATTGTATCATCCTTACAGAATTTACAGAAGAAGGTGGAGAGTGAGCTTACAGAGCAGAGTAAAACAAGAGGAAACCAAGAACTTACAATATTTGATACTGTAGATTGACTATAATGTAGATATTTAAATTAACTTTGCAGAAAAATATATAGATATGAAGAATTTATTATATTTTGTAGTAGGACTTATTTTGTGTATAGGATGTTCTCAGAAACAACAAACAAAGACTACAGGCAAAGTAGACTCCACTTATGTTGATGGTATAGGTAAAATACCTACAGATAGCTTCTTAAAAATAAAGGATTCCCTTATTTATAGTGAAGAAGATAAAGAATGGATGACCAAGGAGCAGCATTGGTTCACTTATGAATGTCCTGATACTATTATGGTTGCCTTTACAAGGAATGGGGTGTTTGTAGACTCTTTTGAAGCTGTAAGACAGGGACTTGTGGCAGACAGTACAGGTCATTACTATTCTCCTGCTTATGTATTTCTAAGTGTAGTGGGTGACAAATGGATTTATGATATAAATGGTAAATTTATTGAGTTTAACGAAAGTCCCTACCCTCACTCAGGAAAGGGGCATAAGTATCATCCTTAAATGTATATGTTATGGGAAATCCTAGATTTGATAAAACAAAAAGATATAAAAATAGTAAAGGGCAAAAATTTGGTAAAGGGGTATGGTTTGATGAGAATGGTAAATTGATAAGACCTGGGCAAGGTTTTTATGATAAAGACAATAAAACTTCTCTCCTGCTTCTTTACTTACTTTAGCTACTCCTATAGTACTGAAATAGGTAGGCCAATGACTAAAAAAGCTAAAAGGAGAAGGGACAACAACAGTTTCAAGGGCAGTTACTGTGTCTTTCTCCTTATTAACTTTGTACTTGATGTCCTTACATCTTAACTTGTAGGCTTCTTGATTTCCTTCTTTTTGCATAAGTGATTGATTTTTTAAGTGAATAAATATTGTCTGTTGTTTTTTTGTACTCTTTTTTTACCTCTATAAACGCAAAAAGCACAACCCTTGAGAGGATTGTGCCTTATAAATTATGTTTAACTTGTACTATTTTTGCTTTACTTATTCAAGTTTTCTAACCTTAATGTATTTGCTTCTTGGAGTGCTTGTTTCCACTTAATAGGGAGGTCTCCACATAGTTCTCTTTTGAAGGTGTTATAAAAGATTTCAGGAGTTTTCTTTTTGAAAAGATTGTGAAAGCCACAAAAATTTCTAGTATTAATCGCAGCATAAGTATTCTCATTATCGTCTGTTATTCCCTTAAAACCGTCACTAGCAAGTAGCCCTAAAACTACAACATCTTCCATTATTGGGATTTTTTCTTTTCTTACTAAAAATAGAACTTCATTACAAAAGTCTTCCCATTTTTCTCTAGTAGCAAAACACCATGCTATAAATATTTTAATTGCCCCCAACAATCCAATTAGGAACATAAGAAGTATTAGTAGGGTCTTCATAAATAGGATATACTTTATTTCCTGTGTGAATATAATTTTGTTTAATAGTAAATGGTTTGTACCCCATCCAAGAATCTAATGGCCTACCACCTAACTCGTGAAGAAATTTAACGGCTTTATTGTCTTCAGAAGTATAGTTCTTTACTACTTTCTTTATAGGGTCTGTAACTAACCATTGTGGGTTTAATTGTTGCCTATCTTCAAATTGCATTAACTTAACTCCCATCCAATCACCTAACTCCTTGTAGTCTGAATGTTCCCCACCAACTCTACCAACAGTAAACCAATCTGCTGCTTTAGCCTTTTCATCTGGTACTAAGCCTGCACCACTTGGACTTCTAAGGTTAGGACTAAATCCTTCTTGTGTTAACCTATAAGAGCCATCAGCATTTTGTATATACATTGGGTGAGCTGCCTCTTCTTCAGGAATACCAGCCCAAACAAGTCCATTCTGAAATCTTTGTTCTGCATCTTCTATTCCCTCCTTTTTAACATATTCTGAATACCAAGCAGGCTTTCTTCCATTATGGAATGTTGGTGGTTTCCTCCAAAAAGGTGCAGAAATTGTTAGGGGTAAATCCAAGAAATGTCCCTTATAACTAACAGGGTTTAAGTAGTTAAGAGTGTAACGCTCTCTATTGGCAAGATTATTACCTACAAAGTTACCATACCCACCTCCAGCAATATACCCAGGATTAAGCATATCTCCCATACCTGGAGTAAGAGGAGTGTGCATTGAAACATTAGTACCAAAATCCCTTCCTGTAAGAGCCTCTGATGCTTTGTCTACTGCCCAACCTCCTGCATATCCACCTCCTAATGTAGCAGCAGTGGCTATAGGTGCAGATGCAAAAGAACTGACTAAACCAGGAGCAGTTGCAGCAGCAACTATAGGCCCCCATGTACCTGACAGAGCATTTATAACCTTGCTCTGAGACCTTCTTGTTTTGCCCCAATCTACATTGTCAGGGTGGTAAGCACTTACTTCACCTTGATATAAAGGATTGGTTCTTTCAGTATTATTACTATTAAACTTGTCAATAATCCCCTCTGCAAGCCCCATCAGTGTAGTGTCATACTCTTTGGGTTTTGTGGTAAGGTTATGCCATATTGCTTCTTGGTATGCTCCCCATGAACCATCTATAGGAACATTATAGCCAGCAGCTCTCATCATAGCTTGTTTCTGCTGATTGAATATACGTTCTTCAGCAGTTGCTTGCCTTGGTGTTGGGGTAACAGTAACCTCATCAAGATTATTCTGTAAGACAATGGGTATTGTATTACCATTATTGTCTAAGGTATAATACCTGCCACTTGCATCTGCAAAGACATTTTTGCTTGACACATTGCCTTTATCATCCTCAATGTCCATCTGTGTGGATGGGAAAAGAGAACCTTGGTATGCTATAGGCTCATCATAGCTGAACCTTCTTGTATTTTTTTGTTTTGTCATCTATAACTTTACTTTATTTACAAAGGTAGTGACAACAGGCTTAATGTAAGCATAGATTAGCAAGTTGCTAAGATTATATTAGCAAATACCTTGCCAATCTGCTTATTGTCATAACGTTTGTTGAAAGATGGTCTTGTTTTAGGAGTGGAGAAATTCAGATACAACAAGCCTGTTGTTAGTTCAATTATCTTAAATTACGCCATACCTAAAAATGATTATTGTAGATTTGAAAAAAAAATGTTTATTTTGCATGTGTTTAGGTAGGTCTTATTGCGTAAACACTTTGTGCCTAGCGTATTTATAGTCTTATCTTAAACAGAGTTTAAACAAATATAGGGTGTTTTGTCGTAATGGCTGAAAATACCTTTGCATTTGCGTTAAAAAGGACTTGGCATAACAAAAAGTAGGTAAAGATGAAAAGTCAGAAACTATACGAGGCGGACGACAAGCTGATAAGCCTCATAAAAGATAATTATAATATTCTGCAGAGTTTGGGTAGCTTTGGAATTAACCTAGGCTTTGGCGATAAAACAGTAAAAGATGTGTGTGAGGCTCAGAACGTAGATACTTACACTTTTCTTGCTGTTGTGAATCTTGCTATCAATGGTTATAAGACGTTTGACGATTATTCGCGCCTCTCTATTCCCACATTGCTTCATTATCTTCATGCAAGCCATCAGTATTATCTAGGTTTTCAATTACCGTTTATCCGTAAGGAACTCACAGAGGCTCTTGACGAGAAGGATAATCTTGCCCGTCTTATTCTGAAACTCTATGATGAATATGCCGATGAGATAAACAAGCACATGAAATATGAAGAGAAGTTCCTTTTTCCGTATGTGGAGTCTTTGCTGAAAGCAGAACCGCTTCCTAACTACGACATTGAGACTTTCTCAAAGCATCACGGACAGTCAGACCAAAAACTACGTGAACTAAAGAACATCATTATCAAGTATCTTCCTAGTGATGGGCATCACAATAATCAGCTTTCCGCAACGCTTTGTGATATTTACAGTAACGAGGAATGGCTTGCCAAGCATTCAGAGGTTGAAGAACAGATTATGATCCCTGCCATTCGCATGCTGGAGCGCAAGTCAAAACAGAATGACGTGTCTGCAAAGATCTCGAACATGATAAATAAGTCAAACAATTCCGAAACGTTAAGCGAGCGTGAAAAAGACGTTATAATAAGTCTTGTGCAGGGAATGACAAATAAAGAGATAGCAAATCACCTATGTATTGCACCAAACACTGTAATTACTCACAGGCGTAACATAGCAAGAAAACTGCAGATACATACACCAGCAGGACTTACAATTTATGCTATCGCAAATAATTTGGTAGACATTTCAGCGGTTCAGATTTGATTTGAACAAACATTACCCGAAAAGATGCCTTAAGGCTTCTTCAACTTTTCTTACAGGAATAAGGTTCACGTTTCCAATATTTTTACCTTTGAAGGCTTGAATATTTTGGCGTGGCAGTATAATATTTGTAAAGCCAAGTTTTTGTGCTTCGGCTACACGTTGTTCTATGCGGCTTACTGGGCGTACTTCACCACTCAGCCCCACTTCTCCAGCCATGCACCATCCAGGTTCGATTGGTGTGTCAACATTGCTTGACAAAACAGCCGCTATTATGCTCAAGTCCATTGCTAGGTCTGTGACGCGTAGTCCACCAGCGATATTTACGAATACGTCCTTTTGTATGAGCTTGAAGCCAACGCGTTTTTCTAGTACGGAGAGCAACATGTTGAGGCGGCGTTGGTCAAAACCAGTGGCAGAACGTTGTGGCATGCCATATGCCGCAGTAGAAACGAGAGCTTGCGTTTCAACTAGAAATGGACGTACACCCTCTATGGCGCATGATATAGCGATACCACTCAGTCCGTCACGGTCTTCCGTAAGCAGAAGTTCTGACGGATTTGATACTGGGCGCAATCCATTTTGTCTCATTTCATAGATACCTAATTCTGACGTGCTTCCGAAACGATTTTTTATTGAGCGTAGTATGCGGTACATGTAGTGTTGGTCACCCTCAAACTGGATTACTGTATCAACAATATGCTCCAATATTTTGGGTCCAGCAAGCGTTCCTTCTTTGTTAATATGGCCTATTAAGATTACAGGCACTCCAGATGTCTTTGCAAAGCGAAGCAGTTTTGAGGCACACTCTCTAACCTGCGTTACGCTTCCTGGCGAGCTTTCTGCATCTGCCGTGCAGATTGTTTGTATGGAGTCAATAACAACGATATCCGGCTTGGTGTCTTTTATGCATAAGAAAATGTTTTCGAGCGATGTCTCACAAAGCACAAGGCAATTGTCGCTTGCTTCAGGACTAAGTCTTTTGGCGCGCATCTTCAGTTGATGGGCACTTTCTTCACCGCTCACGTAAAGTACTTTTTTCTTGAGTTTGAGGACGGTCTGCAATGATAGCGTACTTTTCCCAATGCCCGGTTCACCACCGAGCAGTGTTATAGAGCCGCGCACAAGTCCTCCACCCAACACGCGGTTCAACTCTTCGTCATTCATGTCAAAACGCGGTTCGTCTTGTGCCGATATGTCCTTCAGCTTTTGTGCAACGTTTCCTCCGCTAGATTTTGCGGCCATTGTTGAAACAAGTGAACTTCTGCCGTTATCGGCAGAAATATGTAATTCCTTGAATGTGTTCCACTGTCCGCATGCCGGGCATTTACCAATCCATTTTGCTGACTCCTGCCCACAATATGAACAGACATAAACTGTTTTGTCTTTTGCCATTTTTTTTGTTTCCTTTTTTCTTCTGCACGCCGCATCAACTATGACCGATGGCTATTGTTGCAAATTATCGAAGAGTGTTGCCAATCTTGTGCAAAAGTAGTTATATTTTTTGCATCGGCAAATTGCATGTTCCAATTATATATTGCAACCTATATTTATACATGCATGAGATCTGTCATAATAGCATCACTCACGAAAATCCCTTTTTTAGTAAGTCGAAGACGCTTGCCATCAGAACTAATACATAGGAAACCACCTTTAATGTGTTTTTCTGATTCATGTAATAAAAAGTCTATGTATTCTTTGCCGAAGGAATGGTTTATGTCATCAAGCAAAATGCCCTCGTTGGTGCGTAGGCGAGTCATCACAATGTCGTCGAATTTCATGTCTTTGGTGAGAACCTCCAACTCAAAGGGAACGTTGTCGCTTTCAATTTCCTTGATGTATTGTTGAATGTCGTCAATGTTCCATTGTCTAGACACTCCGTTGAAAGAATGTGCAGCTGCGCCCACACCAAGATATTTTACAGATTTCCAATAGCTACTATTGTGGCGTGAACGGAAAGACGGTTTGGCGAAATTACTTATTTCATAGTGTTCAAATCCGTTTGCAGCCAATTTTTCTGTCAGTGTTTCATACATGGCGAGCGAAACATCTTCTTCACATTCTCTTATCTTGCCGCTTTTGAGCATGTTGTATAGGGGAGTGCCCTCTTCGTAAGTAAGTGAATATGCAGAAATATGCTCCACATTAAGTTTTAGGGCGGAGTTGATATCCTCTTCCCACTGTTCTACTGTTTCATTGGGAAAACCGAACATCAAGTCTATGCTTATGTTGTGGATGCCGACATTGCGCAAGCGTTCTACAGCTAGCGGTATTTGCGCAGCGTTATGGCGGCGATTCAGAAATTGCAGACGCAAATTGTCAAACGTCTGCACTCCCATACTTATTCTATTAATAGGTAGTGTCTGCAACTCATTGCAGAATTTGTCTGTTATGTCATCGGGATTACATTCCATTGTTACCTCTGGTTCTAATCCGCAGTTGTTTCCTATTGTGTAGTTCTCCGATATAGTGTCAAAGATGTGACGTAAATCTTCTGTTGCAAGTTGTGAAGGCGTTCCTCCGCCCAAATATATCGTGTTTAGAGGCTCGTCAATATAATTTTTTCTCATAGCAAGCTCGCGACAAATGCAGTTGGCATATTGATGCCGCATAGAGTTTTGCGTCGTAGAGTAGAACCCGCAGTAAATGCAACGGCTTTTACAGAAAGGAATATGTATGTATAATCCCGCCATGATTTGTAAGTTTTAGATGCAAAAATACTAATATGTTTTAAAATTGTAGATAAAGTTATTCAAATCTTTTGGAAGCTGAAGAAAAAACAATAACTTAGTTGCCGTTAAATCTAATAGCGTCGTAAAAGGGAGAGAAACACATTATCCCTAAAATTCGACACAAACCTAAAATCTATAATGACATGAGAGTTTACCAAACTAATGAAATCAAAAACATTGCCTTGCTTGGCAGTGCGGGTTCCGGCAAGACAACTCTTGCCGAAGCAATGTTGTATGAAAGTGGTGTCATAAAGCGCCGTGGTACGGTAGAGGCTAAAAATACAGTTTGCGACTATTTTCCTGTTGAACAAGAGTACGGATATTCCGTTTTCTCTACGGTATTCAATGTGGAATGGAACAACAAAAAACTCAATATTATAGACTGCCCTGGTTCTGACGATTTTGTGGGCGGTGCTATCACGGCGCTTAACGTTACAGACCAGGCTCTTGTACTCATAAACGGGCAGTACGGACCTGAGGTCGGAACGCAGAACTTGTTCCGATACACGGAGAAGCTTAAGAAACCGGTAATCTTCCTTGTAAACCAACTCGACAGCGACAAATGCGATTTTGATACGCTCATTGCAACAATGCATGACATATACGGCTCGAAATGTGTACAGATACAATATCCGCTACAGACAGGTCCAAACTTCAACTCGCTCATTGATGTTTTGCTCATGAAGAAATATTCATGGAAACCAGAAGGAGGCGAACCTATCATTGAGGATATTCCTGCGGAGGAGATGGATAAGGCGCTAGAACTGCACAAGGCTTTGGTTGAGGCTGCGGCAGAGAACGATGAAAGCCTTATGGAAAAATTCTTTGAAGAAGAGACTCTTACCGAGGATGAAATGCGTGAGGGTATTCGCAAAGGGCTTGTAACCCGTTCTATATTCCCCGTATTTTGTGTATGTGCAGGAAAAAGCATGGGTGTACGCCGCTTGATGGAATTCCTTGGAAATGTAGTTCCATTTGTAAGTGATATGCCGAAAGTGCATAATACTCGCGGTCAGGAAGTGCCTGCAGAGGCAGAGGCTCCAGCATCCCTATATTTCTTCAAGACAGGAGTAGAGCCTCATATCGGTGAAGTGTCGTATTTCAAGGTTATGAGTGGAACTGTAAAGGCTGGCGAGGACCTTTCAAATGCAGACCGTGGCTCAAAGGAAAGAATTGCTAACCTCTATGTTTGTGCAGGTGCTAACCGTCAGCCAGTAGATAAGCTTATGGCAGGTGATTTAGGATGTACTGTGAAACTGAAGGACGTAAAGACTGGTAATACTCTCAACGGAAAAGATTCCGAGAATAGATTTGACTTTATTAAATATCCTAATTCCAAGTATTCGCGTGCTATAAAGGCAAAGAATGAGGCAGACACAGAGAAGATGATGGCTGCACTTACAAAGATGCGTCAGGAAGACCCAACTTGGGTTGTTGAACAGAGCAAGGAACTTCGCCAGACAATCGTACATGGGCAGGGTGAATTCCATTTACGTACTCTGAAATGGCGTATGGAAAACAATGAGAAGATACTTGTTGAATTCCTGGAGCCGCGTATTCCTTATCGTGAAACCATTACGAAGTTGGCGCGAGCTGATTATCGCCACAAGAAACAGTCGGGTGGTGCAGGTCAGTTTGGCGAGGTTCATCTCATTATCGAGCCTTATGCAGAAGGAATGCCCGACCCGACATCATATAAAATCAATGGTCAGGAATTTAAGATGAACATCAAGAACAAAGAAGTTGTAGACCTTGAATGGGGCGGTAAGCTTGTGTTCATCAATTCCGTTGTGGGCGGCGCAATTGATCAGCGTTTCATGCCAGCCATATTAAAGGGAATAATGGAACGAATGGAACAGGGACCACTCACAGGAAGCTACGCACGCGATGTAAGAGTTGTAGTTTACGATGGTAAGATGCACCCCGTTGACAGTAATGAACTTTCATTTATGCTTGCAGCTCGAAACGCTTTCTCTGAAGCTTTCAAAAATGCTGGTCCGAAGATACTTGAACCGATATATGACCTTGAGGTTTATGTTCCGTCAGACTTCATGGGCGATGTTATGAGCGACCTGCAAGGACGTCGTGCCCTTATTATGGGAATGGATTCGGAAGCTGGATACCAAAAGCTACAGGCAAAGATTCCGCTTAAGGAACTTTCCAATTACAGCATTTCTTTAAGTTCCATAACTGGTGGACGCGCTTCTTTCACGACCAAGTTTGCAAGCTACGAACTTGTTCCTAACGATATTCAGCAGGAACTCGTAACGGCTCATGCGGCAGAATTAGAAGCAAAAGATTAGTAAATAGTATATTTTTCCGCATTGCGGATGCGGCATAAGAAAAATCTTCCGTTCGGAGTTGACTGGACGGAAGATTTTCTTTTCATGATATATGAAGGGAAAAGTATATTTCCTTCTTGTTTGTGTGAAAATAGAGTAGGGGGGGAGCAATCTTAGAACGGCAGTCCTACAGCAAAGTGAAATGCGAAATCCCTACTGAAATCAGGATTAACAATAGCCCAATGCTCCTCTTTCGTTTCGTAAGCCGGGTTTATAGCCTTCATGCCCATATCGAAACGCAGTATGAAATAATTGAAGTTAAGGCGTACCCCCAGTCCGTATGCAACCGCAATTTCCTTGTAGAAAGAGTCAAAGCGGAACTGTCCGCCTGGCTGCTCGTTATATTTGCGTAGTGTCCAAATGTTTCCCGCATCAATGAAGGCAGCACCATAAAATTTCCAGAAGAGGAAAGTGCGGAACTCCGCGTTTAGGTCAAGCTTCATGTCTCCTGTTTGATTGATGAAATCTATAGCTCCGTCTTTTCCCTTAAACTTTCCTGGTCCCAATCCTCTCACGCTCCAGCCTCTTACAGAGTTGGCTCCTCCTGAGAAATAGCGTTTTTCGAAAGGCAAAACCCTGCTGTTTCCGTATGGATAGGCAACGCCGAGACCAGCATGGAACGTCAGTTGGTTATTTCTGTCAAAGTCGATGGCGTGAGTATATTCGAAGTCAAATTTTGCATATTGTGCAAAGGCGATGTTGAACACCTGGTAATGTCCGTTTTCGTCTTTTGGCGTTTTTGTCATGTGCGAAATACTGTTGAGTAGATTTCCCGACGTTTCACAGTTTATCTTGAATGCTTTGTTCTTGCCAGTGTAAGACATTCCAAAGCCAATTTTCATAATGAAGAGGTCTTCGTAGTTGTATTTCAGAATGGCATTCTTGTTGTCCGCATTGTCAAGATAGTTGCTTTTGAACGTAGATGATATCCAAGGCATGTATATGTAGTTGAGATCAATGATGTCAACCTTATAGTTATGCCTGCGGGTGGAGTCAAACCAACGGTATCTTAGTCCGCCGGAAAATACTCGGCGGTGAAATTCCGGTCTGTTTTGCAGGTTGTAGCTAACAGTTACTTCTGTTGTTGCCGATGAACGCCGTTTGAAATCGTTTGAGAGAAAAGGGCACACAAAACTAGGGAATGTCAGTTTTGACTCAATGCCGTATTCAATGTAGTTCTGGTTTTTGTATCCTTCTAGTCCAGTTATGGCCTCGAAAGCTCCGCGTAGCTTTACGCTGAACAGTTCAGAGCCGCGGAACAAATTACGGTTCTCATACGTAAGCGATGCTGCAGCTCCGAGGTCGCCCGCAGTGTTCGTGCCTTCCGGCTGAAAACTGATGCTGTTCAACTTGTTAGGAGAAAATTCCACCGTGCAGTCAAGCAGACTGTCTGCCTCTTCGCTAAATTTAATGTTGGTGTATCTTATGGCTTGCAGCTTCCCGAAGCTATTGTATGTGCGTCTAAGGTCGGAGGAGCTGAAAGGTTTACCAGGAGTAATCCAGTTGTTTTCTCTTATTGCGCTTTTGCGTAGTGGCAATTTCTTTCTTTCATTGCATACAAATTGGATATCCCTTATTGTATATCTTGTGTGTAGTGTGTCCTGCGTGTTGTTTGTTTGCTTGTATTTTGCAAGGTGCAGCACGAGGTCTATATTACCAGTTCCCTTAAGAGAGTCGGCAGTATATGATATGAAGTTCTTGTGAAAATGAAAATATCCGTTTTCTGTCAGTGCGCTTGTAATATTTTTGCGCTCTTGGTCAAGGGTTTCAATGTTGAACACGTCACCAGGCTTTATGCGCCTTTTGATTGGGTAGAATCGGTTGAAATTGGCAGCAATACTGTCGTCCTGGATGTCATAATGGATATTTCCTATGCGGTATGACTTTCCCGGTTTCAGCAAGTATGTTACATTAACCTTGTTCTTTCCTACTTTCTTGTAGATTGTCTCAACAGTTGCATTCAGATAGCCGTTGTTTTGCATGGCTGTAGTAAGACTGTTGCATGTTGCAGCAGTGAGTGTCGAATCTTCGGCTACGGGCTTTTCTCCGATTCTTTTCAGCGTGCGGTTGATCCATTTAGTTGAATCTTTTCCTGCGAGCGAATATGTAGCAAGAGGAATGCGCAGAGAAGAAAACCATTTTGTGTTTCCGCGTTGTTTGATGTATGGCTGATAGGCTGAAACGTCAAGTGACTTGTCGACACTCTCAATCTTTACTTTGTTTAGCAGATACTCGTTTTCGGGTATGAACTTCGTGACGGAGCATCCAGAAAGAGCCACTGCCAGGATTGTGCAGACTGGAGCAGAAAGGTGTTTCATTGACGTTTTGTTTGCCACTTGCTTTTTCTCAAAATGATTTTATATGCAAAAGTAAGAAAAAAAACGAACTTTTCTTTGTTTGGACCACATATTTGTTTGCTCATTATTGTAAGGTTAGCACCTTTGTCTCAATCTAAATTCTTACATTTGCAGTGGAAAATATATGTAACAGCTGCTTGCAAGAAAGCAGATAAACGCATTTCAATAACATGATAAGCAAGAACCAAATAAAATATCTGCGTTCTTTGGAAACGAAAAAGGGCAGGAAGAAGGAAATGGCTTTTGTTGCCGAAGGACCTAAAGTCGTGGCGGATCTTATGGAAATCCAAACGCCATTGCATGTCTTCGCAACAGATTGTTGGACAGATGGAGGCAAAGTAAAGAATGTTGTAACCGTTACGGATGATGAACTGCGCAAAATAAGTTTTCTTCAGCATCCGCAACAGGTATTAGCCGTATTTCCAATGTTCAAGGACGATGTTGTTACTGTCGACCAGAGCAAGTTGAGTCTTGTGCTTGATGGCGTGCAGGATCCGGGCAATCTTGGCACAATAATACGTATAGCCGATTGGTTCGGTATTACCGACATATTCTGCAGTGCAGAAACAGCCGATGTTTACAATCCGAAAGTTGTGCAAGCTACTATGGGAAGTATTGCGCGTGTGCGTGTGATATATACGGATTTGTGTGCCATGTTGTCTTCTTTGCCGTCAGATTTCCCTGTTTACGGAACATTCCTTGATGGCGATGACATTTATTCCAAAGAACTTCCGTCAACAGGTCTTGTTGTAATGGGCAATGAAGGGAAAGGTATTTCAGCTCCCGTTTCTGAATATATCAACAACAGACTGCTTATTCCTAATTATCCGCAGGACAGAAAAACAGCAGACAGTCTTAATGTTGCTGTTGCTACAGCCATAGTATGTTCTGAATTTCGGCGTGGGAGATAGGCAAATGTAGCCTATTTCTGCATGCTCATCTTCATCTTTCCGTCTGTGGTGATGAAGATATCAACGATGTAGCTTAGGTAAGTGTCGGGTATGGCAAGCTCAGCTTCATAACGTATGCCGTTGGCTTCGGAAGCTTTCAGCGTAATGTCGCTGAGAATGCTCTGCCGTAAAAAATCGTCAGGCACAAACTTGCTGAAGTCGCTTTTCCTGAAATCTTTAGAGTAGACTTTGTTTTCTTGTTTGAACAATCCTACGTGTACGGTGTTGTCGAAGTATACACTTTCTTGTTCCATGCCGTCGTCGTTGTATGTAGTCTTGTAAACTTTGTATCTTGTAGGGTTCACCTGCACATAAGAGTGGTAACGTTCGTTTGAACAGAACACCACAGTATCGCTCTTTAGCGTCTGGTTTTGGTTTACTGAGATTACTTTTTTGTTTGCAAACTGCATTTCGTAGCTCGGGTCGTTGCTTTTAATCAGTTTAACGATGTCGCCGTTTGGGTTCTTTATTTCAAAGATGTGTGCAGTTTGTTTCAGTATGGCATATTTCGACTCGTTGGCACTTTGAAATTCCAAAGTGTCAGAATAGATAGCAAATTTAATAGGTTGGCTCACGGAGTCAGGGTAGTATATGGTGTCACCTTTCACTTTAAACACCACATTCTCTTCGTCGGCATCAATCCATATCCCCTGTAATAGGCTCTTGGCTTGTGTGTCTTCTGTACGTATGGCTATATCGGATTTTTTCTCACCCTTGCAGGACAAGATTAAAAAGCCAACAATGAGCAGCAGAAAAAAAGCCTGTCTATTTTTGTTCATGTCAAGTATTCCTTTGTCAAGCGATAGTTTTCATTGACGGGAAGATAAGTCGTCAGACATCTGTGCCCGTCTCTGTCTTATTCAAACAAGTCTGCTTCTTGGAGTGTTTTCCCGCAAGCATCTTTGTCGCTCGTCTTTACGTCTTCTTTGGAAATAGGCCAGTTTATGTTTAGTGTCTCGTCGTTAAATCTTATTGAAGCCTCGCTTTGTGGAGCGTAAACATTGTCTACCTTATAAGTAAATATTGCCTCTTCGCTCATAACAAGGAATCCATGGGCAAAGCCGCGCGGGATAAAGAGCTGACGCTTGTTGTCTTCGCTTAGTTCCACCATTACGTGTTTTCCGAATGTAGGTGAGCTTTTGCGGATATCCACAGCCACGTCGAGCACTTTGCCTTTAATTACTCTTACAAGCTTAGCCTGTGAATATTCTCCCTTTTGGTAATGCAGTCCTCTGAGGACGCCGTATGAAGATTTCGATTCGTTATCCTGCACAAAATCCACTTTTCCAATGTTTGCTTCAAACTCTTCTTTCTTGAAAGCTTCAAAAAAATAACCGCGAGCATCGCTGAAAACTTTGGGTTCTATAATGAATACACCGTCAATTTCCGTCTTAATATAATTCATAAGGCTTTTTTGTTTTATGCAAAATTAAACATTATTATTTAAAGTACGCATGGTAACGGATTTTTTTTGGTGGCTTAAACTATTTATCTTAGTTGTTACAAATTTATTCGTCTAAAAGTAGTACCTTTGCACGCAATGATTGAATTGGAAAGACATATAGAAATACTTTTGCTCGACTGCGACTGCGTTATTGTTCCCGGTTTCGGAGGTTTTGTTGCGCATCATCGTGACGCTCGTTTCGATGAAGCTGACAACATGTTCTTGCCCCCGTTGCGCACATTGGGCTTCAATCCGAAGCTTAATATGAACGATAGCCTTCTTGTGCAGTCGTATGTAGAGGCATACGACATAAGTTATCCCGAAGCTTTGGCGCGAGTAGAGACGGAAGTTGATGAACTGAAACACAATATTGAGAAAGACGGATATTACGAGTTTGAGAATCTTGGGCATATTTCCCTTAATTCACAGGGCGGATATGTCTTTGAACCATGTGAGTCTGGTATACTGACCCCCGAACTCTATGGCTTGACAGGAGTTGAACTGCAAACGGCATCTTCTTTAAATGTAGAGGACGGCAATGTGATGCCCGCTGCGAAAAACGAAACCGTGGTAGAAACACCTGGCATATCCACTGAAATCGGAACTTCGGTGGCCGCCTTGACTGATACACAGAAGCGTGTTTCGGCTTCTAGGGATGAAGTCGAAGAGGAAACGGAACGCACGATAAAGATTAAGGTAAGTGTGCTGCGCAATGCCGTTGCCGTAGCGTGTGCGGTAATAGCATTCTTCGTTATTGCCACACCGATAAAGACGGATGTACAAAATACGGGCAAGTCGCTAAGTAGCTTTGAGGGAGGCGCGCTCTATTCTTTGCTTCAAGAAGGTGAAACCGCTAGCCATACTAGTAAGCCGGCTATGGCTCATCCGATGGAAAAAGCGGCAACGGTAAAATCTGTTGCTGTTCCGGTACAGAAAAAAGCGGCTGAAAAGGAAGTTGAGAAGAAAGAAAACGATGCTTCATCAGTAGTTTTGGATACGAAAGACAATACTGCTGCAAATGTTGCCGGCTATTGCATTGTGCTTGCCAGCCGTATAACGAAAACAAACGCCGCAGCGTTTGTTGAAAGACTCCACGGGCAAGGATATGCAGACGCGCGGGTTTTGGAAGAAAAGCCGCTTAAGGTAGTTTGTGGAGCTTATGCTTCTGAAGCGCAAGCCCTAAAGGCATTGGCCAAGATGAGGGAGAAAGCAGAATTTAAAGACTGTTGGATTTTCTACGCGAAGTAAAGGACTATGAAGAGAGTGCGTTGCCCCAAATGCGATAACTATATTGTATTTGACGAGACAAAATATAGTGATGGTCAGTCGCTGGTGTTCCAATGCAGCGAGTGTGGAAAGGAGTTTGGCATTCGTATCGGTGTGTCACGTTTGCGTGACCGTCAGAAAGATGAAAAACTTGATGAGCGTGCCGACGAAAATGGGTGCGGTTCGATTGTTGTCATTGAAAATGTGTTCCATTATAAGCAGGTATTGCCATTGAAAATGGGCGACAATACGATAGGACGCTATATGAAAGGGGCGAAAGTTGACTTGAAGATAGAAACAAACGACCCAAGTATGGATATAAGTCATTGCGTTGTAAACGTTTCGCGCGACAAAAAGACGGGGAAGCTCAAATATGTGCTTCGCGATGGACCTAGCAATACTGGCACGTTTGTGGATAATCAGATTCTTGGCGACAGGGAGAAACGCGTAATCGAAGACGGTTCGCTCTTTACTCTTGGCGCAACGAGCATCATATTGCGTGCAGCAGAAGAGTGATTCCTGTATTTGTTCCGAACTAGGTATAGTAACAAGATTATTTTTTTTGAAGGCTAATATTTAATGAATATTTCGCTTTCGTTAAATGAATAAGTTGTCCGCCAATATAAGCATATTTTTTATGCATATAGGCGGACGTATTTCGTTTATCATCGTGAGTAGAATTGGTTAACAAGTAAAAAAGATTTAGTTCACAAAATGCAGAAAAGAAGAATTGACACATCGCGTGACAAAATTGATTTTGGTTCGGGCAAGATTGGTATCTTGTTCCGGAAAATGTTTTTCCCTACACTTGTCGGAATGATATTCATGTCGTTGCAGACAGTAATCGATGGCATACTTGTGGGCAGGGGCGTTGGAGCAGACGGTATTGCTGCCGTAAACATTGTGGCTCCAGTATGGACTATGGTTACAGGCTTGGGACTGATGTTCGGTATCGGGGCTTCTGTAATAGCAAGCATGCATCTGGCCAATAATAACCGAAAGGCTGCCAATATAATTCTCACGCAGGCTTTCGGCGTTGGCTTCGCCGTAGTTGCGGTGATAGCAATTTTATGTTTGCTAATGCCGCGAACTGTGGTTTATGCTCTTGGGTGTAGTGCTCCACTTGAGCGTTATTCCCTTGATTATCTGTTGAACTTGTTGCCAGGGACGGTGTTCCTGTTGTGGCAATGCGTCGGCATGATGATGGTAAGGCTTGATGGCTCTCCACGTTATGCCATGTGGATTCAGGTAACAGGGGCTGTGGTTAACCTTGGATTGGACTGGCTCTTCATATTCCCTATGGGCATGGCTGTAAAAGGAGCGGCAATTGCCACGTCGATAGCTTGCATCGTATGTGGAATTATGAGTTTGGCCTATTTTATATGGGTCTCTGAGAAATTGAAGTTCTGCCGTTTGAAGGCAAGCATAACGTCATTGGTTCTCACGCTGCGCAATACGGGGTATATGGTGGGTGTCGGCTTTGCCACGTTCCTCACTGAGATAGCCATGAGCGTGACAATGGTTGCTGGCAACTACATGTTCATGTCTATACTGCACGAAGACGGTGTGGCTGCATTCGCTATTGTGTGTTATCTTTTCCCGGTTGTGTTCTCTGTAAACAATGCCGTGGCTCAGTCTGCACAACCAATCATAAGCTATAATTACGGGGCTGGAGAAGAAAGCCGCGTGAGCCGTGCTCTGTGTGTGTCGTTTTATGCTGCTCTGTTATGCGGAATTTGTGTGATGTTGGCTCTTGTCATAGGGGACCATTTTATAGTAGGTGCTTTTTTGCATCCAAGTGAACCATCATATGCTTTGGCGACAAAGGGACTGCCTTGGTTTGCTACCTGTTCGGTGTTCTTTGCCATAAACGTGGCATTTGTGGGATACTACCAAAGCATAACGATGGCAAAGCGGGCCATGGTATATACCTTACTTAGAGGAATCGTGTTTGTTGTGATTGGATTTATGCTGCTTCCGCGTCTTATAGGTGTTATTGGACTATGGATAGCAATACCCACGGCTGAATTTCTAGCATTTTTCCTAATCACAGGCAGTTATCTTGTCAATACAAAAATGTTATTGAAGAAGCCAAGTGTTTCGTAAGTAACAGAGTTACATTTTCTATTAAGAGAAAAACGTAAGAGGCAGGAAGTCAACACAAAGACTTCCTGCCTCTTAAATTATAATGTGTTTTGAATATTCTTTGTTTACACGAGATACTGGTCGCTTATACTCTCGTTGTTGACAACGCGGCGTATCGTTTCGGCAAACATTTCCGCAACAGAAAGCTGCTTTACTTTAGCGCAACGCAGTGAATAGGGGATAGAGTCGGTGAAGACAATCTCCTCAAGGGCAGAATCTTGCACACGTTCGCTTGCAGGACCGCTCATTACGCAGTGTGAGGCGCATGCCCTAACGCTTTTCGCACCAGCCTGTTTCATGATGTCGGCGGCCTTAGTTATAGTGCCAGCCGTATCAACCATGTCGTCAATGATGACAACATTCTTGTCTTTTACGTCACCGATAATCTGCATGCTTGCCACAACGTTTGCCCTAGCGCGTGTCTTGTTGCACAATACGAGCGGGCAACCCAAATATTTAGCGTAGGTATTGGCTCTTTTACTTCCGCCCACGTCAGGAGATGCTATTACGATGTCTTCAAGATGCAGACTTTGGAGGTAAGGAAGTATAACTCCTGAGGCATAAAGGTGGTCAACGGGAACATCAAAGAAACCTTGAATCTGGTCGGCATGCAGGTCCATGGTAATCAATCTGTCAATGCCAGCAACGCTCAGCAAGTCGGCTACGAGTTTTGCACCAATACTTACGCGCGGTTTGTCTTTGCGGTCTTGTCTAGCCCATCCGAAGTATGGAATAACAGCATTGATGGATTTTGCAGAAGCCCTTTTGGCAGCATCTATCATGAGCAGCAATTCCATAAGATTGTCTGAGTTAGGGAATGTGCTTTGCACGAGAAACACGTCTCTTCCACGTATTGACTCCTCGTATGATACTGCAAATTCTCCGTCAGAAAATTTTGTTATTACCAGTTTGCCCAACGGACAACCTAGGCTTTGGCATATCTTTTCTGCCAGATACCTTGTGTTTGTTCCAGAGAACACCATAAAAGAGTTTTTCTCACTCATTTTTGAAAGTATTTTTGGGGGTTTGTTGTTAGTGATTTGTCAAGAAAACATTTTCTTTATCTTGCCGAAGTGGTTTATTAGGCGTTTGAAATCCGTATCATGATGTATATCGAATTTGTTCCATAAGTCCGAGCATACTACAATTCCGCCGAATCCAATATCTTTATACGTCTTGATGTTGTCAATGGTTATCCCACCCATAGCATATACGTGCTTGTCTATTAGTCCTTTCTCTGCCGCTGCTTCCAATTCCGTTGTTGTGTATCGTGAGCTTTCAAGGAATACGTATTCGGAATGTCTTTTCGCTTCTTTCAGTTGCTCTGTAGAAGTGCAGGTGCGACTAACTTTCCCTTTGTAGCCTTCAGGTACGAATCCTGTGGGGGCGTCAATATGTATCTTTTCAAGACCATACTCGTTCTTGAGATAATAATGCCCGTGTACGGTAATCTTGTTGTAGTAGCTGTCAGACAACAAAGACAACAATCTCTCGCAATATAACGGTGATGACTCAGGCTTGTTTACGTGCAAGTTGGTCATCCCTTCTTCAAAGAGTGCGGTTATTATTTTGTCTTCTTCCACGAAAAACGTGGGCTTTGTCATTATAACAAGCTTCATTGCGTTTCTTTTATAGTTGCAAAATTATGAATTTTTAGTTAATAATACAATTTTGATATTGGAAAACTTTATCTTTGCATCGTAATTTTAAGGACGAAAATGGACAAACAAATTCTTGCAGGCATACGTAAGCCTGCGTATGTTATTGAGGAAAAGTTGCTTAGAAGAAATCTTCAACTTATAAAATCTGTATCGGAAAGGGCTGACGTAGAGATAATTCTTGCATTTAAGGCTTTTGCCATGTGGAAGACATTCCCTATTTTTCGTGAATATATCGGTAGTACAACTGCAAGTTCACTTAATGAGTCGCGTCTTGCACTGGAGGAGTTCGGGGCAAAGGCGCACACTTATTCTCCAGCTTTTACAGATTATGAGATTGAAGGCATAGCACGGTGTTCCAGTCATATCACATTCAACAGTTTGTCCCAGTATAATCGCATGTCGAAAAAGGCTGCAATAGCCAATCCTTCAGTTCAGTTCGGAATAAGGATTAATCCGGAATATTCCGAAATAGAAACGTTGTTGTATAATCCGTGCGCTCCAGGTTCGCGTTTCGGCGTCTTAATGAAGGATTTGCCGGAAATATTGCCCGAGGGAATAAGCGGTTTCCATTGTCATACGCATTGTGAGAGTGGCGCAGATAACTTTGTTAGGACGTTGGCCGTAGTGGAAGAAAAGTTTTCTCGTTGGTTTTCGCAGATTTCATGGATAAATTTCGGGGGCGGACATCTTATGACGCGTAAAGGATATGACGTTGACCTCCTTGTTGATGTGCTTAACGATTTTCATTCGCGCTACCCCAATTTGAAAATTGTGTTGGAGCCAGGCAGTGCCTTTGGATGGCAGACTGGTGTTCTTGTGTCTCATGTGGTAGATATAGTAGAGAATAGTGGAATTAAGACTGCTATTCTTGATGTTAGTTTTACATGCCATATGCCAGACTGTCTTGAAATGCCGTATATGCCAGTTGTTGATGGGGCGGAAATCGTGGACGAGCATTCTTCTGCGCTAGAGAGCGAAGGCTTATATATATATAAATTAGGTGGAAATAGTTGCTTGTCTGGTGACTTCTTAGGCTCTTGGAAGTTTGATCATGAATTGTCGGTCGGTGAAACTATAGTTTTTGAGGATATGTTGCATTATACGACAGTGAAGACGAATATGTTTAATGGCATTTCTCATCCAGCGTTGGCTATGCTTTACGAGGATGGAACGTTGGAATACTTGCGAGAATTTGACTATGAAGACTATAAAAACCGTATGGATTAAGCCTTTGAGACGGTAAAAAGGTGGGTTCAACAACGTCTTTTATAGGGTATTCTTGACTTTTTAGTTGAAAAAAGCAGAAAAAATTTGGTGGTATGATTTAAACTTCTTACCTTTGCATCCGCATTAAGAGAAATGCTCGCCTTAAAGGTGTTTTTATTGCGGAAATAGCTCAGTTGGTAGAGCACAACCTTGCCAAGGTTGGGGTCGCGGGTCCGAGTCCCGTTTTCCGCTCTTCTTTGAAATTATGTGCTTGCCCAGGTGGCGGAATTGGTAGACGCGCACGTTTCAGGTGCGTGTGTTTCACAACGTGCAGGTTCGAGTCCTGTTCTGGGCACGTTAAGTCTAAGTTGGAGAGGTGGCGGAATTGGTAGACGCGCTACTTTGAGGGGGTAGTGACAATTGT
>CAVIMN010000016.1:0-75759 GCA_963644035.1 bacterium
CCCCTGTAGGGGGCACATAATATAGGATAGGGGCTTGCCCCTATCTCAATCGAATATATCATGCTTTGCCCCTGTATGGGGCGCATATTTTTATTTACACACAATGAATTATGCGCCCCCTACAGGGGCAATGTTGTAATACCTAAACGAAAAACGTAGGGGCAAGCCCCTACGCTATAATATGTCGTCCCTACGGGACTCGCCAATTGCGATCATAGCCATTCTCTTGCGTATGCCGGTCCGCTCTTTTCCGCAATGGGGAAGGGGAGAGGGGATATGGCATGTTGACAGACCGTGACAAGGAGCCTCTACGTCTCTACGCCTCTACGCCGAAGGTGGGGGTAGGTATGCCGTCGTCTTCGCGTTTCTCGGCTCTGTCTAGCAGATACTGCAAGAACATCTGCAGAGCCTTTGTCGTGGCGTTGGCAAGGTTAATGTCGCGCCCATAGTCGTCAGACAGTTTCATCGTCACCACGTCGTCAGCGCTGCCGCATGCCAGCCATATCGTGCCAACGGGTATGTCTGCCGTGCCTCCGCCAGGTCCGGCAAAGCCAGTGGCAGCAATGGCATAGTCAACGTTGAGGCATTTTATAGCCCCTTTAACCATCTCCACAGCCACCTCTTCCGATACGGCGTTCTTTTCTGCGATAAGCTCTGCGCTTACGCCCAGCACCGTTTCTTTCACTTCGTCGGTGTATGACACTACGCCGCCCTTGAAGTAGTTTGAGGCTCCTGGCATGGCTATTATACTTTCGGCAATCCTTCCGCCGGTGCAGCTTTCTGCCGTGCCTAGCGTCTTACCGTTTTCCCATATAAGCTGGCTTATCTCCCTGCTTAAAATCTTGTTTTCAAATCCCATAAATTGTATTTCGTTGTGTTTCAGAATTTCTTTTCACCTTTTTGCTTTCCGCCTGTTCCGCTTGTTCTGCTTCATGTTTCAGCGTTTTGTTTAGAGCTTTCAGCAGACGTTGCTTCTTGGCTCGCCTTGGCATACGCAGCCTGTTGAGGCTTTATCGCAGCGTAACTTTTGAGTATGCCGGTGCGTCGATGGGGCAGAAGTCTTTGTCGAGATACTTATAGTATCCCGTTATGCCAATCATAGCGGCATTGTCGGTGGTGTAGCTGAACTTCGGTATGTATATGGTCCATCCGTAGCGTTGTGCGTGGTCGCGGAAGGCGTTTCTCAGTCCGTTGTTTGCACTCACACCGCCAGCCACAGCCACGTGCTTGATGTGCGTCTGCTTTACTGCCAGTCGCAGCTTCTTCATCAGAATGTCTACTATGGTGTGCTCGAGACTTGCCGCAATGTCTTCTTTGTGGTTCTCCACGAAGTCAGGCTCTTCCTTAACCCACTTTTGCAGGCTATAGAGGAAAGAGGTCTTCAGTCCGCTGAAGCTGTAGTCGAGTCCCGGTATGTGCGGTTCTGCGAATTTGTATGCCAGCGGGTTGCCTTGCCTTGCCAGACGGTCGATAATCGGACCGCCGGGGTATCCCAGTCCCATCACCTTTGAGCATTTGTCTATGGCCTCGCCTGCGGCATCGTCGATGGTCTGTCCGAGCATCTCCATGTCGTTGTAGGCGTTTACCTTTATAATCTGCGAGTTTCCACCGCTCACCAGCAGGCAGAGGAAGGGCAGCGGCGGGCATGACGTGTCGTCGTCGCTCTCTTTTATGAAGTGTGCCATGACGTGCCCCTGCAGGTGGTTAACGTCGATGAGCGGTATGTTCAGCGATCTGGCGAATCCCTTTGCGAAGCTCACTCCCACGAGCAGCGAGCCCATCAGTCCGGGTCCGCGTGTGAAAGCCACTGCCGAGAGCATCTCTTTTGTTACTCCGGCACGTTTTATGGCTTGGTCAACCACGGGCACCACGTTTTGCTGGTGTGCTCTGGAGGCCAGTTCGGGCACTACTCCGCCGTATGCCATGTGCACGTCTTGCGAGGCGGTGACGTTGCTCAGCAGCACTCCGTTTCGCAGCACTGCTGCCGACGTGTCGTCGCAGCTGCTTTCGATGGCCAGTATGTAGACGTCTTTCTTTTCCATTCCGGCTGTTCTCCTTGTTTGTTCTTTCCTTTTTTGTAGTTTTTTTTAGTGTGTGAGGATTTCAACGCCGTGTTCAGTCATCACGAAGGTGTGTTCCCACTGTGCGCTGGGTTTCTCGTCGCCTGTTATCACTTCCCATCCGTATTTGTCGTCGGCATCGATGAACACCTTCCATGTTCCCATGTTAATCATCGGTTCGATGGTGAACACCATTCCCGGCACGATGAGCATTCCCGTTCCCATGTGTCCGTAGTGAAGCACTTCCGGCTCGTCGTGGAACTTCAGTCCTACGCCGTGTCCGCAAAGGTCGCGCACCACTCCGTAGTGGTATTTCTCGGCGTGCTTCTGTATGGCGTGGCCAATGTCTCCCACGAAGCAGTATGGCTTTGCCGCCTCTGCTCCAATCTCAAGACATTCTTTCGCCACTCTTACGAGCTGCTCCTTTTCGGGCGTTGTCTTTCCGATGATGAACATTCGGGATGCGTCGGCGTAGTAGCCATCGAGAATTGTTGTGAAGTCAACGTTTACGATGTCTCCCTCCTGCAACACATCGTCTTCTTTAGGAATGCCGTGGCAAACCACTTCGTTGATGCTTGTGCATACGCTCTTTGGGTAGCCCTCGTAGTTGAGGCAAGCAGGCGTTGCGCCATGTTCAACGCAGTAGTCGTAGCAAATCTTGTCAATCTCCAGGGTGTTCATCCCGGCGTGGATGTGTTTTGCCACTTCGTCGAGAACACCGGTGTTAACCACTCCGCTGCGTCGTATGCCTTCTATTTGCTCAGGAGTTCTTATAAGGTCGCGTGTGGGCACAAGCTTTCCCTTGTTTTCCCAGTACATCACTTTCTTGTCGAGTTCCGTTGGCTCCTGTCCTGAGAGGCAGTGCCATCTTTTTTTCTTGTTGAACATTTGTTTTTCCTTATGTCTTTGGCGTGCCTTGTTGTTTTGAAGGCATGCTCTGTTTTTTCCGTTATAGTTTTACGATATGCTTTCTGTATGCGGTTACTGCTGCATGCTTCTATTGTTGCATATTGTTACTGCTGCATTCGTTTATTTCTCGTTTGCGATCTCCTGCAACAGGCTGAAGATATCGCTGGTCCAGTCTTCGCCGTTGCGGGGGCACATGGTGTGCAGTCCGAACGAGCGTCCCACAGCCACGTTCTTCTCTCCGTCGTCAACGAAGAGTGTTTCTTCGGGCTTTATCCCTTCCTTCTCAATTATCTGGCTGAACATGGTTGGAGAGGGCTTCATGGTCTTCATGCGGTAGCTCATGTAGAGGGCGTCGAAGAAGTCGGCAATGCTTCTGCCGTCGCCCGAGAAATTGTTGCTCTCTGCCCAGTCCATCATGAAAGGGTTGGTGTTGGAAATGAGAATGAGTCGGTATCCTTCGGCGCGTAGCTTGTCGAGGGCTTTAATGTTGCGCATGGGCACCTCTTTTGTATATCCTCGCCATGCATACTGGCACGACTTGAAGTCCTGCTGCTTGCCTGTCAGGCGGCTCATCTCGCGGATAAAGTCGTCGGCAGTAATAGTGCCGTCTTCCAGGTCGCCGAATATGCCGCTCTGTGTATAAGGGTCGAGCCTTTGTTCAGCGTCAGCCAGACCAATCTCCTTGAAGTGTTTAACGGCCTGTGGCTGGTCGATGGTCATGATTACGCCGCCAAGGTCGAAGAGTATGTTTTTTATTTTCATTGTCTGCCGAGGTGTGTGAGGGTTGTTTCTTTTCTGGTTATGCTTAATGGATGAGTGGAGAGGGGGTTAGAAGTGTTTCCTTGCCCTGTCCATCTCTCGCCGGTCTTCCTTTTCCTTCAGAGTCTGTCGCTTGTCATATTCTTTCTTTCCTCGAGCCAATGCAATGTCGAGCTTAGCCCGTCCGTTGGCGTCGATGAAGAGCAGTGTGGGCACGATGGTGAATCCCGGTTGCTTTGTAGCTTCCTGCAGGTTGCGTATCTCGCGTTTGTTGAGCAGCAGCTTGCGGTCGCGCTTGCTTTCGTGGTTGTTGTATGAGCCGTAGAAGTATGGCGACACGTTCATGCCCTTCACCCATATTTCGCCGTTGTTTATGTAGCAGAAGGTGTCGACGAGCGATGCCTTTCCAGCCCTTATCGACTTTATCTCTGTGCCGGTGAGCTGTATGCCTGCCGTGTAGGTGTCAACGAAGAAGTAGTCGAAGGCAGCTTTCTTGTTGCGTATGTTTACGGGGCTTTTCTTCCTCAGGAGTTCCTGTTCCTTGTTCATGTTCTGTTGTCGTTTCGTGGCGTGCCTTTAGTTTGCTGTGGCGCGTCATTCCTTTTTCTGTGTGTTATTGCTTATCCACCGTTGCGAAGTTGTCGATGTGTTCGTCAACGTATCTTGCTACGCAGGCGGTCCACTCTTCTTCGTTCTCCACGAAGTCGTCGTCGAAGTCGTCGAATTCGGGGAATTTCTCAAACAGTGCCATGAATTCCTCGTCGCTACATTCGCGTGCTATCTCTTCGCCGTGGATTTTCCACAGTCGTTTGGCATCGAACACCATGTTTGCGAGTTTCTTCAGTCCCCACTGGCGCATCATGTAGGCGAAGGGGTTGTCGAAGATGAAGGGTCCGTATCCGTTGTGTATCAGTTGCACGAATCCTCCGTCCATCAGTTCGTCGCGCATCCACAGATATGCCAGTAGTGTTGTTTGGTCGGCATTGAGCGTAGCCATGCTTTCGGCAGTGAGTGTACCTCCCGCAGCGTCGAGAATGGCGTCGGCAAAGAGCTTCACGAAGTCGTCCATGCCGCTTTGTGCCGCCTTTATGATGTCTTGTTCCTTTATTATGGGTTTCATGATTTGTTGTCCTTTACGGTGTTGTGGTTCGTGTGGCGTTGTTGTTCGCCAGTGGGAGACACATGTTTTAGGTTGCAAAGTTAGTGAAAATAGGGCGCATTGCAAAAGGATTTTCTCCTTTTCGGCTTAATGGCCCTTTTCGGTAGCCAGGTGTGCGTTCATCTCCTTTCGGCAGCCTTCAGCCATGCGCTTTATCTGCTCAACGCGTGCTTCTCGGTTTTCGGGGTATCCGAAGCGTTCGTAGTATGCCAGTGCCGAGTCGAGCATGTCGGTTGCTGTGGCCCATTCTTGTGCGTCCATATAGCAGTAGGCAAGTCGGAAGAAGGCGTCGCCTTTCTCCTTGTCGTAGCAAACGAGGAGCATCTTTTCATACAGTGGCACCGCCTTGGCGTATTCGCCGAGGAAGAAGTGGCTCTCGGCAGATGTGAAGTAGTATACGCTCCTTTCGTGCGGTGCGTATGCCTCAAGCTTGTCAATATAGGGGTCGATGCTGGCGCATGCCTTGTCGTATTCCCATTGGTGGTAGTAGCAAAGTCCGATGTATGCCTTGAAGCGTGGGTTCAGCGAGTATTTCTTGTCGAGCTTCACAAGGAGCGATAGAGCCTCACTGTATTTCCCGCTGGCAAAATAGTCGAGTGCAATCTGCAGCTGTTCGCGGTCGGGCATCTGCGTTGCCGTCTGTGCCGTGGCGTGGTGTGGCTGCATTGCTGCAAGGAGCAGGGCACAGAGTGCCGCTGCCATTCTTACTCCGTTTTGTTGTGACAATTCCTTTTCTCCGTTTCTTTTGCTTTGCAGTGGTGAGATTTTCAGCCCCCACCTTAGCAGGTATTATAACAAGCCTCTATTCGGTGTAGAATTTTATGAGCTTCTCCAGTGCAGCGCGGCAAACGGCGCAGAACTGTGGGCACTGGTTGGTGCGCATACGGCAGTCCTGCACTCCGCGATAGACGCCCTTCATGCTGTATCCGGCACCCTCGAATAGTCCTACGCGTGTCTCTGCCACCTTCTTCTTCTCTGAGGTAGGAGTAGGGCAGGGGGTGCCTTTGGCTATGAGATCTTCCCACTTGCCGTGGAAATCAACAAGCGTGGTGATGTTAGCCTCCCAAGGCTCCACGTCGTGCGGATACATGGGAATCTGTTCGAATTCGTAGGCATATTCGTCGGCAAGTCCGGCAAAGCTATGGCCGAACTCATGCACTACAACGGGCTCATACTGCTTGTGCCCCGTGCTCACCAGGTTGAAGAAGTTGAGTATTCCTCCGCCTCCGTATTTGTCGGTGTTCACGAGAATTATGATGTGTTCGTAGGGAACGCCTTGCAACAGGTCGTGCACCTGCTTCACGTTGAGTGTTGTTAGGTATCTGTCGCTGTAGAAGGTGTCGAAGTGTGCCCCCACTGCGGTGTGCTTCCATTCGCCCTTCGAGGGCACGCTCGTGCCACTGTCTTGCGATGGCGTCTTCACAGCCACCACGTTAAAACGCTGACGGTATGTCTTGAACGGCTCGTGACTGAATATCGCCTCGGTGGCTTGCCGTGCCTCGGCGGTGAATTTCTGCATCTCGTCGGGAGTGTAGCCCTCGGCAAGAAAGGCGATGTTTATGCAGCGAGTGGTGTCGTCGGCATGTTGCAGTACGTCGTATGGGGCGTGGCTTCCCGTCAGTCGACTTATCAGAATGTCGCCCGGGGCTATCGTCTGCCTTAGCTGAGCCGACACCTCCCTGCGATTGTTCTTCATGTAGATGTAGAGGTCGGCAGTGTCTTTCGGCACGGGCATGAGGATGACGTTCTCGAACGACTTGCTCGACTCTTCAGCCTCGGGATATGACTGCCACTCCTGGAAGAGCGTGGAGAGGGAGTTGCGGTAGATGACCTTCCCCGTGCGTCGGTCTTTCAGCTCAAACTGCGTGTTGCCTTCCACGGGGTATTCTGCGAGGTGAACGCGGCGTCCGTGCCAGCCAGCCGTGCGACTCATGTTGTCTACGTAGATGTGCTGCTCCGTGGCGTTGCCGGCAAATACGCAGTTCACGCGCAACGTGCTGTCGGTGAACCATTGGGTGAACTCCTGCGCCCCTGCCTGTGCTGAAGCCATGATGGCGATGAGCAGTGTGGCAGCCTTGGCAAGCAGCTTCGGCGATAGTGAGGATATATAGCAATTCATGGGATGAATATTATAATATAGGATATAGAATAATGTGAGTATATGTGGTGTTACAGAGTGGGGTCAATGACGAATCGGCTGTTGCCGTTCTCGTAGTCGTCGATGAGTTTCGTAACGTAGTCGCGCTTCCAGTCGTCGGTGTGGAATTTCTCTTCGCCATACTGCAGAATGTCCAGGTCAAGCGTAATCTTCCCCTCGCGGTTGTTCTTAATGCATCGTCCGCATTGTTTTTCTATGCGCTTGAAGGCAGAACGCAACTGCCCCGGAGTGTGGTGTGTTTCTGCCACACAGATGCAGTTGAGGAAGTTGTCGGACTTTATGCCCACGGGGTGTGTCCACACCTCTCTGGAGAAGTATACCGTGTCGCCGAGTATCGACTTGAGCTTTTTCTTCCCGAAGTCAACATTCTCTTTCTGGTCGTAGTTGCTTCCGATGGCTACTATCAGTTTTTTGTATTCTCTCATGTGCGGTCAGGTTAAAGGTCGTTATCAGTTGTATTTGGCAATCAGGGCGTCTGCCTGCGCATTGCCCATCTCTTTCGCCTTGCGTAGCTTTGCCAGTCCGGCGGACTTCTCGCCCTGCCTTATCTCCACGATGCCCGCCACGAGGTATGCGTCGGAACATTCCGGGAAGCTCTCAATGCACGCCTTTGCCGTTTCAAGAGCCTCGTTTAGCATGTTTAGTCTTAGCTGCAACGCCGCTTTCTCAGCCTGATAAGTCTGCTCCTTTGGGTCAAGATATATGGCGTTGTCAATGTCAACGAGAGCCTGCTTGAAGAGCTTCGCCTTTGTCTCAGTCTGTTCGCGTAGGTAGTAGAAGTCGGCAGTGCAGTTTCGTCCCGACACCACTTCGTAGCGAGTGTAGTCGAACACCGCCTGCCTGTAGTTGCCCATGCGGTTGTAAACATCGCCCCTCATGATGAAATATTTTGCTGCTTCGCGGAAGTTCAGCGAGTCAACGTTGTTCACGGCACTGTCGAGCAGAGCTACCACCACCGAGTCCGGACTCTTGAGCATGTTCTGACAGAGGGCAGCGTTGTAGTAGAGGTCGGCATTCTTTAGCTTCCCCTCCGTCAGCTTCATGAACGTGGAGTAAGCCTTCTGATAGTCGCCCTTGCCGTAGAGAATCTGTCCTTCAAGGTCTTTGTATATGTCGAGCTGCTGAATGGCGTATGCCTTGCCACACTCGTCGAGAGCCGTATCCCATGTCCAGGGCTTAAACTCAGCCTCCGGCTTGTATGTCATCTTCAGATAAATGAGCTTTGCCGTCTGATAGTGAGCGTCATCCTTCTTCTCCGCCAGCTTCTGAGCCTCGTCCATTATAGCCTGTGCCTCACCGAACTGATTGGCGTTCACCAACTGTTGCGCCTTGGCAACGTATCCGTCGGTCAGTTGCGGGAAGGCAGCGATAAAGTCGTCAGCCGTTTCCTGCAACTTCTTCTCCGATCCACTCTGTTGCGTGAGCATCAGAGCCAGCGTAGCCTGCTCCTTGTCGGCAGGGAGAGCCGTTGTTATGCCAATCTTTCTGAAGGTGGCATCGTTCACGGAGAGAGCCGTTGTCTTCAGCTGCATGGCATAGGCAGCGTCAGTGGAGTGAATGTCGGAGCCAGTTGTGGAGTGTTGCATCAATCCAACTATTTGTCCTTGTTCGTTTATGAAGGGGCATCCCTCGGCATTCTCGGGAGCGTCGAGGTCGAAGATGCAGAAGTTGTATGAACCGTTGAACTTCTCCACCCCCGTAGGCTTAGCCTGAAGCATTTGCGGACGTTTGCCGGCGTAAGTGGCAAGCCATACCGTCTGTCCGGTCTGTGTCGGAGTAGTGGCAAGAGTTGCGCCCTTAGTCTTACCGTCTACGCGGAAGCGTGCCACGTTGTATATGTCGTCGGCTCCGAGCATTCGTGTAACGTTGTGTTTAACGCCTTTAGTGTCTACGGCAACGGCAGTTTCAGCACCGTCAAAAGGCTTAAGGTTGCTTACAGCCTCGCCGTCGTTGCCCACGAAAACGCCGTGGCTTGTGGCAAGTAGTGTGCCGTCGGCTTTGAAAGTGGTCAGTGTGAAGACGCTCTCAGCCGCCTTTTTAGCGGCTCCCGTCTGTGCCCCTGCCGCCATAGGCATGCCGAGGGCTATGAGTATTGCTATCGTTGTGGTTTTCATTTCCTTTAGTTTCGTTATAAAGCTTTGCGTAATCGTAATATTCTGTCTTAGGCACGAGCCTTCTCTATCAGTTCGCGTGCGTTGCTGCGTGCAGCCTCTGTTATGTCGCTTCCGCTGAGCATCTGTGCAATCTCGTCTACGCGCTCTTCGGGCGTGAGCATCTTCATGTGGCTCACCGTTCCTTCGGCAGTCTCTTCCTTGTAGACGCGGTAGTGGCTTTTGCCCCTGGCAGCTATCTGCGGCAGGTGGGTGATGCTTATAACCTGTCGGTCAGTGCGTGCCATCTGCTCCATTATTACCGCCATCATCTCTGCCGTCTTTCCGCTCACGCCGGTGTCTATCTCGTCGAACACAATTGTTGGCAGCTTCACGGCATTGCTTATCATTGCCTTCACCGAGAGCATGACGCGCGCTATCTCTCCGCCCGATGCCACTTGCGATACGGGCTGCATCTCAGTACTGCTGTTTGCGCTGAAGAGGAAAGCCACGGTGTCGGCTCCATCGGCAGAGAGCTCTTTTGACTGTATGTCAACGCTGAATCTTACCTTGGGGATACCCAGAGGCACGAGCCTTTCCTTCATGCCCTCTTCCAGCTTGCGTGCAGCCTTCTGCCGTGTGGCAGTAAGTAGTGCGGCTTCCTTGCGGCATTGCTCCAGTGCTTTCTGCTCTTCTTCCTGAAGGAGGGCAAGAGTGTCGTCGCTGTTGTCCAGGGTGTCGAGCTTCTGCTTCAGATCAGCCTGTATTTCGAGCAGGTGTTCAACAGAGTCAGTGCGGTGCTTCTGTTGCAGGGCGTATATGCGGTCGAGTTGTGCGTTAGCCTCGTCAAGTCGTCGCGGGTCGAAGTCCACGCCTTCTGCGCTGCGTGCAATGTCGTTGGCAATGTCTTTCAGTTCAATCATGCAGTTCTCCATGCGAGATGCCATCTCTGCTGCATCGCCGAACACGTTGCTCACGGAGCCTACTGCCCGCCACGCGTTCTTCAGCCTTTCCACGGCACCCGCTTCTCCGTCGGCTCCCTGCATCATCGCGTCGGCTTCCGTCAGTGCCGCCTTTATCTCCTCCACATGCGAGAGCTTTTCCGTTTCGCGTTCCAGTTCGTCCTGCATCCCGGGCTGCAGGTTTGCAGCCTGTAGCTCTGCGAGTTGAAACTTCATGAACTCTTCGTTCTGTGCAGCCTGTGCCATCTGTTCCTTCATCCTTGCCACCGCCTTGCGTGCCTGCTGCAGGGTGGCGAATGATGTGGCGTATTGTTGCCTTTGTGTGGCGTTGGCAGCCAGAATGTCAACCACTTGCAGCTGGAAGTCAGTGCTTCCGAGCATGAGGTTTTTGTGCTGACTGTGAATGTCGATGAGCTGTTCTCCCAGTTCTTTCATCAGCGAGAGCGGTACGGGAGTGTCGTTTATGAACGAGCGGCTCTTGCCCGTAGCCGATAGTTCGCGCCTCATGATGCAGTCGGTGTCGTCGTATTCAATGTCGTTGTCCTGAAAGAACTGTTGCATTGCGTATGCCGAGAGGTCGAATGTAGCCTCGATGACGCATTTCTTTGCTCCGGCTTTTATCTGCCTCGATTCGGCTCTCTGTCCCATGAGCAGGTTTATTGCCCCCAGGATGATGCTTTTTCCCGCTCCCGTTTCTCCTGTTATCACGGAGAAGCCGCGGTTGAAGTCCATGTCGAGCAGCGAGATGAGTGCGAAGTTGCTTATGTGGAGTTTTTTGAGCATTGTAGTGTAGAGTGTTCCTATTCCTTTATTTTATCCCACGAGTTGCTTTGCGAGGCGTTTATGGAGAAGAGAATGTCGTAGACTGTTTCCTTCTCTTTTGGCGTTCCTTTCCCCTTGTAGATTGATGCCAGCTCGTCTTTCTTATAGTCGGTCCAGATGGCAGGCAAAGAGCTTAGGGGCTTGTCTTCGTGGGCTTTTTTCAGTCCTTTTTCCAGAGCGGTAGAGATGTTGGTACGTCCGCGTTCCACGTTGTTTGCCATTTCGTCAAGTCCTGTGCGGTAGTAGTCGTACTGCAACTGTCGGAAGGGTTTCATCGCTCCGTCGAGATAGTCGTTGATGATGGCAAAGCGGTTTCGGCTAGTCTCGAACGACTTCCACCCTGTGAAGTTCAGGTTCTGAGCGTTGTTTGTCAGGTTCATGCATCTCTGCAGCACGTCCTCCCCACCCATAGGCGAGAAGGTGTCGAGGTCGAGCCCCACGATGAGGTAGGCATAGTATGCGATGAGAGCCGTTAGCTGGTTGTCAATCTGTTCTTCGTTGAAGTTCAGTTGGTCGAACTGAGCAAACTCGAAGTTAAAGTCGTTGTCCTTGTTGTTGTATATTGTTGTAGTGTATGCGGAGTTGTATACGGGTCGGTTAGCCTGCACCAGTGCGCTGCACGTAAAGCGGTTTGTCGACTGGTCGTATTTCGTCACCGTGATGTTGAAGTTGCACACTATGCGTTCGTTTTTCTGGAAGTGGTAGTCGGTCCACTGCCTGTCGTTGATAAACTGCTCCAGCGTCTCCTTCAGATTGTCGAACACGCTGGCATCGGTGCCCTGTATCTGGTTGTGGTTTATGGTTATTTTCGCCAATAGCTCCTGTGCCGTGGCGTTGCCGGGCATGAGTGCTGCGGTGAAGGTGATAGCCGCCCATAGGATAAGGCTTTTCAGTAGTGTGGGCATAGTGTCTTCTTCTTCGTTTTCGTTGTTTCTTAGTCGGGTGGCAGAATTATTCGTTAGCCCAGAGACGTTCCATCTCGTCAACGATGTCGCGTGCCACGTCGCGTTTGGGCTTCTTGTCGTAGTCTTTCCTTCCCGATCGTGAGATAATGGCAATCTTGTTGTCGTCAGTGCCGAAGGTAGTACCCTCGTTGCGTGTGGAGTTCATAACGATGAAGTCGAGGTTTTTCTTCTCCAGCTTCCCCTTTGCGTTAAGCTCCTCGTTGTCGGTCTCCAGGGCGAAGCCTATGAGCTTCTGCTCCTGCTGCTTTGTTGCTCCTAGAGCAGCTGCAATGTCCTCAGTGGGCTTCAGCGTGAGCGTCAGACAGTCGCCCTTGCGCTTAATCTTTGACGCTGCTTGCGTCTCTGGTCTGAAGTCGGCCACTGCCGCACACAGCACTGCCGCATCTTGCCGTGGCCATAGCTCCGTTGCTGCCGCGTGCATCTGATGGCAGCTCTCCACGTCGATGCGCTCCACGTCAGGGTGGTTGCATTTCATAGCCACTGGTCCTGTTACGAGAGTAACTCTAGCTCCTCTTCCAGCCAGCTCTTCAGCCAGAGCGAAGCCCATCTTTCCGCTGGAGTAGTTGCCAATGAATCTCACGGGGTCAATCTTCTCATAGGTGGGACCTGCCGTCACCATGATGCGCTTTCCGCAGAGAGGACTTGTCTTGCAGGTATTGCCGTTGCCGTTGGCAAGCTGCGCTTCCTGCCTGTCGAAGAAAGCGTTGAGCGCATCTACTATCTTCTCCGGCTCTTCCATGCGCCCCTTGCCCTCAAGACCGCTTGCAAGGAATCCGCTAGCCGGCTCAATGATGGTGTTGCCGTAGCTTTCCAGCGTGCGCATGTTGCGTTGTGTGGCAGGGTGGCGGTACATGTCGAGGTCCATAGCTGGGGCTACGAACACGGGTGCTTTCATCGAGAGGTATGTGGTGATGAGCATGTTGTCTGCCACGCCCTGTGCCATTTTCCCTATTGTAGCGGCGGTGCATGGTGCTATGAGCATAGCGTCGGCCCATAGTCCGAGGTCCACGTGCGAGTGCCATGTGCCGTCGCGTTGTGAGAAGAACTCGCTGATTACCGGTTTGCGGGTCAGTGCCGAGAGTGTTACGGGTGTTATGAATTCCTTTCCTGCGGGTGTTATAACAACCTGCACCTCTGCACCGTTCTTTATGAGCTGTCGTATGATGAGGCATGCTTTGTATGCCGCTATGCTGCCCGTTATGCCGAGCACAATCTTCTTTCCTTTCAGCATTGTGAAGCCTTATTGGTTTTGATGTCGTTCTTTTGGTGTGTGTGTGGGATAGGGGATAGAGTGTTATCTTATAACCGTTCCCATTTCTCTCATGCGTATGCGTGTAAGCTCCTGCTTGGTGTTGCTGGTGAAGTCGCTGGTCATAATCCAGTTGTAGTAGCCTGGGTCTTTGCGCAGTGCGTCAGCCACGTTCCATCCTTTGTATTTACCGAAGTTGAACACCTCTTGCATCCTTGGCTTACCGTCTTTGTCGAGCAGCGTGTTGCCCTGTGCATCTTTCATTTCTGCCCAAACCATGCGTCCGCTGAAGTCAACGTTGTTGTTCATCTTTGAGAATTCCGCCAACTTGTCCATGTCGTTCTCCAGTCGGCGATCTTCCTCTTCCTGTCGTTCGGGTGCATACATGTCCAACTCTCCCATGAGTACGCGGTATGTCGCTTCCGTGTCCTGGTCGGCACGGTGTGCCTCGAAGTCGTCTTCCATCTTTCGTCCGCAGTAGAACTTATAGGCAGCAGCCAGGTTTCTGCGTTCCATTTTGTGGAAGATGGTCTGTGCGTCGATGAGTCGGCATTTGCCGAAGTCGAAGTTCACCCCTGCGCGGTAGAACTCTTCCGAGAGCATCGGCACGTCGAAGTGGTTGGAGTTGAATCCGGCGAAGTCGCATCCCCCGAATTTCTCTGCCAGCGATGGTGCCAGCTCCTTGAATGTGGGCTTGTCAGCCACGTCCTTGTCGGTTGTTCCCGTCAGTTCTGCCACAACGGCAGGTATGGGCTTTCCGGGGTTTATGAAGATGTTTTCTCTTTCTTCCTTTCCGTCGGGCCAAACCTTTATGTATGATATCTGGAAAATGCGGTCTCTCACGAGGTCAAGCCCCGTTGTTTCGAGGTCGAACACTATGAGCGGCCTCTTCAGGTTAAGTTTCATGAGTGTAAATGTCTTTATAAATATACGGTGGCAACGGCTCGTCGTTTCTTTCCGGCCCCTGCCACCATATGTATTCTTTTTTCGTTCTTTATTCTAGTCTCCCCCTTTCTTGTCCCCCCTTTTCTTGTCCTCCTTGTCTAGTCCTCCTGTTTCTCGCGCCTTGTTTCTTGCGCCTTGTTGCTATGCAGCTATGCAGCGTTTAGTCGTTCAGGAGCATCGGCATGATGAGCATGAGGATGTTCTGTCCTTCGGGCTGTTCAGATGGGAGGATGATGCATGGGCGGCTTGGGTCTGCCAGCTCAACTGATACCTCGTCGCCCGTTAGGTTGTTGAGCACTTCCACTAGCGACGGACCTTTAAAGCCGATGCTCATGGGCTGTCCCTGATAGTCGCATACGGTGGATTCCTTTGCGCTTGTTGCGAAGTCGATGTCTTCAGATGATACTTCCACCATTCCCGGCTCAAGGCGTAGCCTTATCAGCTGACTGCTTTCGCTGGCGAAGGGCAACACGCGTTTCACGCTTCCCAGCAGAGCGCGTCTGTCTACTGTCATGCGGAAGGGGTTGTCTTGCGGTATTACGGATGCGTAGTTGGGATAGCGGCCCTCGGTAAGGCGGCATACCATTGTGCCGAAGGCAGCCTTTATCTGTGCCGTGCTGCCGTCGAAGAGCAACTCTACGGGTTCTTCTCCGTGCCCCAGGATATTCTTGAGCAGCGAGGCGGGTTTCTTTGGCAGGATGAATGATGTGCGCTCCTCGCTCTTGATGCTGTCCAAGCGGTTTCTAACGAGCTTGTGCCCGTCGGTGGCAACGATGAATAGTCCTTCAGGCATAAGGTCGAAGAACACTCCGTTCATCACGGGGCGCACCTCATCGTTGGCAGTGGCAAAGAGAGTGCGTGCCAGGTTGTCAGCCAGCAGGTTTTCTGGTATCTCCAGCTTCTTGGCTTCCTCGCCAACGGTTTGTGACAGTGGGAACTCGTCGGCGTTCTGTGCCGTGAACGTGTAGTCACCGTTCTGGAACACGAGCTTCACGTTGTATGTCTCCATGTCTACCTCCAGCGTTATGGGCTGCTCCGGCAGATCCTTCACTGCATCGACAATCGTTTTGCTGACGATGGCGAAACGTCCCTCCTGGTCGGCCTCGTCGGGTGTCAGCACTGCGCGCATCTCGTTCTCCCTGTCAGAGGCGGTGAGATAGAGCTTTCCGTCTTTCACCTCGAAAAGGATGCAGTCGAGTATAGGCATGGTGTTCTTGCTGTTTTGCACTTTGCATAAAGTAGACAGTCTGCTGCCGAGCAGCGCTGAAGACAATGTTATTCTCATTTCCTTTGTATCTTAAAAAATGTAGTTATGTTCAGTTGTTTTCTATCCGACAAAGTTACGGAAAATTGTAGTGATAAGCAAAAAAAAGAACCTAAATCTTTTTAAATCCGGAAATAAAACAGTACTTTTGTATGATGAAAAATACCGGTCCGGCTTCCCCTAGCCGTTGGCCCAAATCAACAATACATACAAAATGGAATTAACAGGAAAAGTAATCGCCGCCCTCCAGCCACGCGAGGGCACCTCACGCCAGGGCAATCCCTGGAAGGCTCAGGAATTCGTTATAGAGACCCAGGAACAGTATCCGCGCAAGATGTGCTTCGAGTTGTTCGGAGCGGAGCGCATAGAGCAGAACATCGCGAAGCTTGAAGTGGGCAACATCGTTAACGTATTCTTCGATATTGACGCTCGCGAGTGGAACGGCCGTTGGTTCAACTCCATCCGTGCCTACCGCATAGACCTTCAAGTTAACGGTCAGCAGCCCGGTGCCGATGCCTTTGTCGCTCCTGCTGCCCCTGAGGCTCCGTTCCCTCCCGTGCAGGACACGGCGTCTGACAATGGTTCAAACGAGGATCTGCCTTTCTAACCCACCCCTCCCTTCTTGCCTTCCTCAAAATCCGGAGGGATGCAAGGGGAACACTTTAGAAAGCTGGTGTAGGAAACGAACAGAAACGACGAAAAAACAAGACCACTCCTCTTGAATACCCACGCATAGGGTGATAGGGGAGTGGTCTTGTTTTTCGTTTCTTTGTATTGGTGTCCGGTAAAATTTTCTTATAACGTTGTAGGTCGTTGAATATCTTAACTCTTGCAACGTTTTGGAACTTGGGGCTTACCCTTGTTCATTGCGCAGTTCTCTATCCATAGCCCCTGAAGGGGGCACATAATATAGGATAGGGGCTTGCCCCTATCTCAATTGAATTTATCATGCATTGCCTCTGTAGGGGGCGCATAATTCATTGTATGAGAATAAAATATGCGCCCCATACAGGGGCAATAATACTGTATTATCTGAGCAACTCTTCCGTTTCGTCAATGCTCTTGTTCAGTGCGCCGGCAATAACGGCTATGCTAAGCCCGTTCTTGAGCATTGTCTGTGCCATAGCCTTTATCTGCGCCTTTTGGTCTGATATCTGCGCCTTTTGGTCTGATATCTGCGCCTTTTGGTCGGAGATTATCTTGCTTTGCTTCATCACCTGCGTGTCGCGCGCCTCTATCACGGAGTAGAACTCGTCCTCGTCGTTCATCTCCTGCCTCACCTCTGCGCTCATCGTGGCAAGACTGAGGCGTCTGAGGATGTGCATCATGTCGGGGTCGTTCTCATACAGGTTTTCCTCCAGGCTGATGGTCTGCTGGCAGTCTGCTGTACGCTGACTTTGGTTGAACACGCTGAGCACCTTGTCAAGCCGGTTGTTTATCTTGCCGTGGAGCAGCGGTATCTGCACTATTATGCTGTCGTGCGTCAGACTGCTGATGAAGGGGTCGTCATTGCCGTTCTTCACCTCCTGGCCGTTATAGTCGAGCGTCTTGTGACTCACGTAAACCACGGGCTCCTCTATGTCGCCCACACGATGCCCCAGCAGGTATACGGCAATCATCGGCAGGGCAAATCCCTTGGCGTCTCCCTTCTTCTGTATGTTCTCCTCCGAGTTATACTGTGCCGCCAGGTATCGGCGGAAGCGCAGCGTCTCCGTGTCGAGCCACGTCTTCTGCAGCTCTATGAGCACCAGTCGCAGAGAGCCGTCGTCTTCCCTTATGCGTGCGGCGAAGTCAATGCGAAACATCGAGAGCTTGTCTCTCGTAATGTTGGGATGCTCATGGCGGCGCATCTCCACGCTCTCCACCTCCTTCTTCAGCAGAGCCGAGAGCACGGTGCGCGCTATGCGCTCGTCTTCCATAAGGAATTTGAACACCGAGTCGTAAATGGGGTTTGCCACTGTGATTTTCATTGCCGTTCTCCTTTACCGTTGTTGTTTTTTTCTTCTCCGTCTTATTGATGGCAAAGATAGCATTTTTTGTTTTTCGTTCCAAAAAAATGCTACGGCCGATGTTCCTCGCTTTGCAACCTTTATGAGTTCATTGCCATGATGAATTCTTCGGTGTTGCGCGATTTGTTCATGCACCGTTCCACTGTGGTCCATGCCTCGAGGGTTGTCATGTCGGCGATGTTCTGGCGCAGCAGAGCCATCTTCTCGTTCACGAAATCCGGGTGCAACAGGTCGTCGCGTCGGGTGCTTGAAGCCACGAGGTTTATTGCCGGGAACTTTCGCTTGTTGCTCAGCGAGCGGTCAAGCTGCAGCTCCATGTTTCCCGTTCCCTTGAATTCCTCGAAAATCACTTCGTCCATCTTGCTGCCGGTGTCGATGAGTGCCGTGGCGATGATGGTTAGCGATCCGCCGCCCTCAATGTTTCGTGCTGCTCCGAAGAAGCGTTTTGGCTTTTGCAGTGCGTTGGCGTCAACACCACCGGTGAGCACTTTTCCGCTTGCCGGTGCTACGGTGTTGTAGGCTCTTGCCAGTCGGGTTATGGAGTCGAGGAATATCACCACGTCGTGTCCGCATTCCACCATGCGCTTTGCTTTTTCCAACACGATGCCCGCTATCTTCACGTGGCGTTCTGCCGGTTCGTCGAATGTGGAGGCAATCACTTCCGCGTCTACGGTGCGTGCCATGTCGGTCACTTCCTCCGGTCGTTCGTCGATGAGCAGCATCATGAGGTATGCCTCGGGGTGGTTGGCTGCAATGGCGTTGGCGATGTTCTTCATGAGCATCGTCTTACCCGTTTTTGGCTGTGCCACGATGAGAGCGCGCTGTCCTTTTCCGATAGGTGAGAAGAGGTCTACGATGCGAGTGCTGAGGTTTGTTGTGCGTGGTTCTCCGCAGAGGGTGAATTTCTCGTCGGGGAAGAGCGGTGTGAGATGTTCGAAGGCAATGCGGTCGCGCACCTCCGATGGCATTCTGCCGTTTATCTTGTCGATGGATGTCAGCGGGAAGTATTTCTCGCCCTCGTGTGGCGGTCTTACGTGACATTCCACCACGTCGCCTGTTTTCAGTCCGTTGCTCTTCACCTGCTGGTTCGAAACATACACGTCGTCGGGCGAAGAGAGGTAGTTGTAGTCGCTAGAGCGCAGGAATCCGTAGCCGTCGGGCATCACCTCCAGCACCCCGTTGGCGGTTATCAGTCCGTCGAAGTTGTATTTCAGTTCTGCATCGGGCTTGTTGTCCTGTTGTGGCACGCTTTCTTCGGGTTGGTTCATCGGCGTGTCGAATATGTCTGCCACGGGTGTTGCCCCTTGGTCTATCACGGGCAGGTCTTCCAGCGGAATGAAGTCGGTACCGTCTCCCGGGTCGCCTTTCCATACGGTGTCAGCTCCTCCCGTAGTGGCCTGTGCCATTCCCACGTTGGCTTTCAGGGTAGCCATGAGTCCCGTTTCGTCGCTTTCCTCTTCCTCGGCGTTCTTTTCGCTCTCGGCAGAGGCACTGTCGTCGGCAGTGGTATTGTTGTCGGGTGTGGTGGTTTGCGTTGCCAGTTGCTCGGCTATGAAGTCGGGCGCATCGTCGGTGCTGGCTGGCATCCATGCGCTGGCGTCGGTTTCTACTGCCTCTACGGCGTATGACTGCTGCTGCTCCTCGTGTGCTTCTAGTATTTTGGGTATGGCGGTTGCTTCAGCGTCTGCCGGTGCAGCCTTTGTGCGTCGTGTGGTGCGCTTCTTTGGTGCCTCTGTGGCCGTTTCGCTCTCGGCAGTGGCGTCAGCTTCCGCTGCAACCTTTGTGCGTCGTGTGGTGCGCTTCTTGGGTGCCTCGGCTGCGTCGGCTGGTTCAGCAGCAGCTGCTGGTTCTGCCTCTAGTGCTGCCACAGGTGCTGCGGTGCTTTTTGTTGCCGTGGGCTTTCCTTTTTTCAGGTCGAAGTTCTCGCCGTCTTTTCCGTTTACGGAATAAACGATGTCTGTGTCCTTCTTGGTAATCCTAGTGCGCTTGCGCTTAGCCGTAGTCTGGGGAACTTTGTTGCTTTCCACCTCGGCCTGTCGGTCGAGTATGGCGTAGACGTTTTCCTCCTTTGTGGCATTGGCACTTATGTGCGCCTCCATATCATTGGCGATTGCGGCAAGTTCTGCCGCATCCTTTTCCATTAGTTCGTCTTTGCTGTACATACAAAAAATATGTTCGTGTGTGTTATAATATTCATAATGTGCGCCAAGCTCCACCCCCTGCCGTTGTGTGGTTCTGCGTGTGCGTTGCGCCTTTGCGAATTGCTCGTTTTTGGGGGCGTGTCTGTAGTGTTGCTTGTTGCTGAGTTGGCGTTTCGTTTGCAAGGTGTGCATAATGTGGTTGAAACGCTTTTCTTGCGGATTGTCGCTTCGGTCTTTACTGTATGTTTTCCCTAGTGACATGCAAAGTTACTCATTTCTTGCCTTGTGTGCAACTTTTGCCCTTTGTTTTTTCCTTTATCTCTCTATATATAATATATTTATATATATCAGCCCCCCGCATATTATCCTCTCTCATATTTTCATCCCCTCCCCCCATAGGCTTGTGTGCCGTGGGGTGGGCGAGAGGATGGGGGGAGAAATGCTTTAGGAGAGTTCGAGCCATTGCATTTCCTTTTCGTCCAGCTCTGGGCATATCTGTGCGTATCGCTGACTAGCCTTGGTTATCTGTTCTGCCGTGAGTGTTCCCGACGAGAGGGCGTCTTCCAGCTGCCGCTTTTCTTCTTCCAGCAGGGCGATGTCTTTTTCCAGCTGCTCCAGGAGGCGTTTCTCCTTGTAGCTTAGCTTCCGCTTGCCGTCGGGTGTGGTGGCTGTTGTCTGCCGTTGTTGCGATGTGGCGGCTTGTGGTGTGGCTGCCTTGCGCTGCTGCTTTTCCGTTTGCCTATCTTCGGCTTCCTTGGCTTGGCTCCATTGGCGGTATTGCGTGTAGTTCCCGGGGAAGTCTTTTATCTTGCCGTCGCCCTGGAACACCAGCAGGTGGTCAACGGTGCGGTCGATGAAGTATCTGTCGTGGCTCACCACGATGAGACATCCGGGGAAGTCTGCCAGGTATTCCTCCAGCACTTGCAGCGTCTGTATGTCGAGGTCGTTGGTAGGCTCGTCGAGCACGAGGAAGTTCGGGTTTTTCATCAGTACGGTGCATAGGTAAAGCTTTCGCCTCTCTCCTCCGCTGAGTTTAGCCACGTATGAGTGTTGCTGTTCGGGCGTGAAGAGGAACTGCTGCAGCAGCTGCGATGCCGTGAGGTGTTTCCCTCCGCCCATGTCTATGTAGTCGGCAATGTCTGTTATCACGTCGATAACCTTCTGCCCCTCGTCAAACTGCAACCCTTCCTGCGAGAAGTATCCGAACTTTACGGTGTCTCCAATGTCGAACGATCCGCTGTCGGGCTTCACCCTCCCCAGGAGCATCTGTATGAATGTAGACTTTCCGGCTCCGTTGTCGCCCACGATGCCCATTTTCTCGTATCGGGCAAAGTTGTAGTAGAAGTCTTTCGTTATCACCTTCTCTCCCCATGCCTTCGACACGTATCTTGCCTCGAATATCTTGCTGCCTATGTAAACGTTCCTTTGCTTCAGCTTGAGCTGCCTTTCCTCCAGTCGTTGCTTTGCTTTCTGTTCCAGTTCGGCGAAAGCCTCTTCGCGGTATCTCGCCTTGTGTCCGCGAGCCTGCGGCTGTCGGCGCATCCATTCCAGTTCGCGTCGGTACAGGTTGTTTGCCCTTTCCGTTTCCGCCCTCATGTTGTCTATGCGTTGCTGGCGTTTTTCAAGATAGTAGCTGTAGTTTCCGCGGTAGCGGTATAGCGTCCTGTTGTCTAGCTCTATTATCTGCGTGCATACGCGGTCAAGGAAGAAGCGGTCGTGCGTCACCATGAGCAGCGTGCGCTGCCCCCTTGCCAGGTATCCCTCGAGCCATTCAATCATGTCGATGTCGAGGTGGTTCGTAGGCTCGTCGAGTATGAGCAGGTCTGGCTCGTTTATCAGTATGTTTGCCAGAGCCACTCTCTTGCGCTGCCCTCCGCTTAGCTGCCCCATGGGCTGCTGCAGGTCGGTTATGCGCAGCTGCGTGAGTATCTGCTTAGCCTTCAACACTTTCTGCTCCTCCCCCTGGTGGTTGAAGCATGCGTCGAGCACGCTCTCCTGGGGGTCGAACTCGGGTGTCTGCTCCAGGAAACCGGTCTTTATGCCGTTGGCGTATACCACGTTGCCACTGTCGTAGCCCTCCTGTCCGGTGATAATCGAGAGCAGAGTCGATTTTCCCGTTCCGTTGCGTGCCACGAGGGCCGTTTTCTGCCCCTCGGCAATGCTGAAGGATATGTCGCTGAAGAGTATTCTGTCGCCGAACGACTTGCTCAGGTTCTGTACGTCGAGATATGGTTTCATTCTTCAGCCATCCCCTCGTTTATCGTTCCTATGTAGTCGAGCAGCTCCTGTCTGCCGTCGCGCCTTTCGCTGCTAGTCACGAAGTATGGCGGCAGCTCCTCCCATGTCTCCTTTAGCGTCTCCATGTATAGGCGTGCCGTTTTCTGTGCCTTCTGCAGGTTGCCCACCTTGTCGGCCTTGGTGAAGACGATGGCGAAGGGCACACCGCTCTCTCCGAGCCAGTTGATGAATTCGGTGTCGATGCGCTGCGGGTCGTGGCGTATGTCGATGAGCACGAAGAGGCATGCCAGCTCCTTGCGCATGAGGATATACGACTGTATCATGTGTTGCAGCTTCTGCTGCACTGTTTTCGATCGTTTGGCGTATCCGTATCCGGGCAGGTCTACCAGATACCACTCGCGGTTCACGGTGAAGTGGTTTATGAGCAGTGTCTTTCCCGGTGTTGCCGAGGTCTTTGCCAGTCCCTTGTGGTTGCAGAGCATGTTTATGAGGCTCGACTTTCCCACGTTGCTCCTTCCGATGAAGGCATATTCAACCTTGCCGTCTGTGGGGCACTGGTTCACTCTCTCCGAGCTTATGGTGTATTCCGATGATGTTATTTCCATTTCTCCTCTTTATTGTTATTCTCCTCCCTCTTCGGGCATCTCCTTGAGCAGTCCCTGCAGGCGTGCGATGTATTTGCCCAGGATGTCGAACTCCAGGTTTACAACCGTTCCCGGCTTAATGTCGCAGAAGTTGGTGTGCTCCATGGTGTATGGGATGATAGCCACGCTGAAGGCGTCCTTCTCCGGCCGACACACGGTGAGCGACACTCCGTTCACCGTCACGCTCCCCTTGTCCACGCAGAAGTATCCGCGCATTGCCATCTGCCTCGTAGCCTCATATCTGAAGGTGAAATAGGTGCTCCCGTCGGCATCTTCCCTGGCGGTGCAAACGGCAGTCTGGTCCACGTGCCCCTGCACGATGTGTCCGTCGAGCCTTCCGCCCGTCATCATGGCGCGCTCCACGTTAACCCTGTCGCCCGGCTTCAGCAGGCCCAGGTTCGAGCGTTCCAGCGTCTCCTTCATTGCCGTCACGGTATATTCGCCCTTGGCGGCATCCAGTGTGGTCACTGTCAGGCACACGCCGTTGTGTGCCACGCTCTGGTCTACGCCAAGCTCCCCGGCAAAGGGGCAAGCCAGCGTTATGTCGATATTTCCGCCGTTGCGTACTATTGTTCTTACAACGGCGAAGTCTTCTACTATTCCTGAGAACATGATTCTTGTCTGTGGTCTATAAAGTGAGTGTGAGTGATGTGGTTGTAGAGAAAGAAGAAAAAGAAGGACCGCACCGATGATGTGATGAAACTCCGAGCTTGAAAGATTTGGGATTTCCCCGCCTTTGTAATCCACCGGCCTCTTCGGCTATCCTCTCCGCCTCGTGGCCCCTTGGTGTCAAGGGCAAGCCCGTTGAACAAGGGTAAAGGAAAGGCTGTGGCCCGCCATTGGCAAGGGAGTCCGTCCCGGTTTTCGTTTTTTAATTGATGAGTATCCCGATCGAATCGTTGCGGTCCGGAATCTTTTCTCCACTGCAAAGGTAGTGCAAACCGAATACACTGCAAAGGAAAAGGAAAAATTTTTTTTGCTTTTCCTTTCAGTGTTGAGGTGCAGTCTATCTTATCTAAAGGTAGTGCAAACCGAATACACTGCAAAGGAAAAGGAAAAATTTTTTTTGCTTTTCCTTTCAGTGTTGAGGTGCCGCCTATCTTATCTAAAGGTAGTGCAAAACCCTCACCCGCTCTCCGTGCGCGCTTGCTCATGCGCGCCCTCACACACGCAAAAAATATATTTTGTCACCCCATCCCAAAGGCAGAATACAGCGAGAAATATCTTCCATAATTAACGTTCGTTAACCTTATAGCGTGCAATCATGCCCCTTTTCCCGCATTTACGTATCAGACGCGGAAAGTACAGAGAGAGTCACCTCAGGGGGCAAGCGCGCAGCCCCGTAGACCTCCTCACCGCATCCCGGCACAACGCCGAAAGACATTAACATAAACAACGAAAAAACAAAAACAGAATGAAACTTCAAAACATTTTCAAGACAATGGCAGCAGCAGCCCTCTGCATCTGCACCATGACAACAGTATCATGCAGCGACGACGACAACAACACTAGCGCGATGAAGTTCAGCAGCTCAAAGGTAGAAGTCATCGAAGACTCAACCCAAACCGTAAAGGTAACCGGCTGCACCACACCCCTCACCGTTAAGTCAAGCAGCGACTCCATAGCCACCGTTACCGCCGACAGCGCAACCGTCAGCATAAAGGGCGTCAAGGCAGGCACCGCCACCGTACTCGTTACCGACTCAAAGAAGCTCACCGGCACCATCAGCGTAACCGTAAGCAAGGCAACGAAAAAATAAGCTAGCAAAAATATAAAGCAAAATATAACGCCGGATAAACTGCAAGAAAGCTGATAGACGGCAAGGAAAAACGATAAAAATAAGCAGTAAAACTGCAAAGCCGGATAAACTGCAAAGCCGGATAAATTGTAACGCCGGATAAACTGCAAAAAGCTGATAAAGTGCATAACATATAATAAGGTGAAAAGGTAAAACTTTTAAAAAGCAAGCAGGATATCTATCTTCAAACGAAGAACCACCCTCTTATCTCCTCCCCCATTATCCCAATGGGCAGAAAGAAGGCGGCTCTTCGTTTTTTTTTTACTATCTTTGCAGCAGAGGCAGGAAAAAGGCAAACGAGGCCTAAAATTATAAGCATTAGGCCTATTAGGCCCACTATGCCTAATATGCCTACTATGCCTAAACGCAATAGGCCCTGGGCCTAGGTTAAAAGCAATAGGCACTGGGCCTATTAGGCCTACTATGCATAATATGCCTAAAAAGATAGGCACTATGCCTAAACGCAATAGGCCCTGGGCCTAATATGCCTACTATGCATACTATGCCTAAAAGATAGGCACTATGCCTAAAGCGATAGCTCCTGGCCCCGCCCAATAAAAAACCACTAACCAAAACCCACACCCCATGAAACACCCCGCCGACAACACCTTCATCAGACAGGGAAAAGACTACACCTCACTCATCAGCTACAAAAAAGCCGTCATCATCTACGACATAACATACTACTTCGCCCACAAATACCTGGAGCGAGGCGACCGTACCATAGACCAGATGATACAGGCAGCACGCTCCGGAAAACAAAACATCGTAGAAGGAAACATCGACGGCATCACATCCACCGAGATGGAGATAAAACTGACAAACGTCAACCGGGCAAGTCTACACGAACTCATGGAAGACTACAAAGACTACCTGCGCGTGCACGGCATGCAACAGTGGCCACTCGACTCCCCCAAGGCAGAACAAACACGCCACTACTGCGCCACACACAACGACCCCGCCGACTACATGCCAAAAATCGCCGAACGATCCCCCGAGACCATCTGCAACATCGCCATCACACTCATCATGCAAGCCGACGTAATGATAAAAGGACTAATAGAATGGCAAAAACGCCACTTCAAAGAAAACGGCGGCATAAAAGAACAAATGGCAAGCGAAAGACGCAAACAACGAGGCTACTAAGCCATCAGCCCCTTTTTCACCCTAGGCCCATTAGGCATATTATGCATATTAGGTCTATTATGCCCAGCCACCAGCCCTTTTTCACCCTAGGCCTATTAGGCATATTATGCATATTAGGCCTAAAAAGATAGGCCCTAGGCCAAAAAAAATCTCCCACAAAAGTTTGGAAAATACTACCAAAAATACTATCTTTGCAATATATAAAAAACAAGATTTTGCAAGCGCAAAATCCAAGGCCAAACAACGAAAAAGCACGACAAGACCTTGACAGCAACGGACAAAAACAACACAAAAAACACAAACAAACAAGCTGACAGACAAGCCGACAACAAGCTGACAGACAAGCTGACAAACATGCCGACAGACAACCCGACAGACAACCCGACAGACAACCCTACAAGCAAACGGGCAAGTCGACATTAGCCAGCCGCAACACAAAGCAAATGAAGCGGCGTTAGGAAACTGTTCTAAAGGCTCTTTGAAAGGGTATAAAACGGTCAGTCTGACAGGCTACTTAGAAACTACATACACATGTTGTATAAACGACCATCTTAGAGACTACACATCTAGTTGTATAAAATGGTAGAGACTACATGAAAAAAACTGTTTCAAGAAACAGTTAAGCACAATTTTTACAGCACACACCCCGCCTGGCAAAAGGGAGCACAAGAGAGTGCGCACCCAAAACGGGGGAGACCATGAAAAAACACACACATCATTCGGGTTCCCGTCTTTTCCACAGACACTCACAGAAGCTCCAGGAAAAGCGAGCCACCTGGCATGTGCAACGAGCACACCGCAACAGGCAATGAGCCATGGGAACTATTTACAGGTTATTTTAGAGGTACTCATAATAGGCATAATATGCCTAATAGGCCCACTATGCCCAATAGGCCTAGGATAAAAGGCAGCAAGGCACTAGGCCCAATAGGCCCACTATGCCCAATATGCCTAGGATAAAGTCAGCAAGGCACTAGGCCCAATAGGCCCACTATGCCCAATAGGCCAAGGATAAAGGCAGCAAGGCACTGGGCCTATTATGCCCACTATGCCCAATATGCCTAGGATAAAGGCAACAAGGCACTATGCCTACTATGCCCACTATGCCCACTGGGCCTAGGATAAACGGCAGCAAGGCGCTAGGCCTACTATGCCCACTATGCCCACTGGGCCTAGGATAAACGGCAGCAAGGCACTGGGCCTACTATGCCCACTATGCCCAATGGGCCTAAGATAAAGGCAGCTGGCACTAGGCATAATAGGCCCACTATGCCTACTAGGCCTAAAGCAAAAAGAAAGCAAAGCAAAAACAAACCCTTATGAAACATCTGTTTTCATGGTTCCGGCAACCGGTTACCAATACTTCTGAAAATGCGGCGTGGACAACGTTCGAGGCTTACCAGCATATCATGCTCGACCTCGAGACGCTTACTGCCACACACGAATACCGACGTCTGCTCTCGCTTGCTGGCAACTCGCCACAGGCACAGAAGGAGGCTCGGCTCTTCAAGGCGCGCTGGTTCAGCTTCTGCACCTTCAGCGGACGCTTCCCCCACCGGCGCGTGACTGACCTGCAGGGGCACTCCGGACTGCTCTGCATGGACTTCGACCATATCGGTTCGCCACAGGAGGCGGCACAAGCCAAGAGTGAGCTGTTCGCCCTGCCGGAGTTTCGCTCTGAGCTATGCTTCATATCGCCCTCGGGCGATGGGGTGAAGTGGGTGATTGCCATCGACACCACCCTGGCACCACACGACATGTGGTTTGAGGAGGTGGCGCTGCATGTGAGGCGCACGATGGGGCTTACTGCCGACCGTTCCGGGCGCGACATTTCCCGGTGTTGCTTCCTGCCCCACGACAGCAGCTGCCTGGCAAGGAGTGTCGGCGGCTTGGCGTTCTGAGGGGCTAGAACTAGCTGGGCAAGCTAGGCCTAATATGCATAATGGGCCTATTAGGCCTAGGTTGAAAAGGTGGCTGGGGCTATGCCTAATATGCATAGTAGGCCTATTAGGCCTAGGTTGAAAAGGGCTGGGGCTAGGCCTAATATGCATAATATGCCTATTAGGCCTAAAGAAAAAGGAGAGAAAAAAACAACTAAAACCACAATAGCTATGCAGAATAACACTAATTCCAATGGCAGGGGCGACGCTCAGGAGGCGACGCCTGCCTTCAACCCCGTGGAGAACCGTCGGCGCCGCTTGGCTGACAACCACAAGAGGGTTTTGCTTATTGTTGATGCCGTGGTGGCTTCGGGACACTGCATTACCGACGACTACGACGACTGGTTGCGCGTGGGCTTCGCTCTGCAGAGCGAACTGGGCGAGATGGGACGTGAACCCTTCCGCCGACTCTCTGCCATGTCGGCGAAGTATCCCGGCGATGAGGAATGCAACAAAAAATACGACAGTTTTATGCGCTCCTCACGCATGGGAGTGACCATCGGCACGCTGTTCCATATGGCAAAAGAAATGGCTGGAATATCTTGTGACAACTGTGCCACTGTGCCACCCACCCCCTCTCACGAAAAAAAGAGTAATTCTTCTAACTCTTTGATAATCAATGATGGCATAAAAATGTCACAAGCTGATGGCACAGTGGCACAGTGGCAAACTGGCAAACTTTCGACTAATGGAACAGTTTTGGAAGAAATGGAACAGGACTGTGACACGCTCTTTGACACTGTGACAAATGTTAAATTATGTACATTTTCCGACAAAATTGACATCTCTGCGTGGCCTCCCCTTCTTCGCCCCATAGTGGAGCAGATGGACTCGCCTGAGGGGGCAGACAAGATGTTGTTGGGTTCGCTCACGGTCATTTCCAGTCTTATACCTAAATATTATGGTCTGTACGACGGTCGTAAGCTGTTCCCGCCGATGTATCTCATCGTCTTTGGATCTGCCGCCTCGGGCAAGGGCGAGCTGAATGCCTGCCGCAACATCTACGGTCCGGTGAAGCAGGAGATGATACGCGCCTATAACGCCCAGCGTGACGAATACCAGCGCTTGCACTCCCAGTGGGATGCGCTGGGGCACGACAAGGCGACGCGTGCCACGCGCGGGGCAGAGCCGCAGCCGCCGCAGTATCACTCGCCGGTTATACCAGCCAACTCCTCGTCGTCGGCTTTCTTCTCGGAGCTGCAGAACAATGGCGGATGGGGATTGATGTTTGAGACGGAGATTGACGGCTTGGCGCAGATGCTGGGCACTGACTATGGCGACTACTCCACGCAGCTGCGCAGCGCGTTCCACCACGAGCCGGTGACGATGAACCGCAAGACCGACAACCTGCACATCGAGATTGCGCAGCCGCGCCTTGCCGTGTGCCTCACGGGAACGCCGTCGCAGCTCTCGCGCCTGTTCCCGTCGATGGAGAACGGTCTGGGCTCGCGCTTCTGCTTCTATCGCCTGCAGGGGAACAAGGGGTGGCACGACGTGTTCCGTCCGCAGGCGAACCACCTGGAGGAGATAACGACGACGCTGGGCAACCAGGTGTATGACATCTACAGCCAGCTGCGCCAGTTGCCCGACCAGGGCGTGCAGTTTGTCTTGACGCCAGCGCAGAAGATGCGTTTCAATGAGTTTTTCACTTCGTTGTTAAGTGAGCAGACGGGCATGATGGGCGACGACATTACCAGTTTCGTGTTCCGCATGGGTGTGAACGTGTTTCGCATAGCGATGTTGCTCTCGTTGTTGCGCCGCCATTCGGATTGCTTGCTGGCGGAGAGAATGTTTCCCGAGGGGGACCAGACGCTGGTGTGCCAGGATGTGGATTTCGAGACGTCCTTGACGATTATCGACACACTGGTTTCTCACACGGCGCATGTGGTGACGACCTTGGTGCCGGGCGACAAGAGGGCGGCAAAGGATCGCAAGACCAATGTCGTGCAGGCGATGACGAGTAGGGAGAAGGCGTTTCTGAAGGCTTTGCCCGATGAGTTTGTTACTTCGGATATCCAGACGATTGCAGAGGCGATGTGCATTTGCAAGCGCACGGCTTACCGTTTTTTGCAGGGCTTTATAGATGAGCGGCATTTTGTTGTGAGAGTGAGGGTTGGAAAATATAGAAAATTGAATAATGACAAGGAGGAAAAAGGATGATGAAAAGCAGTATGACGAAGGGTGAGCTGGCGATGCTCTATTTTCCTGAAGCACGGTCGGTGAAGACCGCCACCAACCGCTTGGGGCGGTGGCTGAAGCTGTGTGGCGGACTGCTGCCGGCTCTCTGCGAGGCGGGCTATACCGCGCGGCAGAAGTATCTGACGCCGCGGCAGGTGGAGATTATATTTTATTTTTTGGGGGAGCCGTAGTGAAAGGGTGGCGGCTAGGCATATTAGGCATAGTGGGCCTAATGGGCGGCTGGTAGGCACTAGGCATAATAGGCATATTATGCCTAATGGGCCTAGATTAAAAGGCGGTGGCGGCTAGGCCTAATAGGCGGCTGGTAGGCACTAGGCATAATAGGCATATTATGCCTAATAGGCCTAGGGTGAAAGGGGGGCGCTAGGCATATTAGGCATATTGGGCCTATTATGCCTAGGCTAATTGAGAAAGAGAGAGAAAAAAAAAACGGCGGGAGGCGCTTTGTGTTGCGCTTCCCGCCGCCGGTTGTTTGGGGCGTGGTGGCTGCCGCCGGGAAAGGTCCTCTTTTTTACCTTTCTGTGATTCACTTTGCTTTGCTTTGTTTGCCTTGCGGTGTGCCTTGGGGGGCAGAGAGCCGCAGGCGCGTTATCCTCCTTTCCTGCAGGAGCGGCAGCCGTTCGCTTTAAAAAGTGGTTTGGGAACCAAACCGGATTGAACTACGGTATTCAAAACTAGATGAAATAATATTCAAACTAGTTGAACAAGAGCGTTCAAATCCGGATTGAACAACAGTGTTGTTTATTCGTCCCAGAGGTTGCCCCACTTGTTGTCTTTTGCTCCGGCTTCGAAACCGTCTTCGTTGTTTTCTTCGATGCCGTGCTGGGTGTCCCCTTGAATATTCTGAATGCTAGAAGCTATCATGATAGCCTCGTCGGCGAACTTCACCTCAGTTGCTTGAGGCTTGATGTATTGCTTTTTCATCTTTTCTTGTTCTCCTTTTTTTAGATGTCTTGTTTGTTTATGTATGGCGTTTTATTATTTCACTACTTTCTTTCCGCCAACAATATAGATGCCAGCTGCTAGTCCGTCGAGGGATGTAGCGTTAGCCTTAACGAGCTGTCCGCCCAGGGTGTATACGTTTCCGCTGATAGTGGTGTTGTTCTCGTCGAGCACGTTGTCGATAGATGTTGTAGCGCCGTTGGCTGTTTCTTCAACGCCATCGATAGAGTATTTTATGCCGTTGCTAGCATTGCCGTCTACTGTCTGCAACCATCCGCGGAATCCCTTAGAGGCAGTCTTCACTGTGCGGTAGTACCATACGCCGGCTGTTCCGCCAACGTTGTTGCCGTTGAGCACGTAAGAGTTTTCAGGAATCTTGTCGCCGTCGGCAGAGAGCTTAATGTATGTTCCAACGAACTTCACATTTGTTGTGCTACCGACTGTCTCGGGGGCTGACTTGCCTTCCACCTTATCGTTGTAGTTCTTGCTAGCTACGTCGGCAGCCTTAGCGTATGTAACGCCGACGATGCTGTAGTAAGAGGAGATACTAGTTTCGGTTGTAGGCACTTCCACTTCTTCCAAATCAGTAGGCATAGCTTCTGTAGGCTTAACGAGGTAGAGGTTGCCAGCCTTGATGGCAGTCTCGTCGTTGTTGTCGCGGTTAGCGTTTATAGCGGTGAAGATGATTGTCTCGGGGCGAGACTTATCGTTTGCGCCCTGGAATTCAGAGATGCGCACCTGGTCGCCGAAGGCAGACTTCACCTGACCTACGGTGAGGTCTACGGGGAGCACGAGTGAGTTCCACTTGCCAACGTTCAGAGAGCGGTGGAGGTAGAGCTTCACGGTCTTCAGTTCGTCGTCGTCGCTTGTAGCCTGCGCCTTGATGTAAGCGCCGTCTGCCTGGTCTTCGTCGAGCACGAGGGTTGACTGAGGGTCGCCGAGGTATTCGATAGCGAAGTCGTCGAAGCAGGTCCAAGCTTCCTTGCCAGCGTCGGCAACATAGATACCGAACTTGAGGAGGTCGGAAGTGCTTTCAACGTAAACCCTCACAGAAGCGTCGTATGTAGTAACGTCGCTCTGCAGCAGCTCAGATGCAGCAACGTAAGTTGCGGGAGCGTCGGTGATGGCAGTGATAGGTCTGTAAGCGTATTTGTCGTTGTTGTTCTGGTCGTCAGAAGATCCGTTGCCGTTGTCGCCGCTGGCAGCCCACAGGCGCACCTTTCCGGTGGTAGCTGTTGTGAAAGCCTTGCAAGATATGCGGTAGTAACCTTTGCGCACCATGTTTTCGGTAGAGAGCGTCTGCGATACTGCGCCCGATGCGCCGTGGATGTTGGCAGTCCAGTTGCCGCCGAAGGTAGACTGGCGGTTCTTCTCGGCATAGTGCTGTGCGCCCGTTATTGCGTCGAACAGGTATGTTGTGTTGTTTTTAGTGAACTCGCTAGTGTTTGTTGGATCTGCATTATCCCCATCATAATATCCGTTACCAACGTAGTATGTGTATGCGCTGACGGTGGAAGATGATTCGGATGTTGAGGAGAGGGTGTATTCTACCTCCTCGGATGAGTGGGTGAAGGAAGTCACGCGGCTAGTCTTAGTATCACCTCCACATTCAGCCGTGATGGTCTGCGGCATTTGGTCTGCAGGCACGCGCGTTGTGATGGTGAATGTTGCAGTGTGTTCTGTATAAGAAGATGACGTTGATCCTGATGTGGATGTGTAAGTAGCGTCGTGTTTAGAGGTATACGTATGAGTATAAGTATTCACCGTTCCGCCCTTGGCGTATGAGGGGAGGCGGAGATCGCTGGTGTAATAGCTGAGGGATGAGCTTGCGTCGGTGCCTGTCTTCCAGTATGAGATAGAGTTGTCGTTACGTGCGAAGTCGAAGTCATACATCAGGAAGGTAGCGTTCACGGGCTTAGCGTTGGCAGCCTCGGCAGCTTGGAAAGCCTCGCGGCGCTCGTCTTCGGTGACGATCATCCACTGGCCGTATGAAGCATCGGAGATTGTCTTTTCGCTAGCTACGGCGTTGTCTGAGTTGCCTACTATGTAGTAATCTTTAGACGTGCCGGCAGTTGTAACGTTAAGTGTGTAGGCAGTCTTGCCATCGGCAGTTTCTGCGCTAGCAGGAGTAATGGCGCTAGCATCTTTACGGTCAACGAAGTAGTTTCCAGCGTCGTGGGAGGATGTAGAACTTGTTCCGTCCATGATCTGCAGGTATCCGTTGCTAGATGAATCTTGGCCTTTCACCTTCGATTTCAGGGTGAATTTTCCTGTAGAACTTGTGTAAGAGAGATCGAAAGGCACGCCCTCGTAGTTGAGGTTAGCCTCAGTGCCCCAGCGTCCGCCTTTGCCGAGGAATTTCTTTGCGCCTACGTTGTAGAGGTAGACGGTCTTGCCATTGGCAGCGGAGGGGGTAGCGCCCGTCCATGTTTGTGCGTTGGTCTCAACCGCCGCGGTCATTGTTGCGAGCACTGTGCATAGTGCTACTGCAGTGCGCTTAGCGCATGCGGTGTTGGTAGATAAAAATTTCATAATCAATTAACTGTTTATAAATTGTTTTTGTCTTCGTCTTTTTTTTGCGGTGTTTTGCGGTGTTGCAGTTTAGTGTTCCTTTTAGTCTTGCTTCTGCTTTAGCTTTCCGGCCTATGCCATTGTCGTTTTTGGCTTGTAGTAGCTTTGTTTTTGTTGGCTATGGGTCAGTTATGCCATTTCTCCCCGGGTGGGTTCTGCGCTTTGCTGGCTAGCTATGCTGCTTTGCTGGCTAGCTATGCCGCTTCGTCGGACAGCTATGCTGCTTCGTCGGCTCGTTATGCCGCTTTCTCGGCTAGCTATGCCTCTTTCTGATTACGCCTTTCCTATTCCCCCAGGGGCAGTTATGCCGCTTTTTTGTGAGAGGTTTGCTTTTGTTTGTTGAGTTTTCGTCTCATGATTGCTCCGCACGTTGTAGTTTTTTGTGTGTGCGTGAACATCCGTTTAAACACATATCGTTTGCAAAGGTAAAGTTTTTTTCTTGGCATTGCAAGAGAAAAATATCTATTTTTTTTGTTTTTCTCTTCGTTGGGCATCATTGGGCATAGGCGGGGAGAGGGGATATAGTATCTTTGCGGTATAGAAAGTCCAATCTTTTATTAACCTGTAGATTACTTATTTAGTGTGCTTATTTTCGAGAGTTTATTAACCTTTTTATTAACCATTTAAAACCTAAAAAAATTATGATCAGGTATTATTTAATGCAGAACAAGCTGGAGGGATCGAAGGCCTTCGGCAAGTGGTATGCTTACCCGGTGAAGGACGAGAGTATCGGTCTTGACGAGTTGGCGAAGCACATGGCGAACCACAACACCCCGTATTCCCCGGGTGCCATAAAGGGGATTCTTACCGATATGGTGCAGTGTGTGAAGGAGCTGGTGTTGGACGGTAAGGCGGTGAAGCTTCCCGATCTGGCGATATTCTCGCTGGGCATACGCAACAAGCAGGGAGCCGAGACCGAAGAGGCGTTCAGCGTGACGGAGAACATTCAGGGCTTGCGCCTAAGGGCAAGAGCCACGGGACAGTTTACCTCGCAGAACCTGGAGACGACGCTGAAGAAGACCAATATCGTTGACCAGAAGAAGAAGCAAGACGAGGACACTGACACCACGGAATAACACCCCATCGCACTTCTTTTCCTCCCTTGGCCTATTATGCCACAAGGCATAATGGGCCTTTTTCTTATAGGTGGCGGCTGGGCATAATATGCATAATGGGCAAGATAGGCACTGGGCATAATAGGCATATTGGGCCTAATAGGCCTAGGATAATGGGTGGCGGCTAGGCATAATAGGCAAGATAGGCACTGGGCATAATGGGCATATTGGGCATAATAGGCCTAAGCCTATTGGGTGGCGGCACTGGGCATAATGGGCAAGATAGGCAATAGGCATAATAGGCCTACTATGCATAATATGCCTAGTTTCTTATAGCTGGCGGCTATGCATAATAGGCCTACTATGCATATTATGCCTATTATATATAAGGTAAAGCGAAGCCTAAAAGAGAGAAAAAGCATAGAAAAGAAGAAAAAACATAAACTAGAAAAGAAAAATAGAGAAATAATTTGGAAGAAAGAAATACTCTTTATATCTTTGCATTGTCAAAACAACCCAAGAGGGCTGAAACAATTGACAATCGACGCCCAACCACTAAAGCTACCGCACAAGAGCGGAAAGGAAAGAGGGCTGAAACAAATGACAAAAGATGCCCAACCACTAAAGCTACCGCACAAGAGCGGAAAGGAAAAAGGGCACGGAGAACGGGAATGAGAACTAAAGCTGTTTTTCTTTGAAAAGAACCGTAGACGAAAAGAACCGTTGGCAAAGCCGATAAAGAAAACGAAACAACAGGCAAAGCCATAACGAAACCGCAGACAAAGGCATAACGAAGCCACAGACAAAGGCGGAAAAACAACAAAGCCTCGGGAAAAGAGAAGAGAACGGAATTTATTAACGCTAAAAGTAAAGAAAGGACGAAGGTTATGAAACGCACAACAATCATCTGTATAGCAGCGTTGGCACTGGCAGCCGTTTGCTTGCCAAAGATGCCGGAGTGGTTCGACAAGGAGGTGAACCAGGATATTGCGACCTACGCCTATACTGTAGCGCAGTCTGACACCGACGGGCAGCACTCTGCCAGCACCTCAACGACAACAGCAAAGCGACATTCTCTGACGCGCACCCTGCGCAAGGTATGCTCCGTGGGAAACAAGGGGCATCGCTTGGGAAAGGATTTCATAAATGTTTGGTTAGTTAGTATAATTAGGTAAAAGGTTTTTTCTTCGGAAAGAGGATTACTGGAAAAACAATGCCCCAGCCCCGTAAGGGGTGGAACAACGAAAGGAAAAGAGATTTTTTAGTTTTTTTAGTAGTTAATGCGCCTCCGGCAGATTGTTGTGCGAGAAGAACAAGGCAGGACTGCTGCCGGAGGTTTTTTTCCGAAGGGGAGATGGATGGGGCCTGATGAGCGGCTAGGCATAATGGGCATAGTAGGCCTAATAGGCGGCTGATAGGCACTAGGCCTAATATGCATAATGGGCCTAATAGGCATAGTATAAAGGCGATAGGCACTGGGCCTAATATGCATAATGGGCCTAATAGGCCTAGGGTAAAAGGCGATAGGCACTAGGCCTAATATGCATAATATGCCTAATAGGCCTAGGGTGATAGAAAGAAAAAAGAAGAAAGAAAAAAGAAAGCAAAACATTAACGCTAAAAAAAACAAAAATACTGGAGGTAATGATTATGAAAAAGACTATGACACTGGCAATGGGACTTTTGTTCGCAACGATAACAATGACGGCGGCTGAGGGCTGCTCTACGGTAACGACGGCTTCGAAGACGGCTAAGGTGGAGAGTGTGCAGAACACGGACAGGACGACGACCGTGGGGAAGCATCGCTTTGTGGACATGGGATTGCCCAGCGGACTGCTATGGGCGGAGACGAACGTTGGCGCTGAGGTGGAGACAGACCCGGGGACGTTCTACGCATGGGGCGAGACGGAGGCTAAGGAGGACTATTCTTGGCAGACGTATAAGTTTGGAGCTGACTACGACAAGACGTTCAAATATACCGACTATGACGGAATGACACGCCTGTTGCCGACGGACGATGCTGCAAGGGCGCAGTGGGGCGGTGAGTGCCGCATGCCGACAATAGAGGAGATGCAGGAGCTGGCAGACACGAAGAACTGCCAATGGACGTGGACGGTGAAGAGCATGCTCGACGGAACGAAGACGGGTGGCTATGAGGTGCTGAGCCTGAAGAACGGCAACCGCATCTTTATCCCGGCAGCTGGAGCGGAGAACGGCGACGACGTGGTGTTCCGTTCGGAGCAGGGGATGTACTGGACGAGTACGCTGGCGCACGACATGAGTGTTACGAACGGTGAGGTGTTTGCCGGTAATGCGTACTGCATGAATTTCTATTTTGCCAGTGTGAACTTCCACTTTGGCGACCGCAACACGGGAGCAAGCATACGGCCGGTGTTGGCGCTGAGGTAAGTGGCTAGGCATAATGGGTGGCTGGTAGGCTCTAGGCCTATTATGCATATTAGGCATAATAGGCCTAAACCTATTGAGTGGCGGCTGGGCCTAATATGCATAATGGGCCTAATGGGCCTAGGATAAAGGCGATAGGCACTAGGCCTAATATGCATAATATGCCTAGAGCAAGAAGCCCTGGAAAAACAAAACAAAACAGGGGTGCAGCTCATCTCCCGCGGTGCGGGAGAGACTGCGCCCCTGTTGACTTTATAAAAAGAGTCTTTAGGTGAGAGAGTCTGTTATCTTGAGCCGCCAGCCCACCAAACGTTCTCGGTGAAGATATACATGCCGGCGTCGTTGCCAGAGCCGAAGGCAGATGTTACGTTAGGGTTGGAAGTCACGTCGCTAGAACCGTAGGGGAAGCGCAGTGGCCAGCGGTTGGCACCAGCAGAGTTGGTGTTCTTCGGGTTAACCATAGCCACGGGGTATGAGCCATCGATGTAGCGGCAGCGGCGCATGTCGCAGTAAGTTTCCACCTGTTCGTCGCGCATCTGTGCGATGTATTTCTGGGTGAGGATTTCGGATAGCGGGTTAGCCTGGAACTTCTCAGCCGTGGGTCCTGCCAGGTATTGGTAAGCCAAGTCAGGGTATGCACTGATGAGGTCATCCTCGAGAGTGGAAGTGGCGAGGTCTTTGAAGCTGGCTGTAACGGCAGCGTTGAAAGCCACAGTAGCATCTTCGCCCAGACGAGCCTGAGCCTCGGCAAGGATGAAGAACAGCTCTGATGCGCTGAAGAGGTGAGCCGACACCTTGCCTATGTAGCCAGTGTATAGCCAGTAGGGGCAGTTAACGGCGTATGTCTCGGTGGCGAGAGCCTCGTCGCCCGGTGTTGCGAGAGTGGCAGCATCTTCGTTGCCGTAGAGGTCGCAGTTGTAGTAAGGCTCAAACGGATGTTCGCGACTGAGGAGCAGATTGTCGACAGTTGTCGTAGAACCGATATAGTCGCGCGATAGCCAGTAAGCCGTCCAAGGGTTTGTAGCACCCGAAGCGTAACCGGTGAAGATGTCGAGGTCGGCACCCTGGAATCCGAGAGCTTCAGCCTTTTGAGCCGACTCCTTAACGAGACGTAGCTGAGCATCCTTGTCGGCAGCACGTCCGAGGATGTGAAGCTGGTAGCGAGCCTTGAGGGCGTAAGCCAGAGCCTGCCACTTCTGAGTGTTTCCAGCGTAGAGCACGTCTTGTGATCCCATGTTGTTAGCTCCGTCGTAAGAGTCGATGGTAGCGATGGCACTGTCGAGAAGTTGGAAGATGAGTTTGTAGATATCCTCCTGCTTGTCGATTTTCGGCGAAGAAGTAGAGTCGCCGTTGAGAGCCTCAGAGCAAGGTATGTCGCCGAAGAGGTCGGTGAGGATACCCCAGTTGTAAGCCTCAAGGATTTGACCAACCGCCTTGATGTCGTCTTGTCCGGCACTTTTTCCACCCTCCTCACACTTTTCAATCATCTGTTTGATGTTGTTGAGGTTGAGGTATGTGGAGTTCCACTCGTTGTCGTAAGTAGAAGCGGCAGCCGTTTCGTTAACGTTTCTCAGTTCGGCGTTCTTAGCCTGGTTGTTGGCAGTACCGAATGTCTGTTCAGTGAAGATAGATGCATACCATGAGAACATTCCGCAGTTAGTGCTGTAGACGGAAGCCACGATAGCGTCGGTCACCTGATATTTAGCGTCGACGACTTCAGCCGCCGGGTGTGCGTTGTCAACGTTGATGCGGTCCATGGTGTCCTCGGAGCATGATGCAGCGGAGAGTGCGAGCGCCGTGGCAGTAGCCAGACCGAATATCTTGTTCATTTTCGTCATGATTATAATTCTTTATTTCGTTGTAGAAAATGTATTGTTCAAAAACCCTAGAGCGTTAGTTGTTTCAGCCACGGTTTAGAAAGTGATTTTGAAACCACCACCGAAGCTAGAAGTGTTAGGCACGGAGAAGCGCTCGAACGTACCGCTCATGTTGTTGTTACCCTGAGAGCTTTCGGGGTCGAGATCCTTCAGCTTAGACCATAGGAGGACGTTGCGTGCGAAGGCATATACGCTGATGTCGAAAGATCCGAGCTTAGGGAGCTGGTAGTTGAGCGTAACGTCGCGCAGTTTGAGATAGCTACGGTCGTAGATACCGGCTTCGGTAACGTCGTTGTAAGCCATGTAGTAGTCCATCTTGCTCACCTCAACGGTGTTAGGTTCTCCTGTAGCCTCGTCGATACCTTCAGCCACCATAGTACCCTCGTGGTATGGGAGTGACGCCTTGCTGGCACCGAAGTAGTTCATGGTGAGCAGCGTACCGTTGTACATCTTTCCGCCCTTCTGCCAGTCGAGCGTAGCAGAGAGAGAGAGTCTCTTGTAGCGAGCCTTGAGGTTGAAGCCCATGTTGAAGTCGGGCGTACATTCTCCGAGTACCTGTGAAGATGACGTGCCCTGAGGCAGACCATCGGAGAGGAGCAGACGACCCTGGTCGTCGCGCTTGAAGGCGATACCATATATAACAGGATAGGTGTATCCAGCCTGTGCGCGCACCTGCGGTTCTGTGAATCCACCGAGGAAGATGCTCTCAACACCTTCAGCGAGGCTCTTCACTTCGTTCTTTACGGTAGTGAAGTTAACGCCCAGGTCGAGCCCCCAGTCTCTTGTGTCGATAGCAGTAGCGTTGACGCTGATTTCGTGAGACCATGTAGTCATTTCACCGGCGTTAGTGCGCAGATACTGGTAACCGGTAGAGCCGGCAGTAGGCACGTCGAAGATTTGGTCTTTGATGTCCTGATAAGACGCCGTGTATTCGATGCGCAGACGGTTGTTGAAGAAGTTTACGTCGGCACCCACTTCCCAGTTAATGGTGTTCTGCGGTTTCAGATCCGGGTCATACTTGATGTAGTATGGAGTGTATGTAGAAATACCCGAGCTGTAGCTGAACGGAGTGAAGGTGTACATACCCGATCCGTATGTAGGCACAGAGTAGTAGTTGGCGTAGTATTGGCCAGCCTGTCCCACCTGAGCGAACGAAGCGCGCAGCTTACCGTAGGAAAGAATCTTGTTGTCTTTCAGAGCAGGCAACTCAGTGAAGATCCATCCCAACGAAACAGAGGGGTAGAAGAAGGAGCGGTTGCCGCGAGGCATGGTAGAAACGTAGTCGTTACGTCCGGTAACGGTGAGGTAGACCTGGTCTTTCCAGCTGAGCGACGCCTGACCGAAGAAACCGACGGTGCGTTCCTGAGCCTTGTATTCAGAGCTGTATGAGATGATGGTGGCGTTGCTCATGGTAGGCTGTCCGTAGAAGAGGAATCCATCGCCCACGTAGTCCCAGTAGCGGGCGTATTCGTGGTTGAACTCAGAACCGAGCATGAATCCGAAGTCCCATTCCTTTTCAGCTCCCCACTTAGCCGTGAAGTTAGCCGTGAAGAGGTTGTTGAAGACAGAACGCTGCACACCGTAGTTCTCCACCTCGCCAGTGTCGTAGGTAGCGTCTCCCACTTCAGCTACGTTGGAGTTATCGGTAGTGTAGGTATCGATACCTGCCTGTTCGCGGAACTTGAGCGAATAGCGCGACGTGTCCCATTTCAGAGTAGGCTGGTATTCAACGTAAGCGTTGCCGAACACGCGGTTGGTGTGCTGACGGTAGTAGTCGTTGTCTGCCCACCAGTAGGGGTTGTTGAAGTTAGTGCTTCTGAAGAGAACCTGCGACGTAGGGTCATCAGGCGTGCTGTATGGCGTGCCCTTGAGGTTGTATTCAGCAGGGCAAGAGTAAATCACGTTTACGATACCCGAGTTGGCACCCGGAGCAGAGTTGATGCGCGAAGAGCTGTAGTTAGCCGAGAATCCCGTTTTCCACTCCTTGTTGATATCCAGGTCAACAGAACCGCGAGCCGTGGTACGCATCATGCCCGTAGAAGGAATGATACCCTCCTGGTAAGTGTCGCCGATACCGAAAGAGTAAGACATGTTGCCCTTCTTCTGCGAGATGCCGAAGTTAGAGTTCTGAGTGAAGCCCGTGTTGAAGAAATCGCTCACGTTGTCGTAGGTCTGCGGAGTAGTCCATCCGTCGAGCCCAGCACTGGCATATTTCGGGTTGTAGTATTGTCCCTCGTGCATGCCGTAAGCCTGAGTGTAAGCGTTGTTAGTGTTACCACCGTATTTAGGGTCGTTGGCAAGTTCGCTGATTTTTGGTCCCCATGACATGGAAGAGCCAGGGTTGTAAGAGCCGTATCCCTGAGCGTAAACATCCTGATGCTCGAATTTCTTGCTGACGGTCTGAGCGCTGAGGTCAGTGGAGAAAGTGATGACGGGTTTCCCGCTGTTGCCCTTACCGTGTTTTGTGGTGATGAGGATGACACCGTTTGAGGCGCGTATACCGTAGAGAGCAGAAGCCGCCTGACCTTTCAGCACGTCGATGCTCTCGATATCATCGGGGTTGATGTCGATGGAACGGTTGGCGATGTCGGCACCCGTAACGGAGTGGTAAGTGTCGTAGTCGGCCTGCGAAGCAATCGGCATACCGTCAACGACGTAGAGTGGAGTGTTGTTACCTGAGAAAGAGCGTGCACCACGGATAACTATTTGTGATGAAGCACCGGGAGCACCCGACGACTGTTTGATTTCCACACCCGTAAGCTTACCTTGCATGGCGCTGGCCAAGTCGCTCGTACCGGCGATGTTCATATCCTCCGCCTTAATCTGCTGCGAGGCGTACCCCAGGGCTTTCTTCTCTCTGGAGATACCCATAGCCGTTACGACCACCTCGTCGAGGTCGTGAGGGTCAGGCTGCAGTTCCACCTTCATGTTGCCGGAAGCCTTCACGTTCTTAGGAATCATTCCGATGTAAGAAACTTCGAGTTTAGCGTCTTTCGGCACGTTCAGAGTGAAGTTGCCGTTGATGTCGGTCACTGCGCCAGTGTTTGTGCCTGCAATCCTAACCGAGGCACCCACTACGGGCTGTCCGTCTTCAGAGCTGGTCACCGTTCCGGAAACCTGACCTTGGGCCATAGCCATTCCCATGCCGAGAAGTGCGAAGGCCGTTGCTGTCATGAATCTTTTTACCATAAAATCTCTCTCGTTAAATTAGTTAATATAATTGCTTTCTCTGTTCTTTTTTTTAAAAAGTGTTTGTGAGCATATAATGCCAAAGTTTGGGTATGGATACATTTTTCCATCCCGATTTTTTTGTAAGCTGTCTTTTTTCTGTGAGAGTGAAATTGCGATCGATGATAATCTTTTTACCTAATATCCATGTTGTGTATGTTGCGTTTGTGATGGCCTCAAAGGGCCTTTGTCGTGCTTGTGTTTGTGGTTGCTCCGCTGAGCGCCAGCATTTGTGTTTGTTTGTTTCCTCTTTTTACCTTGTGTTTGCGGCTAAATGCGCTGTTGTATTTGTGTGAATGTTTCTTAATTCGGTTGCAAATTTATGTAATTAGTCTTTAGTTTGCAAGAAAATGTTATAAAAACTTATGTTTTTCTTTGTTTTTGTGTTGAAAATGCATTGTTTATGCATTAAAATAACAGAGGCTAAAGACAGTGACCTATTTAAATAATATATAGCAAGGGTTGATATTTACTGTTTAAATATATTGGTGTCCGGTAAAATTTTCTTATAACGTTGTAAGTTGTTTAATATCTTAACTCTTGCAACGTTTTTGGAATTTGGGGCTTATCCTTGTTCATTGCGCAGTTCTCTATCCATAGCCCCTGAAGGGGGCACATAATATAGGATAGGGGCTTGTCCCTATCTCAATCGGATTTATCATGTATAGCCCCTGTATGGGGCGCATATTTTATTCACATACAATGAATTATGCGCCCCCTACAGGGGCAATGTTGTAATAACTAAACTAAAAACGTAGGGGCAAGCCCCTACGCTATAATATGTCGTCCCTACGGGACTCGCCAATTGCGATGTTTTTACCGGACACCAATAGTTTAAATATATTCCGCTTAATCTTTAAAACGTTTCTATTTTATGGCTGAAACTATTCTTTTGAATGACTGAAACATTTCTTTTGAAAGGCTAAAGCATTTCTATTGGATATCTAAAGTATTTCTTTTGAAAACCGCAATGCGTTTGTTTTTTAGTGCGTAGTCTAACGGAAAAATGGGGCATGAAATTCCAATCCACCCCAGTGGAAGCGCACACAACGGCACAGGCAGCAAGAATGGTAGGCGAGAGGGTGAGATTTTAGTTAATGTTTACTAATTTAGGCATTGAAAATTTGGTAATATGAGATGATATTACTATTTTTGTTCTCAAATAAACCACTAAGGCTATAATAAAAGTCATAAAGGCTATAACAAGAGTCACTAAAGCTATAAAGAAAAAGCCACAATGGCTGAAACGATAAAACTAAAGCTATAACAAGAACGCCGTAAAGGCAACAGTAAGAACCACTAAAGTTATAATAACAAAAAGAGGGAATAAGTCAATTTTAATGCCCAAGCCCTTTAAAGAGAAATTGCAAGATTATGAAAGATACATATACACATACCCTATTGAGCGAGATGCCCCTTGAGGTGGATGGCGCCCGGCTGAAGGAGAGCCTTGGCAGATTGCCCGCATGGAGGCGCATGGAGGCGGAAGCGTATCGGCAGCCCATCGACAAGCTGCAGAGCGCGACGGCATACCTGTTGCTCTGCCAGTTGATGGGCGAGGCAACGGGACGGGAGGTGAGTCCGCAGTTCGCCTACGGCGCAGAGGGCAAGCCATATATGCCCGATTTCCCGCATCTTCACTTCAACATGAGCCATTGCCAAAGAGCCGTGATGTGCATGTTGGGCGCAGGCGCTGCCGTGGGGTGCGATGTGGAGGAGATACCAACGGAGATAGACCGCGACATAATGCCGCTCTGCTTCTCGCCAGAGGAGAGGGAGAGGATAGCGCAGGCGGAGAACCCACGGGTGGAGTTCACGCGACTGTGGACGCAGAAGGAAGCCCTGGCAAAGCTCTACGGCACAGGACTGACCGACGACATTCCCCGAATGCTCCACACGCCGCAGGCAAGGAACGCCGAGTTCCACACGGTGGTATGCGCAGAGCGCGGATACGTGTACACGACGTGCCGCAGAAAGTGAAAAACATAAAACAAAACAACGCTTCAAAAGCAAGCAATATACACACAATCCTGAATTATGAAACGAGTGAAACTGTCGTTCCAGAAACGCCTTTACATATATATGCTGCTGCTCACAATGCTCATCTTCGGAAGCATAGCAGTGGTGCTTTGCTCCTACAGTACGAAGCACGAGGAGCGGCAGGGTGCGCTCTATAGCTTCGCCCTGCAGAACGCAACGTTGCAGAACGTGGAAGACGAGCTGGAGTGGATGGAGTCTACCGTGGCACTAACGGTGAAGCACGTTATGGACGTGAGGAACATGAACCACAGCGATGCACTGCAATTCATCGGTCAGCTGGTGAAGAACAACGCCCTGCTCCTGGGCGTGGGCTACATATCCTACGACAAGACCGACATGGCGAAAGCCCCCGTAGACTATGTCTATGAGCTGCCCGACGGTACCGTGGCATACAACAGCATCCCCCGCGAACAATATAACTACACGCAGACGGAGTGGTTTCAGACGGCAGTGAAGGAGGGTAGAGGAGCATGGACCGAGCCTTACGTAGACAAGACCGGAACGCACCGCATGGTGGCATCATACGCCCAGCCCATAAAAGACGCCAGGGGGAAGTTGCGCGGCGTGGTGGTAGCCGACGTGGCGTTGTCTGACCTCTCCGACGAGCTAAACACCGTGCAGCCCTTCCGCAACGGATACTCCTTCATCATAAGCCGCAAGGGCACGGTGATAGCCCATCCCGACACCACGCTCATCATGAAGCAAGACATACGAACGCTGGCACGTCTGCTCGACGACGACGACTACGACACGCTAGGCGCAGAGATGCTGGCAGGGAAGAAAGGCAGTCTGCACTGCGAGCTAGACTCAACCGACGTGCTCGTGTGCTACGCCCCGCTCAGCCACGTGGGGTGGTCGGTGGCAAGCGTATGCCCCTATTCAGAAGTAGTGTCGGAGCTGGGGTCAGTAACGTTCACCGTTCTCGCCATCATCTTCGTGGGCATGCTGCTCCTCGCAATATGCATCCACGTGCTACTGCAACACATGGTGCGCCCAGTGCGCCAGCTCACCGATGCGGCATATCATATCGCACAGGGAGACTTCAACGCCCAACTGCCCGACATGCACACCAACGCCGACTTCGTGAAGCTGCACGACGCCTTTGCCAACATGCAGCACTCGCTGAAGAAATACATCGCCGACCTGCAGACAGCCACCGAGGCACGCGAGCGCATAAACGGAGAACTGAACGTGGCTCACCGCATACAGATGGAGATACTGCCCACAGACTTCGTGATGCCCCAGGGCTATGGCAACATTGACACCGACGCCTACCTAAGGCCGGCACGCAGCGTGGGAGGCGACTTCTACGACTTCCAGCTGGAGGAAGGGAAGATGTATTTCGCCATCGGCGACGTGTCGGGCAAGGGAGTGGCAGCAGCCATCGTCATGTCGATGACCTGCACACTGTTCCGCAGTCTTGTGAGCCGCCACGAAACGCCATCCGCCATAATGGACCAGCTAAACAAGATGCTCGAGCGCAACAACCAGACCGCCATCTTCGTAACCATGATAGTGGGCATACTCGATGCCGCAACAGGACAGCTCACCTACTGCAACGCCGGGCACAACGCCCCATACATCTTCTCCACCCGTGGAGGATGCGCAGAACTGCCCGTAAAGCCAAAGCTCCCGCTAGGGCTATTCGCCAGCGTAAGCTATACAGAGCAGACATGCACAATGGAAGACGGACAGACCATCCTTCTCTACACCGACGGACTAACCGAGGCAGAGAACACTCGCAAGGAGCAGATGGGCACGCAGCGCGTGGAGAAGCAACTGCAGAGCCTACAGGGCAAGACAGCCCACGAGGTGATAGACGGCATGAAACGCAGTTTGACACACTTCGTTGACGGAGCAGAGCAGAGCGACGACCTAACACTCTTTGCCATCTCATACCGTGGATGCAAGACGCTCGTCATTGGCAACGAACTGAAGGAAACGGCAAAGCTGCCCGCCTTCCTCGACCAACTGGCAGAGGAGATTCAGTTGCCACGGCAGTTAATGCTCTCGTTGAGGCTCGCACTGGAGGAAGCACTGGTAAACGTAGTAAGCTACGCCTACCCCAAGGGAGAAAAAGGGGCGATAAACCTCAAGGCAGTGCACGACACGACACACCACCAGCTACGCTTCGAGCTGACCGACAGCGGCAAGCCCTTCGACCCCACAAAGGTGGCAGAAGCCGACGTAACGCTAGGCGTGGACGAGCGACCCGTGGGCGGACTGGGAATATTCCTCATCCGCAAGTGTATGGACAGTGTGGCATACAGGCGCGACAACGGCATGAACCGCCTCATAATGACAAAGACGCTCACCAACCCCGGCGGACAATAATCCTCACCCCGCACCGACGTGCCTACAAACCCACGGGCAGAAGGCGTATAACCCAATGAAATATAAAAACAAGAGAGAGATAAGAAACAATTAACTACTAATAAAAAAAACACCAGAACTATGGAAATAAGCAGCAAGAAGGCAGACGGCAAGACCGTCGTAGAAGTGAAGGGATACCTCGATACAGTAAGCGCAGAAGAGTTTCAGAACTTCGTCAATGCCATGCCGGCAGAAGATACGCAACACGTAGTGGTAGACTGCATGGGACTGGAATACATCAGCAGCTCCGGACTGCGCGTCTTCATCACCCTGCTGAAAAAGGCGCAGAAGAACGGCGGAAAGGTGGAGGTGACAAACCTCAACAGTACCGTGAGGGAGATATTCGACATGACAGACTTCTCGTCACTCTTCGGATTGAAATGACATACGCAACTAAGAAACTAAAAAAACACTCAAGATTATGAAAACGAAAAGCTATCCTTTATGTCAAGCACAGTTTGGAGTATTCGTATACTGCCAAAACGAACCGCAATCAACGCAATATAACCTTGCAGCACAATACTGTCTGCCACAAACGACAGACATGGAGCGCATGAAAAGCGCACTGGAGCAGATAATAGCTATGCGCCCCGTGATGCGCACACGCCTGTTCATCGACGAGAACGGCACACCACGACAGTATGCCGACGCAGAGATGACCATACCCGTTGGCATGAGAGACGTGAGCGACGAGGAGGCAGACAGCATCATCGGCGGATACGTAAAGCCATTCAGCATACTGGGCGAAGAGCCGTTGTGCCGCTTCGACCTCATAACAACACCAACACGCAAACTCCTCATACACGATTTCCACCACCTCATAATGGACGGCACATCGCTCCTGAACTTCCGCAAAGACCTTGCCGACGCATATAGCGGCAAGACCCTGACGGAGGGTGGCAACCAGATGTACCGTTTTGCCGAGGAAGAGGCGGCACGCAAAGGCGACGCAGCATACACAGAGGCAGCAGAATACTACGCCGAGAAATTCTGCGGCACAGAGTTCACCGACCTTGCAGGCAACAAGCAAACCAGCCTGGGAGAGACCATCGTGGTTAGCGCGAAACTGCCAAAGGGCGAGATAGACGCCTTCAGCAAGACGCACAAGACGGAGAGCCACGTTATGGTGCAGGCAGCCTTCGCACTGGTGCTCTCACGCCTTACTAGGCAGGGGCAGGTGGCATACGCATCAGTGCGCCACGGACGCTTCGCAAAGCAGCTCTCCAGCGCATACGGTATGCTGGAAAAGACAGTGCCCGTGATGGCAGAGCCGCACAAGGGGATGACGGCAGCACAATTCGTGAACGCCCAGGCAGAAGAGTGGGCAAGCACGATGAAGATGGCAGACTATTCGTTTGCCGACTTCTGTACCGCTCGTGGACTAACCCCCCACACATGCTTCGCCTATCAAGGCAAGGAAATGCTGAAGCCCATAAGCATTGAGGGCGAGACGGTAGAGATGCAGCAACTGGCAACACGCCAAACAAGCACAGACCTGACGCTGCTCCTATACACCCTCGACGACCATATGGAGCTAAGGGCAGAGGCAAGCGACGCACTATACAGCAAGGAATACGTAGAACGCTTCGTAGAGGCAGTGGGCACGGCAGTGGCACAACTCGCCGCCCATTGGGACGAACCGTTAGAAACCATTTCCATAGTATCCGACGAAGAGCAGAAAGAACTCGTAGCCCTAGGCACAGGAAAGCAGCTTGACTACGACCACCAAGACACCCTCGTAGACCTGCTCACACGCCAGGCAAGAAAGAGGCCCGACGCAGAGGCAGTGGTATACAAAGACCGCCGCTACACCTATCGCCAGATAGACGAGCTGACAACACGCCTTGCCCTCCTCCTGAGGCGCGACTACGGCGTGAAGCCCGAAACCATGGTGGGCGTGATGATAGACCGCAGCGAGTGGATGGCAATCTATCCCCTGGCAGTGATGAAGGCAGGCGGAGCATACATGCCGCTAGACTTCCACTTCCCCGAAGACCGCCTCAGCTATATGGTGGCAGACGCAAAGGTAACGCTCATCCTCTCTGAGGGCAACCTCCTCGAAGAGGCAATGCCCCATTTCCAGGGCGACGTGATGCGCAGAGAAGACGTGGCGGAACTCATCGCCGGCATCAGTTACCGTCAGGAAGACGGCAACGCACCACTCCTGCAGCAAGACAAGGCAAAGCCCGAAAACGCATACGTAGTGCTTTACACCTCCGGTTCAACAGGACGGCCGAAGGGATGCGTGCTGGAACACCATAACATCGTGAACTTCTGCCACTGGTACATACGCGACTTCAGCGTAACGGCATCCGACCGCGGGGCAGCCTATGCCAACTTCGGCTTCGACGCCCACATGATAGACCTCTATCCGCTACTCTCAGTAGGCGGAACGGTGCATATCCTCGAGTCAGACATACGCATGGATCTCGACGCCATGCACGAATACATCGAGGCACAGGGCCTAACCATCGCCTTCTTCACCACGCAGATTGGCGTGCAGCTGGCATCACTCTTCAAATACACCACCATGAGGCTCATCTCTACCGGAGGAGAGAAGCTCATACCGTTGCCACGGCCCGACTTCGACATGTATAACGTTTACGGACCCACGGAGTGCACCCTCTTCTCAACATTCTATCAGTTGCAGACCGACAACGAAGATGCACCCATCGGGCGTCCGCTGGCAAACTACCGCCTCTATGTGATGGACGACACCATGCACCCCGTGCCACGCGGCATGGCAGGCGAGCTGTGTGTGGCAGGCGAGGGCGTGAGCCGCGGCTATCTTAACAACCCCGAGATGACCTCAGCCAAGTTTGTTGAGGCTGGCGGAGAGAGGATGTACCGCACGGGCGACCTCGTGAGATGGAACAGCGAGGGCGACATAGTGTTCTTGGGCAGAATGGACGGACAGGTGAAGCTTCGCGGACTGCGCATAGAGATAGGCGAGATAGAGTCGCGCCTCTCGCAATACGAGGGCATAGCAACCTCGGCAGTGGCAGTGAAGGAGGTAAACGGCGTGCAGATGCTCTGTGCCTACTACACCTCCGAGGGCGAGATAGACCACGACGCACTGAGCAAGTATCTGGGCGAATCGCTGGCAGACTTCATGGTGCCGGAGATATACGTAAGGATGGACAAGTTGCCACTCACGCCCAACGGCAAGGTGAACCGCAAGGAGCTGCCCGTGCCGCAGATGGAGATGGAAGAGATTGTGGCTCCCGAAACGGAAACGGAACAGAAGATATTCGACCTCGTGGCAGAGCTGCTCGGCAACAGTCAGTTTGGCGTTCTAACCAACCTGCGCCACATGGGCGTAACATCCATCGTGGCAATGCGCCTCGGTGGGAAGCTATCGCGCACGCTCGGTGTGCAGATAGCCATCAAGGACCTCTTGGCAGTGCCTACCGTGCGCGGCATAGCGGCATGCGTGGAGGCAGCGGCAGAGGAAGACGCTCCGCAGCTGACTTACGACAAGCGTGAATACTATCCGCTAACGGAAAACGTGCGCGGACTGTATCTCGACTGGGAACTGAACAGCGACACCACGCAATACAACATCCCCGTGCTCTACCGCTTTACCGGGAAAGACGCACAGCAACTGGCACGTGCGGCAGAGGCAGCCATTGACGCTCACCCCATGCTGAAGGCACACTTCGCCATGGTAGACGGTCAGGTGATGATGCAGCGCAGGGACGAGGCGAAAGTCTGTGTGACGGTGACCACCGTGGCAGAAGAGCCCACGAAGGAGTATTTCCAGGCAAAGGTGCACCCCTTCAATCTGCTCGCCGACGACCTGTTGCGCATGGAGGTGGTTGAAAGTCCTACGGCGGTATACCTCTTCCTCGACGCCCACCACACCGTGTTCGACGGCATGTCGATCGACGTACTCTTCGACGACGTCTTCGCCGCCTACGACGGCAAGCAGCCCGAAGGCGAGAGCGTGACGGGCTTCGACTATGCGCTCTATGAACAAGAGCTATTCAAGGGCAAAGCATACACCGAGGCTGAGGCATATTTCGACAAGATGCTCAGCGGAGCCGAGGCAACACTTATTCCCGACTCCACAACGCCCGACGGCGAAAGGATGGGCATGGTGTCGATGAACATACAGGCGAAGGACATCGAGGAGGCTTGCCGCAAGGCAGACGTCACCGTGAGCGACTACATTCAGGCATCATTCGCCCTGACGCTGAGCCGACTGGCACGCCAGGAGAACCCGCTATACCTCACGTTGTCGGGCGGACGCAACGCCTGTCCGTCACTGATGCAGAGCGTGGGCATGTTTGTGAAGACACTGCCCGTAACCATCGGCGTAGACGGGAAGACGCCCACTGCCCACTATCTGAAGGCCATGCAGCGCGTCTTGGCGGAAGACTACACAAGAGACTTCTACCCATACACACACATCGTGGAGCGCACAAACATACGCGCCAGCATAATGTGCGTGTTCCAGGGCGGAGTGATGGACGAGAGTGCCGACAGCGGAACGACACGCATGCTGCTCGACCTCGATATGTCGAGGTTGCCCATCGTGATGATGATATTCCACCAAGGCGGCGAATATCAGATGAACATTGAATACGACGGACGGCGATACAGCAAGGCCGACATGGAGGTGCTCTTGCGCTCTATGGCAAATGTTGCCCAGACGCTTTACAGGTGTGACACGCTGCACGACGTGTCGCTCGTTGACGACAAGCAGACAGAAGAGCTTCTTGCCCTCTCTGTGGGCGAACATCTCGACGTAGACCCCGCAACCACATATCCGCTACTGTTCATGCGCCAGGCGGAAAAGACGCCAGCCAACATAGCTGTGGTAGACGAGAGCGGCACCTACACCTACGGTCAGCTCAACAACCTCTCGGGAGCGTTTGCCTCGCATCTTGTGGAATTGGGCGTAGGCAAAGATTCACCCTTCGTGTGCGTCATGTTGGGTTATCAGAAGGAGTTTGTTGTGGCAGCGATAGGCATAGAGAAAGCAGGATGCGCATATATCCCGCTCGACTATAGCTACCCAATCGACCGACTGCTCTATATGCTTGAAGATTCGGAGAGCAAGGTGCTCGTCACCTCGCATGCCGTGTTCGACGAGAAGAACGCCAACGGCGACTTCAGCGGCTTCAGCGGTACAACGCTTTTCATCGACGACTACCTACCCCTTTGCGACGACACCAAGCCTAACGACATCAACCTTGCCACGCCAGACAGCTTGGCATACATGATATACACCTCTGGCTCCACGGGCAAGCCCAAGGGCGTTATGATTCCGCAGCGTGCCAAAGTGCGCTTCGTGCTCTTTGCAGCCCATGAGTGGAACCTTGACGCAACGTGCCATATCTGCTGCCACGCCAGCTTCTCGTTCGACACGTCGGTGGAGAGCCTTTACCCCGCACTCACCGTGGGCGGCACCGTATATCCCGTGCCACAGGAGGCGCGCAAGGACTTCGGCTTGCTCAACGAGTTTATCAGGAAGAACGGCATCATGGGAGGCACGTTCACCACGCAGCTGGGGCAGATGCTCCTTCAGATGTATCCCGACCTGCCACTGAAATATATTGTTGTGGCTGGCGAGAAGATGACAGTAGCGCCACAGTGCAATTGCCGACTCATAAACGGATACGGACCAACGGAGTTCACCGTCTTGTCTACGTTCTTCGACGTGGAGCCGGGACGCGAATACCGCAACATACCCATCGGCCGACCGCTGTATGACCAGTATGGACTCGTGGTTGACACCGAGGGACACCTGCTGCCGCAGGGCGTTGCCGGCGAACTGTGCGTGAGCGGGGCGCAGATGGCATGCGGCTATTGGCACCGCGAGGAACTTACGGCAGAACGCTTCTGCAACATCATGGTGGGAGGCAAGCCCATGAAGGTGTATCACACGGGAGACCTGGCACGCTACAACGACGACGGACAGATAGAGTATCTCGGACGCATAGACAGTCAGGTGAAGTTGCGCGGCTTCCGCATAGAGCTTGGTGAGATAGAGACACTCATCGGTGGCTTCGACGGAGTGAAGATGGTGAGCGTCGTTCTTAGGGAGATAGGAGGCGTGGAGCATCTGTGCGCCTATTTCACCGCCAATAAAGACATAGACATCGACGCACTGCAGGCATATCTTGCAGAAAAGCTCGCCGACTATATGGTGCCTACGGCATATATGCAGCTCGCCGATATGCCACTGACACCCAACGGCAAGGTGAACAAGCGCGCGTTGCCCGAACCCCATCTGAAGGAGGCGCAGCAAGACAGCTTTGTTGCACCTGAGGGCGACATAGAGGTTGCCATTGCCGAGGCTTTTGCCAATGTGCTAAAGCGCGAGAAGGTGGGAGCAAACGACGACTTCTTCAAGTTTGGCGGAACATCGCTCAGTGCGATAAAGGTTGTGGCGGCACTCATGGAGAAAGGATACCGCGTGACGTTCAAAGACCTCTTCAAATACAAGACACCACGCAGTCTTGCCATATTCATCGACATCACGCAGAGCAACGCCAAGCAGCAGGAAGCCGTGAAGGTGACAACCGTAGTGAAGGGCAGCGAACTGCCACGTTCCGCCTTTGCACAGGTGCTCGAGGCAAACACACTCGACGCATTGAGAAAAGGCGAGAGGCAGGCCATAGGCAACGTCATGCTCACCGGAGCAACGGGCTATCTGGGCATACACATGCTCTACAACCTGCTGCAAAACGAGGGAGGAACCATCTATTGCGTGCTGAGAGGAAAGAAGTCGCTAACGCCCGAACAACGCCTGCGCACACTCTTCTTCTACTACTTCGACGGCATCGACGAGGAGGTGTTCGACAAGCGCATAAAAGTTATTGAGGGCGACCTCACCGACGGGCACAGTCTTGACAGCTTGCCCAGCGATGTTGACACGGTGTTCAACTGCGCTGCCAACGTGAAGCACTTCTCTGCCGGCAACGACATAGAGAAGGTGAACGTGGAGAGCGTACGGCTGATAGTAGACTGGTGTTTGAAGAACGATGCACGTCTCGTTCACGTATCCACGGCAAGCATTGCCGGACAGAGCGTCGACGGAGTGCCGGCAGCAGGCACACTGCTCAACGAATACATGTTCGACTTCGGGCAGGGCCTCGACAACCAGTATGTAAGGTCTAAATACGAGGCAGAAAACATCGTGCTCACAGCAATAAGAGACCTTGGACTTAACGCGAAGATCATGCGAGTGGGCAACCTCGCACCACGCAACAGCGACGGAGAGTTCCAGATAAACTTCAAGAGCAACGCCTTCATGGGTCGTATAGCAGCACTCGCCACACTGCAATGCGTAACCTATTCGGCACTCGACGAGCCATGCGAGTTCTCGCCAATCGACTCCGTTTGCCAAGCCATCCGACTGCTTGCACAGACGCCTAAGGAGATGGCAGTGTTCCACCCCTACAACAACCACAACATCCCGCTGGGCGACGTGCTCGACATACTGCACACCGTGGGTGTGGACATCAAGCCGATGGAAGAAGACGACTTCAACGCCATGATTCAAGAGAAGCTGAAGGACGAGAGTGTGGTGGCAAAGCTGCAGCCGCTCTTTGCCTACGACGAGGACGACACGCAGCACGTGGTGCGCTGGCTGGGCTTCGACAATGCCTACACCACACAGGTGCTCCGCCGCTTGGGCTTCAGCTGGCCCTACACCTCATGGGACTATGCCGAACGCTTCGTGAGCACCATCCACGGCTTCAACTACCTGTAATTACTCTAATATGCGTCAACACGTATAATAAGCGTCCACACGTAGGCATGAGGCAACCATAGCGCGCCCTCCATACCAAGACGCAAAACCTCAAATCCCCCGGCACGGCAGCAGCAGCTCCATGCCGGGGGATTTAATCTTTATATTGCGTCTATTTCTCTTTAGAGCTTCTCTTGCGGGCAGAACTGGGGTAGGGAAGGAGCCTACGGGTAGAGCAAAAACGAAATGGCTTTTGGGGCAGATATCCCCATTTTTTGTAAACAGAGTGAAGGATGGTCACGAATTTTACCACATCATTTTACTTTTGTTAGAGAATTTATTTATATCTTTGCCGTTGGATAATTTGGCGGGTAGTTAATATGTTAATTCCCTCCAATGCGTCCATGTCTCTGCACACGCCGAGCCTTTTTGTGGGTTTTACCTACAAATAAGGAGGTTGGGTGGGTAAAGAGACACGACATAATTAAGGCGTTTACTTGACGCTTTGTTCATGACGAACTGAAACTTCGCAACTTTCAATATCCTGTCTTGAACTTAGCAACGGTAGATGTCTACGGGTGTGATAATATCACAACCAATGGAGTATTGTGCCTATGTAACAATAGGTAGATTACTCCATGTGGTGCGTTTATCATATCGGCGTGGGCTCTACGTTGTCTGTTCAACAGGATAAGGTAATGCGAAGACCTCAGTTCGTGGAACAGGCAACGGGTTGTTCCACGCTTTTTTTGTGCCTTGATTTTTACTGTATACAAAATAGGATTAAGTTGAGTAAATTTATTGAGTATTAAGCAAGTCCGTTTTAGAATTTATCTAACACAAAATAAAGAATTATAAATAGGCAATAGATGAAAAAAATAACATTTTTTACTTTATTAGTATGTGTTATAGTATTCTCTATAACGAGTTTAGTTGGATGTGGATCAATAAATACAAATTTCGACCCACATTTTACAGATGACGGAGAACTTATCATAGATTCGACGGAAACAGATTTTAAATTACGTCATCCTTCTAAAGTTAATTTTTATGTTGAAGTTTCAGGTAGTATGAATGGCTTCTTTAGAGCTAACTGTGCGACTGGCTTTAAATCTGACGTATGGGAAATTATGAGTTTTTATTCACCTCTCGTTTCTGATATCTGTGTCTTGACGGATGATGGCTGTCACGGTGTAAGTCTTGCAATGAATAAATTCAAAGCGAATATGAACACAGGGTCATTTCTTTCTACATCTTCAACAAAGGTTCCACTAATGCTACAAACAATCATTGACAGTTTGAATGCAGATGCAGGCGAAGTGGCAATTCTAATATCAGATATGAAATATAGTCCTGTTGGTCAAGCTGCTCCAGATGTTCTTATGGCACAGTATTCTACAGATGTAGCTACTATTCTTGGACGGTATGGAAAGGCCGTAAGTCTTGTTGGTGCTACATCCACTTATCTCGATAAGCAGGGGAATACAGTTTGTATGAATTCTCCTTATTACTATTTTATTATAGGTAACGCAGAACAAGTTGCAGAAATGAGAAACGGAATTTCTTCTATTCTTGAAAAAAACGGGCATCTTATTGACAATATAGACAGTGGATTCGATTTTGGTAGTCCAAAGTATTCTTTTGGGGTTTCAAACCGTTGCGAACAACTTGAAGAACAACCTACTTTCACTAGTTATGAAGAGCTAGAAGATGATGACACATGCTATATCGAGATGAAAATAGACTTGGAGAATTACCGCTGGAGGATTGCTGATAAATCTGTATTTACCCAAGCATTCAAAGTTGCTTCCAAATATGGTTCTGAAGTAAAAGTAGGAGATGTAAAGATGGAGGTAGAAAATATAACAGGCAACGAAAAAGAACTTAAACGCAAGGCTACTGCCATCGTTAAATTGTATGTCTTTAATATGGCTACAGATTCAGAAGTAATAGAATGGAATCTTGAATTGCCAGACACTGATTGTACTTTGTTCGGTGATTATTTTGACAATTCAACAGGAGAAAGCGACCCGTCAAAATCTTATTCTCTTATTGGATTTGTGAAAGGCATGTTCCAAGGTGGAGTTGTAAACAAGAAACTAGCTCCTAATTACATACTTGTATCAAAAAAAAGTTAATATATGAAACCAATTGAATTATACGAATGGATTGCAGGCTCAATGTCTGATTTCACAAAGCCATTCCATGAAAACGAGGCCCTTTATAGTCAAGCGAAAGGATTTTGGAGGCATCTTGACGGCTCTATCATTATTGCTATTGCCATTTTCCTGGTATTGGGCATAGCGTTTGCCGCTTACTATTACAAATGGTACAACAACTCTCCTGGCCGCCATTATAGGCCGCAACATTGGCTAGCATTCCTTGGAATAGCATTCGTTTTTACGTTTGCATCAACTTGGTTTTTTGAGTTTGTTGCAGTAAGGCCAATTTTAAATGGAGCAGGAATTGTAGAAATGAAAATCGCTTTGGCTAATGCCATATATGCATCAATAGTGTATTTAATAACATCTGTAGTTTGGTGCAATGCACTTCCCACAAATGCTTATCGTTTATTTAAAATCTAAAGACTGAGATGAAAAAAGTATTTGTATTCTGCATAGGAGGAACAGGTATCCGTGTAATGAAAAGCATTACAATGCTCATGGCTGGAGGTATGGATACCAATGGATATATGGTTGTGCCAATTATTCTTGACCCTCACCTTGACCTTGAGGAGAAAAAGAATCTTCATTCTTTAATTGATAGTTATAAGGATGTTTATGAGAAGTCTATCAACAATGGAACTTCTAAGCTTAATCCCATTGATGGGTTCTTTAATTCTGAAATACGAACGGTCAATGAACTGAACAACCAAACAAATGATACTCAGCAGATTGCTGGCAGTAAAGAAAAGTTCCGTTCATACATAGGACTTGCAAATCTTGGGGCAGATGATTTGAATAATTTTCTTGTAGAGACAATGTTCTCAACAAAGAATCTCGACAATCCTCTTTCTGTGGGCTTTAAAGGTAATCCCAATGTCGGAACTGTTGTTTTAGGAGAAATGATAGAGGGAGCAGACTGGTTTCGAGCTTTCAAGCAACATTGCGAAAAGGACGACAGAGTATTTATCATTAGTTCTATTTTTGGAGGCACAGGCGCAGCAGGCTATCCTTTGATTGAAAAGAAAATCCGACTTGCAGAGAATGAACCCTCAGTCAAAAATGCTGTCATGGGGGCTGTAACAGTCCTTCCGTATTATGGACTAAAAGACCCCGCCACAACAGGCAGTGATATAGATTCTGCCAATTTCTATACTAAGACAAAATCCGCTCTTGCATATTATGACGGAACTGTTAAATCAGACTATCTTTATTATATTGGCGAAAAGAGCCTCAAGCAAGTATATGACAATGACGAGAAGAAGCAAGACGATAAAGCCAATTTTATTGAGCTTGTCGCTGCCTCAGCCCTCTTTGATTTTCTAAAAAGGGGAAAGCCAGAAAACACTCAATACTTAACTCGTGCAATAGAGTCGGATGACGAATCTCTTGATCTCGTTTCTTTAGGTAAAGGTTATAAAGATATTGTGAAGAGCGTAGCTGATTATATGCTTTTGCGAAACTTTGTCAACACATTACCATCAGAGAGCTTCTTTCCATTGTCTAAGAACAGAGGTTTTGACGATGCATTCTATAAGGATTCTTCGTTTCAGGCATTGGCAAGATTTACGGAAAAATATTATAATTGGTATTCGGAATTAGCTCAAAACAAACGTGCATTTGCTCCATTACATTACGAGAATAAGAAGCAAATGGGAGGATGGATTAAGAGTATCGAGCTTGATGCAAAGGATGATTCTTATTATCTTCTTCAAATGATTAAGGCTAGTAATAGAGAAAAGTCAAATGGCCATAGCAATAAGTTCAGGTTCTTCCTGCAGTTTGCCTATGAAGCAATTGACAGTTTCACAAAAAAGATAAACAATTGACAATATGGCAAGAATAGACCTAAATATAGTAGATCGTGGTGTATCTGGTTCTGACTGGGTTGCTGAAGATGTAGGATTGACTGCAGACCATCTTGATGAGGTTTTGGAGCAGAAGACGGACAATAGTGGAGCGCTTAACTCACTTCCCACTCCATTTGCTCGTTTCTTTGTTGCGCGTGAGGCTTTCCGCCGCGTTATGGAAGAACATATAAATCAAGAAAAAGAAGCCGGATACGCTTATCGTCAACTCGTTTCCGACATTCTTGATGTATATGAGCTTATTTTCAATGTCAAGTATCATCGGAATAATACTTGGAAAAATGGCGAAAAAATAGAGCTTCGTGAATGGGATAGCAAAGAGAATCTTGCTTACATTAAAACGCATATGCCGATTCTTTTCAATTCCATAGACCAATATTACAAAACAGATATTGTTGAGGATAAGCTATATTTTCTTATTTTTACAGAAGAGGGTAAAGAAAAATTGCTAGCTTGCAGTTCTCCACTCACAGGTTTTGTCACACCTCCCGACATGGATAAAGCTCTTGTCAAAAAAAACGGAACATCAAGTGTCGTGTTTGCCGATGAAGATGCAAGAACAGAGGATGACAGCAAGTACAAGCATTTACATATCAGAAGAAAGTCTGGTGGGGAATATTTTCGTGAGATCAAAATGTTTGAAGATCGCGACCAAGACTTTAAGAACTACATGTATTATGAATTGTTCGGTTCTGATGAAGTTGACAAGCGATTTAAAGCTATTAAGGAGTATATTCTAAGTTTTAAGAATGATCAAGATATAAGGAACGACTATAAACTCAAATTGGCCAACGTGATGACCGATCAAAATGATGCTCTTGTTATAAACGGCCTTGTATTAAAGTCTTCAGACGAGATTGATGTAAATAGCTATTTTACATCTTCACTCATTCGTCTGCCATACCGCATTTCTAGAGAGAGATTCAAAACCGTCATATATCAGAATGACAGTGCTGACCGGAATTATGATTTTCTTCTTCCATTCAAGCCGGAAGTAATGGAATTGTTTGAGGACAAAGATGTTGATTCCGATATCCATATCAACCGGAACTCTGTAACGGTCTATCTGCGTTACAACGGAAAGGTATATCAGAAAGAATATGCTACAGAACCTTTCAAAGCTGGCATGGGTAGCATTGTAGAAATGAAAAAAGCCAAGATAAATTTCAATCTTGGTGTCTTTCCGAACATTCTTTCATACAAAGAGCAGGAAAACAATTATTTCAAAATACTGGTCGTTGCAGCAGATGAAGATTCTGAGGCACAAAATTTCAATATCGACCAAATATCTCTTGCATTCTTTAAGAATAGTGCAGAAGGATTTTTGCCAATAAAAGAAATTGATCCAACATTAACAACGGGTGCTCAGTATGGAGTTCTTCCCGCTGTAGTCCGTTCTAGACAAAAGACCGATGAGTCAGTAGGGGGAACAAAGTTCTATGAATTGTTCAACTCTTCTTTTGATGTTGTAGAGATTAGGGTTTTAGGCGATACGGGTCTTATAATTCCTGTATGGGAGAAAAGCCAGCCATCAAATGACACTTATACATATGCAGTCGACCTTGGTACTTCCAACACTTTTATGTCTCGATGCAAAAACAATGCAGATGGAACTCCTAATCTTGACAAGAAGCCAGAATTGTTTAAGATGGAATGTCCCATGGTCAGTTATCTTCATGAAACGTCGAAGGACGGTCAATTTTCGCTTTCAAGGCGTATAGAGGATTCGATATTTGAGAAAGCGAAGAATAAAATTAAAACCGAATTTCTTCCGGTATTTATTGATGGTTTGGACTATAAGTTCCCTATCCGCACTGCTCTCTGCGGAATATGTAACAGAGCTGACGAACCTAAGTTGTTCGACAATCACAATATAGCTTTCTTCTACGAAAAGTTGATGGCAAATGAAGATCAGCAAATCCATACAGATATCAAGTGGGAAAGAAATGAGGCGATGCTGCGTGTATTCATTCGAGAACTTCTGCTTATTATAAAGTGTGATATTCTTCAAAGAAATGGAGATTTGGACCGCACTAGACTGGTATGGTTTCGTCCTCTAAGTTTTATGGGTACCACACGTGCCATATATAAAGAATTGTGGACTTCAGAGGCTGAAAAGATTCTTTCAATTCAGACGTCACAGATAAACTGCTTCTCTGAATCAGAAGCTCCATATTACTACTTTGACAAAAACGATGACATAAAGGATTCTTCTGCTGTATCAGTCATTGATATAGGTGGCGGTTCAACAGACTTTGTATATTTCATTGAGAACAATCCTCAAATGGCCAACTCTGTTCATTTTGGTTGTGATGTTCTGTGGGAAAATGGATTCAACCAGTATGGCACAACTAAGGACAATGGCATATATAAAAAATATGCCGAAACATTGCGCTTTAAACGAACTGACCTTGAAGATTTGAATCAATGTTTCAAGAATGTAGACAATGCAACGACTAAGGATATAATAAACTTCTGGTTGAGCAATTCTGATTTCTGCGACATTCGCAAGAATATGAGCATAGATTTTAAACCAGTGTTCGTATACCACTTCGCTTCAATACTTTTCTATATGGCCAACATGTACAAAGAGAATGGGCTTATGGCACCAAAGACCATCGTTTTCAGCGGTAATGGTAGTAAATATATAGACAGTTTTATTTGTGATGAACGATGTGTTCTTAAACATGTAGTTGAACTTGTTCTTGCAAGAGTTTACGGAGGTGAACATAATATAAATCTAGAATTGCCTAAGGAGCGAAAGGAGTCTACTTGCTATGGAGGATTGTACCGCAATCCCAATGCCCCTGATGTACCAGAGAAAATATACCAAGGAGATCTTTCAAAAGAATACAAGACCGTTGGAGACATCAATAAGAATTTCTCTACGCTTCAGACATCTTTAAAGGAGAAGTATGCACACTTCAATGCTATATACAAAGAGATTCTTGACCTCCTTAAAAAAGAGCATATCATTGACAACACGGCTGACACATTTAAGTACGTCAAGGCCGCATCAGAAGATATGGTAACTCCTCTCAATACTTATTACACTAAAGAAGTTAAGCAAAAATATCAGGATGACGTTGATTTGTACGATTCGGTTTTCTTCCTTCCTGTTATTGACAGAGTATTTAAATTAACAAAATTGTAAAATGGAATCATTTTTTACACCAACGAATATAATTTCCCTGGTTTCTTTCGTAGGCTTTTTATGTTTGCAAATCAAATACTTTAGAGAGACAAAGAAATACAGGGGCATATTTGAGGACTTTTTCCTAAAAAAAGAAACATATAAAGTACAGATAATAGACAATGCTGGCGATCCTTATCCTTACATAGTAAACGTTGGATATTCAGACTCTGATTTGGAGAGCCTTATAACTGAAATAAATAATTATCTATTCAAAACTAAGGGAACATCCGACTATGAGTTTATCCATAACAAGGTAGAGAGAAAACTCAACATGCGATATGACCAGTCTACGGTACACTTAGCGTTTCCTACATATTTGGGACTTATGGGCACTTTCCTTGGGGTGTTTATCGGCATATTCGCATTCATCTCAGGATATGACAATACAGGAGGTGTAACTGACGCTTCCATCAAAAATCTTTTAACTGGTGTTCTAGTGTCGATGTCCACTAGCCTCATTGGATTGCTTCTCACTACGATAAATAATCATTTAGCCGGCGAGGCCCGCAAGAAGATTGAGGACGACAAAAATGAGTTTTATGACTTCATTCAAACGGAGGTGACAAAAACAGCAAGTGCCAGTCTTGTCTCGGCAATCAGTAAACTACATGATACTGTTGACAAATTTGAGCCTGCTTTTTCCACTGTCATAGACGGCTTCAAGCAAGCTTTTAATGACTGCACCAAAGCATTCGGTAATGATTTTAAACAAAAAGTTGATGCCGTTACGGCCGCAGTGGATGTAATGGGCAAAAACATGGATAAGATAAACCTGAATATAGATCTTCAAGCAAAGTTGCTTAAAACTTTCAAAAGCGGTGAACTTATCCGTGGTCTTGAGAAGTATATTGAGGCATCTAATCATTTCGTTAGCATCACACAATCTCTCAACAAATTTGAAGAAGCTCGTCGCATGATGCTTGCTGCTGCACAGGAAGCCATCGCTTTGCAGAATAAGTATAACGAAGACCTTAAGATTCCTCGTGAGGTTGCTGTCCGTGTTAACCAGATACTAGACCGTATTAAGGACTTCGAGAATAATGTCAATGAGGCAGGTCATGCACTTACAAAACGAGACATTCTCGGTAACGATGTCATCGAAGCAATTCGTGATCAGATTAAAGGTATATCAAAGAAGGGCAAGATTGCCGATAAATACCTTGAGATGGCAGACGGGAAACTTGAAGCCCTTTATACAGAACAGACAAAGGTTCTTAGCGAAATGAATACTCGTTATAAGCAGGCTATAGAAGGTCACATAGAGGGCTTTGAAAAGATGATAACGGCACAGACTGAAGAATTGGAAAGTCGTCATAATGCTTTCATACAAGCCATTGAGGAAAAGTTCAATGTTGAAGATATTCGTCAAGAGTTCACAAACCTTCGTAAATTGAATGAGATTGAAACGAAACTATCACAAATCAGCTCTATGGTTTCAGATAATAAGGATTTATCGGAATCAGTCAAGCTTGTAAGAAACAGCGTTCAAGAGGTTAAGAAGTCTGTTGATACAAAGAAAATAGAAGTTACTGTGAAACAGAGAGGTGGTCTATTTGGTTGGGGATCCGACTCTAATGACAAAAATAGATAAATTATGGACGGTAAAAACAACGGCTCATTTTGGCCAAGTTACGTTGATATTATGACAACACTTTTTGCCATAACGCTTGTACTATTTGTTGTTTCATTCAGTAGATTCAAGGTGAAGGAAAAGCAATTGCAAGTTCTTGTAGACGAATATGAGAACATTGTAAATGTGTATACAACAGTAAATGAGATAGACCAAACGGGTGCCTTCAGATATGACCCCTCATATCTAAAGCATTTGATGAACATAGAAATCAAATATCAACCCAAAGAATATAGCATGTACAAATTGGCTGATGATATAGCCAACCCCTCTGAGGCTGATAGAATTCGTGCTGCGGTCAAAGCTGACGGTGATACCATTATGGCAAAAATCAATAAGCTGGAAGCATCCATTCCTGACAACCTTAAAAAGAACATTAAATTTTTAATTGTCATAGAAGGTCAATCTTCAAAAATCCCTTTCGATGAAGGGGATTGGAAAAACAATTATACTCTGTCATATCTCAGAGCACAATTTCTGAACAAGTTTTGGATTGATCAAGGTCTTGACTTTGACAAGATGCCTCGATGCGAACTTCTTATTTCTGGCAGTGGCGAGGGAGGGAAACCTCGTGTAAAAGTAGACGAAGACTCATTGCATGAACTCTATCCTGATGTAAAAGAGTATTTTTCGCATTGGGTTAAAGAAGAAGAGAAGAACCAAAGGTTTCTTGTTAACATTGTTCCTGTAATCGGCAATATAGATGTTACAAAAGAAAAGATGGAACACCTAAAAGGCAAAAAATAGTAATGGTAGAAGAATTTGATGTAAATAAAGAATATGAGAAGATTTTCGGAACAGAAACTCGTGAAAATCTTTTCGGTCTTGACGACGAAGAATATCAAAATCTTCGCCAATCTATTATTGAATCGAAAAGATTATATAATCTAAAAAAGTCACTACCGTTTGAAGGAGTAAAACTTTTCACCTATGAGGATTTTTTGCGTAATGAAATAGTGCGTGAGGCAGAATCTCTCGGGTTTCGAATTTTCTATATTAGGAAGTATTGTGGAAATAAATTATATGTATATGCTGCAGGCTATTTCAGTACAAAAGACTCTCGGTTTGTTGTTCTAAAAGGTGCGTTCTTTCCTCATTCAGAATATTACTCGTCTTTAACTAGCCACTTTGCAATGGGTGCGAGGTTGAAATTTACAAGAAATTATAAATACGATAATGGTGTAATGACCCAAAAAAGACAGTGGGCGTTTGATTCAGCAGCTTTAGCGGCAAGTTATATTCTTGGAAAGAAAAGTACATTTCTTGAATGGAAGGATGATAGGAATAAAACACTAGACGCTTATTACGCAAGATACAAGTCTGCATCTATTTATGAACTTGAAGATAAAACATTTCCGGATTATGTGCCGCTTGGGCCACTGTTTCAAGATTATGGACCTTTATAATTTCATCCTGACTCACAGGTCGTTTATCTCTTTACCACGATTACATGGTTCCTCTAAATAGAGGTTGGCTTAATGGAATTCATTGGAACATCAAAATGAAATAGAAATGATTAGGGAGGGCATACACAGATGTCCTCCCTTTTAGTATCATTCAAAAATATTTACTGCCACAACGCTTCTTCATGCCAACCTATGGGGAATCCCATAGTCATTGCCTAGTTGAAGTAATTGGCTAAGCGGAAGTAACTTATTACCCTCAAAACGCAAAAGGCCCATTCTGGTTCGCTGTTCTTCGGGAAGCGTGGTGGGAATTGTCGGTGCAAATGTGTGAATTCCAATAGGAATGTAATGATTGTCTACCTGTAAAAGATGATAATCCACCTGGCGGTAACGGATTAGTGATACTTTTGCCCCGTCATTCAAATTACTAATCTCAAACAGTAACCAATCATGAAAAAAACGACAAAGCGTTTACGCCAGGCGATGGCTGTAATCTGCGGTCTTGTTCTTGGGGGCAGCTCCCCTTGTGCGGCGCAGCAGACATCGGTGGCTTCGTGGGTTTTCTCTGAAGGATGGGAAAGCTCGCAGAACGGGACTGTCATTACCTATACGCCAGACGGCAGCGGGTGGACGGCTCTGAGCAACACGGCGTGGAAGACGAAACAGCCGGTCTTCCTGCCTAATGAGTGCAGTGGGGTGCAGGCTGACTACAAACTCTCGCTGAAGACAAGCGACGGCAAGTGGGAGGTGAAACAGAGCAGTGCCAGTTATGTGCTCCGTCTCAACACCGCATCAATCGACAAGTTCACCGCTAAGGCCGACTATGCCAACGCCACGAAGCACGACCAGTATTTTGAGGTGAGCTTCCCTACAACCAGCCTGAACAACGTGAAGCTTAACTTCGCCATCGGCGACGGGTCCAGTTCTTCCACGCCTTTCGGAGTGGCTTATACCGTTGACGGCGGAACGACCTGGAAGACCCTTGCCGACTATGTGAGCGGCAGCCACTGGAACACCTATGTTGATGCCAAATATGATTTGGACGCAGACAACAAGGACAACGTGACGGTGAGGATTTTTATCTCTACCGCTACGAAGAAAAGCAACTACAATCTTAAATACGTTAATGTGCTCGCCGATGACCACGAGGCTCCCAAGTTCAAGTCGAGCAGTCCGGCGGACAACGCCGAAGGGGTGGCTACAAGCGGAACTGTCGTGCTTAATTTCAACGAAAGTCTGAAACTTGTCGACGGAGCTAAGGCGACCCTTACCGCTGAAGCATCGAAGTTGGCAACGCAGCTATCACCCGTAGTAAATGGCAACACTCTGCGGCTTGCGTACTCGTCGCTTGACAAGAGCAGCAAGTATACGTTTGAACTGCCCGGCAACACTGTAAGCGACCTTTCGGGCAACGTTACCGCGGATGCCGTAAAATTCTCCTTCACCACCGCAGACACAGACCCCATACCTGCTCCGAAGATAGAGAGCAAGAACCACCTGTGGTATAACAAACCGGCAGGTTATTGGGAGGAGGCTCTGCCCCTCGGCAACGGTCGCCTTGGCGTGATGCACTCTGGTGGCGTGGCTTGCGACACGCTTCAGTTGAACGAGGACACGTTTTGGGACCAAGGCCCTAACGCCAACTGGAACGCTAACGCTCTCGATGTGCTGTCGGAGGTGCGCAACGGCATCTTCAACAAAGACTACGCCTCTGTGCAGAACATAGCCGTGAAGAACTGGATGTCGCAGGGATCGCACGGGGCAAGTTATCGTGCAGCCGGCGTTGTGTTGCTCGGCTTCCCGGGACAGCGGTATGACGACATGGAAAGTGCGCAGACCACTGGTGCCACCGATGCGCAGGGCTATGTTAGGTATCTCGACATGAACACGGCAACGAGCAGTGTGGAGTATCATGTTAAGAACGTGGGATACAAGCGCACTGTGTTCACCTCTTTCAAAGACAATGTCACCGTGGTGCGCCTTGAGGCAGACCAGCAGGGCAAACTCGACTTCAACGTGTGCTATGCAGGGTGTAACAAGTCGAATATCGAGAAACTCACCTCTAACGAACTATACGACGACCACACCATAAAGGCTTCTATGGGCCCAGCCAGGGCGCAGTGTGAGAACGTGGACAACAAACTCAACCTCGCTACGTTCATCTCCGTGATTGACTGCGATGGTGCAGTGACTAACGACCAGACTACAGTCTATGCACAGGGAACGGCAGGGGCAGCCACCAACGCTCCCCGACTGAACATAGCTGGAGCGACACATGCAACCATAGTTATATCACAGGCAACGAATTTCAAGAAATACAATGACGTGAGCGGAGATGCCGCAGCTACGGCTCTCTCAGCGTTGCAAGCTTATATCAACAGCGGAAAGGACTATTCCACCACGCTTGCCGACCATGAAGCGGCATACAAGAAACAGTTTGACCGCGTAGACCTCACGTTAAACGGAAACTCAGCGCAGGAGGAAAAGGACACAGAGCAGCGCATAAAGGAGTTCCACAAGACTGCCGACCCGCAGCTAGCCGCCAACTATTTCCAGTTTGGCCGTTACCTCCTCATCTCTTCTTCGCAGCCAGGCACGCAGCCTGCCAACCTTCAGGGTATATGGAACCCCGATGCACGCCAGTACCCCGCTTGGGACTCCAAATACACGTCGAACATCAACGTGGAGATGAACTATTGGCCAGCAGAGGTGACAAACCTCGCCGAGTGTCACGAGCCCTTCGTGGAAATGGTTAAGGACGTGAGCGAGACAGGCGCAGAAACGGCTAAGAATATGTATGGCGCAAGGGGATGGGCTCTCCATCACAATACTGATATATGGCGCACTACGGGCGCAGTGGACAACGGTACCGTGGGCGTATGGCCCACCTGCAACGCTTGGTTCTGCTCTCACCTATGGGAACGCTACCTCTTCTCCGGCGACAAGGAATATCTCGCCAGCGTGTATCCCGTTATGAAGGGTGCGGCGCAGTTCTTCCAGGATTTCCTCGTGAAAGATCCTGAGACTGGATATATGGTAGTATGCCCGAGCAATTCGCCTGAGAACCATCCAGGCATCGGCACATACACCAAGGACGACGGCAATACCGCCAATATAGCTCTCTTCGGAGGCATCGCTATGGACAACCAAATGGTGTATGACTTGCTGAAGAACACGGCTCTTGCAGCCCGTGCGCTGAATACTGACAATGATTTTGCAGAAGAACTCGACAACCTCAAGGCAAAGATTACGCCTTGGAAGGTAGGCAAGTACGGTCAGGTGCAGGAGTGGCAGGAAGATTGGGACCGCGAGACTAGTTCCCACCGCCACCTCTCTCATCTGTGGGGCGCTTATCCAGGCAACCAGGTTTCGCCTTATGAAAACGCAACACTCTTCCAGGCGGTACACAAGAGCCTCGTTGGTCGCGGCGACGCTGCCCGCGGATGGTCTATGGGATGGAAGGAAGCCATGTGGGCGCGTATGCTCGACGGCGACCATGCCATGAAGATTCTCAAGAACCAGTTGGTGCTGCTCGACCCTAACGTGACGATTGCTTCTTCTGATGGCGGTTCCTACGCTAATATGTTCGACGCTCATCCACCGTTCCAGATTGACGGTAATTTCGGAGCAACGGCAGCCATTGCCGAGATGCTCGTGCAGTCGCACGCCGGTTTCCTCCACATCCTTCCCGCCCTTCCGTCTGAATGGAAAGACGGCGGCGAGGTGAAGGGCTTGCGCTCGCGAGGCGGTTTCGTGGTGACAGACCTCAAATGGTCTGACGGCAATGTGGAAAAACTTACGGTGAAGTCTACCATCGGCGGCAACCTGCGTCTGCGCACCGCCACTCCGCTGGTAAATGCCGATGGCACTCCGCTGGCTGAGGCTAAGGGCGACAACGCCAATCCGCTGATGCAGCCTTACGGCATGCCAGACCCGATTGTGAAGGACAAGACGAAAATCCCCGAAACAAAACTTGCCGACACTTATCTCTACGACATACCTACCGTGGCTGGAGAAGAGATAACTCTCGTGGCTCAGACAACAGGCATCGTTTCGGCAAGGGATAATTCGTCTGCCGCTACCGAAGGCAAACAACTGCATAATCTTAGCGGACAGCGTGTGCCGGACAGTTACCGCGGCATCGTTGTGGCTAAGGGAAAGAAATATGTGAAATAGAATTGATTATAATGCTCGAATGGCTCGGATTTCTCGAAGAAGTCCGAGCTTTTTTTAAAGGCATGTTCTAAAAATCCATCAAAGGTAATTTTTAGAACATGCCTTAATATAAAATGCTTCAGATAGTTTATGCGAGTGTAGTGTCACTAATTCTTTTCGGAACGGAACTAAAAGACGTTATTTCCCTTTCTTCTTTGTTTGCTGCGTGTTGGGCAGTAAGCCGGCAATTATGCCCAAAAGGGGCAGAAAAGCACTTGCCTGGAAGATGAACTCGATGCTAGTCTTGTCGGCAAGCCATCCGAAGAAAGCCGACCCCAAGCCGCCCAGTCCGAACATCAGTCCGAAGAAGATTCCGGCTATCAGTCCCACCTTGTCCGGCATGAGGTCTGTAGCATACACCACTATTGATGAGAAGGCAGAGGCAATGATAAGTCCGGAGAGGAATGTGCAGATGATAGTCCATGTGAAGTTTACGAAAGGCATGGCCAGGGCGAAAGGAGCAGCCCCCAGTATGGAGAACCATATAACGTATTTGCGCCCGAACTTGTCGCCCATCATGCCGCCAGCCACTGTGCCTATGGCGAAGGCAGCGAGAAAGACAAACAGACATAGCTGTGATGCCTGAACGGATATCCCGAACTTGTCTATGAGGAAGAATGTGAAGTAGCTGGTGATGCAGGCGGTATAGAAATATTTTGAGAATATGAGCAGGATGAGTATTAGCAATGCGCCGTATTTTGCTCTCTTTGAAATGTCGTTGTTCAGTAGCGGCTGCTTTTGCGGATGGTCAATGACGTAGGCTAGTCGCGCCTTGTACCACACTCCTAGTCTTACCATTATCAATGCTGCAGCCAGTGCAGCCACGGCAAACCAAGATATGGCGTGCTGCCCGAAAGGCAAGACGATGGCTGCCGCCAGCAGCGGACCAACAGCAGAGCCACCGTTGCCGCCCACCTGGAAGATTGACTGTGCAAGACTCTTCTTTCCGCCTGACGCCATCTGTGCCACTCGCGATGCTGTGGGGTGGAACACGGAGGAGCCTGATCCTACTATAGCCACTGCCAGCAGAATGAGGCAATAGTTGTCGGCAAAGGCTAGCAACAACAGTCCTGCCAGCGTGAAACACATGCCCACGGAGAGGGCATACGGTTGCGGATGCTTGTCGGCATAAAGTCCCGTGAAGGGCTGTAGTATTGACGATGTCATTTGGAACACCAGGGTTATCATGCCTATCTGTGCGAACGAGAATCCGAATTTATCCTTTACGATAGGGTAGATAGAAGGGATGATAGACTGTATCATGTCGTTGAGGAAGTGTGATATGCTGCAAATGATGAGCATTGAATACACCGTGCCCTCAACCATTGTCGGGTTTCCTTTAATTTTTCTGCTTATGGAATTGAGTTTCATGATGAAGAAATGAAGTCGGTATTATCCCACGCCCAGCAGCTCTACTTCGAAGATTAGCGTTGAGCCGCCGGGTATGCCCGGTTGAGAGAATTTGCCGTAGCCTTTATCTGATGGGATGTAAAGTTCCCAATGGTCGCCCACGTGCATCTGTTGCATGGCAACTATCCATCCTTCGATAAGGTCGGACAGGCGCATTGCCAACGGCGTACCGCTACGGCTGGAGTCGAATTTCTTTCCGTTGATGGTCCACCCCGTGTAGTGGGCGGTGATGATGCTCCGTCGGGTGGGCGAGGGGGCTTGTGGATTGCCGGATTTCAGTATCTTGTAATATATGCCTTGGGGTAGGGCATTCACACCCTCCTCCAAGGCTTTTTCTGCCAGCCAGCGGCGGTTGGCTTCAATGTATTCTTTCTTTGCCATAGGGCTATGTTTTCGATATGGTAGAGACTTATTTAATGATGATTTTCTTCACCGTTCCGTTGTCGTAGCGTATGATGTTTATGCCGCGTGCCAGTGTCTTGCGTGCCTTTCCGTCGGTGCCATAGATAGCGATAGCCTTACATGGCGTATTGTTTGTCGCGTCTTTTATGGCGGTAGCTGTTTCAGCAAGAACCGTCATTGCCAGGATGCTGGGGCGTCCGCCCGTCTTCGAGAAGGTTACGCTGCCGAGAGTCTTCTCTTTGTCAAGCGTAACGGCTATTTCGTAAAGGCAATACACTTCAGAGTCGATGGCGTCAGTCTTGCCGTAGTAGTTGCTGGTAGTGAGTATGCGCCCCAGACTGTTCACTGCGTCGTCGGCATCTTGCGTCTGTCCGTACCAGTCGGGGATGGTTGCCGAGGCTTGTGTGCCTGTAGTCCCGTCGGTGTAGTTCGGGGTTACGCTTACTACTGATTTTCCGTCGGCACTTACCGCGAGGCAGTAGAGCGTCTTGCCCTGTATGGGGTCGTTCAGTTCAAGGGTGTAGTTGGATGTGGAAGTCATTGTCAGCGCGTTGTTGGCGGTGTAGTCGGCAAGCTCATACGTTATCCCCTCAGCCGATGTAACTTTGCGGTCGTCGGAAGCCAATGCTCCGCTCTCCTGCACGCCGGTGGTGTAGAACGTATAGCCTGTTTTGTCGATGGTGCCAGTCACGTGTGATGCCGAGGGCTTTGCTTCGGCAATGACGTCGGCGTTGAACCCGCTAGAAACGGCAAGGGGCTTCTGTTCTCCCGATACGGGTGTCTTTATCTTCCACGATTTGTCTATGAAGGCAAGGCGGTTGCTAACAAAAGTCTTTAGTGTGTTCACCTTACTTGTGAACGTGCCGAAATGGTTGTTCCATGCCTTGTTGTCGCGCTCCAGCGCACCGCTCTCCTGTAGCACGGCAGCCAGTGAGTCTATCTTTGCTGTTATGAAGTCTTCTGAGTAGTTCCCCTCGCGTCGTTCTGTCCATCTCTGTCGCAGTTCCTGCACATAGGCGGCATCTTTCATCAGCTTATACCAGAAGAAAGGCACGAGCTGCTGGTCTGCCGCAGCCATGAGGTCGTTGCTCTTGTAGCGCCACGACTGCACGTTGGCGGCATCATAGTAGTTTGCCGTGCCGTAGGCTATGTTGAAGTCCCACAGGGCAGTTTTCCACTTTGCGTCGGTGCCCAGCTCTTTAGCATGCGTCTCGCTGTATTTGTAGAGCGGCGTGCTCAGTCGGTAGGCATCAACGTTGTTAGCGAATTCCTGTGCAATCTGGTAGTCAATGAACGACAGCACGTCGATGTATTTCCTGTATCCGTTTTCGCCCGTGTAGTTGCTTGTGGTGAACGAGCTTTCCATCTCTTCGATGGCATTGCCTATTGCCTCTTCCACCCCGTCGGGAAGGTCGGCAAAGTCGTCATACTCCGGCTCTTTGTATTGGTAAGCCACAGTGCGGTTGGTGTATTCCACGCCGCTGCTGCTCACGGGGTGATGCTTCGAAACGTAGTAGTGTTCCTCGTCTTTGCGGTCTATCTCCACATGGAAATCGCCCGTCAGGTCTTCTGCTGTCGGGTCGTCAAGGTTCAGTCGGTTCTTGCCTTTGGTGGCACGTTCCGACATGATGTATATGCCGTAGTAGTAGCCGTCGAGCACCACCTCGCAGTATTTCATGTGTGGGGCGAAGGAACTGCCACCGCGAGCCAGTTCCATGGTCAGCACGTCGCGCATGTAGCTCATGTCTTCCCACGGTGCGAGCATTGCCCAGTCGTTGTCTTTCGCCATGCCCATGATAGATACCTTAGCCTTCTTCGCCGTAAGGTCGGCAGCCGATAGCGGACGTATGGAGAAGGGTTTCTTGTCGGACCCGGTAAAGGACGTGTTGCCGCGGTATTTTATTGCCACCGGACCTTCCCAGTCAACCGTCTGGTTGGCATGTGCCACGGTGTCGAGATAGTTGTGCCCGTCTTTGTTGTTGATTATCTTCATTGTGGCGAGCACGCGGCTTTCGCGTTCTATGGTCTGTCCGTTCACGTTGATGAACACCAGTGGTAGTGTTGTCTCCGTGAAGGTTACGTTGCGTGATGGTCTGAAGTTGTTGGGGTCGGTGTCTGCTCCCGTTGCCGGCAATGCAGCAGAAGTGAGGACTATGCCCAGAATGATTTGAGAGAGTAGATTTTTTTTCATGCGAAAGGATTTTGCACTGTTTATTGATAACAAGCCATCACAGCCCAGTTACGATGAGCTGTGATGCGTTGTTTAAGTGCAAAGTTAACAATTCGTCTTGAAAAGCATGTGTCCTTTGCGCAAAATATTCTAACCTTTTCTACATGGATGGCTCATCCTGCATCTTCCTGAATAAAGCAAATCTCCCGGCAGATGTGTGGTGTTAAGCATCTGTCGGGAGATTATTCGTTTATGGTGGCTTGCCTTAGGCAAAGCCAATGTGGGTTATTTCTTTGTTGGCAGAAGCCCCGAGGCGTGTCATTTCTTCTTTGCTACACGCTTTGAGAGCTTTATCGCCCCCGTGGGACATACGTGCTGGCATAGCAGACAACCCACGCATTTGCTGCCGTTGAGGCGTGGCTTGCGGTCTTCAGCGAACGTTATTGCCTGGTGCCCGCCGTCGCTGCATGATATGAAGCAGCGGCCGCAGCCAATACACTTGTCGCGGTCTACGATGGGGTAGACCACCGTAGAGCGGTCCATCTGTGATGGCAGCACGAAGTTTGGCAGCTCCTCGCCGATGATACTGTTGAGGTTGTTCAGTCCGCGCTCCTCCATGTATGTGCCGAGTCCCTCGATAAGGTCGTCGATGATGCGGAAGCCGTATTGCATAACGGCGGTGCACACCTGCAGGTTGGTGCATCCCAGCTGTAGGAACTCCAGGGCGTCGCGCCACGTTTCTATGCCTCCGATACCGCTGAGCGGTGTGTTCTCAAGGATGGGGTTATTAGCCATTTCCAGGATGTAACGCAGTGCGATAGGCTTCACGGCACGTCCGCTGTAGCCGGAAATGGTGCGTTGGTGCGAAACCATCGACGAGTCGTTCATCGTGACGCTCTTTATCGTGTTTATCGCCGATATAGCATCAGCTCCGGCAAGCGAGGCAGCCACGGCGGGAGCGTTAATCTGCGTTATGTTTGGCGTCATCTTGGCAATGACGGGGATGCTGACGCGTCGTTTCACGTAGGAGGTGTAGTGCATCACCAGTTCGATGTTCTGCCCCACGTCGCTGCCCATACCTTCCAGTCCCATCTGCGGGCACGAGAAGTTCAGCTCCAATGCATCCACGCCCGCATCCTCAGCCATGTGGGCCAGTTGCGCCCAGTCGCTGAGCGTCTGTCCCATGATGCTAGCCACAACGATTTTGGTGGGGAAGTCCTGTTTCAGTCGGCGCAGAATGTCGAAGTCCACCTCCGCCGGGTTCTCGCTCAGCTGTTCCATGTTGCGGAAGCCGTAGAAGCGGCCCGTTTCCCCCTGTTCGCCAACGGAGTCGAAGCGTGGCGACACCTCGTGGATATCCTCCAGGCAGATGGACTTATAGTATACTCCTGCCCATCCCGCACGGAATGCTCTTGCCACCATCTCGTAGTTGGTGCAGATGGCGGAGGAGGCGAGGAAGAACGGGTTCTCGCATTTCATTCCGCAGAATTCTATTGACAGATCGCACTTACTTTCTTTTGCATCGCCACGGGCTTTCGTTTCTGTTGCCACGGGCTGATAGGCGAGGCTCTCAGCAATGTCTTTTATCCTTATCGCACTGTCGTAGTGTATGCACGCCTCCTGTGCAGCCTGCAGGTCAGCTTCCGTGCAGGCAGTAATCCACTTTGCCGCATTGCGAGTATTGTCGAATCTTATGGCGCGCAACATTCGTGCTGGGTCGCCGTTGGCGCATGCCTTTGTGCAGGGTGCGTTTTCGCATAGTAGGCAGCGCGATGCCTCTTCTTTGTAATTGTTCAGTTTCATAATGTTTTTGTTTAATAGCTTTGTGAGTGTTTTAATAGCTTTGTGATTATTTGCACTCGATGGTGCAATTTTTCCACAAATATATGAAATTTTTCCTTACCGCCATACATTGCCCTCTCATTTTAATTGTTTTTTAGAAGTTGCAGTATGATTTTTGCTTGATATGAGTAACGGCAAACATCCCTTTTCTTTTGGGGAATGCTTGCCGTTATGTCTGATTTACCGTGTACGGGTTGTTTTCTTGAAGAGGGGCAGTGGCTTTATTTCTGTCTTGCCGTTTTCTCTTACCCTGCCGTAGCATTGGCGATAGCCGGATTTTAGTGCGAGCGGGATAATGTTCGGAGGCGTTTCGCCCTTGTTTGATATTATGATGAAGTCCGCCCGGCAATCTTCTACTGCCTTTTCCCTTTCCTTCTTCATCTCAACTGAGGCATCCTTTTGCTCCGCCCAATATTTGCAAGCAGGCAGTGCACGTGCAAACAGACCGAATCCATTATCACGAATGAAAAACATTATTTTGGGCTTGTCGTAACGTGCCAGATATTGCATCACGGCGATACGCGTGCCATCAGTATTTGAGAATGCGGTGAAATAGCCCAAGCGCAGGTTAAAAACCGTGCCCACGACGAATATGAGGGCAAGCAAGGTTGCATATGCCAACGAACCAAGCTGATTTATCTTTCTTGATAAAACTTTGGCTATATATATAGGAACAAACACGAAGAATGGCATGGCTGCTGCAAAATAGTGCAGAAACCCCGTTCGCATCGCAAGAAATATATAGAAAGGAAGAAAGGCGAGTAATAGCCAGTAGCTCAAGTGCATGCGATGGCAGAAAAAGGCTATAAAAGCAAAAAGGAAGGTGAGAACAAGCTTGTCTCTATAAAAGTTGATTAAGCTATTGCCGGAGGTAATGTTGAATGTGTTGATGAAGTATTCGTTTACAAAGTCATATAGATTTCCTTGCCACAGGAAATATATAACAAATGGTAGCAACGGAACCGCTATTCCAGCTAAGCCAAGGAGTATATTTTTAGGTTCACGGCGTTTTATGGAAAGAAAGGCTGCAACAAGTGCCATGCCGCCCATCATGAAAAACAAGTTCCATTTGATAAGCAGGCACCATGACATACATAAGCCTATTGCAAGGCAATTTTTACCCCCCCCCTACGGGTATTGGGCATACCTGGCAATTCACGGCAAATGAAGAAGATGCCGCCACAAATGGCAGGAATACAAAAGTCTTCGGCTCTCACCTCATTGTGATAGACGATAAAGAACAAGAAGAAAGGCATCGTCAATACAACAAGAGCCGATTCTCTCTTTCTTAAAAACAGATGGGCGGTGAGCCCAATGAAGTGGAACGCTACGGTATACGCTATGACGCTGAGCCAAAACACTCCGTGGTATGATGTGGGAGAGAGCAGATAGCCCAAGCCATAGATAAGCCAAAGCAGCGGACCTTTGGAGTCTGCAAAGTCAACATAGGGCACCATCCCTTCCATCCATGCTTTGCCGCAAGTGTAAAACCATGCCGAATCGCAGCGTTTTGCATATATATCCGCCAAATAAGAGTCTGGCGAGAGCAATAGCAGCACCACAAAGGAGAGGAGGAAAAGCATCGCCCAATGAAGAGCCTTTCGCTTGCCTAATGCAAAAAGCGGTTGTCTGAGTAAATTTTTTATGTTCATATCAAGCAAAGGTAAGCATAATATGCGAGAAACATGCATGGAGTGTTTGAAAATGTTATTCTAAGTAGTTATGTTCTTATAAAGAAAAAGGAGCGAGCCTCGTGATGGGCTCGCTCCCTATTGGAGTTACATTATAAATGTTCTGTCGTATTCTT